>NZ_DATGOP010000018.1:0-48719 GCF_035305885.1 Pseudonocardia sp.
CACCTCGGCCCCGAGCGCCACCAGCGTCTCGATCAACACCGCGGTCTGCACCGTCATGTGCAACGAACCCGCGATCCGCGCCCCGTGCAACGGACGCGCCTCGGCGTACTCACGCCGCAACGCCATCAAACCCGGCATCTCATGCTCGGCGAGCCGGATCTCCTTGCGACCGAACTCCGCCAGGCCCAGATCGGCCACGGCGAACTCGATGCCGTTGCGGGTCCCGGCGTAGGCGGGGACGGAGCTGTCGACGAGCGTCATCTCGTTCCTCTCAGGCGAGGCCGGCGGCGGCACGCAGCGCCGCGGCCCGGTCGGTGCGTTCCCAGGGCAGGTCGACGTCGGTGCGGCCGAAGTGGCCGTACGCCGAGGTCGGCGAGTAGATCGGGCGGTGCAGGTCGAGGTAGCCGCGGAACGCGGCGGGGCGCAGGTCGAAGTGCTCGGCGACGAGCTTCTCGATCAGGCGGCGGTCGACCTGCTCGGTGCCGAACGTCTCCACCATCAGCGAGACCGGCCGGGCGACCCCGATCGCGTAGGCGACCTGCACCTCGGCGCGGCGGGCGAGCCCGGCGGCGACGACGTTCTTGGCGACGTGGCGCGCCGCATACGCGGCCGAGCGGTCCACCTTGGACGGGTCCTTGCCGGAGAACGCTCCCCCGCCGTGCCGGGCGAACCCGCCGTAGGTGTCCACGATGATCTTGCGTCCGGTCAGCCCCGCGTCGCCGACCGGACCGCCGATGACGAACCGGCCGGTCGGGTTGACCAGCAGGTCGGTCTTCAGCGCGGCGGCGTCGTAGAGCTCCTCCGGCAGCTCGGAGGTGACGACGTGGCGCCACAGGTCCTCGCGGATCTGCTCGGAGGTCGCCTCCTCGGCGTGCTGGGTGGAGATCAGCACCCGCTCGACGGCGACCGGCACCCCGTCGACGTAGCGGACCGACACCTGGGTCTTGCCGTCCGGGCGCAGGTACGAGAGCGTGCCGTCCTTGCGCACCACGGCGAGCCGCCGCGAGAGCCGGTGCGCGAGCGCGATCGGCATCGGCATGTACTCGGGCGTCTCGTCGGTGGCGTAGCCGAACATCATCCCCTGGTCACCGGCGCCCGCCCGGTCCAGCTCGTCCTCGGAGAGGCGGCCGCGGTGCTCGTGCGCCTCGTCGACGCCCTGGGCGATGTCCGGCGACTGCTTGTCCAGCGCCACGAGCACCGCGCAGTTGTGCCCGTCGAAGCCGTAGCGGCCGTCGTCGTAGCCGATGCGGTTGACGGTGTCGCGGACGATCTGCGTGTAGTCCAGCTGCTGCGGGGTGGTGATCTCCCCGGCGAGCACCACCATGCCGGTGGTGATCAGCGTCTCGCACGCCACCCGCGAGAGCGGGTCGTTCGCGAGCGCGGCGTCGAGGACCGCGTCCGAGATCGCGTCGGCGATCTTGTCCGGGTGTCCTTCGGTCACCGACTCCGAGGTGAACAGGTACTCGTGCGGCTCGGACTGGGTCATCGCGTCGCTCCTCCTCGGGGGGCGTCCGGATCGGGTTCGGGGTCGGGGTCGGGGGCGCCGGTGAGCTCCCCGCGGACCTGCGCGGCGCCGGAGACCATGGCCGCGAGCTTCGCCCTGGCGACGGCGCCGGTGACGTTGCGCAGCCCGCAGTCGGGGTTGATCACCAGGCGCTCGGCGGGCACGAGCTCGAGCGCCCCGCGGATGCGGGAGGCGACGAGGTCGGGGGTCTCGACGTGGTTGGTCTTGACGTCGACGACCCCCACGCCGACCGCGCGGTCCCACCCGTGCTTGGCGACGACGGTCAGGTCGTCGTAGCCCTTGCGGGCGAACTCGAGCACGAGCTGGTCCACGCGGGCGTCGAGCACGGCGGGGAACAGGAAGTCGTAGTGCCCCTCCCAGGACGGGCGGGCGTAGCGGTTGCCGTAGCAGACGTGCAGGCCCCAGGTGACGTCGACGCCCTCGGTGACGATGTTGACCGCCTCGACCGCCGTCTCCGCCTCGTGCGGGTAGCCGGCGAGGAACGGCTCGTCGATCTGCAGCAGCCGCGCGCCGCGCGCCGCGAGCGCGTGCGCCTCGGCGTTGAGGTGGCGGGCGATCGCGAACACCAGGTCCCGCCGGTCGGCGTACGCCTCGTTGTGCACCCGGCGGGCCAGCGAGAACGGGCCGGTGAACGAGAACTTGATCGGCCGGTCGGTCTGGGCCGCGGTGAACGCGAAGTCGTCGGCGAGCCCCAGCGGCGCGTCGCCCGTGGGCGGGGGCAGCGGGGCGCGCACCCGGGTGTCGTAGTAGTCGAAGTAGAAGTCCTTCGCGGTGTGCGGGATCTCGATGCCGGGCAGGCGGGCGAGGAAGTAGTCGAGGTCGTTGTCGCGGCGCAGCTCGCCGTCGGACACGATGTCGATCCCGGCCAGCTCCTGGTCGCGCAGCGCGGCCTTGATCGCCATCTCGTGCACGTCCTGCAGCTGGGCGTGGCTCATGCGCCCGCGGAAGTACTCGGTCTTGAGCCGCTCCATCCACTCCGGCACCGGGTAGGAGCCGACGACGGTGGTGGGCAGCAGGGGCAGGCCGTCCATCAGTCCCGCACCTGCGCGGTCATCGTGACGATGTTGCCGCCGCTGCGGTGGCGGAACCGCTCGTAGTGCACGTCGAAACCGCGCCGGCGGCCCACGTGCGCGAGCAGCGGCCCGTTCACCCAGTTGACGACCGAGCCGTCGTACTTGCCGGGCCCGCGGAAGTGGGTCCGGTAGGCGTCGATGTCGGTGACGAACAGGTCGTGGCAGACGAGCCTGCCGAACGGGTGCAGCAGCGTGAGGCTGTCGACGAAGCTGGCGAGCGCCCCGCCCGAGACGTGCATCCGCACGTCCGCGCCCGACTCCAGCAGCGGGCGCAGCAGCTCGCCGGTGAGCGGGAGCTGCCCGCCCAGGTCGTCGTCCGGCACGAGCCGGTAGGTGTCCAGCCCGGGCAGGGGGACGTAGCGCTCCTCCAGGCGCAGCGCCGACCAGGTGCGCCGCCAGAACTCCACCGCCGACTCGACATCGGAGAAGTGCGCCGGCGCGGCGTCGGGCAGCAGGGCGGGACCCAGCCGCAGGAGCTTGTGCACCAGCGCCGGGAGGTCCTCGGTGCGCGCGCCGACCGAGTCGGCCAGCTCCGCGGCCGGGTCGGCGGGCAGGTAGGTGCGGGTCTGCACCTCGTAGGTCCGCCCGCCGAGCTGGGCGACCTCGTCGGTGGGCAGGTTGTCGTAGACGTTGGAGACGTAAACCAGGAACGCCTTGTACTGCAGGAAGCCCAGCGAGGTCCGGGGCCGGGTGGCGTCGAGGGCGAACGAGCTGACGTGCGCGATGTGCTCGGCCACGGTCTGGCGGGCGAGGTCGAGCACGTGCGGCGAGTAGTCGCACATGAGGTAGTGCAGGCGCCGGTAGTAGCCGGCGCCGTGCTCGCGGTCGCGCGCGGCGAACTCGTCGAGGAACACCTTGGCCTGGCCGCCGTTGCCCACCCCGAGCTCGACGACGTAGAGCTCGTCGGGCAGCGCACCGGCGGCCGACAGCCGGTCCCACACGGCGAACAGCCCGTCGACCAGCTCCCGCGCGGCGTCCCGGTTGCGCGCGTCGCTCTCCCCGCCCGGCAGCGCCTGCTCGTACCCGCGGCCGGTGGCCTTCTCCCACAGCTCGAGCGCCGACCAGTAGAGGGCGTTGAAGTCCCAGATGAGCGACTCGCTGCCGCGGCCCCAGTCCTCCAGCACCACCCGGTCCGGGGCGCCGCGCAGCCGGGCCGCGGTCAGCTCCTTGAGCGGGACGCCGTCGCTGCGCCGCACGTCGACGGCGACCTCGAGGTCGTCCTCGCGCACCCCCATCGGGACGGGGGCGCCGGAGGCGGCACCCCCGGGCGCGGAGTGCAGGATCGGGCGCACGTCCACGACGTCGCGGAAGTTCTCCCGGTACTGCACCCAGTCGGAGACGACCCGCACCTTCGCCAGGTCCACCGACCCCTCGGCGAGGGCCTCCACGACGGGCACCAGCGAGGTCGACAGGTCGACGGGGGCGTTCCCCCGGAGCCTGGTGTGCGGCCGGAAATCCACGAGCATCATCGATCGCCCTTCACGTTCCTCGGGAATGCGGTGCGGAATTCCGGCGGCTGGCCCGCCGGGCGATTCCGCCGCATCCACGGCAACGCCGGAAACCCGGTCCGCCTGCATTTCGCCGACCGTTCCTGCGTTGGTTCGCGATCAGGTTGGCAGGCCGACGGGGTCCGGGTCTTCGGGCCGCGCCTCAAACCTCCTGGCCGTTCCGCTGTGGTCGGCCACAACGCGACCCCCTCGACCGGCGTCGTCCGCCGGGGCCGTGGCCTGCGCCGACGGCGGCGGTACGAGCCGTTGTGCCGCGACCCCAACGCCAGCCGCGTCGCGGTTGTGGGGTTCGACAACGACCGTCGCGGCCCCGACGCGCGCGTTGCCCCGGACGCGAACCGCGCCGTAGGGTCCACCCATGTCGGCCGCCGACGCATTCCCGGATCGGCTGTCCCCCGCCCGTTCTCCGGTGGCTGGAATGGGGCAGGCGGACGGCGCCGACGAGTTGGTCCGGCTGCGGCGGCTCGTCGCGATGTGCAGCCACCTGTCCGCGGCCGCGGCGCAGCAGACCGACCTGGAACCGGTGCTGCGGTTCCTCGCGGCGAACACGCGCTCGTCGGTGGCCGTGCTCGACCGCGGGCTCGAGGTGATCGCGACGGGAGGAGACGCCGACGGCGTCGTCGCCCGCGCTCGCCACCACTCGGGCACCGCCGGCTTCAAGGGCGTCCTCACCGCGGCGGCCCGCAACCGGCGGGCCCTGCGCGTCCCGGGGCGCGGGCGCAGCGGCTCGGTGCTCGTCGCCCCGGTGTCGGTCGGCGACGAGGTGGCCGGCTACCTCGTCGCGGTCACCGACGCGGTGGAGGGCGACGCGGGCGGGATGGGCGACGACCTGATGCTGCTCGCCTGCGAGCACGCCGCGATGGTGTGCGGGGTACTGCTGGGGCGGGAGGTCGTCGTCACCGCCGCGGCCGGCCGGGCCCGCCGGGAGCTCGTCGAGGGCCTGCTGCTGCACCGCGGGCAGGACGACGGCGAGGCGTCCCGGTGGGCCAAGCACCTCGGCTACGACGAGTCGCGCCACCACGCGGTCGTGTCCGTCGCGCTCGGCACGGGCGGCCGGGCCGCGCCGCAGCCCGCCGTCGAGGGCCTGCTCGCCCGGCTCGCGGGCGACGCGATCCTCGCCACCCGCACCGACGAGGTGGTGGCGATCGTCCCCGAGCACGGCGGGGTGAGCGCCACCGAGCGCGCGCGGCGCATCGCGACCGACTGCATCGCCGGGCTGGCCAAGCGCGGGCTCACGGTCGCCGCCATCGGGATCGGCAACGCCTACCGGCCCGCGGCCGACATCGCGAGCTCCTACTCCGAGGCGCGGCGCGCGGCCGCCTCCGGCGAACGGATGGGCACCGGGCGGGTCGTGCTGTTCTCCGAGCTCGGCATCCACCGGCTCCTGCTGCGGTTCCCCGACGTCGCCGAGCTGCGGGCGTTCGCCGACGACGTCATCGGCGACCTGGTCCGGGAGGACGAGGCGGCGGGCACCGACTACGTCGCGACGCTGTCGGTGTACTTCGAGGAGCTGGGCAGCCCGAGCCGCGCCGCGAAGCGGCTCCACGTGCACCCCAACACCGTCGCCTACCGGCTGCGGCGGGTGGAGGAGATCACCGGCCTGCGGCTGGACCTGCAGCGGGACCGGCTCATGGTCGAGGTGGCCGTCGAGATCCTGGAAGGGCTGAACGCGCGATGACCCCGATGACGGCCGCCGAGTTCCGCTCCCTCCTCGCCGAGCGCACCCTCGTCGCCGACGGCGCGATGGGGACGATGCTGCACGCGGCGGGCAACGCGCTCGACCAGGCCCTGCCGGCGATCTCGCTGTCGGACCCCGCGCTCGTGCGCGCGGTGCACGACAGCTACGTCGACGCCGGGGTCGACATCATCCAGACGAACACCTTCGGCGCCTCCCGCCTGCGGCTCGCCGAGCACGGCCTCGCCGAGAAGACCGAGGAGATCAACCACAGCGCGGCCCGCATCGCCCGGGAGGCCGCGGCGGGCGGGCGGATCCTCGTCGCCGGGTCGGTCGCCCCCGCGGTGAGCGTGCACCAGCGCAGGCGGATCGGGCGCGCCGCCCGCGCCGACGCGCTGCGCGAGCAGATCACCGCGCTCGCGGCCGCCGGCGTCGACCTGATCCAGCTGGAGACGTTCGGCTACCTCGACGAGCTGCTCGAGGCCGTCGAGGTCGCCCTCGGCGCGGTCGAGATCCCCGTCGTCGCGCAGGCGACCTTCGGGCCCGACGCGCGCACGCTCAGCGGGCACACACCCGCGGAGGTCGCGTCCGCGCTCGCGGGCACCCCGATCGCGGCGCTGGGCACCAACTGCACGATCGGGCCGCAGCGGATGCTGGCGGTCGTGCGCGAGCTGCGCGCGCACACCGACCTCCCGCTCACCGCGCTGCCGAACGCCGGGCTGCCCCGGCGCACCGGCCCCGCCCGGTTCGAGTACGACATCGACGCGGAGTACCTCGTGCGGTACGTCCGCGAGCTGCTCGACACGGGCGCATCCGTCGTCGGCGGCTGCTGCGGGACGACCCCGACCCAGCTCGCCGCCGTCGTCGAGATGGCCGCGCGGCACCCGGCGCGCACCACCCCGCGGCTAGCCGCCCCGCCCGCCGCCCCGGTCCCGGCGCCCGCCCCCGCCACGGCCCCGTCGGTCGCCGCCGCCGGGTCGGTGGTCGTCGAGCTCACGCCGGAGGTCGGGGCGACCGTCGACGAGACCGCGGAGCTGGCCGCACGGCTCACCGATCTGGGGGTCACCCTGCTCTGCGTCGGCGCGGGCACCGGGGTGGGCGCCCGCGTCACCCCAGCCGACCTGGCTCTGACCCTGCACCAGCAGCTCGGCGTCGAGGTCATGGCGACGGTCACCACCTGGGACCGGACGATCATGGCGCTGCAGGCCGACCTGCTCGGGGCGCACGCGCTGGGGCTGCAGCGCATCGTCTGCGAGACCGGCAGCCCGCCCCTGCTCGGCGACTACCCGCACGTGGACGGAGTCTGGGACGTCGACGCGATCGGGCTGATCGAGCTGCTCGCCGGGCTCAACGAGGGCACCGACTTCTACGGCCTGCAGCTGCCCGCCAAGACCGACTTCGAGATCGGCACCCGGATCAACCCCGGCTGCCGCGACCTCGCCCAGGCCGCCGCCCGCGCCCGCGCGAAGATCGCCGCCGGGGCCCAGTTCCTGATCACCCGCCCGCTCTACGACGTCGACGACCTGCAACGCCTGCTCGACGCGATCGGCGACGACCGGCCGCCCGTGCTCGCCGCCATCCGCCCGCTGACCGGGTTCGAGGAGGCGGAGTTCCTCGCGCACGAGGTGCCGGACGTGCACATCCCCGACGCCGTGCTGGCCCGGCTGGAGCGGGCGGGCGCCGCGGGGGCGGCGGCCGGGCTGGAGCTGGCGGCGGAGCTCGCGGCGGCGGTCGAGCCGCTGGTCAGCGGCCTGGTGATCGCGCCAGCCCAGGACCCGGTCGCAACGGTGCGCCACGTGCTCGCCCGCTGATCCGAACCATCCCCGTTCAGGTCCGCGCGGCGGCGGGCTCGGGTGCGCGCACCGGCTCGCCGAGGCGGACGACCACGACGCCGATCAGGATCAGCGCGCCGCCGACCAGCTGGATCGGACGCGGGGCCTCCCCCAGCAGCAGCCAGGCGAACAGCAGCGCCATCAGCACCTCGGTGAGCCCCACGAACGACGCCAGGCGCGACCCGAGCCTGCGGGTGGCGGCGATGCCGGCGGCGTAGGCGAGGGCGGCGGTCACCACGCCGAGCGTGAGCACCGTGGGCCACCACCCGGCGGTGAAGCCCACGAACGCCACGTCCGCGGTGGACACCGCGAACGGGACGATGCCGAGCGCGCCGGCCGCGACCAGCGCCAGCCCGCCCAGCAGGAGGCCGCCGGCGGCGAGCACGCTGCCGGGCAGCCCGTCCTCCCGGCGGGCCGACAGCACGAAGTAGCTCGCCGCCCCGACCATGGCGGCCAGCGCCCAGAGGATCCCGACGAGGCTCGCCCGCGCGCCGGAGAGCAGGTCGAGCACCAGCAGCAGGCCGGCGATCGCGATCAGCGCGCCGAGCACGGTGAGCCGTCCGGGCCGCTGGCGGTGCCGCAGCCACAGCCAGCCGACGACCGCGACCGGGGCCGTGTACTCGACCAGCAGCGCGACCCCGACCTCCATGTACGTGACGGCGGTGAAGTAGGCGAGCTGGCAGCCGGCGATCGCGACGAGCCCGTAGGCGGTGATCACCCCGGCGGTGCGGCGCAGCAGCCCCCACCGGCCGCGCAGCTGCACCAGCGCGATCGGGGCGAGCACCACCGCGGCCAGCAGCACGCGGGCCGCGACCGCGGCGGCCGGCGTCCACCCGGCGTCGCGCAGGGCGCGGGCGAGCGAGCCGGCCAGCCCGAACGACGACGCCGACACGAGCGCCAGACCCAGCCCGGCACCGAGCCGCGCGTCATGAGTGAAAGCCGCCATGACTCATGACGCTACGCGGAGGAGCATAATGGGTCAACATGCCCTTCGCCCATGACACGACCGCCGCGCTGCTGGCCGCGGTGGAGCTCGTGAACTCGGCGGAGGAGCCGGACACGCTGACCGACCGCGCGCAGCTGGACGCCTTCTGCGCCAAGCACCGCTACAGCGGCGCGCGCACCCACGACGACCGGGAGCTCGACGCGGTCCGCGCCCTGCGCGCCCCGCTGCGCAGGCTGCTGACCAGCGACCGGGACACGGCGGCACAGCTGGTGAACGAGCTGCTCGCCGCGCACGCCGTCGTCCCGCAGCTCGCCCGGCACGACGGGCTCGACTACCACGTCCACGTCGCGGACCCGGACTCCCCGCTCGCCGACCGCATCGCCGCCGAGACCGCCATGGCGATGATCGACCTCATCCGCGCCGACGAGCTCGGCCGGCTGTCGGTCTGCGCCGACGGCACCTGCGAGGGCATCGTCCTCGACCTGTCGCGCAACCGGTCGCGCCGCTACTGCAGCACCGCCTGCGGCAACCGCAACGCCGCGGCGGCCTACCGCGCCCGCAGGCGGTGATCCGTCAGCGGGTCGCCTGGGCGAGGGCGAGGAGGTTGCCCTCGCTGTCGAAGAAGAACGCGCCCCGCTCGCCGGTGCCCTTGCTCGGGTAGTTGTCGGGCGCGGTGACGATGTCGTCCTCGGCCCCGAAGCCGGGGATGTCGAAGCCCTCGAACCGCACGCCGCGGGCGCGCAGCTCGGCGACCGCCTCGGCGAGATCCTCCACCTCGAAGCCCATCTGCGTCGCGGAGCCCGAGGCCGTCCCGGACGAGGCGAAGACGTGGAACTCCGTCGTGCCGCACACGTAGCGCAGCCCGCCCCGGCGTTCCTCGATCGGCTCGAGCCCGAGCCGGTCGCGGTAGAAGCGCCGGGCCCGATCCAGGTCCTGGGCGGGGAGCTTGGTGATCGCGTGTGCAGAGTCGAGCGGCCCGGTCATGGGCGTGCTCCCTCCTCGTCGGGTCGAACACGGTGATGTGCAGACCGGGCCGCAGGGCGATTCTCATCGTCGCGGAACGACGGCGCTCAGGCCTCCTGCGGTGCGCGCAGCAGGCCCAGCAACCGGTCCCCTGTGCGCGCGACCTCCTGCCGGTAGGGCGTGTCGGAGAGGATGAAGTGGGTGATGCCGAGGTCGGCGTAGCGGCGCAGCGCGGCGGCGACGTCCGCGGCCGAGCCCACCAGCCAGGTCGTCCCCGCGCCCCCGCCCCCGTAGCGCCCCGGCGCGGTGTACAGGCAGGTGTCGAGCACGTCGCCGCGCGCGACGAGGTCGAGCAGGCGTTGCTGGCCGACCGAGCCGTTGTGGCTGCCGCGCAGCGGCTCGTCGCGCCGGTTCGCCATCTGCTCCACCTTCGCCTCGGCGGCGCGCCACGCCTCGTCGGTGGTGTCCCGGACGACGGTGGTGATCCGCAGCCCGAACTCCAGCGGCGGGTGCTCGCGGCCGAGCGTGGCCGAGAGCTGCGTGAGCCGGTCGATGCGCTCGGCGATGCCGTCGAGCGGCTCACCCCAGAACAGCTGCACGTCGGCCTCGGTGGCCGCGACCTCCTCGGCGGCGCTCGAGGCGCCGCCGAAGTACAGCCGCGGGTGCCGGCCGTCCTCGGCGCCGAGCGGCCGGGGCCGCAGCGTGGCGTTCTCGACCCGGTAGAACTCGCCGGTGGAGGTCACTGCGTCCTCGTGCCAGAGCCTGCGGACCAGCCGGAGGAACTCGCGGGTGCGGTCGTAGCGGCGCGCCGGGTCGAACTCGCCGTCGCCGTAGGCGGCGAGGTCGTCGACCCCGGTGACCACGTTGACGTACAACCGCCCGCCGGACAGGCGGTCCAGCGTGGCCGCGGCGCTCGCGAAGTGGGCGGGCTGCCAGTAGCCGGGCCGGACCGCGACGAGCGGCCGGAACGTCGTGGTGCGGGCGGCGATGGCCGTGGCGACGGTGAACGTGTCGGGGCGGCCCCAGCCGGTGCCGATCAGCGCCCCGCCCCAGCCGTGCCGCTCCGCGGCCTCGGCGAGGTCCACCGAGTAGTCGAGGGTGCCCCAGCCGTCGGTCGTGTCGTCGCCGCGGTGACCCGGCTCGACGGTGTTGGGGATGTACCAGAGGAACTCGTTCACGCCTCCACCTGGAACCCGGTGAACAGCAGGGCCGCGAGCCCGAGCCCGACCACGAGGTTCACGCCGGTCGCGGCGGCGAACACCCCGACGGGCCGCCAGCCCGCCTCGCGGACCGGCGCGACGCGGAACTCGAGGCCGATCGAGACGAACGCCAGGATGAGGAACAGCGTGCGCAGGTCGTTCACCGCCGAGATCGCGTCCTTCGAGCCGCCGCTCGCGAGGAACACCGTGGCGATGATCGACGCGGCGAGGAAGCCGAGCACGAACTTGGGGAACCGCTCCCACAGGTCGCGGCCCCACGACCGGGCCGGGGCGGCCCCCTTCCGCTCGACGACCAGCGCGAAGTAGGCGGTCAGCGCGACCGCCACGACCCCGAGCAGGGCGTTCTGGGTGCTCTTGATGATGGCCGCCAGCTGCAGCGCCTGTTCGCCCGCGATGGCGCCTGCCGCCGTCACCGCGGCGGTGGTGTCGATGTTGCCGCCGATCCAGGCGCCCGCCACGGCCTGCTCGAGCCCGAGCCCGCTCGCGAGCAGCGGCAGCAGGAAGATCGACGGCAGCGCGAAGACGATCACCAGGCTCGCGGTGTAGGCGAGCTGCTCCCGCTTGGCCTGCACCGCGCCCGCGGCGGCGATCGCGGCGCTCACCCCGCAGATCGACACCGCGGTCGACAGCAGGGCGCGCAGCTTGTCGTCGAGGCCGAGCCGCCCGCCCAGCCACCAGGTGAAGCCGAACACGATCGAGATCAGCACGACCGCCTGGACGATCGCGGGCCCGGCCGCGCTGACGATCGTCGCGAGGTTGATCGACGCGCCGAGCAGCACGAGGCCGGTCTTGATGAAGAACTCCGTCCGGAACGCGCCGGACAGCCGCTCGCGCAGGCCGAGGCGGGTGAGCACGAGGTTGCCGAGCAGGCCGAGCAGGATCGCGTACACCGGGTACTCGATCACCGACACGACCCCGCCGATCGCGGTGTCCTCGGTGGCCTCGGGCAGGGTCTGGTCGAGCAGCCGCACCACCGCGGCCAGCGCGACGAGCACGACGAGCCCGGCGATCGTGCCGCCGGTGGTCCGCGGTGGCGCGGGCGCGGCCGCCTCGGTCCGCTGCTCGACGCTCTCCTGCCTGGTGGCCTCCTCGCCGGCCATCAGGGCACCACCCAGCCGGGGATCACGCCGGCGAGGACGAGCAGGAGCAGGACGAGGCCGGTGATCGTGGCGGCCCAGTCCTCGCCCAGGACGGGGCGACGGGACGACATGGGTGTCTCCTCCGGAACGAGGGTTGGCAGGTCGCTGACGTGCGCGGTCAGCGACAGCCCTCGTCGAAGGTGTGGACGCGGCGCGACGGCCAGAACAGCTCCAGGCCGAACGACGGCAGGCCCGACCGCGGGGTGGTCGAGCGGGTGCGCGCCGGGGTCATGCCCGCATCGTCGTATCGCCCCGCCGGGCTCCACAAGACGCTGGTCACATGGCAGGACGGGCCCGGGAAATGTCCGGTCCGGTGGTCGGGGCGGGATCCTGCCCGGCACCGTTGCGGGCGTGGTAGGCCGCCCGCGCCGCGGCCATCGCCGCGTGGTGGCGCTCGGCCCACCCGGACAGCTGGCGGGTGGAGGCGAGCAGGTCACGGGCGATCTCGGCGGCCTCGTGCTCCACCTGCGGCGGCACCGTCGGGTGCACCAGCAGGCCGTCGCGCTCGAGGTCGCGCAGCGTCAGCGCCGGCATGCGAGCTGCGCTCCGACACCGACCTGGACGAGCTCGCGTCCGCGCTGCTCTCGGCGCTGCAGGGCGGGGTCCTGCTCAGCCGCACCATGCGCGACGTGCCCCGCTCGACGCGGCGATGAACGACGCGCTCGCCCACGTCGGCTCGTTCGCGACCACCCCCGCCCCGCTGAGGGATCACCGCCCGCGGAAGAACTCGCCGAGCGCCCGCGCGACTTCGTGCGGCGCCTCCTCGGGCAGGTAGTGGTCGGCCGGCAGGGCCGCCCCGGAGACGTCGTCGGCGTACTCGCGCCACGCGGCGAGCACGTCGTAGGTGCGGCCGACGAAGCTGTGCGCGCCCCAGAGCGCGAGCAGCGGCGCCGTGACCCGGCGGCCCGCCGCGGCGTCGGCGTCGTCGTGCTCCAGGTCGACGCCCGCCGCGGCCCGGTAGTCGGCGCAGGAGGCGGCGATGGCGGCCGGGTCGGAGAAGCAGCGCACGTACTCCGCGACGGCCGCCGGGTCGAAGCGGGTGCCGCCGTGGTGGCGGGCGTTCATCCGCGCGGTGATCCAGAACCCGGGGTCGTTGCCGATGAGCCGCTCGGGGATGCCGTTGCCCGCCGCGAGGAAGAACCAGTGGTAGTAGCCGAGTCCGAACGCGGTGTCGGCGTGCTGGAACGTGTAGCGGGTCGGGACGATGTCGAGCACCGCGAGCGCCGCCACCGCATGCGGCGCGTCCAGCGCCATGCGGTGCGCGACCCGGCCGCCGCGGTCGTGCCCGGCCACGCAGAACCGGTCGAACCCCAGCGCGGCCATGAGACCGACCTGGTCGGCGGCCATGGCGCGCTTGGCGTACTCGCGGTCGCCCGGGGTGGGCGCGGGCTTGTCGCTGTCGCCGTAGCCGCGCAGGTCGGCGAGGACCACCGTGTGCTCGGCGGCGAGCCGGGGCGCCACCTCGTGCCAGATCAGGTGGGTCTGCGGGTAGCCGTGCAGGAGCAGCAGCGGCGGCCCGTCGCCGGCGACCGCGCAGTGGATGCCGACCCCGTCGACGTCGATCCGCCGGTGGGCGAAGGCCGGCGGCAGGGGCACGCTCATGATCTCCCTCTTTCCATCTCGCCGCTCAAGCGCCCGGGTGCACCGGCACCGGTGCGGTCAGCCCATGGCGCGCGCGATGCCCAGCGCCGCGGTCCGCACGGCGGGGGCGAGCCGGTCGACGGCCGCGCGGGAGTGCGCCACGATGCCGAGCGCCGCCCGGACCCGCCCGTCCACGGACAGGACCGGCGCCGCGACGGACACCGCACCCAAGGTCATCTCCTCGTAGCAGTAGGCCACCCCCGTGCGGCGGACCTCGGCCAGCGCGGCGGCGAGCCGACCGGGCTCGGTGATCGTGTGCGGCGTCATCCGGGCGAGTCCCGCGTCGACGACGGCGCGCAGCAGCTGCTTGCCCGAGAACGCGAGGATGGCCTTGCCCACCCCGGTCGCGTGCAGCGGGAGGCGGCCCCCGACGTGGGTCATCGTCGACACCGCCCGGTCGCTGGAGATCTTCTCGATGCACAGGGCCTCGGTGCCGTCGGGCACCGTCAGCTGGATGTTCTCCTGCGTCGCCTGGAACAGGTCGTGCATCGCGGGCAGCGCCGCCTCCCGCAGGCCGCGCTGCTGCGGGGCGAGGCTCCCGACCGTCCAGAGCCGCATCCCGATCCGGTAGCGGCCGTCGCGGAGACGCTCCAGCCCGCCCCACTCGCGCAGCTCGGTGATGAGCCGGCGCGCGGTCGAGATCGGCAGACCGCTGCGCGCGGCCACCTCGGTGAGCGACAGCACGGGGTGCGCCACGTCGAAACAGTCCAGGACGGCGAGCAACCGCCGCGACACGCTCTGCCCGGGCGTACTGGTCCGACCCGCCACACCGCCTCCTTCGCCGTCGACCGACCAGAGCGTATCCGCCGCATTGCCACTGGATGGCAACGATTCCTGGCGGCGGCCCCGAACCACGCCGCAGGATCTCCCGCGACCAAGGAGGTCCCGACGATGAGACCGAACCCTCACGACCGCGGTGCGCTGCACGAACCCGGAGCCGAACACGCGCAGGGGCGCGAGCGGGACCGTGTTGCCACTGGACGGACGGAACCCGAAGGCCTCTGGGCGCGCCACGGCATCGCCCCCGGCCTGCGCTGGGGGTTCGTCGCGCTGACCCTGGTCACGCGCGCGGCGTGGCGGGACGTCCCGTCGCACTTCGTCGTCCGCACCCTCGACCGAGCCTGCACGCCGGAGGTGCAGCGCGCGCTGGCCGCCCGGCTGGGGACGGTGAGCGAGCTCGAGTCGAGCCACTCCCCCGTGCCGTCCATGCCCGAGGCGCTGACCCGCGACATCGTCGGGTTCGCCGCCCGGGCCCGGCCGCAGGTCGGCGCGTCGTGAGCGCGCCGGTCGCGATCGTGACCGGCGGCGCGGGCGGGCTGGGCACCGCGATCGCGCGGGTCCTGGTCGGCGACGGCTTCCGCGTCGCCCTGCTGGACCGGCACGGGGCGGTGGAAGCCGCCGCCGGGTTCGGTGACGATCGAGGCGGTGACGACCGGGTTCTCGGCGTGCCCGTCGACGTCACCGACGAGGAGTCCGTGCGCACGGCGGTCGGGCGGGTCGACGCGGCGTGGGGCCGGGTCGACGCGCTGGTCAACAACGCGGGCGTCGAACCGCAGCACTCCGTGGAGGGCCTCGAGCTGGGCGACTGGCAGGCCACGCTCGACGTCAACCTGACCGGCGCGGCGCTGATGATCAAGCACTGCATCCCGCCGTGGCGGCGCGCCGGCGGCGGCCGGGTGGTGTCGATCGGCTCGCGCGTGTGGCTCGGCGGCGGCTCGACCGCGTCCTACTCGGCGTCCAAGGCCGGCCTGGTCGGCATGACCCGCGCGGCCTGCCGCGAGCTCGGCCCGCTCGGGGTCACCGCGAACGTCGTCGCGCCCAGCTTCCTGCGCACCCCGTTCAACGCCGTGAAGGGCGACGAGGAGTGCGTCGAGGCCTACGCGCGGCGGTTCACCGCGGCGTCGCCGCTGGGGCGGCTGGTGGAGCCGGTCGACGTGGCGCACGCGGTGGCGTTCCTGCTGTCCGACCGCGCCCGCGCCATCACCGGGGAGACCCTCCACGTCGCGGCCGGGACGCAGCTCGCCCCCCGCATCGACTGAGACCACGTACGACCGAACGAGGAGGCGAGGAAGCGTGTCGACGAGTCAGGACGACCGGCTGGCGCTGCGTGAGCTGGTGGACAACTGGGCCGTGTGGCGCGACGCCGGCGACTGGGACCGCTTCGCCACGGTGTGGGACGCCGACGGGTGGATGACCGCGACCTGGTTCCAGGGCCCGGCGACGGAGTTCATCGAGCGCAGCAAGGCGGGCTTCGAGAGCGGGGTGAGCATCCTGCACTTCCTCGGCGGGCACTCCGCCGACGTCGTCGAGGACCGGGCGATCGCCCAGACGAAGATGACGATCAACCAGCGCGCGACCGTCGACGGGGTCGAGGTCGACGTGGTGTGCACCGGCCGGTTCTACGACTTCTGCCGGCGCGACACCGACGGCGCGTGGAAGATCGTACGGCGACAGCCGATCTACGAGAAGGACCGCCTCGATCCGGTCGACCCGGCCGCCTCCCTCGCGCTCGACCCGGAGCTGCTCGCCCGGTTCCCGGTCGGCTATCGCCACCTCGGCTACGTGCAGACCAAGGCCGGGTTCGCGGTGATGACCGGGCTGCCCGGGCTCACCGGGGAGGCGGTCGAGCGCCTCTACGACGAGGGCGCGAAGTGGCTCGCCGGGTCGAGCACGCCGGGCGTCCCGCTGCGCGCGGAGGGCTGACATGACCGCCCCGCTCACGTGCAGCGCCAACACGTTGCGCTTCGCCGACCTGCCCAGCCGGGCGGCGGCCGCGGCGGCGGCCGGCTTCACCGGCCTCGGGCTGCGGGTCGCGGACTACGTCGACTCCGGGATGTCCGACGAGGAGATCCGCGACCTGCTCGACCGGCACGGGCTGCGCGTCCTGGAGCTGGAGCACACCTGGGACTGGGCCGCGGGCGAGGACCGGGTGGAGGAGGCGGTGTTCCGCCTCGCCGACCGGATCGGGGTCCGGCAGCTCAACGTCCCGATGTTCTTCGAGCACCCGACGGCGGAGCTCGTCGAGCCGTTCGGGGCGCTGTGCGACCGCGCCGCCGCGCACGGCGTGCTCGTCGGCTTCGAGTTCCTCCCCTACAGCCACGTGCGCACCTTCGGCGAGGCGTGGGAGGTGGTGGCCGCGGCGGGTCGGCCGAACAGCGGGGTCGTGATCGACCTGTGGCACTGGTTCCGCTCCGGCGCCACCCCCGCCGACCTCGACGGCGTCCCCGCCTCCGCCATCACCTCCCTGCAGCTGTGCGACGTGCTGCCCGAGGCAGGCCCCGACCTCGCCGACGAGGCACGGCACCGCCGGCAGCTGCCCGGCCACGGCACCGGTGACACGCTCGGCCTGCTCGGCGCGCTGCGCGACCGCGGCGTCCACGCGCCCGCGTCGGTGGAGGTCTTCTCCGACGACCTCGACGCGCGCCCCGCCGCGGAGGCGGCCCGGCTCGCGTTCGACGCCGGCGCCGCGGTCCTCGACCGCACCGGCTACTCCCCCGCGTCCTGGACCACGAACCTCGAGGCGGCCGGTCGCTGACCCCCGCTGCCTCGCCCCGCCCCGTCCAACGGAGGACCCGATGACCGCACCACCCGTTCTCGACCTGCAACGCCTCATCGACCGGCACAAGGTCGGCCCGTTCCAGCGCCGGGTCCTGCTGCTCTGCCTGGGAGTGGCGACCCTCGACGGGATCGACGTCGCCATCGTCAGCTACATCACGCCCTCGCTGCTCGACGACTGGGGGCTCACGAAGGGCGAGCTCGGCCCCGTCGTCACCAGCGGGTTGCTCGGCCTGGCGATCGGATCGCTCGTCGCGGGCCCCTTCGCCGACCGGGTCGGGCGGCGCCGGGTCATCATCGCCTCGCTGGTGTTCTTCGGGCTGATGAGCGTGGCGACCGCGCTCACCACCGACGTGCTGTCGTTCTCGATCCTGCGCCTGCTCACCGGCATCGGGCTCGGCGCGGCCCTGCCCAACGCCACGACGCTGGTCAGCGAGTTCGCCCCGGCCCGGCGGCGCGCCGCGATGATGGCGCTCACCTACTGCGGGATGACCCTCGGCGGGGCGCTCGCCGGCTACCTCACCAGCGCGGCCGTGCAGATCGCGAGCTGGCACTGGGCTCTGGTCGTCGGCGGGGTCCTCCCGGTCGCCTACGCCACCGTCGTCGCGGCGCTGCTGCCGGAGTCGCCGAAATACCTCGCCCGCCACGAGGCCCGCCACGCCGAGCTGGCCGCATTGGTCCGCCGCGTCGTGCCGGAGCCCGTCGCGCCGGGCACCCGCTTCCTGCTCGACGAGCCGCCCGTCCCGCCGGGCCTGCCCGTCGCCGGGCTGGTGGCGCGCGGCTTCCGCCTCGGGACGTTCACGATCTGGCTCGGGTTCGTGGCGGCGTTCTTCATCGTCTACCTGACCAACAGCTGGCTGCCGATCCTCATGACCGATGTCGGCTTCTCCCTGACCGCCGCCGCGACGATCGGGCTGCTGCTGCAGGCCGGCGGCACGCTGGGCAACCTCGGGATCGGCGTGCTGATGGACCGCTTCGGCCTGCACCGCACGCTCGTCGCCGCGATGGGCTGCGCCGCCGTCATGGTCGTGCTCATCGCCGTCGCCCCGCAGGACGTGGTCGTCCTGGGCACGCTGGTGTTCGTGCTCGGCATGTTCACCAACACCGTCGGCACCGGCTTCCCGATCCTGTCGGCCGCCTTCTACCCCACCTCGATCCGCGCCACCGGGACCAGCTGGGCCACCGGCATCGCGCGGTTCGGCGCCATCGGCGGCGCCGCCGCGGGCACCGTGCTCGTCGCCGCGGGCCTGGGCTACCGCCAGGTGTTCCTGAACCTGCTCGTCCCCGCCGCCGTCTGCATCCTCGCCGTGACGATCAAGGGCCGGCGGGCCCGCACCGCGCCGAAGGAGCCGTCCGCCCACCCGCTGACCGGAGGAAGGAACCGCCATGCGACTGCCTGACAAGATCGCCCTCATCACCGGCGCCGCCGGCGGGATGGGCCGGGCCACGGCCGAGACGTTCGCCCGGGAGGGCGCGACTGTCGTCATCGCCGACGTCGAGGGCGGCGACGCGGCCGCGGTGGCCGAGAAGATCCGCGCGGACGGCGGCCGGGCGATGCACCTGCACCTCGACGTGTCCGCCGAGCCGGACTGGGTCGCCGCCATCGAGGAGGTGCTCACCCGGTACCGGCGGCTCGACGTGCTGGTCAACAACGCCGGGATCAGCGGCACCTTCGACCCCGACCTCACCAGCACCGAGTTCTACGACCGGCTCATGCAGGTCAACGCGCGCGGCGTCTTCCTCGGCATCAAGCACGGCGCCGCCGCGATGGCCCGCACCGGCGGCGGCTCGATCGTGAACCTGTCGTCGATCTCGGCCTCGATCGGCCAGCTCGGCGTGCACCTGGGCTACGGCGCATCGAAGGCCGCCGTGAAGTCGATGACCCGGACCGCCGCGGTGCACTACGCCGACGACGGCATCCGGGTCAACGCCGTCGCGCCCGGCATGCTGCCGCCGATGCGCACCTCCCGCGGCTCCGCGGACCCGGTCTGGCGGGCGAAGCAGATCGCAGGCGTGCCGATGAAGCGAGCCGGAGAGGTGCGCGAGGTCGCCGACGTCGTGCTGTTCCTCGCCGGCGACGAGTCCTCCTACGTCACAGGCGTCGAGATCCTCGTCGACGGCGGGCTGACCGCGGTCTGAGGCCTCGCCCTCCAGGGAGGTGCGTCCGCGGCGAGTGGTCCGGTGCATTCCGGCTCCTCGCCGCGGGTGGGTGGTTGCGTCGGGTTCACCACCGAATTCCGTGGTTGCGTGGACGGCCGTACCCGGCTCAGGGGCACGCCCGTTCGCAACGAGCCCGCTGCGGCCGGGTGCCACCGGCCGAGGGGCGGCCGGGGAACTGGCACCGCTCTCCGTCCCGCGCCGTGAGTGACGCACCTGGGCATCGGAGGCCGGTCCGGTCGTCGAGCAGCAAGCAGCGATGTACCCCGCGATACCGAGCAACCCGGTCTCGACATCGCGATCGCTCAGGGCCTCGAACCGGGGGAACGGGTCGACCGTGCCGAACATCGGATTCTCCCTCACCGGATGTGTGAGACGAGGATGACACCCGGGTGCGACAGCTTTGGGGGCGCGGATCAGGTTCCGCGGAACCCGAGATTCGACGCAGCCGCCTCCTGGCGGCGCCGCGCGAACACGGGCAGGCCTCCAACCTGCCCGGCGAATTCCTCCCCGAAAGGGGGCCGCAGACGCTCGCAGGTCAAGGGTCGGGAAGCGATCCGCGGAGCGGACGCCGACAGGCGCCCTTGACCTGCGAGGAGCGGTCCCGCACAATCCGCCGCGCCACCAGGAGGCCCACCGGAGCCGCGCACGGGGAACAACGAAAACCAGGTTCCGCGGAACCTGAGAGTGAGGCTGCCTCCTGGTGGCGCACGCGGAATAGCGGCGGGTGAGCACGATCCGCTAGAGGGCGGCGTTCGCTCGTCGGTCGCCGCCGCGGTTGAGCCGGTGCCGGCGCTGCGCCCGGAGGAGACGGCGAGGGTGCGGCGGCGCAGAGCGTGGCGAACGCCGTCTCGGAGCGCAACCGGTGCGGGTTGTTCCCGGCGGTGGCCGGCAACCGCCCCGCGCGCTCGGGCCGACCAGGCAGTCAGCAGGCCACCCCGCGCAGAGCTCGGTCCGCTACCACTTGTTCCAGTGCAGGACCTCGTCGACCGGCACCCGGGGCGCGGGCGTGAACTCCGTGCCGATCGTGTGGGCGACCGGGATGACCGCGGCCTGCATGACGGAGTCGTACGGGATCCCGAGCAGCTCAGCGACCTCCCGCTCCACCGCCATGTTGCCGGTGGTCCACACGGTGCCGAGACCGTGCAAGCGGGCGGCGAGCATGAAGCTCCACACCGCGGGCAGCAGCGAGGCCCAGCGGCTCGCCTGCCGGTCGGCGCCGAGCCCGTCCGTGCGGCCCTCGATGCACGGCACCACCAGCGCGGGCGCCCGGTGCAGGTTCGCGCCGAGGTGGCGCAGCCCGCTCCACACCTTCTCCATCGAGCCCGGGGTGCGGTAGGCGCGGCGCAGCGCCGCCTCGGACATCGAGCTGTCGCCCTGCCCGAGGCCGCGCCGCCACAGCTCGGCGAGCGCCGCGCGCCGCTCCGGCTCGGTGACGATCACGAAGTTCCAGCCCTGCTCGTTGCGCCCGCTCGGCGCCTGCAGCGCGATCTCGACGCACCGGCGCAGCAGCGCCGGGTCGACGGGGCGGTCCAGGTCCAGGCGGTGGCGGACCGCGCGGGTCGTGGTCAGCAGCTCTTCGGCGGAGAGGTCGAGGACGGTCACGACGCCACGCCCGCTCGCGGCTCGAGGTGCGCGAGGAACGTCTCGACCGCGTCGACGACGCCCTGCGGCGCCTCCTCGGGGAGGTAGTGGCCGCACGGCAGGGCGTGCCCGCTCACGGCCGCCGGATCGGCGTGGTGCTCCTTCCAGATCCCCACGACGTCGCGGCCGGCGAGGCCGCCGTGGCCGCCCCAGAGGGCGAGCAGCGGGGCCCGCACCCGCGCCCCGCGGGCGTGGTCGGCCTCGTCGAGCTCGAGGTCCGACGTGAAGCCCTCCCGGTAGTCCTCCAGCGACGCGCGCAGGTGCGCCCGGTCGCTGAAGGCGGCCACGTAGTGCCGGAACGTCGCCTCGTCGACGGCCCCGGAGGCGACCACCCCGCCGAGGAAGTGGCGCAGGTAGGCCTCCACGTCGCCCGCGATCAACGTCTCCGCGAGGTCGGTGTGCCGGTGCAGGAACCAGTGGAACATCGCGCTCGCCGAGTCGCGGTCGAACGAGTTCATCACGACGCGCGTCGGCAGGATGTCCAGCAGCACCAGCGCGTCGATCTCCGCCGGGCGGTCGAGCGCCCAGCGGTGGGCGACCCGCGCGCCGCGGTCGTGGCCGACGACGATCGCGGATTCGTGGCCCAACGCCCGGATCAGGCCGCTCAGGTCGCGCGCGGTCGCGCGCTTGCCGTACCCGGTCGCGGCGAGCCCCGAGTCGCCGTACCCGCGCAGGTCGGGGGCCACCACCGTGCGGCCGCGGCTCAGCGGGCCGATGACCTTCCGCCAACAGGCGCGCGTCTGCGGCCAGCCGTGGAGCAGCACCACCAGCTCCGGACCGTCTCCCACGACGCGGTAGATCAGCTCGACCTCCTCGACGCGCACGGACTCGACCGTGTCCCGCGGCATGCGACTCCCTCCTGCGACCTGTCGTGCCGAGCCCATCCTGGCCGCGTCCGCCGGCCGACCCCAGCATTCGTTGCCGCTCAGTGGCAAGGTTGCGCACCGCCTCCGCCGTACTCCCGGGTCGCGGGTGCCCCGGAGGGTCGGACCGCGCCCGCTGGAAGGCGACGACGGCCTCGCCATCCGCCCTCGCCCACTCCGTCAGCGCCGCGTTGGGCTCCACGAGGGAGCGGCCGAGAGGGCGAAGATCGTGACCACCGCCCGCTTGCTCGCAACGACCTCGATCACCAGCTTTAGGGAGCAGTCGGCGAGGAAGGCAGGGCCGGGGAGCAGGGCCGGGGCGCAGGCTCACCGACCGGACGTCACCGATGGGCACCCATCGGCTGCCTAGCCTTCGTGCCCGGGACGCGGCCCGCGCGCCCAACCGCTCAACGAGAAGGGGCCGTCATGCCGACCCGACACCACACGTACCTCCTCGTCCACGGCGCGTGGCACGACGGGCGGGTGTGGCGGCGCGTCGCCCCGTTGCTCGCGGCGGAGGGCCACCGGGTCCTCGCACCCTCGCTCACCGGCCACGGGGACAAGGCGCACCTGCTGGGCCCCGAGGTCGGACTGACCACCCACGTCGACGACGTCGTCGGGCTCGTCCTCGCCGAGGACCTGCGCGACGTCATCCTCGTCGGGCACAGCTACGCGGGGATGGTGATCTCGTCGGTGGCCAACCGGATCCCCGAACGCCTCGCCGGCCTGGTGTACGTCGACGCGTTGGTGCCGGAGCACGGCGAGACGGTCGTCGACGTCGTGCCCGCCACGCGGCCGATGATCGAGGCGGCCTCGGGCGGCGACGAGCCGTGGCGCATCCCGCCGCCGCCCGCACTCCCCGCGCCGATCGGCCTGTTCGGCGTCACCGACCCCGACGACGTGGCCTGGCTCGAGACCACGCTGGGCGACGAGTCGGTCCGCTGCTTCGCCGAACCCGCCGAGCTGGACAGCCCGGCCCAGGCGTCGATCCCCCGGACCTACGTCCTGTGCGTCGGCAGCGAGCCGCCCGGGATGCAACGCAGGCCCGCCCCCGCGGCGCGGCCCGACGGCGCGCCGACCCGCGTCCGCGAGCTGCGCACCGGCCACGACTGCATGCTCACCCGTCCCGCCGAGCTGGCCGACCTCCTGCTCGAGGCCGCGGCGGGGTAACGGCGCGGGCTCGGCGGACGAGCCGGACGGAGCGGAAGTCCGCCCGTCGGAAGGGGCCCGTGATGACCCAGGCGACACCGGCCGGAGGCGTCCCCACCGACCCGGTGGCGGCGCTGCACGTCGAGACCGTCGAGACGGAGGGCCTCGGCGACCGCAGCTACCTCGCCCACGACGGGCGGACCGCCGTGGTCGTCGACCCGCAGCGCGACATCGACCGGTTCACCGCCCGGCTCGACGCCGCCGGGCTGCGGCTCAGCCACGTGGTCGAGACCCACGTGCACAACGACTACGTCTCCGGCGGGTTGGAGCTCGCGCGCTCCACCGGGGCCACCTACGTGCTCGGCGCGGGTGACGACCTGCGCTTCGAGCACCAGGAGGTCCTCGACGGGGACGTGCTCGAGGCCGGCCGGATGCGGTTGCGCGTGGTGCACACCCCCGGGCACACCCACCACCACGTGAGCTACGTGCTGCTCGACGCCGCGGGGCGGGCCCGGGGTGTGTTCACCGGCGGCTCGATGCTCTACGGCGCCACGGGGCGCACCGACCTGGTGAGCCCGCAGGACACGCGCCCGCTCACCCACGCCCAGTACCGCTCGGTGCGCCGGCTCGCCGCCGAGCTGCCCGCCGAGACCCCGGTCTACCCCACCCACGGGTTCGGCAGCTTCTGCGCGGCCACCCCGACCGCGGGCGGCGCCTCCACCGTCGGCGCGCAGGCGCGGGTGAACCCCGCGCTGGTCATGTCCGAGCCCGACTTCGTCGAGACGCTGATCGCCGGGCTCGGGGCCCACCCCGCCTACTACGTCCACATGGCGCCGCTCAACCGGCGAGGGCCCGATCCGGTCGACCTCTCCCCGCCCGAACCGGTCGACCCCGCCGAGCTGCGCAGGCGGGCCGCCGCCGGGGAGTGGGTGGTGGACCTGCGGCCGCGCGGCGCGTTCGCCACCGCGCACCTGGCCGGTTCGCTCGGGTTCGAGCTGTCTGCGAGCTTCGTCACCTACCTCGGCTGGCTGCACCCGTGGGACGCCCCGCTCACCCTGATCGGGGAGTCGCCGCAGCAGGTGGCGCAGGCCCGCCGCGAGCTGGTCCGGATCGGGATCGACCACCTGTCCGGCGCCGCCTGCGGCGAGATCCGCCGGCTCGCCGGCGGGGATCCGCTGCGCTCCTACCCGGTCAGCGACTTCCCCGGGCTGGCCGCCGCGCTGGCCGCGCCCGGATCCCGGATCACGGTGCTCGACACCCGGCGCGACGAGGAGCGCGCCGCGGGCGCGGTCGCCGGCTCGGTGCACGTCCCGTTGCACGAGCTCACCGCCCGGCTCGACGAGGTGCCCGAGGGCGAGGTGTGGGTGTACTGCGGCTCCGGCTACCGCGCCTCGATCGCGGCCTCGATCCTCGACGCCGCCGGCCGTACCCCCGTCCTGGTCGACGACCGCTACGCCAACGCGGTGCGCGCCGGGCTGACCGGCGGCTGACCGGCCCGGGTCACGACGGGCCCGCGCCGTCCGGGACGGGCGGGGTCACCACCACCGGGCAGGGCGCGAACTCGACCAGCGCCCGGCTGGTGGAGCCGAGCCCGAGGCCGCGCGCCGGCCGGTGGCCGCGGTGGCCGACCACGAGCAGCCGCGCGTCGGGGGCACGGTGCAGGAGCGCCCGCAACGGGGTGTCGTGCACCAGCTCGGTGCGCACGTCCAGGCCGGGGTGGGCCCCGCCGACAGCGCGCGCCTCGGCCGCGAGCCGCTCCCCCGCCTCCCGCTCGTGGCCGACCTCGTCCACCCGGCGGCGCAGGCGCCCGTCCGCATCGACGACCTCGGTCCAGGCGAGCACGAGCACGAGCTCGGTGTCGGCCCGCGCGGCGAGGTCCGCCGCGAGGAGGCCGGCGGCCCGGGCCGTGGCGGAGCCGTCGACGCCCGCGACCACGGGGCCGCGGCGCGGAGGCGGTGCCTCGGGGCCCGCGCCGCGCACGACGGCCACCGGGCAGGGCACGTTCCCGGCGAGCGCCAGCGCGACGTGGCCGGCGAGCATGCCGGCGATGGCCCCGTCGCCGTAGCTGCCCAGCACGAGCATCCCGGCCTGCGGCGCGCGCTGGGCGAGCACGTCGGCCGGGGCCCCCGCAGCGACCTCGGTGCGGCTCGCAGCCGCCCCGGCCCGCCGGGCCCCGTCGGTCAGCTCCACGAGCCACGCCGGCGGCGCCGACCCCACCTCGGGTGACCCGTCGGGCACGGCGTGCACGAGGTGCAGCGGGGCGGCCCAGGCGGCGGCGAGGTCAGCCGCCCAGCCCGCTGCGGCGCGGGCCGAGTCCGAGGCGTCCACCCCCACCACCACCGGGCGGTCTGCGCGGGTCTCCACGGATCCTCCTTCCGGCCGCCGGCAGCAGGACCCGCCGGGCACCCCTCACTGTGCGCCGACGCGGCGAGCGGCGCCACGGGACGACGGGCCCCCGTCCGGGGGTGTTTCGGCCCGGCCCGACGCAGACCACATCCGGCCGCCCGCCCGGAAGGGGCGATGGTCCCGAGCCGAGGAGCCGTCGGTCGCCCACCGGCCGGGCCGTCCGGCGACCTCGGCCACCGCCGCACGGGTCGTCCGCCCCTGGCAGGGGCAGGGCCGAAGGGGCATCTTCGTAATCGGGAAGATCGAGGTGAGAGGGGGTCGATTCGACGATGACGATCGCGAGGACCTGGCCCCGCCCGTGGCGACGGGCAGCGGCGCCGGAGCACGACCACGACGACCCGCTCGTCACGGAGCTGATCACGGCACCCCTCGTCACGATCGCGTGGGACGCAGGCCTCGCGACCGCGTTGAAGCTGATGGCCGAGAACCGGGTGCGGCACCTGCCCGTGCTGGACCGGGTGCCCGTGCGGGACCGGACCCGCTGCCTCGGCCTCCTCCACGAGTCCGACGTCGTGGACCAGCTGATCTCCGGGCCCGTGGTCAGGCGTTGGATGCGGCCGATCGCCGAGATCGTGCGGCCCTCGCCGACCGTCGCCGCGACGGCGCGCCGGTCCGAGGTCGCGCGCGTCATGCAGGAGACCGGGGCCGACGCGGTGCTCGTCACCGCGGAGGACCAGCTCGTGGGCGTCGTCACCACCACCGATCTGGTCCGCTCGCTCGCCGGCGTGTTCGTGCAGGTGGACGACGAGCTGGAAGAGGAGATCGCACAGACGGCCTGACCTGGCCGACCTGACCCGCCCGACCCGCGGCGGCTGCGGGAGCGGGGCCCGGGAGCCACCGGGCCCCGCTCCCCAGTGCAGCTCGGCAACCCCCGGGCCGTGTCGGAGGTCTCCGGTGTGGGCCGCCCGTCAACGGTCCACGCCGGTGCCCGGGCGCCGCGCACGCTGTGCGCCCCCGCGCGACAGCGGCGACGTGGACGCCCGCTCGCTCCGACACCACGAGACTGCCCCGCCCGCTCGGCACCCGGCAGGGCCGGAAGTCCCGCCCCACCGGTCCGGCGGTCCCGCTGTCGCGTTGTGCATACCGGCCGGGACGAGCAGCATGGGCGTGCGGGGCAACCGGAAGCACGCCCCGCCTGGTGAGACCCGAGAGGCGTGCTGTGCGATCCGACGAGCGGATGTCGTCCGAGGAGAAGGACCCTGCCGAGGAGCAGACGTCGAGGATCAGCGGGGAGGACCTGCGCCAGGAGGGCGGCGGCCAGTACGCGCAGGGTCCGGTCCGCCGCGTCGCCCCCGGATCGGTCCCCACCCCGGCCCCCGGTGAGCTCACGTTCCCCGACATGCCCCGCATGGAGCTCGACCAGCTGCTCACCCAGCTCGTCGAGCGGGCCCAGGAGGTCATGGCGACCCAGGGCAGGTTGCGCGGGCTCCTGCGGGCCAACCAGATGGTCATCGCCGGGCTCGACCTGCCCGCGGTGCTGCGGCGCATCGTCGCCGCGGCGCGCGAGCTGGTCGGCGCCAAGTACGCCGCGCTCGGCGTGATCGCCCCCGCGGGCGGGCTGGCCGAGTTCATCCACACCGCCCTCCCGGAGGGCACGGTGGAGCGCATCGGCCACCTGCCGCAGGGCAAAGGGCTGCTCGGGGCGCTCATCGACGACCCGCGCCCGATCCGGCTGGCCCGCATCTCCGACGACCCGCGGTCGGCGGGCTTCCCGCCCGGCCACCCGCCGATGACGAGCTTCCTCGGCGTGCCGATCTTCATCCGCGACGAGGTCTTCGGCAACCTCTACCTGACCGAGAGCACCAAGGGCGCGTTCACCGCCGAGGACGAGGAGCTCTGCAGCGCCATCGCCGCCACGGCGGCGGTCGCGATCCAGAACGCGCGCCTCTACGAGGCCGCCCGCACCCGTAGCGAATGGCTGCAGGCCACCGCCACGATCACCCGCCAGCTGCTGTCGCCCGAGGCGGAGGACGGGCGCCCCCCGCTCGAGCTGATCGCCCGGCTGAGCATGGAGGTCGCGAAGGCCGACCTCATCACCGTGTCCCTTCCCGCCGGGGACGACCAGCTGCGCATCGCCGAGGTCGCCGAGGCCGAGCCGTCGGGGGTGCACCGCGGCACCCGGGTTCCGGTGGCGGGCACCCTGGTCGGCCGGGTGTTCGGCAGCGGCGAGCCGCTCCGGCTGCCGCACCTGGAGGACGTCGAGGAGCGCGAGGCCCTCAACGTCACCCGCCTCGACGTGGGACCGGTCATGGTCGTACCGCTGCTCGGTTCGAGGGGCCCGCGCGGCGTGCTGGCCGCGGTGCGCAAGCGCGGCCGGCTCGCGTTCACCGACACCGACCTGGACATGGCCACCAGCTTCGCCAACCACGCCGCCATCGCCGTCGAGCTGGCCCAGGCCCGCGCCGAGCAGCAGCGCGCCGCGATGCTCGACGAACGCGACCGGATCGCCGCCGACCTGCACGACCAGGTCATCCAGCGCCTCTTCGCCGCAGGGCTTTCGTTGCAGAGCGTCGCGACCAGCCTCGGCCCCGGCCGCGCGGCCGATCGGATCCTCGCCACGGTGTCCGATCTCGACGCCACCATCAGCCAGATCCGCACCACGATCTTCGAGCTCCACGACCAGCGCACCGCCGCCCCCGACGGGCTGCGGGCCCAGCTGGTCGAGGTCGCCGCCGACGCCGCCAAGGCCCTCGGGTTCGACCCGGCCGTGCGCTTCGAAGGCCCGGTGGACACGCTGCCGCCCGATGTCGCGGAGGACGTCGTCGCCGTCCTGCGCGAGTCGCTGGCGAACGTCGCCCGCCACGCGCGCGCCAAGAACGCGACCGTCGAGCTCAGCGTCCAACCCGAGCAGCTGGTCCTGACCGTCCACGACGACGGCGTCGGCATCGGCGACGTCCCGCGCGCGAGCGGCCTGCACAACATGCGTCGCCGCGCCGAACGCCACCAGGGCGAGTGCCACGTCACCCGCCGCCGCCCGCGGGGCACCACGGTGCGCTGGCGGATCCCGCGCGCGTAACCGGTACCGGCGGCGGTTACCGCCGTGCCGCCGCGGCGGGCGCGCCGCGGGAGCGAGGGCCGATCCGGCGGCCCGACAGCAGGGGCAGCGGGATGCCGACCGCGATGTCGGAACGCCGCGACCACGGTGGCAGCCCGCGGCGCACCAGGTCCCGCACCCGGGCGGGATCCACGATCTCGTACGCGGCGCCGATGCCCAGCACGCTCCACCCGGTCCGCGTGTCCGGCGCGACCCGGTCGACCTCGAACGCCACCACCCGTCCCACGGTCGCGGTGGCGAGCCGGCCGGTCCGCGCGGCGCGGAACACGACCTCCTCGCCGTCGAGCACGTAGGCGACCGGCCAGGCCGCGGGCAACGCACCCTCGGTGAACACCACCCTGCCCACGCGCTCGCTCGCCAGCAGTCGCAGGCACTCGCCGCGGGTCATCTCGACGAGCTCGGGACTCGGAAGCACCGCCCACCTCCCTGCAGCTGCGGACCGCGCCAGGGTGCGCGCGGCCGCGCCGCGGCGGCGGAGGCCAAGGGCCCGGGTGTACGGGCGGAAGGACCCGATACGGCCGGAACGCCCTTCAGAGCAGGTTGCGCCGCCACTGCGGCTCCACGGCCGCCCACTCGCGCTCCCACCGCCGGTCGTTGACGAGCCCGATGAGGTAGCGCGCCCCGAGCCAGGTGGCGACGAGCAGCGTGCCACCCGCGCACAGGATCCCGACCGCGACGGCGACCCCGGCCACGACGGCGCTCGCCGCGCTCGGCGGGCGGTTCGTGATCTCGCCCGCGTCGTCCACCCAGACCTCGACCTGCGCCCCGGCCGGCTGGGCCCCGTCGACGGTCACCATCCCGCGGTGCTCCCGGCCGGACCGGTCGGTCCACGCCGCGAGCGCCCGGGTGGGCACCGGCCACCCGCCCTCGCCGACCTCCACCGGCGCGGGCTCGAGCAGCACCGCGCGCGTCGCGTAGGTGGTGTCGCGTTGTTGCTCGGCGCGTTCGAGCTCGTTGCCGTGCACCGCCAACCCGACCACTCCCGCGACGACGATCAGCAGCAGAGCCGCCGCAGACAGGATCCAGGCCACCAGGTCCTCCACGCGGTCCGTGCCGCGACGCGGCAGTCGACCCGGCGCCGGAACCTGGTCCGGATCAGGGCGCACGCCGTCCTCCCTTCGTCGTCGTTGCGCACCTCGGCGCACCTTCGTCGTCGATCCCGAGACCGATGATCCCCGTCCTGCGGGCGGTGGGTCAGCGGCTGGGGACCTCGGCCCCTAGGGGCGGGAGTCCTCTCCCGGTGGGACCATCGTCGCTGGTCACAGCGGTCGGGGCGGGCGATCGTGGAGGCCGGCCGAGCCCCCGCGGGGCCTTGCCGCCGCCCGACGTGCCGTTCGTCACCCCACCGCCCCGGGCGACCCGCCCGGGCCCGCTGCACGACTCACCGTGTCGAGGGTACGACACACCGTGATCACAGGAAGGAGCGCAGGGACGTGGACGTGGTGGCGGCAGCAGCCTTCACCTGGCTCGGCATGGTGCTGGCGATCTCGTTCCTCGAGGCGCCGCTGAAGTTCCGGGCGCCGGGCGTGACGGTCCAGCTCGGTCTGGGCATCGGGCGGCTGGTGTTCGCCGCGCTGAACAAGGTGGAGATCGCGCTGCTGGTGGTCGTCGGGGCCGCGCTCGCGCTGGCGGGCGCCCGCCCGGTCCCGGTGCTCGCCGCCGCGGTGCTCGCGGGCGGGCTGTTGGTGGCGCAGCTCGCGGTGGTGCGCCCCGTCCTCACCCGCCGCTCGGACGAGGTGCTCGCCGGGGGCGACCCGAGCCGCTCGCGGGCCCACCTGTGGTACGTGGCGCTGGAGGTGGCGAAGGTCGTCGCACTGGTGGTGCTCGGCTCCGCAGCACTACTTGCGCAGGTCAGTTGATTGCTAAGGTGTAAGTGCACTCCTGATCATGGCGCCCGCCGCGCGTGATCCGGGGTGCGATTCGTGAAGACAGGGCGGCAGCCGCCGGTCCGGACGGACCGGCCCGGCGGGGTGCGGCGGACACGCGCGATGCAGGACCGACAGCGATCGGCGCGGCTGGAGCGCCGGAGGCGAGTGCCGGGGACGGGTGCGTCCGAGCGTTCCGCCCGAACGCACCCGTTGCGGCCTGCGCCGCACGCCGGTGACCCCGGTGCGCGACCCCCCTCCCCGCCGGAGAGCGCGTTCCCGCGCCCTCCACCCCAGACTTCTCCAGCGGCACCGGGCCGCCCCAGGGCCGAAGGTCCCGACCGGGGCGGGACGTGGCGCGGACCGCGCCAGGGCGCCGGGTCAGCCGGGACCGCGGTGGTCGAGCACGGCCACCCTGATGCGCCGGATCGATGCGTCGAGCCCCTCGAGCAGTCGGTCGAGCTCGTCGCGCGCCTCGCCGTCGACCTGCGACCGCAGCAGGCGCAGGTCGAGCGCGGTGCGGAACAGCACCTGCACGACCGCGTCCCCGTCGAAGGGATCCCCGAGGGGCTCGGGCCACGGGTCCGCGCGCACGGGGGCGTCCCGTGCGGGGTCATCGCCGTCCTGTCCCCCGTCGCCGTGCGACATGCGCTCCTGGTGCACTGGGACCTCCACGATGCTCGCCCCGCAGCACGGCCCACCGTCGTACCACCGGGCCACACCCCGGACCAACGGCCATGCGGGCCCCGGTCGCTCCGGCTGAACTGCCCCGACCGGATGAGCGACCCCCGCCGACGGGCGCAACGCCGGGGCGGCACGTCCCGACAAACCGGGCCTTCCTGCCCTGTCGCCGCCGAGGTGCCCGGGAGACGGTATCGACGACGAGTGAGGAGGGACGATGGACTCGACCACGGTCGCTGCGACGAAGAGCGCAGCCCGGGCGAAGAACCCAGCCCCGAAGATGCCGGCCCGTCCGCAGGCGGACCGGCGCTCGGCGAACGCCGCTGCCGTCGAGCTCGAGGAACGACGGGTGCTCGCCACGCTGCACGGCGACGACGACGAGCGCGACGACCTGCTGCTGCGCCCCGTCCACGACCACCCGGGGGTGCGCCGACGACGGCTCGCCTGACACCCGCCCGCTCCGCGGAGAGCTCCGCGGGAGCTCTCCGCGGGGTCGGCGGATCACCACCGCCGCCCCTGTGATCGACCCGTGATCGTGGAACTCGCCCGATGGGGACCTTCGACCCTGTCCGCAAGCCGAGCGGCAGGGCATCGTGGTCGCCGGTCCGAGTGCAACAGAGACGGGTGCGAAGGACAGGAGCGGCTGTGGCATCCGCAGACCCCGCGGCGACCGCCGAGTTGATCGAGCTCGACGAGGCCGAGTGTCTTCGCCTGCTCGCGGGAAGCGAGATCGGCCGCGTCGTCTTCACCGATGCCGCCCTCCCGGCCGCGTTGCCGGTCAACTACCTCCTGGACGGCCAGGAGATCGTCTTCCGCACCGGTGACGGGAGCAAGCTCGCAGCCGCCGCCCGCAACTCGGTGGTGGCCTTCCAGGTCGACCAGATCGACCCCGAGACCCGCACCGGGTGGACGGTGCTCGGCGTCGGCGCGGCCTACGAGGTGGTCGTGCCCGAACGCCTCGCCAAGCTCGCCACCCGCCTTCCCGAGCCCTGGGCGCCCAACCGCACGGAGCACACGATCGCCGTGCCGCTGCAGCGGCTCAGCGGACGCCGCCTCGTCCGCGGGACCGGCCGGCCCACCCCCGGGTCGGTGACCCCCGAAGAGTCGTAAGTCCCTTGCCGCCTCCCCGCGTGTCGGCGATGCTCCCCGCCGCACGGTGCCCGATAACGTCCCGGAGATGTCCATGCCGTCGAACCACTCCCCGGTCGACCCGGTCGTCCACGACGACCCCGCGGTCGCCGCGGCCGTCGCCCGGCTGTCCGCCGAGTTCGCCCCGCGGGTGCAACCGTCGGTCATCAGCCGCGTGGTCGTGGGGAGCCGGGTCGACCTGAGCGGCGCGCCCGGCCCCGCCCTCCCCGAGCTGGTGGAGCGCCTGGCCCGGCAGCGGCTGCTGCAGGCGGCGGGCGCGGACGCAGGCGCCTGACACCGGCCGGTCCGTACAAGCCACGAGCCCGGCCTGGCCCGAGAGGCGCTCACCCGCCCGACCGCAACGCCTCCGACACCGCCCCGGCGGCGGCGACGACCATGCCGGCGAGCGACCGCCCGACCCGCTTGGTCGGCATCCGGCTCGACGGCAGCACCACGTTGACCGACGCGACCGGCACCCCGGTGGCGTCCCGTACCGCCGCCCCGACCGCGCATACGCCGGGTTCGCCCTCCTCGACGTTCATCGCGAACCCGGCCCGGCGGATCGCGGCGAGCTCCCTGGTCAGTTCGGGCCAGCTCGACACCGACGCCTCCGTCCGCCGCTCCAGGCTCCGACCGGCGAACCGGCGCTGGAACTCGGCCCGCGGCAGCACCGCCATGATCGCCTTGCCCGCCGCGGTGCAGTGGGCCGGGATGCACACCCCCGTGCGGTTCCCGACCCGCACCGTGCGGGTCCCTTCGATCCCGTCGACGAACCGGATCTCCCGGCCCTCGAGCACGCCGAGGCTCACCGTCTCCCCCGTCTGCGTCCACAGCCGCTCCAACACCGGCCTGGCCACCTGACGGACGTCGAACCGGTGCACCGCAGCCAGCCCGATCTCCTCCAGCACCGGACCTGGCCGGTAGGGGCCGTTGCGGCTGTCCTGCACCGCGAAACCCTGCGCGCGCAGCGTGTTCAGCAGGCGGTGCGCTGTGGACGGGGCGACGGCCAGCATCTCGGCCACCTCGGACAGGCGTAGCGCCCGGTGCTGGGCCAGCAGCTGCACCAACTGCAGCGCGTTGTCCACCGATCCGAGCGTCGGTTTCGCCATAGCGGAATTCTAGAAGCAAGATCTTCCTCTGATTCGAAGTGCGTGCTTGTCTCGGTCCCGAGGTCACATCGCGGTGCCCGAGAGGCAGGAGTCCCTTGTCGCCCACGCAACCGATCGATGCCACCGGAGAACTGCGAAGCGCCCGGTTCGGCCGCTTCCACCTGGTGCTCGTCTCCGCCGTCCTGCTGGCTCTGCTGTTCGACGGCTACGACACGCTCAACCCGGCCTACGTCATCCACTACACCGCTGAGCCGTGGCACCTCAGCCACAGCGAGACCGGGTTCCTGGTCTCCTCCGGCCTCATCGGGTTCCTCGTCGGCGCGCTGGTCCACGGCCCGATCGCCGACCGGGTGGGGCGACGGCCGGTGTTGCTCGCCGCGTTGGCGGGCGCCGGGTTGTTCAGCCTGCTGACCGCCGTGGCCGCGCACGGGTTCGGCTCGTTCGTCCTGATGCGCTTCCTGACCGGCCTGTTCCTCGGCGTGATCATGCCGTTGGGCACGGCCTACATCAACGAGTTCGCGCCGGCCCGGTCGGCGAACCGGGTCGTGGCCGCGGCACTGGCCGGGTTCTGCCTCGGCGGGGTGCTCGCCTCGCTCGTGGGGATCTACGTGACGCCGACGGCGGGGTGGCGGTCGCTGTACTGGATCGGCGCGGCGCCCCTGCTGCTCGCCGTGCTGCTGCGCCCGCTGCTGCCGGAGTCGGTGCAGTTCCTGGTGCTGCGCGGGCGGCACGCCGACGTCGCGCGCACGCTCGCGAAGATCCGGCCGGACCGCGACTACGAGGGTGCGCGGTTCCTGCAGCCGCGGGAACGCGCCTCGACAGCGGAGATGCTCGGCACCGTGGTGGGGCGCCGGCTCCGGCCGAGCAGCATCGCGCTGTGGGTGTGCGCCTTCATGATCCTCTTCTGCATCTACGGCCTGTCCGGGTGGCTGCCGTCGGTGATGGAGCAGCGCGGCAACACGTTCGCGGCCTCGTTCTGGTTCCTGGCGATCCTGCAGCTGGCCGGCATCGTCGGCGGGATCACGGTCGCGACCCTGTGCGACACGATGCGCGCCGACCTGGCCAAGGGCCTGGTCACGCTGATGGCGATCGCCACGCTCGCGGTGGCGCTGGTGGGCGTGACCGGTGGTTCGGTGGCCCCGCTGGTCGCCACCGGGTTCGCGGGCCTCGGGATCATCGGCGGGCAGTCGGCCCTGGACACGCTGGCCGCCCAGACCTATCCGGCGCACCTGCGCAGCACGGGCACCGGGATGATGTTCGGCATCGGCCGCGTCGGCGGCATCCTCGGCCCCTACCTGATCGGCTGGCTGCTCGACTGGACCGACGGCGCCACGGGCGTGGTTTTCGCGGCCCTCGTCGTGGCCTCCGCCGTCGCTGCGGCGTCGGCCGCCGCGCTGGTCGTGTTCCGCCGCCGCCTCTCCTCCGCTGTGGACCTGCCCGGACCCCCCGTTGCGGCGAAAGGATGACGATGAGCTACCTGCGGATCGCCACAGAAGAGGCCTACGCCCCCGCGGAGCTGTTCGACCTGTACCGCGAGCTGCTGCCCGACACCGACGACATCGGCTTCCGCAGCCTCATGGGCCACTACCTGACCAGCGACGCCGAACGCCCCCGGTTCGTGCGCAGCCGGCTGACCGACCTCGGTGAGACCCGGTTGTCCGAGATGGACGCCGCGGGAGTCCACCACGCCGTGCTCGCGCTGACCTCGCCCGGCACGCAGGTGCTCGAGGACAAGCACGCCCGCGAGATGGCGACGCTCGCCAACGAGCGGATCGCCGAGGCCGTGCGCAAGCACCCCACCCGGTTCTCCGGGCTCGCCGCCGTCGGCTTCGACGACATCCCGTCGGCCGTCGACGAACTGGACAGGGCGGTGAACACGCTGGGGTTGAAGGGCCTGATCTGCAACTCGCACATCAAGGGCCACTACCTGGACGAGCCGCGCTTCCGCCCGCTCCTCGAAGCCGCTGAAGCGCTGGACGTGCCGGTCTACCTGCACCCGAACACGCCGCCGAACGACATGATCCGGCCGATGCACGAGGCCGGGATCGACGGCGCGATCTTCGGGTTCGGCGTCGAGACCGCCACCCACCTCCTGCGGATGATCACCTCGGGTGTGTTCGACCGGTTCCCCCGGCTCAAGCTCGTCGTCGGCCACCTCGGCGAGGCGCTGCCGTACTGGTTCTACCGGCTGGACTACATGCACGCAGGCCAGGTGGCGGCGAGGCGGTACGAGGCGATCAAGCCGCTGGAGCTGAAGATCAGCGAGTACTTCCGCCGCAACATCTGGCTCACCACGAGCGGGATGCCGTGGGCACCCACCATCATGTACGCCAGGGAGGTCGTCGGCGCCGACCGCGTGATGTACGCGATGGACTACCCGTACGAGTACGTGCCCGAGGAGGTGCGGATGCAGGACGCCCTGCCGCTGAGCCCGGAAGAGCTGAAGGAGTTCTTCCAGGACATCGCGATCCGGGTGTTCGGGCTCGACGAGGAGGTGCTCACGGGCCGAGCCGGCGGCCGGTGACGACCCGCGTGGCGCGGGCGGTGCGGCCTCGCCGTACGATCGTCGGGCGATGCTCGTCGCCGTCGGCTCGAAGAACCCCGTCAAGATCGAGTCCGTCCGGCTCGCGTACGCCGCGCTGCGACCGGACGAGCAGCGCTCCGTCGAGGGCTGCGAGGTCGACTCGTCGGTCCCCGACCAGCCGCTGAGCGAGGACGAGACCAGGCTCGGCGCCCGGATGCGCGCCCGGCGCGCCCGCGAGGCGCTGGGCGCCGACCACGGCGTCGGCCTGGAGGGCGGCCTGCAGGAGCTCGACGGCCGCTGGTTCAACTGCGGCTGGGTCTGCGTCGTCGACGCCGACGGCCGGGAGGGCCTCGGCGCGACGATCCGCATGGTCGTCCCGCAGCCCGTCATGGACCTCGTGCTGGCCGGCCACGAGCTCGGCGAGGCGTGCCGGCGCGTCCTCGCCGCCCCGGACGGCGCGCCCGGCAACGGCCACTTCGGGCTGATGACCGGCAACGCCGTCGACCGGACCCGCGCCTACCGCGACGCGGTCGTCGCCGCGCTCGCGGGCCTGCGCCACGCCGCACCGCGCTGAACCGGGCCTCGCCAGGAGGCCTACCCGCCAGCCGCCCCGGATCAGCGCGCGTAGGGGTCGCCGCCTGCCGCGATGGTGCGCAGCGCGGCGTCGAGGTGGCCGTGCAGCAGCCGGAACAGCCCTGGTCCGAAGCTGATCCGCGCCACCCCGGCCCCGGCGAGCTCGGCGAGCGACGGCCCGCCCGGCAGGTAGGCGAGGTTCACCGGCGCGCCGATCCCGTCGACGAGCGCCCTCGCCACGTCGAGGTCCAGCCCGTCGACCACGAGCGGGTAGACGCAGTCCGCCCCGGCCTCGACGTACGCCCTCCCGCGCCGCACCGCCTCCGCGACGAGCTCCTCGCGGGGGCCCGAACCGTGCAGGAACACGTCGACCCGCGCGTTGATCACGAGGTCCGGGGCGGCCGCCCGGACGCCCGCGAGCAGCTCGACCTGCTCGGACAGCGGGGCGAGCCCGCCGGTCCGGGCGTCGGTGTCCTCGAGGTTGCACCCGACGGCGCCCGCGGCGGACAGCCGAGCGGCGATCTCGGCCGCGGGCAGCCGGTAGCCGCGTTCGACGTCGGCGGTCACCGGGACGTCCACGGCCGCCGCTATCCGCGCCACCGCCGCGAACATCTCGTCCGGCGGCGTCTGCTCGTGGTCGTCGTAGCCGAGGGCGGGGGCGATGGCGGCGCTCGCGGTGGCGACGGCCGGGAAGCCCGCCGCCACCACCGCACGCGCCGTCGCCGCGTCCCACGCGTTGGGCAGCACCAAGGGCGTGCCGGGCACGTGCAGGGCGCGCAACCGGTCGGTCGGCCCGGGCCCGTTCGATTCGGGAGTCATGCCTCGACGCTACGGCCTGGGCTCCGGCTGCGGGCGTGGCTTCGGCTCGTGCACCGCCGAGGCCACAGTGGATCAGACCCCGACCCCGGCCCGGGCGAGCATCCGGTCGACGAGGGCGTCGAGCCGGGCGCGCGCCTGCGCGGCGCGCCGCTCGGTCTCCTCGAGCAGGGCCGTGGGGTCGAGGCCGAGCCGGTCGAGCGACCCGCGGTAGCGCTCGGCCCACACCCGCACGCTCGCGAGCGTGGCCTCGGGGTGGAACTGCACGCCGAGGTGCGGCCCGTGCCGGAAGGCCTGCACACCGACATCGGTGCGCGCGACGACGGTGCTCTCCGGGCCCGGCTCCATCAGGTCGAGGTGCCAGACGAGCCACGGTCCCGGCTCGACGAGGTCCGGCTCGGTCGTGTCGACGCGCAACCAGCCGATCTCCGGCCCGCCCGGGGCGGGCCGGACCATCCCGCCGAGGACCCGGCACAGCAGCTGCGCGCCGAAGCAGATGCCCAGGACCGGGACATTCGCGCGCACCGCCCGTGCCAACAGCTCCCACTCCCGACGCAGGTAAGGCACAGACTCGTCGGCGGCGGAGTCGTCCGACCCGAGCGTGACGACGAGGTCGAACCCGGTGGGGTCGGGCAGCGGGTCGCGCGCGTCGACCACGAGCTGGTCGGCCCCGAGCTCGGCCAGCCGCTCCCCCACCAGGCCGGGCGGGCAGTCGTCCTGGTGCTGGACGTGCAGGACCCGCACGTCAGCTCCAGGGGAACGGCGAGTTGCTCGTCGGGTGCAGCTCACCGGTCTGGTAGCGCGAGAAGCGGAACGGCTCGAGCAGCTTGCTCTTCTCCCCGAGCAGCTCCCCGGCGACGAGCTCCCCGATGCCGATCATCTTGTAACCGTGGTTGGAGTCAGCGATCACGTAGGCGTTCTCACGGAACCGGTCGAAGATCGGGAAGCTGTCGGGGGTGAAGGCGCCGAGGCCGCCCGAGGGCTCGTTGCGGTAGAGCGCGCGCTTGCCCTCGAACCGCTTGTGGCAGTGTGCCAGCGCCGAGGTCCACATCCGCGCGAAGTCCTGCCCCACGGTGAACTCCGGGCTCGCGGGGCCGTAGGGGTCGACCGCGACCTCCGCAGCGGGCCGGTCGACCGGGACAGGCGCGGCGCCGCCCTGCACCCCACCGAAGGAGAAGTCGGGCTTGTAGTAGATGCCCCACATCTGGTCGGTGATGAGGCTGCCGTCGGTGTCGTCGTAGAGCGGCTGGTCCGAGTCGACGTGCAGCACCGGCGGCATCTCGCCGCGGTTGTCGCGGAACTCGCCGGGGTCGACGTCGAGCACGCCCTCCTGAAGCGCCCAGTAGGTCCACATCGGACGGTCCGGGTGCACGGTGCCGTCCGGGCCGGTGACCGGGATGCGCTCGGGCAGGTCCAGCATCGCCCACAGGTCGCGGATCCAGGGCCCGACGGCGATCACGACCTCCTCGCATCGGATCGCGCCCTGGTCGGTCTGCACGGCCGTCACGGCGCCGCCGTCGACGTCGAACCCGGTCACGCGTACGCCGGTGCGGATCCGCACGCCCTCGGCCTCGGCCTTGCCAGCGAGCCCCTTGAGCGAGGCCAGGTTGTGGGCGTAGCCGCCGCGCTTCTCGTGCAGGACGGCCGTGATCCCCGGGGCCTGCCAGTCGGCAAACAACCCGGTCATGTATTCCCGGCAGGCCTTCTCGCCGACCACGAGCTCGGACTCGTAACCGATGGCCTTCTGCTCGGCGTAGATCTGCTCGATGTCGGCCCGCATGACCTCGGGAGCGATCTGGATGTAGCCGACCCCGTGGTAGGCGAAGGCCTCCGGGTCGGACTCCCAGACACCGACGGAGTGCGCCATCAACTCGCGCATCGCCGGTTGGAAGTAGTTGTTGCGAACGACGCCGCACGCCACCCCCGAGGCGCCGGCCCCGATCCCCGACTTGTCGATCACCAGGACGTCCTCGCCGCCGCCCTTGCCCGCCACGCGAAGGCGACGGGCGAGGTTCCAGGCGGTGGCCAGACCGTGGATTCCGGCACCGATGATCACGTAGCGGGCGTTGTCGCTCATGCTGGCTCACTCCGGACGACGCGATCGGACGACGGACAGCCATGGGACGGGCGCGCTCCGAGGGCCTGACCTGCGAGCGCTGGCATCATTGCCCAGCCTCCCAAGCCGGGCCTGGCACAATTGCCCTTTCGGCAATACCATCTCCATAGCTACAGGTGACGATACTATGGCTCGCACTGGTCGACCAGCGGCTCGACAGGTCGGATCGGTTCAGCGCGCGATTGATGTGCTGGACGCGCTCGCGGAAGCGGGCACCGAACTCGGCACGAACGAGATCGCGCGCCGCACCGGCATCAACGTCAGTACGATTTCGCGGCTCCTGTCGACGCTGACCTCGGCGGGCCTGGTGCAGCACGTGCCGTCCACCGGTCGCTACCGGTTGGGCATCCGGATCATGCAGCTGGCCAACGCCGCCCGCGACAGCCTCGACGTGCGCCAGCTCGCCCGGCCCTTCCTCGAAGAGCTCAGCGCGCTCACCGGCGAGACCACGACGCTCTCCCTGCCCGCCGTCCACGACCTGGTCACCATCGACTTCGTGCCCAGCGCGCACTCGGTGCGCAGCGTCGCCCAGATCGGGCGCAACAGCGTGGCGCACGCGACCGCGGTCGGGAAGGTGCTGCTGGCCTGGGGCGGGCAGCTCCCCGAGGGGGAGCTACCCGCTTACACCGAACGCACGATCACCGACCGCGAGGCGCTGGCCAGGGAGATCGAGCAGGTGCGGCGGCGAGGCTGGGCCCAGGCGATCGGCGAACGCGAGGACGAGCTGAACGCCGTGGGTGTGCCGGTGCTGGACCGCACCGGAACGCTCGTGGCCGCCCTCGGTGTGCAGGGTCCGGCGAGCCGTTTCACCCCCCGCGCCATGCGGGCGGCGATCGACCCGCTCGTCGAACGCGCGAAGGCGCTGGCCGCGGCGCTCTGACCGGCGCGCCGCGCCCCGTCGGTCGCGGCGCGCCGGCACCTCAGGAGTCGGTCCGCAGGAAGGTGGCCAGCGAGTCGTCGAGCTCGTCCCACCACGCCGTGTGGTGCACCGGACCCACCGTCCCGGTGCACGGCGAGGAGAAGGACCGGTCCCGGTAGCCGGTGATGCTCTCGACCTTGTGGTGCTCCCAGGTGTGGAAGTGCTCGCGCGCGAGGTCGAGGTCGAACTCCGGGTAGTCGAGGCCCCTCAGCAGGTCGCGCATGTAGTCGGTCTGGAAGTCGATGTCGGCCGCCGGGCCGTCGAGGGTCTCCTGGCGCTTGCGCCATGCCGCGATGTCGGCCTCCATCTCCCCCCGCGACGGCAGCTCGATCCGACCGAGCACGACGTCACGGGCGAACCACGCCTGCGCGTCGAACATCGTGAACGTGTAGTACTGGTCCTGCATCCCGAGGTACATCAACTTCGGGTTGCCGGTCCAGACGACGCCCTTGTAGAGGTTCGGCGGGTACAGGACGTTGTCGGTGCGCAGCCGCAGGCTGTCTTCGATGAACGGGAACCAGTGGCGGTACCCCGTGCACAACACGATCGCATCCACCGTGCGCGTGCTCCCGTCCACGAAGTGCGCGGTCCGGCCCTCCACGCGGTCGAGCCTCGGCACCTCGCAGATGCCTTCGGGCCAGTCGAACCCCATCGGCGCGTTGCGGTATGAGATCGTGACGGAGCGCGCCCCGTACTTCTTCGACTGCAGCGCGATGTCCTCTGCCGAGTAGCTGCTGCCCAGGACCAGCAGGTCCTTGCCGGCGAACTCCTGGGCGTCACGGAAGTCGTGCGCGTGCATCACCCGACCCGGGAAGGTGGCGAACCCGGGGTACTCGGGCACGTTCGGCGTCGAGAAGTGCCCGGTGGCCACGATGACGTGGTCGAACTCCTCGACGCGGGTGGAGGCGGTCGGACGGGACTCGACGGTCACTTGGAACACGCCGCGGGCTGAGTCGAAGCTGATCCACCGCACGGCCGACTCGAACTGGATGTGCTGGCGGATGTTGCTCTTCTTGGCTCGGCCGGTGATGTAATCGAACAGCACCTCGCGCGGCGGGAAGGACGGGATCGGCTTGCCGAAGTGCTCGTCGAACGAGTAGTCGGCGAACTCCAGGCACTCCTTCGGCCCGTTCGACCACAGGTAGCGGTACATGCTCCCGTGCACCGGGTCGCCGTACTCGTCCAGCCCGGTGCGCCAGGTGTAGTTCCACAGGCCGCCCCAGTCGCTCTGCTTCTCGAAGCAGACGATCTCGGGCACCCGTGCACCGTTGCGCCGGGCTTCTTCGAAGGCGTGCAGCTGGGCCAGACCGCTCGGACCGGCACCGATGACGGCGACGCGTGTCATGTGTCCTCCTGCTTCGGCGTGATCGATCAGGACCGCGGACGGGTCTTGTCGGGGTCGTAGAACGGGAACCGGACGACGCGCGCCGGGATCCGCTTGCGGTGGCCGTCGAGCTTGCCGACCTCAACCTCGGTGCCGATCTCCGCGTGCTGGACGGCGATGCGGCACAGCGCGATGTTCTTGCGGAGGATGGGCGAGCGGGTGGCGCTTGTGATCACACCCACCTGGGAGCGTCCGATGTGGACGCAGTCGCCGTGCTGGGCGGGCTCGTTTCCGGCCAGCTCCAGCCCCACGAGGGTGCGCTGCGGGTGGGCCTTCCGCTCGAGCAGCGCCTCGCGCCCGACGAAGTCGTCCTCCTTCGTCTTCAGCGGCACCGTGAACCCGATGCCCGCCTCGAACGGGTCGGTCTGGTCGCAGAAGTCGTAGCCGGCGAACACCAGGCCGGCCTCGATGCGCAGGGTGTCGAGCGCCTCGAGCCCGAGCGGGGTGAGCCCGTAGGGGCGGCCCGCCTCCCACACCGCGTCCCACAAGGCGTTGGCGTCGCGCGGGTGCACCCACAGCTCGTAGCCCAGCTCACCGGAGTACCCGGTGCGCGAGACGATCAGCGGGATCCCGTTGTGGTCGCCGATGCGTCCGATCGCGAACCGGAACCAGGTCAGGTCGGTGAACCGCGGCTGCGTCGGCGGCGTCCAGATGATCTGCGCCAGCAGGTCGCGGCTGGCCGGGCCCTGCACGGCGATGTTGTGCAGCTGGTCGGTGGAGTTCTTGACCCACACCCGGTCCAGGCCGAGGCGCTGGGCCTGCTCGCGCAGCCAGACGCCGTCGTACTCGTCGCCACCGACGAACCGGAAGTTCGTGTCGCCCAGGCGGAAGATCGTGCAGTCGTCGATCATGCCGCCGGTCTCGTTGCACATCGCCGAGTAGACGACCTGACCCTGGGAAAGCTTGCGGATGTTGCGCGTGACGGTGGCCTGCAGCAGCGCCTCGGCGTCCGGGCCGAGCACCTCGAACTTGCGCAGGGGCGACAGGTCCATGACCGCTGCGCGCTCCCGGCAGGCCCAGTACTCCTCCTGGGGGCCGTGGCCGTCGAAGCTGCTCGGCAGCCAGTAGCCGCGGTACTCCACGAACTGACGGGTGAGCGCCGAGGTCCGTTCGTGGAAGGCCGTCTCCCGGGACAGCGTCGCCTCGGAATCCGGCGTAACCCGGTGGGCGATGGCCATCGAGAACTTCCTCCTCGAGTCGTACACCCGCACGTGGACGTCCGTGGGGATCCAGGCGTTCGACGGGTCGATGTCGTCCGGGCACGCCGACGACGCGCACACCAAGTCGGTGGCCGCCCGCAGCAGGACGTAGTCGCCCGGCCGCGACCAGGGCTCGTCGAAGACGAGCAGGTTGTTGTCGTCGAACATCGTGTTGTAGAAGAGGTTGAGCGCCGGCCAGCCCTTCCGGGGCGCCACGCCGTAGCGGGCGAGCTGGGCGTTGAAGTTGTCGGTGCAGTTGACGTGCCCCGGGTAGCCCATGTCCTCGTAGTACTTGGGGTTGCACGCGAGGCCGAAGGTGTCGTGGCGGCCCACCGTGTCGCGCACGACCTCCACGAGCGGCTGGGCGTCCTGGTCGTAGAACTTCCCGTGGAGGCCCGGCTGCGGATAGGCGTTGCCCATCAGGTACCGGGTGGTGGTGGAGTCCAGCCCGCGCTCGACGCCCTCCTGCAGCTGCCGGGCACCGAAGGCCAGGAAGTCCGAGCACTGCCTGCCTTCGACGTCGATGATCTGGATGTACTGGCCTTCGCGCACCTCGTAGCTGCGCGCCGTCGCCGCGTCGACGCGCATGTCGAGGATCGGCTCGGCGAGCGGTTCCGGTAGGCGGGGTTCGGCCGCCGGTCGCAGCACCGCCCGTCGCACCTCGAGCAGCAGGTCGGACGGCGGGTTGGCGGCATCGTCGTCGACCGCCATGGGCACCGCCGGCGCCGCGACGAGGACCACCGCGCGGTCTGTGGCCGTGAACGACTCCCGCGCCCCCGCGGGGGTCCACTCGCCGAACAGCTGGGCGGCGGTCGCCTCCGTCGGGTCGAGGCCGTGCTCGGCCAGCACCGCGAGCACAGCGCGCGCGCCCTCGCCGTCGGCGTCGCTGTGGGCCAGCGCGCGCAGCGTGGTGGCCGGCGCGTCCTGGCGGGCACCGAGCACGTGCTCCGCCCCGAGCACGGTGAGCTCGGCGCGCTGCCGGCCCTGCCGGTCGACCACGTCGAGCCGGTCCCCGCCCTCCAGGCGCACCGCGGTGACCCCGCCGGGGCGCACCCAGTACGTCTCAAGGCCGGGCTCGCGGGGCAGCAGGCCGGGCAGCACGAGCCGTGGGGTCGGCGTCGTCGGCATTGCGAGTGTCATGTCCGCATCACCCTTCCTGCGACGTGCGTCTGCTCGGCCGCTTCGGCTTCGGCGAACAGTCGGGCGGCGAGAGCGCGCTTGGCTGCCGGATCGAGCTTCCCGGTCTCGTTGCGCAGGGCACGTTCGTCGACGGTGCGGTTCCTGTAGTCGACGGCGGAGAAGCCGAAGAGCGCCGAGCGCGCCACGAACTGGCGGAGCACCTCGTTGGACGGCCCCATCACCCACCCGGCCTTGCCGTCGCGCAGGTATCGCTCGAGCTCGAGGTCGCGTCGGTAGCCCGATCCGCCGCAGGCGTGCAGCATCCGGTCCACCACGGCGCTGACGTTCTTCGCCGCGGTGAACTTGGCCTGCCAGCACCAGTGCAGGTGGTTCGCGCGGGCCCGGACGTCCGGGGCGAGCACCCGCCGGTTGCCGTCGGTGGCCTCGTCGAGCGCCGCGGCCGTGGCGAGAACGGTGAGGCGCGCGGCGTTCGTGTCGATCAGGGACTCGCCGATGTAGTCCTGCACAACGGGGTAGTCGGCCACCCGCCGTCCGGTGTCGCGGTGCTCCTTGCCCAGCGTGTGCCGCTTGGCGATGTCCACCGCCCCCATCGCGATCCCGTTCCACACCGCGGCGGAGCCGGTGAGGAACCACGGATCGACGACCTCGTCGTTGGACTCGGCGCCGTCGCCGAGCGGTCCGACGAGGTGCTCGGTCGGCACGAAGGCGGCGTCGATCTCGACGGGGCCGGACTGGTTGCCCCGCAGGCCCAGCGCGTCCCACAGGGACGGCTGCGCGCGCACGTCCTCGGCGTCGACCACGAACACCGACAGGTCGTCGTAGCTGGTGAACCCCGGGCTGGTGGTCTGCACGACGTAGAAGTCGGCGAAGCCGCCGGAGGTGGTCCACGACGACTTCTTGCGGATGCGGAAGCCCCCGTCCACCCGCTCGGCGCTCGAGGAGATCGGGTACCAGAAGTGCCCGCCGCTGGCCGGGTCGGAGTAGGACAGCGTGCCGATGCGCCCCTTCGACAGCGGGCGGATGTAATCGTCGACGAGCGACGGGGTGGGACGCAGCATGATCGCCTGGACGGCGACGACGTGCATGACGTAGCACATCGCGGTGGACGCGCAGCCGTAGCGGGCGATCGTTTCGCAGGCCACCGCGAACGCGGTGTGATCGCCGCCCAGCCCTCCGTACTCCTCGGGCACGGTGAGGGCGAGGTAACCGTGCTCCCCGAGCAGCTCCAGGTTGCGGCGCGGGAACCGGAGCTCGTCGTCGACGCGCTCGGCGTTGCCGCGGATCTCCTGCTCGCACAGCTCGACGAGCGTGTCGCGGAGCCTGCGCTGGCGGGGGCTGAGCAGCCAGTCCGGGTCCCACTCGGCCCCGACGCCCCAGAACGGCTGGTTGTCCCACGTCCTCACTCGGATGCTCCGGCCGCCCTCAGAGCCGCTTGACGAACGTGCGCGCCTGGTACAGGGCCAAGAGCGGCAGCCCGATCATCAGGACGACCATCAGCACCGGTCCAGCGCCGTAGGCGAAGAACTCATCCATTCCCTGCTCCGATCAGTCCGGACTGCCGCATGCGGGAGCGGCCGAACTCGTTGAGCGTGAACTTGAACAGCAGCTTCTCGACCCCGCCCGACCGGCTCGGGTCCACCGCGGTCTCGACCTCGTCGAGCAGCCCGCTTGAGTACAGGTCGGTGAGCGTGAGGCGCACCGTGCCGTACCAGTAGTCGCCGGAGACCCCGTACTCGCGCATCACCTCATCGGCGATGTCGTAGTCCCACATCGGTCCGCGCTCGGCGAGCAACTGCAGCATCCGTCCCTTGATGTGCACGGCCGACCTCCTCAGCTCGTGGCCGCCCGCGGCCGGGTGGCGGGCACCGCCCGGACGACCTCCAGCACGTCGCGCTTCTCGGTGAACAGGATGAAGCTGCCGAGCACGGCGATCAGGCCGCCGACGACGAACTGCAGGCCCGGCGCCTCGAGGGTGAACAGGTACAGCCACACCAGGGCGAGCGGCCCGTAGAGCGCGGCGATCGCCTGGCCGCGCCCAACGCCGATCAGCGGGAACGACTTGTACCAGGACACGTAGCAGAAGCCGAAGGTCAGCCCGAGCAGCACGAGCAGCAGCAGGTTGTTCGGGTTGGCCAGGGCCGCCCCCGTGACCTCCCACAGCCGAGCGCCGGCGAGCGCCGCCGTCAGCGGCACGGCGACCACCAACCACAGCGCGACCTCGGCGGTGAACCGCAGGGTGAGGCCGACGTCGGGGTCGCTGACGTCCAGCGCGCGCCCGGCGATGGCCCCCTCGATCCCCCAGCCGACGAACGCCAGCGCGCCGCCCACGTAACCGAGCAGCCCACCCGAGCCGGCCCCGGCCAGCTCACCGGCGATGCCCGGCGCGAAGATGATCACGCCTCCGGTGATGATCACGATGATGCCCACCGCCGCCTGCCGGGTGATGCGCTCGTGGTACCAGACCCGGGCCAGCAGGGCACCGACGATCGGGTAGAGCAGCGCGGCGACCGCGGCGAACGCCGCGCCGACGTAGGCGATGGCGAGGATCGACCCGAAGATCGCGAGCATCCCCGCGAGACCGGCGGGCGCGTACCAGCGCGAGATGCGCACGCGGCGCATCGTGCGCACGTACTCGCCCGTCTTCCCGAGGACGGCGACCCACAAGAACATCGCCAGCAGCACGGCCACGGCGTTGAGCGTGGTGATCACCATGGCCGCGAGCAGGTAGTCGGCCGTCGAGCCGGCGAGGTCGACGAACGGAGCCTCGGAGTAGATGACGGTGCCGGGTACGTACCAGGCACCCCAGAGCACCGCGCACCAGACGGCCCAGATGAAGCCCCACCGCACCTGCCGGTTGCGGTGCTCCTGGCGCAGCTGCACAACTTTGTCGCTGTCGAGCATGGCGACTCCTCACAGGGACCCGGCGCCCGGGGCGCCCGGCGGGGCGCGGGGCTGCAGTGGGCGGAGACGGCATCCGGATGACACGAGTGCGCACGTCGACAGGGCGGTCACAGCACCTCGGAACTGCCCTGTGTGACCTACATCATGGCCGATCTCGGCGCGCCTGTACACCCCTCTTGGAGACATCGTTGCCCAAAGAATCGGACACAACGACGGCACTGACCAGCGGATCTGGTCCCTCATCGGGGCAAAAAATTTCCATCAGGGCAATTCATGCGCTCACTAATTCCCTGACATCCAGTTCCGGCCCGGGGAGCCCCTTCGCCCGCCGAACCGGGTCCGTCGCGAGCGCGAGCCGCGCCGCGGCCACGGTGTTGCGCAGCAGCCACGTGTAGGTGACCGGGCCGACCCCACCGGGCACCGGGGTGATCGCGGCGGCGCGGCGGGCGACGCTGTCGTGGTCGAGGTCGCCCACCAGCCGCACGGCCCCGGTCATCTCGTCGTGGACCGCGTTGATGCCGACGTCCACGGCGATCACCCCGGGCTTGACGTCCACGCCGCGCAGCAGGCCCGGCACACCCGCGGCCACGACGAGGATGTCCGCGGCAGTGGTGTGCTCGCGCAGCAGCCCCGCCCGGGCGCTGTGCACGTCGCACGAGACCACGGTCGCCCCGCGCGCCATCGCCAGCGACACCACCGGCTTGCCGACGTTGGCCGACCGGCCTACCACGACCACCCGGCTGCGCCGGTAGACCTCGCCCGGGTCCCGGCCGTCGCGGGAGAGGTACGTGTCGAGCAGGTGGAACACCGAGGCCGGGGTGGACGGCACGAACCGCGGCCGCTCCAGTGCGAGCAACCCGGCGTTCACCGGGTGCACCGCTTCGATGTCCTTGAGCGGGTCGAGGGCCCGGTACACCGCCGCCTCCGACACCTGCGGCGGCAGCGGCCGCAGCACGAGCACGCCCGAGACGCGCGGGTCCGCGCACAGCCCGCCGACCGCCGCGACGACGTCGGCCTCGGCGGCGTCGCCGGGCAGGGCGACGCACGAGTAGCGGCAGCCGAGCGACTCCGCGAGATCCCGCACCCGCCGCTCGTAGGCGCGCGCGGGATAGGAATCGCCCGCCAGCACGGTGGCGAGCCCCGGCCGGGCCCCGCGCGCGGTCAGCTCGCGCACATCCGCCTGGACCTGCTCGCGCAGCCGCGCCGCGCACGACCGCCCGTCGATCAGTTCCGCGGTCACACTCGCTCCTCCGCCATCGGCAGCACCCGCTGCGCGGTCTCGCGGGCGGCCGCCGCCGCCCGCGACGCCGCGACGGCGATCCCCGCGTCGAGGCCGCCCAGCTCGACGTTGATCCGCACCAGCTCCGCCGCGGCGCGCGCGGCACCCTCGGCGAGCACCACCCCGGCGCGCACGTCGCCCGCGAGGTTCGGGTTGCCGCCCTCAGCGATCGCCTCCCCCGTCCGGGCGACGCGCGCCGCGGCCTCCGCGATGCGCAACGGCACGTCCGCAGCCCGTTCCACCGCAGACCGGATGCGTGCCGGGCGGCCCGGGTCGTCGCGCGGTGCGCGGAAGGCCGCGAGCACCTCGCCGTAGGCGAGCGAGTCGCGGTCGGCCAGCGCGGTCGCCTCCGCCCGCACGGCGTCGGCCTCGTCCGCCGCCGGCACCTCCGCCTCGACCGCGGAGGAGAACCGGGCCGCCATCGCGACCAGGCCCGCCGCCGCGGCGACCGTGAGCGCGGCGACCGCGCCGCCGCTGGGTGCCGACCGCCGCGCCGCCACCGCGGCGAGGAACTCCGCGACGGTCTGCTCGGCGTAGCCGGGGTGGGCCGGAGACGACACCTCAGGACAGCCCGACGATCTCGCCGTTGGCGGCGAGGTCGATGCGGTGGGCGGCGGGGTTGGTGCCGAGGCCGGGCATGGTGCGCATGTCGCCGCAGATCGGGTAGATGAACCCGGCGCCGACGGAGGCGCGGACCTCGCGCACGGGCAGCCGCCAGCCGGTGGGGGCGCCTT
>NZ_DATGOP010000019.1:0-41900 GCF_035305885.1 Pseudonocardia sp.
CCCGCCACGAGCCCGCCACCCTCGCCCGCGCCGAACGCACCCTCGCCGAGGCCTTCCCCGCCCGCTTCCTGCTCGGGCGGCGTCGGGGCGAGGTACGTCGCCGACGAGGTCGGCAAGCCGTGGAGGGCGCCCGTGGCCACCATGGCGGCGTTCCTCGACGCGATGGACGCCGCGAAGGCCACGGCGCCCGCCCCGGGCTCCCCGCGCCGCGGGTGCTCGCCGCGCTCGGCCCGCGCATGCTCGAACCGGCCGCCCGGCGGACCCGGGGCGCCCACCCGTTCCTGATGCCCGTGGAGCACACCGCCTACACGCGCGAACGGGTCGGGCCCGACGTCCTGCTCGCCGTGCACCAGACCGTCGTGCTTGACCCCGACCGCGCCCGGGCGATGGCCACGGCCCGGGCCGCGCTCGCGGGCTTCGTCGCGGGCGTGCGGCTCGTCCCGTCCCGCTGGCGCATGATCCGCGAGGTCACCGGTTCGACGACTCCGACCTCGCCGACGGCGGCAGCGACCGCCTCGTCGACGCCCGCACCGCCCGCGGCGACGCGGTGGTCGCGCGCATCGAGCAGCAGTTCGCCGCGGGCGCCGACCACGTCTGCATCTCGGTCGCGACCACCGACCCGCACCCCGTCGTGGACCTGCCGGCGCTGCGCGAGCTCGCGCCCGCGTTCCGGTAACCCGACGGGTGGGTGTGAACGACCGGTTACTGGGGCACACTCGGCGGGCACGGTCAGACGACGGAGGGACAGCATGGGCATCGAGAACCCGGACGCCGACGTGGTCGAGCAGCTGCAGAGCGCCGACGGCGACGACGAGGCGGTCGAGGAGATCAAGGAGCTGCCCTCCGAGGCCGACCCGGCCGACGTGGCCGAGCAGCACATCGCCGTCCCGGACGACGACGACTACGACCGCTGAGCGGTGCGGCCGTTCGAGGGACTCACCCCCGAGTGACGGCGGCGCAGCGTGATGACGGTCCGCCACTCGATTCACATCACTCACCCGATCGAGTGATCCTTTTCCCTTCACCTCCGCGGCGGACCGTCCGGCCGCGCCGCCGGGGCGGCCCGCTCCGGCATCTGCGCTGGTAGATGGCCTTCGTGATCCACTGCGGGCCTGGGCCCCGGTGCTCGCCGTCGGACGCCCGGCCCTAAAGTCTGGCCCCACGGCCGGTGCGCCGATGCCGCCGCAATAGCAGTCGGCATAAGCCGATTGGCCTAAATGCAGCCCTCCTCCGGGCGTATGGCATCGTTCGCGCGGCGTGCTGCGGGAGGAGAACGGGTGAAGGTCGTCGCCGTCATCAACCACAAGGGAGGGGTGGGCAAGACCACCCTCACGGCCAACCTCGGCGCCGGGTTCGCGGCACGAGGACAGAAGGTGCTGCTCATAGATCTGGACGGGCAGGCCAGTCTCACCATCTCGTTCTTCACGCAGAGCGAGTGGACGGCTGAGCTGCTGCCCGAGAAGACGATCAAGCACTGGTTCGACCGCATCGGGAGCGACAGCGAGGAGAGCCCGGCGAAGCTCGTCTCGACCCCGCCCCGCGTGCACGACAAGCTCGCCCGCGGCTCCGGCCGCCTCGACCTCATCGCCGCCCACCGCGACCTCACGGACGTGGAGACCAACCTCGCGGCCGACCTGATGGCGGACCCCGGTCGCTTCGCCGAGCTGCACGGCAGCCTCCGCGAGATGCTCGCCCACGAGGACTTCGCCGAGTACGACACGGTGCTCATCGACTGCGCCCCCAACTTCGGGCTCATCGCCAAGAACGCCGTCGCGGCCAGCGACCTGCTGCTGATCCCGACCAAGCCCGACTACCTGTCGACCAACGGCATCGACTCGCTGGGGCTGAAGATCCGCTCGTTCGTCGAGGAGTACAACGAGCACTCCCCCGTGCCGATCGAGCGGCCCGCCGCGTCCGTCGTGTTCACGATGGTGCAGAACCAGAACGGCGCCCCGATCGAGGCGCAGCGCGCCGTGATCAGCCGGATCGAGGCCCGCGAGGTTCCCACGTTCTCCACCACGATCCGCGACAGCAAGGCCGTCTACGGCCCGGCTCCCGAGCACGGCGTTCCGGTGATCCTCGGCGGCACCGGGCGGGCGGCCACGCGCGAGCTGCGCGACATGGTGTCGGAACTGTCGGGACGGCTGGAGAGGCTCGCGGCGTGACGGGGCGGATCGACCAGATGCAGACGGACGAGAACACCATCGGCGAGAAGATCGACCTGGCCTCGCTGCCGAGCTCCCCTCTCCCGTCCCAGCCGCTGGCGGTCGCCCTGCAGAAGGCCGTCGCGCTGCTGGAGTCGCTCAGCCGCGAGCAGCTCGAGGACATCGCCTCCGGCGAGGGCAAGCTCGTCTACCAGCCCGGCCCGGCCCGCCCGGTGCGCAAGCGCGAGGTCGTGCACCGGCCGCTGAACGTCGACATCGACGAGGCCGTCTCCCACATCAACTCGCTCGCCACCCCCGGCGAGGTGGCCGACTACCTGCAGAGCCGCAGCGCGGAGTTCACCGTGCCGGTGCTCAAGCAGATCGCCCGAGCCCTCGGCCCCACGGTCAACAGCACCGGCCGCACCAAGGCGCAGCTGCGCCGCGACATCGTCGAGGGGACGGCCGGGTTCCGGGTCCGCTCGGCCGCGATGTCCGGCGGCGCGTGGGCCAAGCCCTGACGAACGAACCGTCCGGGAGCCCGGCGGCGCGTTCCTCTTCGCGTTGCAGCACGGCCACCTTCACGCCACGTGGTTGCGTGAAGGTGGCCGTGTTGCGTGAAGGTGGCCGTGCTGCGATCCGATGCCCTCGGCCTGCCGCAAACGCCTGTCCGGGGGTTCGCAGCGGCTCGCAGGATCGCGGGGTCAGGGGTCGCGAAGCGATCGCGCAGCGACCCCGACAGGCGCCGTGGACCCGCGAGGAGCGGCTCCGCTCCCTGCGCGGCGCCGCGCAGGAGGCCGCTCGGTGGGCGGCGCGGGTAGCGATCCGCGCGGAGTGAGCTCCCACCCTCCGTCACCGCAGCGCCGGGCGGGTGCGCGGGCCGCGCGCCCGCTCAGGACCGGGACGCCGTCAGCCGGGGGAGGTAGCGGCCCGTCCGGGCCGCGTAGGCGAGGTACTCCTCGCCGTGCAGCTGCGCCAGCATCGGTTCCCGCACCGCACGCACCTGGATCCGCACCGAGACGACCAGCAGCACGGCCGCCAGCACGCCGACCAGCGTCGGCACCATCACGAGCGTGCCCGCGGTGGCCACCACGATCCCGGTGAGCCCCGGGTTGCGCATCCGCGACCGCAGTCCCCTGCTCGCCAGCACGGGATCGGGCGAGCCCGCGCGCCGCAGCTCGATCTGCGATGCGAGCACCAGCGACACCCCCAGCAGGGCGAGGCCGGCGCCGATCACCACCAGGCCGGGGTCGTCGAGCAGCGGTACCGGGTCGATGACGTCCGCGGCGACCAGCAACGGGGCGACGAGCCCGAGCGCGGTGGCGCCGACGTACAGCACGCGCCCCCACCAGGCGGCCGAGCCCGGCACCCGCGCCGCCCGGCCGATCTCGCGGCGGGCGGGCGAGGCCTCCAGCAGCCGCCGCCCGCCGATCGCGCCCAGCACGGCCACCAGCACCGCGATGGCGAGCGCCATCCAGCCTGCGGCGTGGTGGTCGACGGCGTCGGCGAGGATCGCCCAGGCGGGGCGGCCGGCGAGCTCACCGGTGGCCTCCACCGCGAGCGAGCCGCCGAACAGGAAGAACAGGGCCGCGGCGCCGATCGACACGGCACGCTCGGGCAGCAGCCTGCCCAGCTTGCGGCCGACGACGATCGCCAGCGCGTCCGCGCCCACCATCCCGAGCGTGGAGCCGATCCACACCCCGAACCAGCCGTACTGGGTGGCGAGGGTGATCGTGGCGAGCATGGTCTTGTCACCGAGCTCGGCGAGGAAGAACGCCACCGACGAGGTGAGGACGGCGGAGCCGGTGGCCCGCTCGGCCTTCGCCCGCTCGTCCGCGGTGAGCCGGTCGCCGCGCAGGGTCCACGCCCCGAACCCGACGAACGCGACCGCGGCCACGAGCGAGATCCACCCGGTGGGGAGCGCGGTGCCCAGCCCGTGGCCGACGGCGACCGAGAGCAGGTGCACCGCCGTGGTGGCCAGCGTGATGCCGACCAGCACCGGAAGCGCCCGGTAGCGGGTGGCGAACGCGAGCGCCATCAGCTGGGACTTGTCGCCGAGCTCGGCGACGAACACGACCCCGAAGCTGATGGCGAAGGCGAGCAGGAATCCGTCCATGGCGCCACCGACGCTAGGAGCGTTCGCGGCCGCGGCTGAACTGCAAAATTCAGTTAGCGTGACCTAACGACGAGGGTCGGTCGCGCTAAGGCCGCAGGGGGTCGCCTCCTCGGAGGCCTCTGGTGTACCAATGGGCTATGAGCGCCCCGCCCGCGGAGACCGACAAGCAGCGACGCCTGCGCGCGCGCCTCGTCGAGCTCGTCTCCACCATGGCGCCGGGCGAGCCGCTGCCCGCCGAGCGCGACCTGGCCCGCGAGCTCGGCGTCGCCCGGATGACGCTGCGCAGGGCGGTCGACGGGCTGGTCGGGGACGGCGTGCTCGTGCGCAGGCAGGGCGCGGGCACGTTCGTCGCCCCGGCGAAGGTGGCCCACCGCCTCGCGGCCAACTCCTTCTCGGCCGACATGCGCGCCCGCGGCCTGCGCCCGGGCAGCCGCACGCTCCGGTCGGGCCTCGCCCCGGCGGGCGTCGTGCTGGCCGCGCTGCTCGAGGTGCCGACCGGCACGCCCGTGCTGCACGTGCGCCGGCTCCGCCTCGCCGACGACGAGCCGATGGCGGTCGAGGACCTGCACGTCCCGGCCGACCTCGTCCCCGGCCTGACCGGCGCCGACCTGGAGGACCGCTCGTACTACGAGCTGCTCGCCGAGCGCTACGGGCACCGCATCGCCTCGGGCACCCAGACCGCGGAGGCCGCGCTCACGAGCGCCGAGGACGCCGCGGTGCTCGGCGTCGAGCCCGGCTCCCCCGCGTTCTGCTTCGAGCGCACCTGCCGGGTGGACGGCGGACGGGTGGCCGAGTTCGTGCGTTCGGTCTACCGCGGTGACCGCTATCGGATCATGGCCGACATCTTTCCGTCATGAGCTGTTACCTTCCGTAGCTTGACGGGCATGGGGTGACCGCCGCTACAGTCCGACGACCTAGACCTCTGGTCTCAAAACCGTCGGAGGGGGACCCCATGTGGTGGCTGCGCGGATCCCGGACGGCACGGCGGAGCGCGGTGGCGCTCCTCGCCGCCGCGGCGTTGGCCCTGACCGGCTGCGGCGGTGACGCCGGCTCCGGCGGCGGGGACGACCGCACGCTGACGGTCTGGATCATGGAGGGCACCAACCCGGATGCCGAGCCGTTCTTCTCCGAGCTGTCCGCGGCGTTCACCGAGCGGACCGGCGCGACGCTCGACGTGCAGTTCGTCCAGTGGGCCTCCGCGCACGACCGGTTCATCACGGCGATCGCGGGTGGCACCACGCCCGACGTCGCCGAGGTCGGCACCACGTGGGTCGCCGAGTTCGCCGACGCCGGCGCGCTGGTCGACCTCGAGCCGCGCGTCCAGGAGGCGGGCCTCGCCGACGGCCTGGTCGACGGCCTGGTAGAGGCCGGCACGATCGGCGACGGCCTCTACGGCATGCCCTGGTACGCGGGCGTGCGCTCGATCGTCTACCGCACCGACGTCTTCGCCGAGCTCGGGCTGCAGCCGCCGACGACGTGGGACGAGCTGGTCGCCGTCGGGCAGCGGATCAAGCAGGCCCGCCCCGACCTGCTGCCGCTGCCGATCGCGGGCGACAACGAGTTCATCGTCTACCCGTTCCTGTGGGGCGCGGGCGGTGAGGTCGCCACCCGCAACGGCGACACGTGGGTGAGCGGCGTCGACTCGCCGCAGGCCCGCGAGGGCATCCAGTTCTACGCCGACCTCGCGCTGGTGCACGGGTTCTCCACGCCCGCGGCGGCGACGTGGCGCGAGACCGACGTGCGCGACGCGTTCACCAAGGGCCAGGCGGCGATGATCTTCTCGGGCAGCTGGACGCCCAAGGCGATCCTCGAGGCCGCACCCGACCTGGAGGGCAAGATCGGCGCGTTCCCGATCCCCGGCCGCGACGGCGGGCTGGCGCCCTCGGTGCTCGGCGGCTCGCTGCTGTCGATCTTCGAGACGAGCGACGACCAGGACCTCGCGTGGCAGCTCGTCGAGATGATGAGCACCGGCGAGTTCGCCGCGAAGTGGGCCCAGGAGTCGAGCTACTTCCCCGGCACCACCGCGCTGCTGGCGGAGGCCGCGCAGTCGTCCGACCCGCTGGTCGCGCCGTTCGCGCGGCAGATGGCCGAGTCCGGGCGCAGCGTGCCGGTCACGCCCGCGTTCGGCCAGATCCAGGGCAAGAAGACGATCGCGGCGATGATGCGCTCCATCCTCACCGGTGAGGCCACCGTGGAGGAGGCCACCGCGACCGCGGCGGCGGAGATGAACCAGATCTTCGCCAGCGGGGCATGACGCTCGCCGAGCGCACCGAGACCGGGCGGGGCGCGGCGCCACCCGCGGCCCGCCAGCGGCCGCGCCGCCGCGGCGCCGTCACCCGGCCGTGGCTGCTGCTCGCGCCCGCCCTGTTGGTGATGGGCGGCCTGCTGCTCTACCCGCTCCTGCGGGTGCTGGTGCTGTCGCTACAGGACTTCGGGCTCCGCGAGCTCGTCTCGGGCCGCACGAACTGGGTGGGGCTCGACAACTACGTCGAGCTGCTCACCAGCCCGGAGCTGTGGACCACCGTGCTGCCCAACACGGTGGTGTTCGCCGCGGTGGCGGTGGCGCTGACCGTCGTGTTCGGCACGCTGGTGGCGCTGCTGCTCGCGCGGCTCTCGCCCGTGGTCCGCGGCGTCGTCACCACCGCGATCATGGTGGCGTGGGCCATGCCCGCCGTCACCGGCACCTATGTGTGGGTCTTCGCGTTCACCCCGGGCGACGGCGTCGTCGTGCAGGCGCTCGACGCGCTCGGCCTGGTCGACGCCGCCACCGCCAACCCGTTCGCCGGGAGGCTGTCGTTCTACGGGGTGGCCGCGCTCAACGTGGTGCACCACGGGTTCCCGTTCGTCGCGCTCACCGTGCTCGCCGGGCTGCTGACGATCCCGCGGGAGCTCACCGAGGCCGCGATCGTGGACGGGGCGAGCGCGTGGCGCCGGTTCTGGTCGGTGACCTTCCCCATGCTGCGGCCGGTGTTCGCGGTGGTCACCGTGCTGTCGACGATCTGGGACTTCAAGGTGTTCACCCAGATCTACCTGATGCCGGGCGGGGACGGGGTCAACCGCAACGTGCTCACGCTCGGCACCTGGTCCTACGTGGAGTCGTTCGCGCAGAACCGCTTCGGCCTCGGCGCTGCGATCGCGGTGCTGCTCACCGCGCTGCTGCTGGTCGTCACGGTCGTCTACCTGCGCCTGCTGTTCCGGGAGGACGAGCTGTGAGGACGGCACTGTGAGGACGGCACTGTGAGGACGGCGGCCAAGGGGCTCGGGGTCGCGGGGGTGCTCGCGTTCACGCTGTTCCCCGTCTACCTGATGGTGGTCACGGCGCTGAACGCCGAGGCGAACGCGGGCTCGCGCACGCTGTGGCCGGACGAGTGGACGTGGGAGAACTTCGCCTTCGTCGTCACCGAGGGAGGCTTCGGGCGCTACCTCGCGAACTCCCTCGGCGTCGCGCTCGCCACCGTGCTCGCCGGCGCGTTGCTCGCGCTGCTCGCCGCGGTGGCCGTCGCCCGGTTCCGCTTCCGGTTCCGCACCTCCGTGCTGGTGATGGTGCTGATCATCCAGATGGTGCCGGTGGAGGCGCTGGTCATCCCGCTGTTCATCCAGGCCCGCACGCTGCAGATGCTCGACACGCTGGCCGGGCTGGTCGTCGTGTACCTGGCGTTCTCGCTGCCGTTCGCGATCTGGACGCTGCGCGGGTTCGTCGCCGCGGTGCCCGTCGAGCTCGAGGAGGCCGCCTACCTCGACGGCGCCTCGTGGGGCCGCATGTTCCGGTCGGTGCTGCTGCCGCTGGTGGCGCCCGGGCTCGTCGCCACCAGCGTGTTCTCGTTCATCGTGGCCTGGAACGAGTTCATCTTCGCCCTGACCTTCATGTCCGACGAGGAGAACTACACCGTGGCCGTCGGGCTGCGTCGCTTCTTCGGCCAGCACGCCACCGACTGGGGCGCGGTCATGGCCGCGTCCACGCTGATCACGATCCCGGTGGTGGTGTTCTTCGTGATCGCCCAGAAGCGGCTCACCGACGGCCTCGTCGCCGGCGCGGTGAAGGGGTGAGCACGGACGAGGCCCTGGTCAACGGCGTGCTGCTGCCGGGGTTCCTCGGCACGACCGTGCCCGAGTGGCTCGCCCGCGCCCTCGACGCGGGGCTCGCGGGGGTCTGTCTGTTCGCCCAGAACGTCGGCCCCGGCCTGCCGGAGCTGACCGCCCGGCTGCACGGGCGCCGCGCGGGCGTCCTGGTCGCCTCCGACGAGGAGGGCGGCCCCGTGACGCGGCTGGACGCCCCGTGGCCGAGCGCCGCCGCGCTCGGGCGGCTCGACGACGTCGCCGCCACCGAGGCGGTGGGCGCGGACGTCGGCGCCCGGTGCCGGGCCACCGGGATCGACCTCGCGCTCGCGCCGGTGGCCGACGTGAACGCCGAGCCGGACAACCCGGTGATCGGCATCCGCTCGTTCGGGGCCACCCCGCGGCTCGTGGCGCGGCACGTCGCGGCGTTCGTCCGCGGCGTGCAGGGCGCGGGCACCGCGGCGACCGCCAAGCACTTCCCCGGGCACGGGTGCACCGTCCTCGACTCGCACCTGGCGCTGCCGGCGGTCGACGACGCCGCCGACGTGGTGCGGGCACGCGACCTGCCGCCGTTCGCCGCCGCGGTGGAGGCGGGCGTGCGCTGCGTGCTCACCGCGCACGTGCGCTTCGGCGCGTTCGACGACCGCCCGGCCACGATGAGCCCGCCGCTGCTCGCCCTGCTGCGTCGGGAGCTGGGCTTCGACGGTGTCGTGATCAGCGACGCGGTCGACATGGCGGCGATCGCCGCCACGGTCGGCACGGGTGCGGGCGCCGTCGCCGCGGTCGCCGCCGGGGTCGACCTGGTCTGCATCGGCAACCCGCGCAACGGCTACGACGACGAGGCCGGCTACCGGCGGGTGCGCGACGCCCTGCTGGCCGCGGTCGGCGACGGCACGTTGCCGCGGGAGCGGCTGGCCGAGGCGGGGCGGCGGGTCGCGGAGCTCGCCGAGTGGGTCCGGGCCGCACGCGCCCACCCCGCGGCGGCGGGCGGTGTGGACGGGGTGCGGCTGGCGCGCCGGGTCGCCGAGACCGCCGGTAACGTGCGCATCGGGCGGGGCGCGCACGTGGTCGACCTGCGCGGGGCGGTGAACATCGCCGACGGTCGGGCGGGCGAGCCGCGGCTGGTGGAGGCCCTGCGCCGCCGCGATCCGACGGTCACGACGGGACCCGACGTCCCGGCCGAGGGGCCGGTCGTGGTGGTGGTGCGCGGCCCGTCCACCGCGTTCGACCGCGTGCGGGCCGCCCGGCCGGACGCCGTGGCCGTGCACGTCGGGCTGCCCGGCGACTGGCGCCCGCCCGCGCCGTCGATCACGCTGTGGGGCGACGGGCGCGCCCACGTCGATGTCGCGGCCGAGCACATGCACGTACCCTGAAAACACGGGGTGTCACCACCGGCCCGCCCGATCGGGGGTTTCGGCCGGTACTTCCCAGGTGACCCTCAGGACGGCCTCAGCTTGCGAGCGCATCGTGATGGGTATGAGCGACGAACCGAGGGAGCCCGGCCGGGACGCCAGCGCCGGTGACTCCCGAACCGCGCAGTTCCCCGCGTCGTCGTACGGCGGCCAGCAGCCCTACGCGCCGCCCGGCGGCAGCTTCTTCCCGCCCCCGCCCGAGCAGGGGACGCCCACCGCCACCACGGCGATGCCGGCCCCGGCGCGCGGCAGGCGCGGCGTGGGCGCCGTCGTGGCCGCGGCGCTGATCGCCGGGCTCGTCGGCGGCGGTGCCGGCTTCGCCGGCGCCTACGCGCTGCTCGACGACCGCCCCGGCGGCACGACCCTCACGTCGGCGCCGCAGTCGCCGAACGCGGTGAACGCCGAGCCGGGGACCGTCACCGCCGCCGCGCAGGCGGTGCTGCCCAGCACCGTGGACATCCGCGCCACCATGGCGCAGGGCGCGGCCGAGGGCAGCGGCGTGATCATCACCGAGAACGGCGACATCCTGACCAACAACCACGTCGTCGCGGGCAGCAGACGGATCACCGTGACCCTGCAGGACGGCACCCGGTACCCGGCGACCGTCGTCGGCACCGCGCCGAGCTACGACATCGCGGTGATCCGGCTGGAGGGCGCGTCCGGGCTCACCCCCGCGGCCCTCGGGAACAGCTCGTCGCTGCAGGTCGGCCAGCCCGTCGTGGCGATCGGGTCGCCGCGCGGCCTCACCGGCACCGTCACCGCGGGCATCGTGAGCGCGCAGAACCGGACCGTCACGGTGCAGGACGAGAACGGCGATCTGGTCGTCTACAACGGCCTGCAGACCGACGCCCCGATCAACCAGGGCAACTCCGGCGGCCCGCTGGTGAACCTCGACGGCCAGGTCGTCGGCATCAACTCCGCGATCGAGACCGCGGGGCAGAGCACGGGCAACATCGGCCTCGGCTTCGCCATCCCCATCGACCAGGCCCGCCGCGTGGCCGAGGAGATCATGAACACCGGCACCGCCACCAAGCCGGTGCTCGGCGTGCAGGGCAGCATCGCCGCCGACACCGACGACGGCGCGCAGATCGCGCTCGTGCAGCCGGGGTCGCCCGCCGAGGCGGCCGGCCTGCGGGAGGGCGACGTCATCACGAAGGTGGGCGACGCGAACGTCGCCGACTTCGCCGACCTGATGGCCCGGATCGGTGCGCACGCCCCCGGCGAGCGGGTCACGCTCACCGTGAACAGCGGCGGCGCCGACCGCACCGTCGAGGTCACGCTGGGCAGCCAGCCCGACCAGTCGGCCACCACCAGCCCGCGCGGCGGCAGCCGCACGCCGTTCGGCGGGCAGAGCCCGTTCGGCAACCCGTTCGGCGGCGGCAACTGAGGCCCTGCGATTGCAGCACGGCCACCTCCATGCCACGGGACGGCCTGAAGGTGGCCGTGCTGCAACTCGTCAGCAGATCGGTCAGTCCGACATCAGCCAGGCGCGGACCTCGTCGCCGTCCGCCCCGAGCGCGGGCGGCGGCTTGCGATAGCTCGGCGGTGTCGCCGAGTAGGTCACCGGGTTGCGGACGCTCGGCACGCCACCCGGCTCCACCACCGGCTCGAGCCCGAGGCGCTCGGCGAGCGCGATGCCCTCGTCGATCGTGTTGATCGGCCCGCACGGCACGCCCGCGGGGGCGAGGATGTCGAACCACTCCTGCGCCGACTTGGTGGCGAGCCGCGCGAGCAGCAGCGGGCGCAGCTCGTCGCGGTGGGCGTTGCGTGAGCCCATCGTGGCGAAGCGCGGGTCGTCGAGCAGCTCGGGGGCGCCGATGGCGTGGGCGAGCTTGCGGAACTGGCCGTCGTTGGCCGCGATGACGATCAGCTCGCCGTCGCCGGTGGGCAGCGGCTCGTACGGGAAGAGCGAGAGGTGGGCGTTGCCCATCCGGTTGGGCACGACGCCGCCGGCGAGCACCGCGGAGGTCTGGTTGACCAGGCCGGACAGGGCCGCCGACAGCAGGTTCGTCTCCAGCTTCTGCCCCTCGCCGGTGCGCTGGCGGTGGTGCAGCGCGGCGACGATCGCCAGTGCGGCGTGCAGCCCGGTGATGACGTCGAAGACCGCCACGCCTGCGCGGTAGGGCGGGCCGTCCGGGTCGCCGGTGAGGCTCATCAGCCCGGAAGTGGCCTGCACGAGCAGGTCGTAACCGGGCAGCCCTGCCCCGCCCGCGGTGCCGAACCCGCTGATCGAGCAGTAGACGATGCTCGGGTTGGTCGCCGCGACCGACTCGTGGTCGAGCCCGAAGCGCACGAGGCCGCCCGGCTTGAAGTTCTCGATCATGACGTCGGCGCGGGCGGCCAGCCGCTTCGCGACGTCGAGGTCGGCGGGGTCGGTGAGGTCGAGCGCGATCGACCGCTTGTTGCGGTTGATCGACAGGTAGTAGGTGGCGGTGCCGTCGTCGCTGGTGGGCGGCACCCAGGTGCGGGTGTCGTCCCCGGTGCCGGGGGCCTCGACCTTGATGACCGTTGCGCCGAGGTCGGCGAGCAGCATCGTGGCGTAGGGCCCGGCCAGGATCCGGGAGAAGTCGGCGACCAGCACCCCGGAGAGGGGGCCGCTGACCGGGCTTCCGTCGACGACGTCGTTGGCGATGCTCACGGCCTCGATCCTAGGAACGCCACCCGCGGCGCCCGGCTCAGCGGCGCAGCACGGTCAGCGTGACGGCGAGCGAGGCGGCCACCGCGACCGCGCTCGCGGCGAAGGCCAGCTGGTAGCCGCTGGTGAGGGCGGCGACCCGGGTCGCGCCCGCGGCGAGGGCGGCGTCGGTGCGGGCCGCGGCGAACGCGGCGAGCACCGCGGTGCCGAGCGCGCCCCCGATCTGCTGGCTGGTGTTGGCCAGGCCGGAGGCGAGCCCCGCCTCCTCCGGCGCGGCGTCGGACATGATCACCGTGGTGACGGCGGGCAGGGCGAGGCCCGCACCGCCGCCGAGCACGAGCATCGACGGCAGCACGTCGACGAGGTAGTGCCCGGTCGGCGGGCGCAAGAGCAGCGCCAGCCCGGCTACGAGCAGGAGCTCGCCCGCGACGAGGACCGCCCTCGCACCGGACCGGGCGATCAGCCTGCCGGACACCCCGAGCGAGACGCTCGCGATCGTGAGCGTGACGGGCAGCAGCGCCAGCCCCGTCTGCGTGGGCGTGTACCCGAGCGCCTGCTGCAGGTACAGCGCCACGACGAACTGGAAGCCCAGCATCCCCGCCACCATGAGCAGCTGGGCGGCGTTGCCCCCGGACAGCGCCCGCGACCGGAAGATGCCCAGCCGCACGAGCGGGTCGGCGGCGCGCCGCTGACGGGCGACGAACCCGGCGAGCAGGGCCAGCGCGACCGCGGCCGTCCCGAGCCGCACGCCGACGGCCGAGGTGTCGACGATCGCGAACACCGTGAGCGCCGTCCCCGCGGTGACCAGCAGGCCGCCGAGGACGTCCGGGCGCGCGGAGCGGTCGGTGGGCGGGTCGGCGGCGACGTAGCGCAACGTGAGCAGCACCGCGGCCACCCCGATCGGCACGTTCACCAGGAAGATCCACCGCCAGCCGACGGTGCCGGTGAGCACGCCGCCGAGCAGGGTGCCGATCGCGGCGCCCGCGGCGCCGACGAAGGCGTAGACGCCCATCGCCCGCGCCCGCTCCCCCGGCTCGGGGAAGAGCGCGACGACCATGCCGAGCACGACGGCCGAGGCCATCGCGGCCCCGGCGCCCTGCAGGAACCGCGCCGCGATCAGCATCGCGGGGTCGATCGCGAGCCCGCACAGCAGCGAGGCGAGCACGAACACCGCGAGGCCGCCGACCAGCATCCGGCGCCTGCCGTAGAGGTCGCCGAGCCGGCCGGCGAGCAGCAACAGGCCGCCGAGCGGCACGAGGTAGGCGTTCACCGTCCAGGCCAGCCCCGCGGTCGTGAAGCCGAGCTCGGCCTGCAGCACCGGGAGCGCGACGCTCGTGATCGTGCCGTCGAGGATCACCATCAGCATCGCGCCGCAGATCACGGCGAGCGCCAGCCAGCGCGACGGCGCGGAGCGAGCGGTGGGAAAGGTCGAACTCGTCACGAGTAGGACCGTAGCGGATCGTTTGTTAATAGACAATCTCGAACAGGATGACTTACCCGCCGCGCCTCCGCCGGGGCGCGTGTGGGTTGGGCTCGACGGCCGACAGCGGACCGTCGTGGGTGACCAGCTTCATCAGCGCGTCGAGCAGGACCGTGCGCTGCTGCGGCGTCAGCACGCCGAGCACCTCGGCGTAGAGCTCGTCGATCACGCCGCGCGCCTTCGCCACGGCCTCGTCGCCCGCCTCCGTGGTGCGCACGATCCGCACCCGGCGGTCGGTCGGCGAGGGCGTGCGGCGCGCCAGCCCGGCCTTCTCGAGGTGGTCGCAGGTGACGACCATGGTGGTCTTGTCCAGCAGCGCCAGCTCGGCGAGCTCACTCTGGGTGAGCTCGTGGGCCGCGGCCTTCGTGAGCACGCAGTAGTCGCGGACGCTCAGGCCCAGCTCGCCCAGGACGGCGCCCATCCGCGCGGCGAGGGCCTGGCTCGCCTTGTCGAACAGGTAGGACAGGTCGGCCCGGATCTCGTCGTCGCTGCGCGTGTCCACGCAGGTCAGGGTACAGACGATCCGCGACGGAACGTTCCGGTTCAGAACGATCGCGGCCCGGCCGGCGCCGCCGGCGGTTCAGGAATGTGGCTTTGCTGAAGCGCAGCTTCCTGGATGTGGCTTTGCTGCAATCGGGGCGTCAGGAGGACATCAGCAGCTCGGCCGTCGCCTCCGGCGCGGCGACCATCGCGTCGTGGCCGGAGGCCAGCTCCCGGAACGCCCAGCCCTCGCGCCGGGCGATCGCGTGCGCGGAGTGCACCGCCGGGTAGGCCGGGTCGGTGCAGGCGACGTACGTGACGGGCCGCCCGCCGCCGAGCGGGCGGGCCAGCGGGAACGGCTCGGCGTAGGTGCGCACCGGGTGCGGGGTGAGCCTGCGTTCGACCCAGGCGATGTCCTCCGGGTCGGCCAGGCCGAAGGCCGCTCCCCCGGGCGGCGGGAACGCGGTGTCGCCGGTCGCCTCGGCGGCGTCCCGGCGCGCGGCCGCCGCCTCCGGCGGCAACCCGTCGTAGCCGACCTGGCCCGGCTCGACCACCAGCCCGTCGAGCAGCACGACCCGGCGCACCCGCTCCGGCGTCCGCCCGGCGACGGCGAGCGCGACGAGCGCCCCGAAGCTGTGCCCGACCAGCACCACGTCGGTCAGCTCCTCCGCGTCGAGGACGCCGACCACGTCCTGGACGTGGGTGTCCGGGCCGACGTCGGGGCCCAGCAGGTGGGCGCGCTCCCCGAGGCCGGTCAGCGTCGGCGTGAACACCTCGTGGCCCGCGTCCCGCAGCAGCGGCGCGACCCGCCGCCAGCACCAGCCGCCGTGCCACGCGCCGTGCACCAGGACGAAGCGGTCGCTCACGCGGGTGATCCTCGCACGGTCACTCCCCGGCGGCGGGCACCGATCGCTCCCCGGTCCGCGTGGGCTCGGGGTGGCCGAGGTGGGTGAGCCAGTCCCGCAGCACCCGGTGCAGGGCCTCCGCGCCCACGATCTCCCCGGGCGGGGGCAGGTCGACGGGGTGGACCACGAAGCCGCGCGACTGGCAGCCGCCCAACCCGCCGTGCGACCCCACGTGCGGCTCGAACGGCGACGCCTCGTCGCGGGCGGGGTCGTACCGGCTGTTGATCATCAGGTCGGCGCAGTGCGGGAAGGAGTCCACCCTGCGGATCAGGTCGGCGGCGTGCGGGCCGTACGGCTCGAGCGGGTCCTCCCCGATCACGACGCCGCTGGCGAGCCGGTGCAGGCCGTCGCGGCCGAGTACGACCGGGCCGAACTCACGGCTGCGCACCAGCACGAACCCGACGCCGGGGTGGTCGACGAGCGAGGGAAGCAGCTCCGGGTACTCCCGCTCGATCGTCTCCAGCTCCACCCGGCCCTCGTGCTCGGTGAACGACACCAGCGCCAGGTGCCCGGACGCGAGCACCACGACGCCGGGCGCGGGCCGCGCGGAGTCGCTCGGCGTGCCGCCCGTGGTCCGCGGCCGGTCGGCGGCGGCGCCCGCCCGCTCCACGCGGGCGCGCAGCCTGCGTGCGATCGGGCCACCGCCGGACGACGCCTCCGCGAGCACCGCGTCGACCGGCCAGCCCTCTGCGGGGCGGCTCGCCTCGGAGTGCGCGCCGAGGCGCGGGTCGGCCTGCGGCGCGCCGCACAGCCGCCCCACCAGCGCCTCGATCGACTCGCCGAACCGGTCGGCGAAGGCCCAGCCCTGGGTCTGCCCGTGGTCGGAGAGGACGATGATGTGGTAGCGCCGCGGCGCGAGCTGGGTGGCGCGGTGCAGCCGCCCGATCTGGCGGTCGATCCCCCGCAGCACGGCCAACGTGTCGAACCGCTCGACGCCGGAGTGGTGGGCCACCTCGTCGTAGCCCATGAAGTCGGCGTAGACCACGGACCGGCCCGCCAGCATGTCCTCGATGACCGCGGAGACGACCACGTCGCGGGCGATCACCGTGGTGGCCGCCCGCGCCAGCGGGTAGAAGCCGCCCCGGCCCACCCGGGGGTGCACCCCGGCCCTGCGCTGGCGGATCGCCGCGGAGATCTCCCGCCCGACGTCGACGAGCGCACCGACGCCGGTGCGCAGCGCGTTGGCCGGGTTGGCGAAGTAGGCGTAGTAGCCGGCGCCCACGCCGTCGCGGCCGCGGCCGCGCCTGCCCGCGCCGCTGATCAACGGCAGCGCGCTCACCGTGAGGCTCGTGTGCGGCGCGTCGCCGGTGAAGAGGCTCGCGCGCGCGGCGCCGTCCACGGCGAGCAGCCCGCGCCCGTCGGAGTGCCTGCGTTCGATCTCCGCGGCGTCCTCCGGGCTGGAGCACACCACCACGTGGTCGCGCTCCTTCTCGTACCAGCGGAAACCGACGATGTCGTGGTTGTCGCCGTGCAGGATCCCGGCGACGGCCGCCCCGGTCTGGGAGCTCCAGTCGGTGTGCCACTCGACGAGGCGGTGGCTGCCGCTGTCGAGCAGGCGGGCGACGGCGGGCATGTCCCCGGTCCGCACGGCGCGGCGCAGGGTGTCGATGCCGAGGCCGTCGATCTGCAGCAGCAGCACGCCCGGCGGCACCGACTCGTCGCACTCCTTCGCGCCGCGGCGGGCGGCGCGCCGGAAGAACAGCTCGTCCTCGTCGAGGCCGACGACGCTGCTCACGACCGATCCGAGCGCCGCCACGGCGACCGCAACGACCACCGCGGTGCCGAGGTCGGTGACCACCACGCCGGGCACGGCGAACGAGATCGCGAGCACGCCCGCGCCGAGCAGCAGGAACGAGCCGATGCCGAGCGTGAAGACGGCCACCGGCAGCGCCACGCGCAGCACCAGCGGCCACACCACCGCGCTCAGCAGGCCGAACAGCAGCGCGCACACCGTCGGCTGCCACCACTGCGGCATCGCGAACCCGACGAGCCACTCGTCGAGCAGGCGGAGCGCGCCCACCGCGAGCACCCACACGAGCAGCACGCGCGCGACGACCCGGCCGCCGCGCACGAGGCGTCCACCGCCCGCGGGTGCCATCACGGGATCACGCCGGACCGGACGCGTCGTCGCCTGCGCCGGCTCGAGACGAGCGAGCCCGCGGCCGCCACCGCGAGCACGAGCAGCGCCGCCAGGAGCGTGGCCAGGACCGGGTCGTCGAACAGGCCGCCGGACAGCACCCCCAGCGCGGCGTAGGCGAGCGCCCAGAGCACGCAGCCGATCGCGGCCGCCGGCACGAGGCGCCGCCACGGGTACTCGAGCGCGCCCGCGGCGAGCAGCACGGGGATCCGGCCCGCCGGCATCACCCGGCCGACGACGATGAGCACCCCGCCCTTGCGCTCGAACTGCGCCCGCGCCGCGGCGAGCCGTTCCGGCGACTGGCGCCCGCGCAGCCACCGCTGGGCGAAGGAGCTGCCCGCGTGCGCCACCGCGAACGTCACGAAGTCACCCATCAGCGCCGCGACGACCGACAGCACGAGCACCAGCGGCAACGACATCGCGCCGGTCGAGACCGCGATCGCGGCGGCGGCGCCCACGACGGCACCGGTGGGCACGACCGGGACGATCGACCCGATCAACACGCCCCCGAAGAGCGCCGAGTAACCGAGCGCGGACGGGTCCGTCCAGCTGCTCATCGCGCCACCGGGGGAACCTCGTCCCGCGCGGCCTCGTCCAGCGCGACCTGCGCGCCCGGCTCCGTCACCAGCACCCGGGTCCGCTCCCCCGCCCTGGCCACGGCCTGGGCGAACCGGTACGGCGGCTCGACGAGCAACCTGCGCATCCGCGCCCCGATCCGCCCGGGCAGCTGCGGCAGCCCGCTCACGGCGAGCGTGCCCCAGTGGACCGGCACCGCCACCCGGGGGCGCAGCAGCCCCACGGCCTCCGCGGCGCGGTGCGGGTCGAGGTGCCCCGGCCCGAGCGAGAGCCCCCACCCCCACACCGGCAGCAGGGCGGCCGCGAGCGGGCCGAAGCCGGCCATGCCGGGGAACAGGTCGGTGTCGCCCGCCGCGTACACCCGGTGCCCGCCGCCCTCGACGAGGTGCCCCATCGCCGCGGCCTGCGGGCCGCGGGTGGACCGCGGGCCGAACCGGTGCCCGCTGTGCGCCGCGGGCACGCCGTGCACCCGCAGCGCGCCGTGCTCCAGCTCCTCGCCCGGGGCGAGCTCGTCGACGTTGCGGATGCCGCGGCTGCGCAACCACCGGCCCGCTCCCCTGGGCACCACCACCCGGGCCGTGCGCGGCAGGCGGCGCAGCGACGGCAGGTGCAGGTGGTCGCTGTGCAGGTGCGACAGCAGCACCAGGTCGACGTCGGCGAAGTGGGCGCGGTCGGGCGTCGGCGCGGTGCGGCGCAGCGGGCCGACGCGCGCGGTGAGCACCGGGTCGGTCAGCACGACGGACCCGGCCAGCTCCAGCCGGACGGTGGAGTGGCCGAGGAAGCGCATCGCGAGACCGCGCACACACCCAGTATCCCGTTCCCACCCGCGGCCGGCCGCCCGGGCCGTCGGCGGGTCAGCCGAAGCGCACCGGCTGCCCGGTGGACTCGAGCACCGCCATCCACAGGTCGCCGTGCGGGTCGACCTGGTTGCGCCTGCTGACCGCCACGCGCATCGGGATGTGCACGAACCGGCGCCGGTAGCGGCCCACCACCATCTCGGTGCGCCCGGACATGGCCGCGTGCACCGCGGCCTGCGACAGCCGCACGCAGTACACGGAGTCGTACGGGTTGGCGGGGACGCTGCGGATCGCGTAGCTCGGGTCGATGTAGCGGATCGAGGTCTCGATGCCCGCGTCGGAGAAGTGGTCGGCGATGCGGCGGCGCAGCCAGGGGCCGATGTCGCGCAGCCGCGCGTTGCCGGACGCGTCCCGCTCGTCCTCGTCGATCCCGCCCATCAGGTCCTGGCCCGCCCCCTCGGCGACGACCACGACCGCGTGCCCCCGCTCCTGGACCCGCCGCCGCAGGTGCGCGAGCAGCCCCTGCTCGCCGTCGAGCGAGAACGGGACCTCGGGGATCAGCACGGCGTCGGCGCCGCTGCGCGCGAGCGCGGCGTAGCAGGCGATGAAGCCGGAGTGGCGGCCCATCAGCTTGACCAGCCCGATGCCGTTGGCCGTGGACTTCGCCTCGACCTGCGCCGCCCGGATCGCGTCGCTGGCCAGGCTGAACGCGGTCTGGAACCCGAAGCTCTGGTCGATGTAGGGGATGTCGTTGTCGATCGTCTTCGGGATGCCGACGACCGCGATGAGCAGGCCCCGCTCGGCGATCGTGCGCGCGATCTGCATCGCCCCGCGCATCGACCCGTCGCCGCCGACGACGAACAGGATGTTGATGTGCAGCCGTTCGAGGCAGTCGACGATCTCCTCGGGGTCCTGGTGGCCGCGGGAGGTGCCGAGCACGGTGCCGCCGTCGGTGGTGATGTCGCGCACCGACTCCGGGGTGAGGTCGACGACGTCGTGCCCGTAGCGGGCGACGAAGCCCTGGTAGCCGTTGCGGATGCCGATCACGCGGCGCACCCGGTAGTGGTAGGTGAGCGTGCGGACCAGCCCGGCGATCACGTCGTTGAGCCCGGGGCACAAGCCACCGCAGGTGACGATCGCCGCCCGCGTCTTCGCCGGGTCGAAGAAGATCTTCCGCCGGGGGCCGCACGGCTCCATGCCCGGCAGCTGGTCCGGCGGGACCCCGCGCGAGGAGATGCCGGACAGGGTGTCGTCGAGCAGCACCCGGTCGTTCTCGTTGATGTAGTGCTCGGTGGTCTGCGTGGCGTCGAGCAGCGGCGCCATCGGGGAGTCGATGCGCGCCGGTCCCAGCGTGGTGATCGTGAGATCGGGCGTCGGTTCCTGGCGAGGCAGCTCCACGACGGCCGCATCGTGCCCCGGCCCGTCGGACTCCTCCGCGAAGGCGGTGCTCACGGTGCGCTCCCAGCATCGACGAGGTGATCGGCCACGCCGCGGCGCTGGGGTCGATGGCCCTCTTGACCGGTACAGGATGCCGGTTCGCGGCCGACTGGACCAGCCCGTTCCGCGAGGTGTTCCCCATTGCACATGCTTGCGATTGCCAACGATCCCGTGGTCATCTGATCTGGTGTCCTCCCCCCGCCCGACCGCCGTCATCGGTGTGCTCGCGTCGTGCGGGTTGGCCGTCTCGCTGATGCAGACGCTGGTCGTCCCGCTGCTGCCGCAGTTCCCCCGCCTGCTCGAGGCGTCGCCGGGGACGGTGGCGTGGCTCGTCACGGCCACGCTGGTGGCCGCCGCCGTGTGCGCGCCCGTGCTCGGGCGCCTCGGCGACATGTACGGCAAGCGCCGGATGCTGCTCGTCGGCCTCGGCATCGTCACGTTCGGCTCCGCGCTCGGGGCGGTTGCCCCCAACGTCGGCGTGCTCATCGCGGCACGGGCGCTGCAGGGCGTCTCGATGGGCGTGATCGCGCTCGGCATCAGCGTGATGCGCGACGTGCTCCCACCGGGCCGGGTGGGCAGCGGCATCGCCCTGATGAGCTCGTCGCTGGGCATCGGAGGGGCGATCGGGCTGCCGCTCACCGGGGTCGTCGCCCAGCAGGCGAGCTGGCGGTGGCTCTTCGCGGGCGCCGCGGTGCTCGGCGCCGTGCAGTTCCTGCTCGTGCTCCGCGTCGTGCGCGAGTCGCCGCTGCGCTCCGGCGGGCGGTTCGACCTGCCCGGCGCGGTCGGCCTGTCGGCCGCGCTCGTCTGCCTGCTGCTCGCGATCTCGAAGGGCAACGAGTGGGGCTGGGGCAGCGCGGTCGTGATCGGGCTGCTCGTCGCCGCCGGCGTGCTGTTCGCGCTGTGGGCGACGTGGGAGCTGCGCACGCAGAAGCCGCTGGTCGACCTGCGGGTCACGGCCCGCCCCACCGTGCTGTGGACGAACGTCGCGTCCATCATGATCGGCTTCGGGATGTTCGCGGGCTTCCTCGTGACGACCCAGATCCTGCAGGCCCCGACCGCCACCGGGTACGGGTTCGGGCTCTCGCTGGTGGCCGCGGGCGTCGCGCTGCTGCCGATCGGCGCGGCGATGACGATCTTCTCCCCCGTGTCGGCACGGGTCTCGCGGCGGCGCGGGGCGCGCACGACGCTCGTGCTCGGCGGCACCGTCCTCGCGCTGGGCAACCTGCTGATGGCGACGCTGCCCGGGTCGGTCCCGCTGATCATCGCGGCGTCGACCACCACCGCGATCGGCGCGGCGCTGGCCTACTCCGCGATCCCACTGCTGATCATGAGCGCGGTACCGCCGGGCGAGACCGCGGCTGCCAACAGCCTCAACACGCTCATGCGGATGCTGGGCACGTCGTCGTGCAGCTCGTTCGTCGCGGCCATCGCCACCGGCATCACGACCAGGGTCGCGGGCCAGGTGCTGCCGGCCGCCACCGCGTACACGGTGATCTACGTGGCGGCCGCGGGCGCGGCGGCGATCGGGGCCGCGATCGCCGCGCTCACCCCGCGCGCGAAGTCCCGGGACTCCATGCCCACCCCGGCGGAGCCGAGCACGGCGCAGGCCGCGTGACGCGAGCTCCGCGGCGGCGCCCCACCTTCAGGAAAGCCACATTCATGAACGTGGGCTTCCTGGATGTGGCTTTCCTGAAGTTGGGGCCCGCTCAGCGCGGGTCGCGGCGGATCGGGTGATCCTCCGGCACCTGCACCAGCACGATGCGGGTGCCGTCGGGGTCAGCGATCCACATCTCGTGCAGTCCCCACGGCTCCTGCCGCGGCTCGCGCACGACGTGGTCGGCGAGCTCCCGGTGGGCCGCGGCGAGGTCGCGCACCTGCAGCCAGAGCGCGACCGCGGGCCCGGCCGGCTCGTCCGCGCTCCCGGAGAGCTCGAGGAATCCGCCGCCGAGGAAGAACACGGTGCCGCCCGGGAACTCGCGGGCGATCGCGAGCCCCAGCACGTCGCGGTAGAACGCGAGGCTGCGTTGCATGTCGCGGGGCCGCAGCAGCACCCGGCTCGAGAGGATCTCCATCAGCCGGGGTGCTCCGCGACGTGCTCGAGCACGAGCTCGGCCAGCTGGTCGGGCGCCGCGTCGGGGATCCAGTGGCTCACCCCGCGCAGCTCGGCGTACCGGAAGGGCCCGGCCACGTGCTCGTGCACCAGCTCGGTGGACTGCCGGGTGAGCGCGGTGTCCCCGTCGCTCCACACGAACAGGGTGGGCACCCGCACGGGCGGGTCCGGGTCGCCGGGCGGCTCGGAGAACGCGCCGCGGTACCAGTTGATCGCGCCCGTGAGCGCCGCCGGGTCGGCCACGCCCGCCGCGTCGCGCTCCGCCGCCTCCCTCGACTGGCCGGTGCGCCGCAGGACCGCCACGAGCCGGCGCGAGAACGGCCCTCCCCGCGCGGAGAACAGCCGCTCGGGCAACCAGGGCAGCTGGAACGCGTAGACGTACCAGGACGCGAGCCCCTGCCTCGTGGTGAACAACGAACGCAGGTAGGCGCCCGGCGGGGGCACCGAGACCGCGGTGAGGGTGCGGACACGATCAGCGTGCCGCGCCGCGAGCCGCCACGCGACGGCGGCGCCCCAGTCGTGGCCGACGACGTGCACGCGAGCATCCGGGCCGGCGAGCTGGTCCACCACCGCGAGCGCGTCGGCGACCATCTCCCCCAGCCGGTAGGCGCGCCTGCCGGAGGGGCGGGCACCCGGGGAGTAGCCCCGCTGGTCGGGCGCGAGCGTACGGAACCCGGCCTCCGACAATCTCGTGGCGACGGCGTGCCATGAATCGCCGCGCTGCGGGAACCCGTGGAGGAGCAGGACGGGATCGCCGCCCGGTGGGCCCAGCTCGCGCACGTCGAACGTCAGGCCGTCCCGGCTCGCCGTGCGCACGGTGGCGTTCAGCACGGCCACATTGTGCCGCGCCGTCCCCCGCCTCGCGGTTGTGCGACGCGGGGGCGTCGAGTTGGGTTGGCGCGGCGTACGGTGCATCCGGTCACCAGCGACGGGGAGTGAAGAAGATCGTGACGGACACGTTCCAACGGGTCGCCATCGTCAACCGCGGTGAGCCCGCCATGCGCCTCATCCACGCGGTGCGGGAGTGGAACGTCGAGCTGGCCGACCGGAACGGCGCGGCTCCGCTCACCACGATCGCGCTCCACACCGCCGTCGACCGGAACGCCATGTTCGTCCGCGAGGCCGACGAGGCGGTGCTGATCGGCCCCGAGGACCCGGAGCAGGCGTTCGCCACCAGCCCCTACCTCGACTACACCGAGCTGGAGCGGGCGCTGCGCGTCGCGAGGGCCGACGCGGTCTGGCCCGGCTGGGGCTTCGTGTCGGAGAAGGCCGACTTCGCCCGGCTGTGCCGCGAGCTCGGGATCGTGTTCGTCGGCCCGTCGCCGGAGGTGATGGAGCGGCTCGGGGACAAGATCGCCTCGAAGCTGCTCGCCCAGGAGGTCGGCGTGCCCATGGCCGCGTGGAGCGGCGGGCCGGTCGCCGACCTCGCCGCCGCGCGCGAGCACGCCGAACGCATCGGCTACCCGCTCATGATCAAGGCGACGGCGGGCGGCGGCGGGCGCGGCATCCGCCGCGTCGACTCCCCCGACCAGCTGGACGAGGCGTTCGAGCGGGCGGTGTCGGAGGCGTCGAAGACGGCCGGGGACGCCACCGTGTTCCTCGAGCGGGCCATCCCCGGTGGCCGCCACGTCGAGGTGCAGGTCGTCGCCGACGCCACCGGTGACGTGTGGACGCTCGGCGTGCGCGACTGCTCGGTGCAGCGGCGCAACCAGAAGGTGATCGAGGAGTCGGCCTCCACCGCGCTCGACGCCGAGCAGGAGGAGCTGCTGCGCTCGTCCGCCGCGCGGCTGGTGAAGGCAGCCGGCTACGTCAACGCGGGCACCGTGGAGTTCCTGTACGAGCCGAACGAGCGGCTGCTGTCGTTCCTCGAGGTCAACACCCGCCTGCAGGTGGAGCACCCGGTCACCGAGGCCACCACCGGCATCGACATCGTCAAGCTGCAGCTGCACGTCGCCGCGGGCGGACGGCTCGCCGACATCGCGCCGTCCGCCCCGCCCGCGCGCGGGCACGCGATCGAGGCCCGCCTCACCGCGGAGGACCCCGAGCAGGGCTTCGCCCCCGCACCCGGCCGGATCGAGCACCTCGCGCTGCCCAGCGGCCCCGGCATCCGCGTCGACACCGGAGTCGCGACGGGCGACGTCATCCCGCCGCAGTTCGACTCGATGATCGCCAAAGTGATCGCGTGGGGCCGCGACCGCGACGAGGCGCGCGCCCGCCTGCACCGCGCGCTCAAGCAGACCGCGGCCGTGGTCGACGGCGGCACCACCAACAAGGCCTTCCTGCTCGACCTGCTCGACCGCCCCGAGGTCCGCTCGGGCGAGCTCGACACCACCTGGCTCGACACGATGATGGCGGGTGGGTACGAGCCGCCGCGGCGGCTCGACGTCGCCCTGCTGGCCACGGCGGTCGAGGCGCAGGACGCGCACGTGGCGCGCCAGCGTGAGCGGCTGTTCGCCTCCGCCGAGCGCGGGCGGCCCGAGGTCGGGCACGAGACCTGGTACCAGGTCGACGTGCGCGCCGCGGGCGAGTCGTACCGGCTGCGCGTCGCCCAGTCCCGCGGCACCCGCTACCACGTCGAGCTGGACGGCAAGGCCGTCGACGTCGACGTCGAGCGCACCGGGCGGTTCGAGCGCAAGCTCACCGTCGCGGGCCGCTCGTACCACGTGCTCTCGGTGCCGCAGGGCCCGGACTTCCTCGTCGAGGTCGACGGTGCGGTGCACCGGATCTCCGGCGGCGAGGCGGGCCTCGTCCGGGCCCCGGCCCCCGCGATGATCGTCTCGATCCCGGTGGCGCCGGGCGACGCGGTCGAGGCGGGCGACGTCGTGGCGGTCGTGGAGAGCATGAAGCTGGAGACGGCGCTGCGGGCGCCCGTCTCCGGGCGGGTGCGCGAGGTGCTGGTCGCGCCGAACACCCAGGTCGACGGGGGCACCAAGCTCATCCGGCTCGAACCGGAGGGCGACGCGGGCCCCGCGGCGGGCGGCGAGCGGGCGAACTTCGCCGAGCTGTCGTGTCCGCCCGTCACCGGCGCCGACGCGGCCGCGCGGGCCGCCGACGCGCTGCGGTCGCTGCAGTTCCTCGTTCTGGGCTACGACATCGACGAGCGCGACGCCCAGCCGCTGCTCGCCGCGCTCTCCGCCGCGCGCGCCGAGCTGCCGCCCGACGACCCGGGCGTGCTCGCGGGCGAGATCGCCGTGCTGCGCATCTTCGCCGACCTCTGCGCGCTTTCCCGCAACCGGCGCGGGCCCGAGGACGAGACCGCCCCCGTCGACCCCTCGGGGGAGGAGGCGCGCAACCCCCAGGAGTACCTCTACGCGTTCCTGCGCTCGCGCGACGCCGACGCCGAGGGCCTGCCGGAGTCGTTCCGCGCGAAGCTGCGCCGGGCGCTCGGGCACTACGGGGTGCCGGACCTGACGCCGTCGGACCCGGTCGCGGCCGACACGCTGCACAGCGCCCTGTACCGGATGTTCCTCGCCCACCGCCGGGCCAGCGCGCACGTGCCGGTGGTGCTGGCGCTGCTGGAGTGGCGGCTGTCGCACCCCGACTCGCTGCCGGAGTCCGCGCGCGCCGACTACCAGCGCGTCCTGGACCGCCTCGTCACCGCCACCCAGCTGCGCCACCCGGTGGTCGGCGGCCTCGCCCGGCGCGTGCGCTACACGCTGTTCGACGCCCCGCTCATCGCGGCGGAGCGCGCGGCGGGCCAGGCCGAGGTGCGCGCCGAGCTCGACCGGCTCTCGGACGACCCCGCGGAGCGGGCCCGCCAGATCGACCGGATCGTGTCCGCGGGCGAGCCCATCCTCGGGGTGTTCGGCGCACAGCACCACGCGGCGATGCTCGAGGTGATGACGCGGCGGTACTACCGCATCCGCACCCTGCGCGACCTGCGCGTGACCGACCGCGGCGGCCGCCCGCTGCTCTCGACCACCTACGAGCACGGCGGCCGCGAGTACACCGTGCTCGCCACCACCGTGCACACCGCGCCCGACGCGCCGCCGTGGGGTGAGCCGATGACCGTCCAGGGCGACCTGCGGCGGCTCATCGCCTCGCTCCCCGAGGACGCCACGGTGCTGCTCGACCTCTACGTCATCGCGGGCGAAGCGCCCGACTCCGACCCGGAGCGGTCGTCGGAGAAGATCCGCTCGATGCTCGGGCGGCTGCCCGAACGCCTCGCCCGGGTCGCGGTGGCCGTGCGCCGCCCGCACGGCGACGAGCGGTCGGCGTGGTTCACGTTCAAGGCCGGCCCGGACCGCCGCCCGGTGGAGGACCGCACGCTGCGCGGCCTGCACCCGATGGTCGCCGAGCGGCTCGGCCTGTGGCGGCTCGCCGACTTCGAGCTCACCCGCCTGGCCTCGCCGATCGACGTCCACCTGTTCCGCGCGGTCGGGCGCAACGTGCCCGACGACAAGCGGCTCGTCGCGATGTCGGACGTCCGCGAGCTCACCGTGCTGCGCAACGGCGAGGACGGGAAAGGACGCATCCGCGCGCTGCCCCAGCTCGAGCAGGTGCTCGACTCCTGCCTCGACGCCATCCGGTCGGCCCGGGCGGCCAACCGCGAGGACGCGCGGCTGGACTGGAACCGGGTCCTGCTCTACGTCTGGCCGGTCGTCGACGTGCCGCTCGAGGAGCTCGACTCGGCGGTCCACCTGCTCGCCCCGCGCACGGTCGGGCTGGGGCTGGAGCAGGTGCTCGTCCAGTTCCGCCACGTCGGCGACGGATCGGGCGAGCCGCGCGAATACCTGCTGCGGATGTCGCGCCCGCCGGGCGCCGGGCTCACCGTGCAGGTCACCGAGCCGCCCACGGAGCCGATGCGCGAGCTCGACGCGTACGCGCAGAAGGTGATCCGGGCCCGCAGGCGCGGCACCATCTACCCGTACGAGCTGGTGCCGATGCTCACGCGCAACCCCGACCGCGGCGGGCCGGCCGGCACGTTCACCGAGTACGACCTCGGGCCCGACGGCGCGCCCGTCGCCGTCGAGCGGCCGCCGGGGCAGAACACCGCCAACATCGTGCTCGGCACCGTCACCACGCGCACGAAGCGTCACCCGGAGGGCATGACCCGCGTCGTGCTCCTCGGCGACCCGACCAAGGCCCTCGGCGCGCTCGCCGAACCGGAGTGCGCCCGCGTCCTCGCCGCCATCGAGTTGGCGCGGCGGCTGGACGCGCCGATCGAGTGGTTCTCGGTGTCGGCCGGCGCGAAGATCGCCATGGACTCCGGTGTGGAGAACATGGACTGGATCGCGCGGGCGCTGCGCGGGATCGTCGAGTTCACGCAAGAAGGCGGCGAGATCAACGTCGTCGTCACCGGCATCAACGTCGGCGCCCAGCCGTACTGGAACGCCGAGGCCACGATGCTCATGCACACCAAGGGCATCCTGGTGATGACGCCGGACAGCGCGATGGTGCTCACCGGCAAGCAGGCGATGGACTACTCCGGCGGGGTGTCGGCCGAGGACAACTTCGGCATCGGCGGGTACGACCGGATCATGGGGCCGAACGGGCAGGCCCAGTACTGGGCCCCGGACCTGTCCGGCGCGATCGACGTCCTGCTCGCCCACTACGAGCACACCTACCGCGCGCCCGGCGAGCGGTTCCCGCGGCCCGCGCCGACCAGCGACCCGGTCGACCGCGACATCTCGAGCTCGCCGCACTCCGGCCCCGGCTGCGACTTCACGACCGTCGGGGAGATCTTCACCGCCAACCCGGAGCGGAAGAAGCCGTTCGACATCCGCTCGCTGCTGCGCGCGGTGGCCGACGCCGACCACGCCCCGCTCGAACGCTGGGTCGACATGATGGACGCCGAGAGCGTCGTCGTGTTCGACGCGCACCTGGGTGGGCAGCCGATCTGCCTGATCGGCGTCGAGTCCCGGCCGCTGCCCCGGCGCGGGCCGCTGCCGATGGACGGGCCGACGACGTTCACGGCGGGCACGCTGTTCCCGAAGTCGTCGAAGAAGATGGCGCGGGCGATCAACGCCGCGAGCGGCAACCGGCCGTTGGTGATCCTCGCGAACCTCTCCGGCTTCGACGGCTCCCCCGAGTCGCTGCGCCTGCTCCAGCTGGAGTACGGCGCCGAGATCGGGCGGGCGGTCGTCAACTTCGACGGCCCGATCGTGTTCTGCGTGGTGTCCCGCTACCACGGCGGCGCGTTCGTGGTGTTCAGCGGCACCCTCAACGACAACATGGAGGTCGCCGCCGTCGAGGGGTCGTACGCGTCGGTGATCGGCGGCGCGCCCGCCGCCGCGGTCGTGTTCGCCGGGGAGGTCAACAAGCGCACGGCGGCCGACCCGCGGATCGCCGCCCTGGAGGCGCGGATCGCCGAGGCCCGGCAGAACGGCGACGAGGAGGAGGCCGCCCGGCTGACCAACGAGCTCGCCGCCCTGCGCCCCGGCGTGCGGGCGGAGGTGCTCGGCAAGGTGGCCGACGAGTTCGACGCCGTCCACAGCGTGGAGCGGGCCCAGCGGGTCGGGTCGGTGGACGTGATCGTCCCGGCCACCGGGCTGCGCCCCTACCTCGTCGACGCCGTGCGGCGGGGGATGGAGAAGACCGGCACCCGCCGCTGACCCCACCCCGGCGAGTCGCGCTCCGGGCGCGCGCGAGTCGCGGGCTGAGTGCGGGCGAGTCGCGGGCTCGGTGTCCGCGAGTCGCGGGCTCGGTGTCGGCGAGTCGCGGGCTCGGTGTCGGCGGGTCGCGGGCTGCCTGCGATGTCGCCGTGGCGTGCCCCGTTCGCAGAAGCGGGCGGCCGGGCCGGTTCGTCCTCGGTCCGGCCGGCCCCGCCCCACGGACCGCACCCACAGCGCGACTCACCCGCACCGAGCCCGCGACTCGCCCACACCCGTACCGCGACTCGCCGACACCCGGAGCGCGACTCGTCCACACCCGGAGCGCGACTCGCCGGGGTTGTCAGGAGCACACGCGCTTCGTGCGCAGCACCCGCGTGACGGCGGCGTCGGTCGCGGCGGGGTCGAGCCCGGCCCGCTCCAGGTGGTCGAGCACCGGGGTGATGCGGCCGCCGCTGGTCCACAGGGCCATGTCGGCGCCTGCGGCGAGGGCCCGCTCGACGGCCTCGGGGAGCGTGAACTGGTCGGTGATGGCGTCCATCGCACCGAGGTCGTCGGTGAGCACCAGGCCGTCGAACCCGATCTCGCCGCGCAGCAGCGCGTACACCTCGGGCGCGAGTGAGCTGGGCAGGTCCCCGGTCAGGCCAGGGACGTCCAGGTGCCCCACGAGAACGCCGGTGCGCCCGTCGGCCAGCGGGCCGCCGGGGCCGAGCAGCTCCGCGTAGGGGCGCAGGTCCGTCGCGCGCATGTCGGCGATCGGCGGGGTGGTGACGCGGCCCTTGTGCGAGTCCCCGTTCGCCCGCCCGTGCCCCGGGAAGTGCTTGAGGACGGTGGTGACGCCCGCGGCCCGCTGGCCCTCGGCGAACGCGGCCGCGTAGCGGGCGACGACGTCCGGGTCGTCGCCGAAGGAACGGTCCCCGATGGCGGCCGAGCGGCCGGTGACGTCGACGGTCGGGGCGAGGTTCATCGTGATGCCGCGCGCGAGCTGCTGCCGCCCGCGCTCCTCGCCGAGCGCGCGCACCTGTTCGGGGGTACGGGTGCGGGCCATCGCACGGGCGCTGGGCAGTTCCCCGTCGAGGGTGTCGATGCGCTGGACGCGCCCGCCCTCGTCGTCGACGGCCACGGCGAGCGGGATGCGGGACATGGCCTGGACCCCGCGCAGCGCCTGGTCGGTGAGCAGCGCGGTGGCGTTGCCGCCGATGAAGATCCCGCCGACCTGGGTGGCGCGGACGTTCTCGGCGGTCGTGCGCGGGTTCGCCGCGTCGACGCCCACCATGAGCCGCTGGGCCAGCTTGTCCCGCGGCGACAGCGCCGCCACCACGTCGGCGCAGCGCGGCAGCCGGTCGGGGCCGAGGTGCTCGCCGGTCAGCGGCGGGGGTGGCGGGGCGGGCGCCGCTGCGGCGGGGGCACCGGCCACCACCAGCCCGGCGAGGAGGCCGACGGCCACCGCGAGCGACTTGCGAAACGTCATCCCGGCCCATCCTCCTCCGCGCCGGAGCGTGGTCGGCGCCGGCCCGAGCGGGTCAACCGATCGGCGGCACCCGCTCGTTCTCGGGCGGCGGGCCGGGCGGGGTGCCGTCGCCGAACGGCCGCCCGCCCAGCTCCTCGCGCCCGTGCGGGGTGAGCCAGCCGCGCGGGTCGGGGCCGAGGGGGACGATCCCGGACGGGTTGATCTGCTTGTGCACCCCGTAGTAGTGCTGCTTGATCTGCTCGAAGTCGATCGTGTCGCCGAAGCCGGGGGTCTGGAACAGGTCGCGCGCGTAGGCCCACAGCACCGGCATCTCGGTGAGCTTCTGCCGGTTGCACTTGAAGTGACCGTGGTAGACGGCGTCGAACCGCACGAGCGTGACCCACAGCCGGATGTCGGCCTCGGTGATGGTGTCCCCGACGAGGTAGCGGCGGGTGGCGAGCCGCTCGGACAGCGCGTCGAGGCGCGCGAAGAGCGCCCGGTAGGCCTCCTCGTAGGCGGCCTGGCTCCCCGCGAAGCCGCACTTGTACACGCCGTTGTTGACGTCGTGGTAGACGACCTCGTTGATCTCGTCGATCTCGGCCCGGTGCTCCTCCGGGTACAGGTCGGGGGCGCCCTCGCGGTGGTAGGCGCGCCACTGGGTCTCGAAGTCGAGGGTGAGCTGCTGGAAGTTGTTGGTCACCGCCTTGCCGGTGGCGATCTCGACGACGGTCGGGACGGTCACCCCGCCGTCGTAGTCCGGGTCGGCGGCCTCGTAGGCCTCGCGCAGGTACTCGATGCCGAGGACGGGGTCGCGGTTGTCGGGGTCGTTGTGGAACCGCCAGCTGCGCTCGTCGTGCAGCGGGCCGGCGATGCCCATCGACAGGACGGGCTCGAGCCCGAGCAGCCGCCGGACGATCACGCTGCGGTTCGCCCAGGGGCAGGCGCGCGCGACGATCAGCCGGTACCGGCCAGGCTCGACCGGCCACGGCGACGAACCGTCGGAGGTGATGCGCTCGGTGAGCGCGACCGGCTCGCGTTCGAAGGCGTCGGATCGGGACTGGGTGGCGGTCATGGTCTTCGAACCTAGATCGCGGCGGACGGCTTCGCCGGTCGATCAGTCGTCGTCCCCGTCACCGTCGTCCTGCTGGACGACGCCCGCGCCGCCCTCCCCGTCGTCGCCGTCCTCGCCCTCGCAGGAGCCGGCGGTGAGCAGCAGGGCCGCGCCCGCGAGGGCCGCCGCGACCGTCCGGCTCAGAGTCGTTCGTGCCATCGGGCCACCGTGCCACGTCGCGCCGGGTCCGGCTCGGTGGCGACGGCGCCGGGGCCGAACACCCAGTTGCGCATCACCAGGAACCGCCCCGCGCCGCCGAGGACGCTGGCCACGGCGAGCGCGGCGGCCTGCTCGACCGGGGTCGGCGCGTCGACGACCAGCCCGAGCGCCAGCAGCACGGCCGAGCCGTAGCAGGCGTAGAACAGCACGGTGCCGCCGATCTGCACCCGGACGCGCCAGCGGTGCACGGCCGCTCCCCCGAAGGTGAACCGCCGGTTCGCCTCCGTGCTCACCGCGGTGCTCACCAGCAGCGCGACGAGGTTGGCGGGCACCGCCTCCAGGCCCGCCGTGCGCAGCAGCAGGAAGGCGCACGCGTTGACCGCGGTACCAAGCCCGCCGACCATCACGTAGCGCGCGACCTGCAGGAACAGCGGGTGCCGCGGTCGCAGTCCGATCGGCGCGACCACCGCGCTCACCATCTCCACCACGTCCCCTCCGGCCGTTCCGGCGTCGGCCCCCGTTATTTCATCCGCCGTGGGGGATCAGCTGTCCCTCACCCGTGCGAACGCTGTGCGCGCAGCGTCATCGCCCGGGTGTGACGGACCGCGCCCTGACAGATGTCATGGTCATCTCGTGACCGCCGTCGTGGTCGCCGGGAGGCCGCGCGCCGGACGCTTCGGGCATGGAACCGAGCACGACAGCGAGCACGACACCGAATACGACACCGGATACGACGCGGCCGATCGACCGACCGCCCGCCCCGACCGCGCCCCGCGGGTCGACGTTCCTGGGCCTCTTCTGGGACGTCGGGCTCGCGCTGGTGGCCTACTACGGCTTGCGTGCGCTGGGCGCCTCGCCGTACGTGGCGCTGCTCGGCGGCACCCTGACCGCGGGGGCACGGGTGCTGTACGTGTGGCTGCGCGCAGGCCGCCTCGACGGGTTCGCCGTGTTCATGCTGGCCGAGTTCGGGGTGGGGCTGGGGTTCGCGCTGCTCACCGGCGACGCCCGGTTCCTGGTGGCGAAGGAGTCGTTCAGCACGGCGGTGGCCGGGCTGATCTTCCTCGCGACGTGCCGGTTCGGCCGCCCTCTGGTCTGGCACGCCGCGGTGCGGTTCCAGCCGCACGCCCGCTCCGAGCTCGACCGGCTCTGGCGCGAGTCGCCGGGCTTCCGGTGGACGTTCGTGCTGCTGACCGCCGGCTGGGGCGTGGGGCTGCTGGTCGAGGCGGCGGCCCGGGTGGTGGTCGCCTACACGCTGCCGGTCGACCTCGCGGCCGGGCTGTCGCAGCTGCTGCGCTTCGCCACGATCGGGGCACTGGTGGCGTGGACGCTCGCCACGGCCAAGCGGCGCCGCCCCGCGCGGTCGTAGGGTCGGGGGACGTGAGCGCCGAGCACCGGGTCGACCTGCGGGAATGGCCGATCTGGACCCCGGAGGACCCGGCCGCCACCCGCCGGGTCCGGCTGCGCACCGCGGGCGCGGCCGCGGCGTTCCTCGCGTTCCTGGTGCGCAGCGTCGTGCAGGAGTGGGCCACGGCGGCGCCGGGCACCCGCGTCGCGCTGGTCGCCGTCGGCGGCGGGTACGCCGCGAGCTACCTGCTCACGCTGTACCTCGGCCCGCTGCGCGACCGGGCCGGTCGGGTCCTCGCCGTCGGCTGGCTGTACGCGGCGGGAAGCGCTTTTGCGCTGGTGACCGGCGACCCCAGCGACCTCGCGATGCTGTCCTACGCGGTGGCCGCCGGGATCATCCTGCTGCCGCTGGCGTGGGGCGTCGCGCTCGGCGTGCTCACCGCCCTCGCGGTCATGGCCGCGACCTGGGCGGTGGACGGCGCGATCGACTGGCGCGAGACGTTCCTGATGCTCATGCTGACCGCCGCCCTGGTGACCGTCACGCAGCTGATCCGCACGGTCAACCAGCTGCGCGCCGCGCAGGACCGCATCCGCGCGCTCGCGGTGGCCGACGAGCGGTCCCGGCTGGCCAGGGACCTGCACGACGTGCTCGGCCACAGCCTCACCACGATCACCGTGAAGACCGGGTTGGCCAGGCGGGTGCTGGAGAGCGGCGGCGAGAAGGACCGGGCGATCGCCGAGATGCGCGACGCCGAGCAGCTCTCCCGCCAGGCGCTCGCGGAGATCCGCGCCACGGTGTCGGGCTACCGGCGCCCGTCGCTCGCCGCCGAGCTCGCAGGCGCCCACGAGGCGCTGCGCGCCGCCGACATCAGCGCGGTGCTCCCCCAGGCCGTCGACGGGGTCGCCGAGGAGCTGCGCGAGCCGTTCGCGTACGTGCTGCGCGAGGGGATCACGAACGTGATCCGGCACAGCGGCGCCACCCGCTGCGAGGTCCGGCTCGGCCCGCGCTGCCTGGAGATCCGCGACGACGGCCGGACGCCCGACGGAGCCCGCGCCGGCAGCGGGCTCGCCGGGCTCGCGGAACGGATGGCCGCGGTGGGCGGCCGGCTGACCGCGGAACCCCTGCCCGGCAGGGGGTTCCGCCTGCGTGCGGAGGCGTGATGATCCGGGTGCTCCTCGCCGACGACCAGGCGCTCGTGCGCGGCGCGCTGGCGGCGATGCTCGACCTCGAGCCGGACATCGAGGTGGTGGCCGAGGTCGGCGACGGCGACGAGGTCCTCGCGGCCGCCCGCCGCACCCGGCCCGACGTGGCCCTGCTGGACGTGCAGATGCCCGGCACCGACGGGCTGACCGCGGCGGCGCAGGTGCACGCCGCGCTCCCGGGCTGCCGCATCGTCATGTGCACGACGTTCGGCAGGCCGGGCTACTTCGCCCGTGCGATGGCCGCGGGCGCCGTGGGATTCGTGGTGAAGGACTCGCCGCCGGAGCAGCTCGTGGAGGCCATCCGCCGGGTCCACGCCGGGCTGCGGGTGGTCGACCCCGGCCTCGCCGCGGAGTCGCTGGCCCGCGGCGTCAGCCCCCTCACCGAGCGGGAGCGGGAGGTGCTGCGTGCCGCCCGGGACGGGGCGAGCGTGGCCGACATCGCCCGCGCCGTGCACCTGTCGAGCGGCACGGTCCGCAACCACCTGTCGTCGGTGATCGGCAAGACCGGCGCCGCCAACCGCGCGGAGGCCGCCCGCATCGCGGAGGAGAACGGCTGGCTGTAGCCCGGGCCCCGGTTGCAGGAAAGCCACATTCACGAAGCCCACGTTCATGAATGTGGCTTTCCTGCAGTACGGGCGGGACCCGGCTCAGAGCTGGAGGAAGACCGTCTCGTCGTCGCCCTGCAGGCGGATGTCGAACCGCAGCTCGCCGTCGCCGGCCGGCTGGGCCACCAACGTGGCGGCGCGCTCCGGCGGCAGCGACGCGAGCAGCGGGTCGGCGGCGTTGGCCTCGGCCTCGTCCGGGAAGTAGATGCGGGTGTTGAGGTGGTGCAGCAGGCCGCGGGCGAGGATCGTCACGTCGATGTGCGGCGCCTGCCCGTCGCCGATCGCCCCCGGCTTGATCGTGACGATCTGGTAGCGGCCCTCGTCGTCGGTGTTGCAGCGGCCGAACCCGCAGAAACCGGAGTTCGTCCGGCCGCGCGGGTCGTCGGGGTGGTCGAAGCGACCGTCGGCGTCGGCCTGCCACGTCTCGACCACACCGTCGGGGACCGGCGCGCCCGCGCCGTCGAGCACCCGGCCGGTGATCCGGATGGCGCCCGGGGTGTCCTCCGGGACGACGAGGTAGCCCGTGGGCCAGGTCAGCCCGAGGGCCAGGAACGGCCCGACGGTCTGCGACGGGGTGATCAGGTCACTCATGGGGCTCCTCGAACGGGGTCTGCTCGCGGCCGCGCAGCACGATGTCCCAGCGGTAGGCGAGCGCCCACTCCGGCCGGGTCGCCTCCAGGTCGAAGGTCGCGATCATGCGCTGGCGGGCCTTCGGGTCCGGAACCGAGTTGAAGATCGGGTCCTGGCCGAACAGCGGGTCGTCCGGGAAGTACATCTGCGTGACGAGCCGCTGGGTGAAGGCCTGGCCGAAGAGCGAGAAGTGGATGTGCGCGGGCCGCCAGGCGTTGTGGTGGTTGCCCCACGGGTAGGCGCCGGGCTTGATGGTGGTGAACGAGTACTCGCCCTTGGAGTTGGTGAGCACCCGCCCACCGCCGGTGAAGTTGGGGTCGAGCGCGCCCGGCCAGTTGTCGGCCTTGTGCGCGTAGCGGCCGGACGCGTTGGCCTGCCACACCTCGACGAGCGTGTCGGGCACGGGCCTGCCGTCGCTGTCGAGCACCCGCCCGAACACGATGATCCGCTGGCCGATCGGCTCGCCCGCGTGCTGGGCGGTGAGGTCGTTGTCGTTCGGGCCGATCAGGTCGTCGTGGCCCGCGGTGAGCAGCGGGCCGGTGACCTCCGTGAGCCGGTGCGGAAGCACGATCGGCGGCTTCGAGGGGTGCCGCAGCGAGGTGCTCTTGTAGCCCGGGTAGTCCAGCGGCGGGTGGTTGCCCGGCGGGGCCGGGCGGTAGCCGGCGGGATGGGCGAGCGTCATGCGATTCCTCCTCGGTGAGGTAGCCCGGTGTAGTTCTCGGCGAGGCTGGTGGCCGCGGCCCGGGAGGCCACGGTGTAGCGCAGCTGCGCGAGCTGGAGCTTGCGGGTGAACGCGTCGCCGTCCGGCGCGTTGTGCAGCATCGACGTCATCCACCACGAGAAGTGCTCCGCCCGCCAGACGCGGCGTAGGCAGGTGTCGGAGTAGGCGTCGAGGCCGGCCTCGTCGCCGGAGGCGAAGTAGTCGGTGAGCGCCTCGGCGAGCACCCGCACGTCGGCGATGGCGAGGTTCATGCCCTTCGCCCCGGTGGGCGGCACGATGTGCGCGGCGTCGCCGGCGAGGAACAGCCGCCCGTGGCGCATCGGCTCGGCGACGAAGCTGCGCATGCCGGTGACGCCCTTCTCCAGGATCGGCCCCTCGTTGAGGGTGAAGCCGTCGGCGGCGAGCCGGGTGGCGAGCTCCTCCCAGATCCGGTGGTCGGGCCAGTCGGCGAGGTCGGTGTCCGGCGGCACCTGCAGGTAGAGCCGGGTGATCTCCGGGCTGCGCATCGAGTAGAGCGCGAACCCGTTGGGGTGGTTGGCGTACGCGAGCTCGTGCTGCGTCGGCGCCGCCTTGGCGAGGATCCCGAGCCAGGCGTAGGGGTACTCGCGGTCGTACACCTCCGGCGCGTACGCGGCCCGGCTGATCCCGTGGAAGCCGTCGCAGCCCGCGACGACGTCGCAACGCAGCTCCTGGCGCACCCCGGACGGGTCGGTGTAGGAGATCACCGGCGCGTCGGCGAGCCCGTCGAGCGCGACGTCGGAGACCTCGAAGCGCAGGTCGCCGCCGTCGGCGAGGCGCCGGGCGATGAGGTCCTTCACCACCTCCTGCTGCCCGTAGACGGTGATCCCCCGACCGACCAGGTCCATGAAGTCGATGCGGTGGTCCACGCCCTGGAAGCGCAGGGAGACGCCCTCGTGGAACATGCCCTCCCGGTCGAGCCGTTCGGCGAGGCCGACCTCGCGCAGCAACTCGACGGTGGGGTGCTCCAGCACCCCGGCCCGGACCCGCTGTTCCACGTACTGCCTGCTGCGCGTCTCGAGCACCACCGAGTCGATGCCCGCCCGCGCCAGCAGGTGTGAGAGCAGCAGACCGGCCGGCCCGGCTCCCACGATCCCCACCTGCGTGCGCATGCCAGGAAGCCTGACGTACGCGGGCCGCGTCCTCGACGCGCCTTCCGGTGAGCGGAAGACACACGGCAGACTTCGCGCCGTGGCGGAGACGGTGACCGGACGCGTGCTGCGCGTCCTCGCGGCGTTCAGCGCCGAGCGTCCCGAGCTGGGGCTCACCGAGCTCTCGCGGCGGGCCGACCTGCCCCTCACGACCACCCACCGCATCGTCGGCGAGCTCGCCCAATGGGGAGCCCTCGAACGGGGCGCCGACGGGCGCTACCGGGTGGGGCTGCGGCTGTGGGAGGTCGGTGCGCTCGCGCCGCGCGGGCTGGGGCTGCGCGAGTCGGCGATGCCGTTCCTCGAGGACCTCTACGAGGTCACGAAGCAGAACGTCCAGCTCGCGGTGCTCGACGGCACGGAGGTCGTGTTCGTCGAGCGGATCTCCGGCCGCGGGGCGGTCAACGTGATCACCCGGGTGGGCGGGCGACTGCCGCTGCACGCCACCGGCGTCGGCCTCGTCCTGCTCGCCAACGCCGACCCGGAGCTGCAGGAAAAGGTGCTCGCGGGCCCGCTGAAGCGCTACACGTCGAAGACGATGTGCGACCCCGAGGAGCTGCGGCGCGCGCTCGCCGAGGTCCGGCGCACCGGGGTGGCCGTGAGCGACGGGCAGATCGAGCTGATCGCGCTGTCGGTCGCCGCGCCGGTGCACGGCCCGCGCGGCGACGTGGTGGCGGCGCTGTCGGTGGTGGTGCCCAGCGAGACCTCCGACGCGCGCGCCTACATCCCGGTGGTGCGGGCGGCCGCCCGCGGCATCTCACGCGCGCTCGGCGCCCCCGAGCCGAAGCGCCGCTGACGCGCGGGCCTGAGGGGCGGACGGGGGCTTGCGCCCCTCCCCCGCGGGGCCCACGATCGGCCGCGTGGACGTCCTCGAGTTCCGGCCCCGACCCGACCAGTACGCCTGGACCTTCGGCGGTGTCGCCCCGACCCACCGGATCACCCCGGGCACGGTGCTCAAGCTGTGGACGGAAGACGCCTTCTCCGGCCGCCTGCAGCGCACCACCGACAAGCCGTCGGAGGTGCTGAACATGGCCGAGGTCAACCCGCAGACCGGTCCCTTCTACGTGGAGGGCGCCGAGCCGGGGGACACGCTCGCCATCCACATCGTCGACCTCACCCCGGCCCGGGACTGGGCGGCGTCGTCGACGATCCCGTTCTTCGGCGCGCTGACCGGCACCGACCGCACCGCCCTGCTCAACGACCCGTTGCCCGAGCAGACCTGGATCTACGAGCTGGACCGCGCCCGCGGCGTCGTGCGGTTCGAGGCGCAGCGCAGCTCGCTCAGCCTGGAGCTGCCGATCGCGCCGATGCTGGGCACGGTCGGGGTGGCCCCGCCGGCGCGCGAGGTGCGCTCGAGCCTCGTGCCCGACACCTTCGGCGGCAACATGGACACCCCCGAGATGCGCGCGGGCACCACCTGCTACCTCGGCGTGAACGTCGAGGGCGCGCTGTTCTCCGTGGGGGACGGCCACTACCGCCAGGGCGAGGGTGAGAGCTGCGGCACCGCGGTCGAGGGCGCGATGGACGTGACCTTGATCGTGGAGCTGATCAAGGGCGGTGCCCCGGCGTGGCCGCGGCTGGAGCACGACGAGGACTACGTCGTGGTCGGGTCGGCGCGCCCGCTGGAGGACGCGTGGCGCGCCAGCCAGGTCGGCATGATCACCTGGCTCGGCGAGCTGTACGGGCTCGACCGGCTCGACGCCTACCAGCTGCTCACCCAGGTCTCCCGCTCCCCGCTCGCGAACGTGTGCGACACGAACTACAGCGCCGTCACCAAGATCGAGAAATCGATCCTGCCCGCCGCCGACGCCTTCGGCGGCATGCACCGACACCTGCGCGAGCAGGCCGCCACCCTGAGCTGAAGGAGCGCCGTCAGTGGATCTGCAACTTGCCGGGAAGGTCGCACTCGTCACCGGAGGCACGAAGGGGATCGGGCGCGCGATCGTCGAGTCGCTGGCCGGTGAGGGGGCCCGGGTGGCCTTCTGCGCCCGCACCGACGCGGACGTGAAGTCGGCCGAGGAGGCGTTGCGGGGCGCGGGGCACGAGGTCGCGGGCACCGCGCTCGACGTCACCGACGCGCCCGCCCTCGCCGAGTGGGTGTCCACCACCGCCGAGCGGTGGGGCGGCATCGACATCGCGATCGCCAACGTCAGCGCGATCAAGGCCGGCCAGGACGAGGAGAGCTGGCGGGCCGAGTTCGAGGTCGACCTCATGCACACCGTGCGGCTGGTCAACGCCGCGCTGCCGCACCTGGAGCGCAGCGACGACGGCAACGTGGTCGCGGTGTCGAGCGTGTCCGGGCGGGAGGTCGACTTCTTCGCCGGCTCGTACGGCGCCATGAAGGCGGCGCTCGTGCACTACATGGCCGGCCTGGCCTACCAGAACGCCGGGAAGGTGCGGGCCAACACGGTCTCGCCGGGCAACGTCTACTTCGAGGGCGGGGTCTGGCAGAACATCGAACGCAACGACCCGGAGTTCTTCGCGAAGGCCCTCGCGCTCAACCCGACCGGCCGGATGTGCACCGACCAGGAGGTCGCCTACGCGATCACGATGCTCGCGAGCCCGCGGGCGTCGTTCATCACCGGCACGAACCTGGTGGTCGACGGGGCGCTGACCCGGGGAGTGCAGCTGTAGTGCGGGAGTTCCGCATCGAGGTCCCGGAGTCCGAGCTGGACGACCTCCGCGAGCGGCTCGCCCGGACCCGGTGGCCCGATCCGGCGACCGTGCCGGGGTGGGCGCAGGGCGTGCCGCTGGACTACGCGCGCGAGCTGGTCGACCACTGGGCGAACCGGTACGACTGGCGGCGCTGCGAGGCCGAGATCAACGCATTGCCCCAGTACCGGACGGGCCTCGACGGCGGCGGCGACGACACCGTCGACGTGCACTTCCTGCACGTGCGGTCCCGGCACACGGGCGCGATCCCGCTGCTGCTCACCCACGGGTGGCCGGGCTCGATCGTGGAGTTCCTCGGCATCGTCGAGGCGCTCACCGATCCCCCGGACCCGGCCGACGCGTTCCACCTGGTGATCCCGTCCCTGCCCGGGTACGGCTTCAGCGGCAAGCCGACCGTGCCCGGGTGGGGGGTGGAGCGGATCGCCACCGCGTGGGCCCAGCTGATGGACCGGCTCGGCTACGACCGGTACGCCGCGCACGGCGGCGACTGGGGCGCGGCGATCACCTCCGCGCTGGGCACCGGGGCGCCCGAGAACGTCATCGGCATCCACATCACGATGCCGATGGCCGCGCCCCCACCGGACGACGAGGCGCGGCCGCTCACCGAGGCCGAGAAGCAGGCGCTCGCCGACCGCAAGGCGTTCATGAAGGTCGGGGCGGGCTACGCGCACGAGCAGTCGACCCGCCCCCAGACGCTCGGCTACGGCCTCGCCGACTCGCCGTCCGGGCAGTGCATGTGGATCGTCGAGAAGTTCTGGGACTGGACCGACTGCGCGGGCCACCCGGAGAACGTCATCCCGCGCGACCGGCTGCTCGACAACGTCATGCTGTACTGGCTGCCCGACGCCGGCGCCTCGTCGGCCCGGCTGTACTGGGAGAGCTACAAGCGCAGGCGGATGGACGAGGTGCCGGTGCCCGCCGGGGTCACGCTGTTCCCCCGCGAACTGGTGCGTCCACCGCGGCACTGGGTCGAGCGCCGCTACACCGACCTGCGGCACTGGAACGAGCCGCCGGTCGGCGGCCACTTCGCGGCCCTGGAGCAACCGGACGTGCTGGTCGACGAGCTGCGTACGTTCTTCCGCAAGCTGCGCTGACCGGTCCGTCACGCGGTGAGCCACCGCCACAGCCGCTCGAGTTTCGTACCGGTCGCCGCGACCGGGCCGCGGCGCCGCGCCCACACGAGCACCCCCGCGGCGGCCACGACGGGGACGACGCCGACGACCGTCAGCACGACCGCGTCGCCGCGGGCGAGCCCGGCGAGGACACCGGTGGCGCCGACCAGGGCCAGGCCGACCCCGGCCAGCCGCGGCGGGAGCCCCGCCGGGGCGGGCGGCACCGGGATCTCGTCGGCGTGGAATCCCCGGGTGATCTCGGCGAACCGGCGCCGTTCCTCGGGTGTGAGCGCCGGATCGCGCTCGTGCGGATGCGCCGGACCGACCTTCTTGCCGTTCCCCGCCCGACCCGGCCACGCAGCCCAGATGTCCATGTCGTCCCCCCCGGCGTACCCCGACACCGACTCCCCTTCGATGAAGATCGCTTCCGGGCGCCCGGATGTTTCCTCGTCGGCTACGAGATGGCCCACCTGTTGCGCCGCCGGCGCGGCCGTCGCCCCGGCCACGGCCTACCTCCGGCAGGCGCTCGACGCACGAGGCGGAGCGTGCGAGCGGGCCCGGCCGTGCGGCCGGGCCCGCTCCCGTTGTCGACGTCGAGCTGCCAGAACGACCGCCAACCACGAGTAGTTGCAATGTACGTGCAACTGCGTGCGATGGCCAGCTCCCTGCAGTTGCGAATTAGTGGCAAGAAGGTCAGGATCTCGCTGCACCCACCGCGAGAGCGAGGAGTCCTGATGGCCCAGTACCGCCTCCCCGACCTGCCCTACGACTACGGCGCCCTCGCCCCGCACATCTCGGGCGAGATCATGCAGCTGCACCACTCCAAGCACCACCAGACCTACGTCAACGCCCTCAACCAGACCCTCGACAAGCTCGCCGAGGCCCGCGACAAG
>NZ_DATGOP010000020.1:0-76513 GCF_035305885.1 Pseudonocardia sp.
CGGCTGGGGCTACGTCGCGGTGGACGACGCGCTCTACGACGGTGTGCGCCGGGTCTGCGCGGTCACGCAGGCCGAGTCGTGCACGAGCCTGAGCTGATCGCGGTGACGGGCGCACCCGAGACCGTCGTCGAGCTCGCCGGCGTCACCAAGAACTTCGGCCCGGCGGTCCGGGCCCTCGACGACGTGTCCCTGACCGTGCACGCGGGCGAGGTCGTCGTGCTCCTCGGCGCGTCGGGCTCGGGCAAGTCGACGCTCTTGCGCCACCTCAACGGGCTGCACCGCCCGTCTGCGGGCAGCGTCACGGTGCTGGGCACCGACGTCGGCCGGGCGGGCGGGGCGGCCCTGCGCGCGCTGCGGCGCCGCGTCGGGATGGTGTTCCAGCAGTTCCACCTCGTGGGTGGCCTCACCGTGCTGGAGAACGTCTGCACCGGCGCGCTGGCCACGCTGCGCGGCCTGCGGCGGCGCATCGGCATGGTGTTCCAGCAGTTCCACCTCGTGGGCGGGCTGACCGTGCTGGAGAACGTCTGCACGGGTGCGCTCGCAACGTTGCGCGGCCCGCGGCTGGGGCTGCCGACCTACCCCAGGCGGGTGCGCGCGGCCGCGCTGGAGCAGCTGGAGCGGGTGGGGCTCGCCGACCGGCGCTTCCAGCGCGCCGACACCCTCTCCGGCGGGCAGCAGCAGCGGGTGGCCGTGGCCAGGGCGCTGCTGCAGCGGCCGCGGATCCTGCTGGCCGACGAGCCGGTGGCCTCGCTCGACCCGGAGTCGGCGGCGCAGGTGCTCTCCCTGATCGCCGCGCTCGCCCGCGAGGACCGGCTCACCGTGCTGTGCAGCCTGCACCAGGTGGACCTGGCGCTCGAGTTCGCCGAACGCGTGGTCGGCCTGCGCGCCGGGCGGGTGGTGCTCGACCGGCCGGTGGCCGGCCTCGCGCGCGCCGACGCCATGGCCGTGTACGCGGACGCGGTGCACCCGGGCCGGCCGGAGCGGGCCGTCCCGGCGCTCGCGCCGTGAGCGGCCCGCGCACGCTCGCCCGGCCGACCCGGTCCGGCGCGGCCGCGACGGCGGCGCTGCTGGCGCTGCTCGCCGCGGCCGTCTGGGCGGTGGGCGAACTGCGGATCAACGTCGCCACCCTCGTCGACAGCGCGGGCAACGCGGCCGGCTTCCTCGCCCGCACGGTACCGCTGGACCTCCCCCCGCTCGGGCAGGTGCTCGCGCTGTGCGGCGAGACGCTGGCGATCGTCGTGTGCGCCACGCTGCTGGCGGTGCTGCTCAGCGTCCCGGTCGCGGTGCTCGCCGCCGGGAACACCACGCCGGGTCCCGCGGCCCGCTACGGAGCCCGCGCGGTGGTCGTCGTCGCCCGGGCGGTGCCCGACGTGGTGCTCGCGATCGTGTTCTTCCGGCTGTTCGGCCTCGGCGCCGCCGCGGGCGTGCTGGCGATGGCGCTGCACTCGGTGGGGATGGTCGGCAAGCTCTACGCCGACGCGATCGAGCAGGTCGACGAGGGGCCGCGCACCGCCGTGCGGGCGGCCGGTGCCGGGCGGCTGCAGGAGCTGGTGGCGGGCGTGCTGCCCGCCGTCCTCCCCGCGTTCGTCGCGACGGCCCTGCACCGGTTCGACATCAACCTGCGCATCTCGGTGGTGCTCGGGTTCGTCGGCGTCGGCGGCATCGGCTTCGAGATCGCCGGGGCCCTGCGCAGGCTCGACTACCAGCGCGGCATGGCGCTCGCCCTCGTCGTGCTCGTGCTGTGCGTGGTGGTCGAGCTGATCTCCGGGCTGGTGCGCCGCGCCCTGCTCGGCGGCACCGGCCGGGCCCCGGCCCCGGCGGCGCCCGGCCGGCTGACCCCGCCCTGGACGGGCCGGCGGATCCGCGGCGCGCTCTACGCGGCGACGACCGCGGCCGTGCTCGTCGCCGCGGTGCCCGCGGCCGGCCTCTCCCCCGCCCGGCTCGTGGCGGGCGTGGTGGAGCTGCCCGCCACGCTGGGCCTGTTCTGGCCGCCGTCGACCGGCGGGATCCTGCCGGACCTCGTCGCCGAGCTCGCCGTCACCGTCCAGATCGCGCTCGCCGCCACCCTGCTCGGCGCGGTGCTCGCGCTGCCGGTCGGGGCGCTCGCCGCGCGCAACGTCGCGCCTGCGCCCGGGGTCGCCGCCGCGTTCCGGACGGTCATCGTCGTCGTGCGCGGCATCCCCGAGCTGATCATCGCGATCGTGCTCGTCGTGATCACCGGGCTCGGCCCGGTGGCCGGGGCGCTCGCGCTGGCGATCGGCGCGGTGGGGCTCCTGGGCAAGCTCGTCGCCGACTCGCTCGAGGAGACCGACGTCCGCGTCCAGGAGGCCGTGCGGGCCACCGGCGCGTCCCGGCTGCAGGTGCTCGCGGCCGTCACACTCCCCCAGGCGGCCCCCGCACTGGTGGCGCACCTGCTCTACCAGCTCGACGTCAACATCCGCTCGGCGACGCTGCTGGGCGTCGTCGGGGCGGGCGGCATCGGGTTCTACCTGCTCAACGCGTCCCGCGTGATGCAGTTCGGCGTCGTCACGACGGTCATGCTCATGGTGTTCGCGACCGTCATGGCCGTGGAGCTGCTCGCGCTGTGGCTGCGCAGGGCCGTGAGTTGAGCGCGGGCGACAACCGGCTCATCCGTTCACGGCCGTTTCCGCATCCGTTGCCTGCGGCGCCGTTGTCCGGACAACCCCGACCGGCAGCGTTACCCACCGTGACGACCACCCGATACCTCGAGATCGCCGACGAGCTGGCCGCCGAGCTCGCCGGCGCACCCGCGGGCTCCCGCGTCGAGGGCGAGCACGGGATCGGCAGGCGGTTCGGCGTGGGCCGGGCGGCGGCCCGCGCCGCGCTGCAGGAGCTGGAGCGCCGGCTCGTGGTGCGGCGGGTCCAGGGCGCGGGGACGTTCGTGAACCGGCGCATCGACTACGTGATCGGGCACGATCGACGCCCGTCGTGGCACGAGACGGTGACGGCGGCCGGAGCGCGCCCGCGCACGGTCGTGCGCAGCATCGACCCGCTGCCGCTGCCGGAGGAGCACGCCGCCGCGCTCGGCGTCCCCGTGGGCACCCCGTGCCACCACCTCGTGCGGCAGTTCTACATCGACGACCTGCTGGCGTCGCGCGTGCACGAGTGGGTGCCGCGCGACGTCGTCGCCGACCTCGACCTCGCGGTGCAGGCCGCCGAGTCGCTCGACCTCGTCCTGCGGCAGGTGGGGCGGGTCGAGCCGGTGCGGGCCTGGTGCCGGGTGAGCCTCGAGGTGCCCCCGCCCGACGTCTGCACCGGCCTGGAGATCGAGCCGAGCCGGCCGGTGTGGCTGGTCGAGAGCGTCAGCCGCGACGCCGAGAGCGGGCGGCCGGTGATGTGCAGCAGGGCATGGACCCGTTCCGACGCGGTCCGCGTGGTGGTCGAGCTGGGCTCGGCCCCGGAAGGAGAGCGATGACCCACCCACCGGAGAAGCGGGCCGCGCTGCTGGCGCTGGCCCGCACCGACGAGCTGGTCGGCCTCGCCGACGCCTGCCTCGCCGACGGCGCGACCCCGCGCGTGCTGCGCGCCCCCGAGGTCGGCTGCGTGGCCACCCAGGTGACCGAGCCGATCGCGGGCGAGCGGTTCCTGCTCGGCGACGTCCTGGCCGTGCGGGCCGAGGTCGAGCTGGGCGGCGCCCGCGGCTGGGCGATGCGGCTGGGCGACGACCGCGCCGCGGCGCTGGCCGCCGCCATCTGCGACGCCGAGGTGCAGGCCGGGCGCCCCCGCGCGGCCGACGTGCTCGCCCTGTGCGACCGCGTGGCCGCCCGCGAGGCCGAGGCGGAGGCCGCGGAGTGGGCGCGGCTCGCCCCGACCGTCGTCGAGTTCGAGGAGCTCACGTGACCGCCGGACTGGCCCCCACCCCGCTGCCCGCCCTCGACCCCGACACCGCCCAGCGGACCTTCCGCGCGGTGCTCGACGCGCTCGCCCGGCCGGGGCGGCCGGCCGCGCTCCACCGGTTCGACGAGCTGCCCGCGGCGCTGTTGCCCGCGCTCGCGCTCGCCGACCTGGACACCCCGGTCTGCGTGCTCGGCGCGCCGGGGTGGGCCGAGGCGCTCGCGACCGCGACCTCGGCGCCGGTGGCCCCGCTCGGCGAGGCCCGCCTGGTCACGGCCCTGCGCCCGCTCGCGCCCGGCGAGCTCGCGGGCCTCCGGGCCGGCAGCGCGTCCGCCCCCGAGGACGCGGCGCTCGTCGCGCTCGCCGTCCCGGCGCTCGAGGGCGGCGCGGCGCTGCGGCTGTCCGGACCCGGGGTCCCCGGCACCCGCACCGTCGCGCCCCGCGGCTGCCCGCCGGACCTCGTGGCCGGCCGCGCGACCGCCGCCTTCCCGGCCGGGCCGGACCTGCTGCTGGTCGCCCCGGACGGCGCCGTGGTCGGCATCCCCCGCAGCACCCGCATCGCGACCGAGGAGGACTGACATGGGGTACTCGGGAGCCCGGGGCGGGCTGGACGCGATCCTCGCCGCCGAGCGGCTCGTCCGCGAGGCCCGCGACCACGCCCCCGCGCCGTGGGTGTCCACCGAGCAGATCACCGCCCGGTTCCGGCTCGCCGTCGACCGCGTCCAGGGTGAGGCCGGCCTCTACCACGAGCCGACCGCCGCCGACGCGTTCCGGCAGGCCGAGGGCGACGTCGTGGAGGCCGCGCACCTGGTGCGGGCGCACCGCTCGACGCTGCCCCGCCTCGCCGTCTCCGAGCCGGTCGACCCCGACGAGATGGTGGTCCTGCGGCGCATCGTGCCCGCCCACCGCACGCCGGACGGCCCGCAGCTGCTCGGCCGCACCACCGACTACACGGGGCGGATGCTGGAGCGCGCCCCCGAACCCCCCGCCCCGGTCGACGGCTCGTCGAACGGGTCGGCGCCCCGGGCACCGCAGCAGGACCCCGGGCAGCGCAGGCCCGCCCGGTTCTCGGCGTTCCTGCGCAAGCTGGACCTGCTCGTCGAGCACCCGCCGCCCGCCGACGACCCGCCCTTCGACGTCACCCGCCGCCCGGCACGCCCGCCCGCGCCCCGCTCGGCGGTGCTCGCGTCGATGGCGCGCGCGGAGACCGGGGCGCTCGTCGGGCTCTGGTACCGCTCGATCCTCGGCCCGGACGGCGACGTCCACGAGGTGACCCTCGGCGAGGTCCGCCACGGGTACCTGCCGCTGCGGGTGCGCCACCCCCACACCGGCAACCCGGTCGAGATCGGCCGGTTCCGCGCCACCGAGACCGAGGCCATCGAGGACCTCGACGGCGCGGACGAGGACCGCACCCGCTTCGACGTCGGCTACGGCCTGTGCTTCGGCCACAACGAGCGCAAGGCGATCGCGATGGCGAACCTCGACATCGCCTGCCGCCGCTTCGGCCGCACCGGCCCGCTGGAGCAGCTGCTGCTGCTCACCACCGACGGCCTCGACTCCGCCGGCTTCCTCGAGCACCTGAAGCTGCCCCACTACGTCACGTTCCGCTCGATGGTCGAGCGCAAGCAGGCCATGCGCGCCACCGGCGTGGCCACCGAGCCCCCTGGGAGGGACTGCCGATGACGCTCGCCGCCACCTCCGGCGTGGACGAGCTGCTCGCCGGGATCGACGCCGCGACGCCCCCGGTCGGGATCCTCGACGAGGGCGCCAAGCGCGAGATCCGCCGCGCCGTGCTCACCGCCGTGTGCGTGCCCGGATACCAGGTGCCGTTCGGGTCCCGGGAGATGCCGGTGGCCCGCGGCTGGGGCTCGGGCGGCCTGCAGGTCACGCTCGCGGTCATCGGGACCGACGACACCGTCAAGGTGATCGACCAGGGCGACGACGCCGGCGTCAACGCCACCAACCTGCGCCGGCTCATCGCCGGCAGCACCGGGTGCGCGGAGTCGGCCGACTCCCGCGAGGCGACCGTGATCCAGACCCGCCACCGCGTCCCCGAGCAGCCGCTGTCGGACCGGCACGTGCTCGTGCTGCAGGTGCCCGTGCCCGAACCGCTGCGCGGCGTGCAGCGGTCGGTGGCCGAGTGCGCGCGCATGCACGCCGAGGCCGACTACGCGGCGATGTGGGTGAGCCTGTACGAGGACATCGTCCGCAACGGCGTGATCACCAAGTCCACCGGCTACCCGGTGCTCGTCGACGGCCGCTACGTCATGGCCACCACCCCCATCCCGCGCTGGGACGTGCCCCGGCTGCACCAGGCCGAGCACCTCAGCCTGTTCGGCGCCGGGCGGGAGAAGCGGATCTACGCCGTGCCCCCGCACACCGACGTCCGGCCGCTCACGTTCGACGACGTGCCGTTCGAGGTGGAGGGCGCCGACGGGCCCTGCGTCCGCTGCGGCTCCACCGACGCGTTCCTGGTCGAGGCCGGGCCGGGCCGCTTCGCCTGCAGCGACACCGAGTGGTGCGCCCGCGTGCAGGAGGGCGACGCCGACCTCGAGGCGCACCACGCCGCGGCCCCGCTCGCGCTGCTCCCCGACCCCGCCCGCCGCCCCGCCCGCACGAGCGAGCGGGCGGTGGAGCCCCGGGAGGCGTCCCAGCGTGCCGGCCGGGGCGGCATCGACCGGGCCGGGGCCGGCCCGGAGTGGGCCCTCCTCGTCGAGGGCATCGGGAAGGTGCACGGGCCCGGCGGGGCGGCGGCGGTCGCCGGGACCGGGCCGGAGCACGGCACCGCGGTCAGCCCCGCCACCGGCGCGATCGTCGCCGCGTGGGACGTCGGGTTCGACGTGGCACCGGGCGAGGCCGTCGGGCTGATCGGCGAGTCGGGCTCCGGGAAGTCGACGGTGCTGCGCTGCATCGTCGGGGACGAGGCGGCCACGGCGGGCAGGCTGTTCCTCGCCGACGTCGACGGCGGCACCACCGACGTGCTGACGCTCGACGGCCCGGCCCGCCGCAGGCTGCGGATCTCGACGCTCGGCATCGTGCACCAGGACCCGTCGGCCGGGCTGGCCATGAACGTCACCGCGGGCGGCAACATCGCCGAGCGGCTCACCGCGGCGGGCTGGCGCGACTACGGGGCCATCCGCGCCCGCGCCGCGCAGCTGCTCGACCGCGTCGAGGTGCCGCTGTCCCGCATGGACGACCCCGTGCGCACGTTCTCCGGCGGCATGCGCCAGCGTGTGCAGATCGCGAAGGCCCTCGCGACCGACCCGTCCGTGCTGCTGCTCGACGAGCCCACCACCGGGCTCGACGCCTCGGTCGCCGCCGGGGTGCTCGACCTGCTGCGCGGCCTGCTCGCCGAGCGCGACGTCGCCGCGGTCGTGGTGAGCCACGACTTCGCGGTGATCGAGGCGCTCACCGACCGGTCGCTGGTGATGCAGCTCGGCCGGGTGGTCGAGCACGGCCTCACCGACCAGCTGTTCCGCGACCCGCACCACCCCTACACCCAGCGGCTCGTCGCCGCGGCCCGGAGGTGACCGACGTGACCCGGAGAGTGCTCGAGGTACGGGGTCTGGCCAAGACCTTCACCCTGCACACGATCGACGGGCGCACGGTCGTGTCGCTGCGCGGCGTCGACCTCGACGTCGCCGCGGGCGAGCACGTGGCGCTCGCCGGCCCGAGCGGGGCGGGCAAGTCGAGCCTGCTGCGGTGCGTGCACCGCACCTACCTCCCCGACGCCGGGACCGTCACGCTGCACCGCGAGGACGGCCCGGTCGATCTCACGGCGCTGCCCGACCGGGCCCTCGCCCGGCTGCGCGCCCGCGAGCTCGGCTACGTCTCGCAGTTCCTCGCCGCGCCGCCGCGCACCGGGCCGCTCGAGCTCGTGGCCGCGGCCGCCCGCCGCCGCGGGCTCGACCGGGACGCCGCCACCGACGCCGCCGCCGCGGCCCTGCGCCGGCTCGCGCTGGACGAGGCGCTGTGGGACGTCGACTGCGGGGTGCTGTCCGGGGGCGAGCGCCAGCGCGTCAACCTCGCCGCCGCCACCGTGCGCCCGCCCCGGCTGCTGCTGCTCGACGAGCCGGTCTCCGCGCTCGACCCGGCCAACCGGGAACGCGCCCTCGAGCTGATCGCGTCCCTGTCCGGTGCGGGCGTCGCCGTGCTCGCGGTCTTCCACGACGCCGATGCGATGCGCGCCCTCGCCACCCGCGTGGTCCGGCTGGCCGACGGCCGGATCACCGAGGAGGGCACGCCGGCGCAGGTGCTGGGGGCGGCGGCGTGAGCGCGCCCGCCCGCGAGCGCTGGACGCTCACCCGGCCGCCTGCCGACTACGTGCTCGGGCACGTGCGGGCCGTGCTGGCCGACCGGGTGCTCGACGACGCGTGGGTCGCCGTCCGCGACGGCCGCATCGCCGAGGTCGCACCGCACCCGCCCGGGGCGACCGCGGACGTGGACGGCGACGCCGCGCTCTGCCTGCCCGGCCTGGTCGACGTCCACTCCGACGGGCTCGAGCGCGAGCGGCTGCCCCGCCCCTCCGCCGACGTGCCGTGGCGGTTCGCGCTGCTGTCGTTCGAGGGCAGGCTGCGCGCCGCGGGCATCACCACCGTGTTCCACGGCGTGGCCTTCGAGCAGGGCGAGGGGTCGCTCAAGGTGCGCTCGGTGGACGCGGCGCTGGAGATGTGCCGCCAGGTCGAGGCGCGCGGCCACGGCCCCGTCGACCACCGGATCCTGCACCGGCTCGACGTGCGGTCGGCCGCCGGGCTCGCGGCGCTGCGGGCGCGGCTCGACACGCTCGGCGAGACCGCCGTCGTCTCCCACGAGGACCACACCCCCGGCCAGGGCCAGTACGCCGACCGCAGCTACTTCGAGCGCCACGTCATGGGCACCCGCGGCCTCACCGCCGAGCAGGCCCGCGCCCACGTCGACGCGTTCGTCGCCGCGCGCGAGGCGAACCGCGGCGTCCGCGACGAGGCGCTCGCCTACCTCGGCGACCTCGCCCGCGCCGGGCGGGTGCGGCTGTTCGGGCACGACCCGGCGTCGGCGGAGGAGATCGGCGCGCTCGCCGACCGCGGCGGGGCCGTGGCCGAGTTCCCCACCACCGTCGACGCCGCGGCCGCCGCCCGCGACCGCGGCATGCCGGTGGTCATGGGTGCGCCCAACGCGCTGCGCGGGGCATCGCACTCCGGCAACGCCTCCGCGCGCGAGCTCGTCGCCCGCGGGCTCGTCACCGCGCTCGCCTCCGACTACCTTCCGTCCGGGCTGCTCGCCGCGGCGTTCCTGCTCGCGGCCGACGGCGTCACGACGCTCCCGGCCGCCGTCGGGCTGGTGACGTCCGGGCCCGCCGAAGCGGTCGGCCTCGCCGACCGCGGCGTGCTCGCGCCGGGAGCCCGCGCCGACCTCGTGCTCGCCGAGGAAGGGCGGCCGTGGCCGGTCGTGCGGTCGGTGCTGCGGGCGGAGGCGACGCTCCCGGCGCCGTGAGCCCACCCGGTCGTGATCTGCTTCACATCGCCCAACGCTCCTCCGCGGACGCCGGTCGTCACAGGCGATCGCGAAGGAGGAGTTCGGGATGTCGTCTGCCGGGTCACGCATCGGGCGCACCGTGCTGGCGCTCGTCGTCCTGCTGCTGGGGTTCGCCTCGGTGTCGAACAGGTCTGCCGTTCCACGCCCGGGGCGACGTCGGGGATCCAGCGCGGGAACAGCCTGGACGGCTACGTCCTCTGCCTGGCACCGAACTGATCACGGCCCCGCCCGTCACCCGTTCGTGTCGATCGGACCGGCGGGTGCTGACCGCCCCACCCGCCCGGCACTAGCGTCGCAGCGCGTCGGGGGGAGATCCGGTGACCGATCCGAACGCCGTGTGCACGCTCGGCCGCAGCGGCGTGGAACGGGCCCGCCTGCAGCGTCAGGCCGACGAGATGCTGCCCCCCCAACCGGGCACTGCTCGACCGCACCGACCTGGGACCGGGGCACACCGCGGTCGACCTGGGGTGCGGGCCGCGCGGCGCGCTCGACCTGCTCGCCGCGCGGGTGGCCCCGGGCGGGCGGGTGGTCGGCGTCGACGCCGACCCGGTGCACGTCGAGATGGCGGCCGGGTTCGCCGCCGAACGCGGCGTCCCCGGCGTCGAGGTGGTCGAGGCCGACGCCCGCCGCACCGGGCTGCCGTCGGACGCCTTCGACCTGGTTCACACCCGCACGCTGCTGGTCAACGTGCCCGACCCGGAGAACGTCGTCGCAGAGGCGGTGCGCCTCGCCCGGCCCGGCGGGCAGGTCGCGTCCCTCGAACCCGACTGCGAGTACGACCTGGTCCACCCGCCCCACCCGGCCATCGACCGGATCCGCGAGATCTTCCCGGTGGTCTTCGCCCGCAACGGCGCCGACCCGCAGGTCGGCAGGCGGGTGCCGCAGCTGTTCCGCGACGCCGGGCTCACCGACGTGCAGGTCGACGCCGCCGTCGAGGTCTTCCCGATCGGCCACACCCGGCGCACCGTCCTGCTCGACCTCGTGCGCAGCATGCGCAGCCACGCGGTCGAGCTGGGGCTCGCCGACGAGGCCGAGCTCGACCGGCTCGACGCCGAGGGCCGGGCACACCTCGACGACCCGCGTGTCGTGGTGCTGTCCCACCCGTTCTTCCAGGTGTGCGGGCGCAAGCCGGCGTGAGGTCCGCTAGGAGCGCTCCCACGAGCCCAACACCATGAGCGTGCGCGTCCCGGTCACGGTGCCGGAGCGGCGCAACGTGTCGATCACCTGCTGCAGGTGGGCGAGGTCGCGCACCCGCACCTGCACCAGCGCGTCCGGGTCGCCCGCGAGCGTGAACACCGCCTGCACCTCGGGGATGGTCCACACCGAGCGCACGATCTCGCTCACCCGCGTGTTGCCGAGGAACCGCAGCTCGACGAAGGCCGCCACGCCCTCCCCGAGCTTGGCGTGGTCGACCTGGACGGTGAACCCGGTGATCACGCCGATCTCGCGCAGCCGGTCCACCCGCCGCTTCACCGCCGCGACCGAGAGCCCCACCTCACCGGCCATCTCCGAGTAGGTGCGGCGCGCGTCGACGCGCAGCAGGTCGAGCAGGCGCCGGTCGGTGTCGTCCACCACGACGTTCTCGGCCACGCCCGCCTCCACGCAAAGAACCCGAGCTCCGACCCGATCCAAGCACAAGCCCTTTGCGTGGAGGCGCGCGCCGGGTTCAGCCGAAGGGCCGCTCCGGGGTCAGCCCGAGCAACGCGCAAAGAAGTCGAGCTGATCACCGACGGCGCGCAAGGCCTTTGCGTGTTCACCGAACACGGCGGTGCAGGCCCTTGCCTGAGGCGGCATCGACCCGGTCTCCTGCTGATAACCGCCACGCCGGAGGTCAGTCGATGCCGTCTGCGCCAACCCTGTCCGGGCCCACCACCGTCACCCTCGACGACAAGTACACCGCCCGCCACGGCCGGGTCCTGATCTCCGGGATCCAGGCGATCGTGCGGATGATCCTCGAGCAGCGCAGGCTCGACACCGCGCGCGGCCTCAACACCCGCGCGTTCGTGAGCGGCTACCAGGGCTCGCCGCTCGCCGGGCTCGACCAGGAGATGGCCCGGGCCCGGTCGTTCCTCGACGACGCGGGCGTGGTTTTCCGGCCCGGTCTCAACGAGGAGCTCGCCGCCACCGCCGTGGCCGGCACCCAGCTCCTGCGCCAGGCGCCGGGCCGCCGCCACGACGGGGTCACCGGCTTCTGGTACGGCAAGAACCCCGGGCTCGACCGGGCCGCCGACGCGATCCGGCACGGCACCCTCGCCGGCACCACCGCGCTCGGCGGCGCGGTCGCGCTGATCGGCGACGACCCCTCCTGCAAGTCCTCCACCGTGCCCAGCTCCTGCGAGCCGATGGCGCAGAGCCTGCTCATGCCGCTGCTCGCGCCCGGCTCGGTGGCCGAGGTCGTCGAGCTCGGCCTGCACGCGGTGGCGATGTCGCGCGCCAGCGGGCTGTGGACCGGGCTGAAGATCGTCGCCGACGTGGCCGACGCGTCGGCGACCCTCGACGTCGACGCGCTCAACCTCGGCGTACCCGCCCCGGACCGGGCCGATGACCCCACCCGCACCCTCGTCGGCGCGATGGCCCTCGACGCCGAGCACGACGCGCTCACCCGGCGGCTCGATCTCGCGCGCTCCTACGCCCGCGCGGCCGGGCTCAACCGGATCACGTTCACCGCGCGGGAGGCCCGCCTCGGCGTGCTGGCGTCCGGCACGTCCGCGGCGACCGTGCAGCGCGCCCTCGACGACCTCGGCCTCGACGAGGCCGCCATGGAGGCGCTCGGGCTGCGGATCATCACGCTCGCGATGCCGTTCCCGATCGACGCCGACGCGCTCGCCGAGCTCACCGACGGCCTCGACGAGGTGCTCGTCGTCGAGGACAAGGTCCCGTTCCTGGAGAACCACCTCAAGGCCGCCCTCTACGGCCGCCCGCGCCCCCCGCGCGTCGTCGGCCGCCACGACCCGGACGGCCGGCCGCTGCTGCCCGCCCGCTCCGCGCTGTCGGCCGAGGACGTGGCCGCCGCGCTCGCCTCCCGCATCGGACCCGACCGGCTCCCCCGCAGCGCCGCGCTCCTGCTGGAGCCCACCGCGCCGAAGCGGCCCTCGCGGATCGCGCTCCCGCTCGCCGCGCGCACCCCGTTCTTCTGCTCGGGCTGCCCGCACAACACCTCGACCCGCACCGACGACGACACGCTCGTCGGCGTCGGCATCGGTTGCCACGCGATGATCGCCCTCGACGGCGCGGGCCGCGGCCACCAGCTCGGCCTGACCCAGATGGGCGGCGAGGGCGCCCAGTGGCTCGGGATCGCCCCGTTCACCGACGACCGGCACTTCGTGCAGAACCTCGGCGACGGCACGTTCCACCACTCGGGTTCGCTCGCCATCCGCGCCGCCGTCGCGGCGGGCGTCAGCATGACCTACAAGCTGCTCTACAACGACGCCGTCGCCATGACCGGCGGCCAGCGCGCCGAGGGCAGGCTCGACGTCCCCGCGCTCACCCGCTGGCTCGCCGTCGAGGGGGTGCGCCGGGTCGTCGTCACCACCGCCGAGCCGGAGCGCTACCGCGGCGTCGACCTCGACCCGATCGCCACGGTCCGCCACCGCGACGAGTTCGCCGACGCCGAGCGGGAGCTCGCCGCCGTCGAGGGCGTCACCGTCCTGATCCACGACGACCGCTGCGCCGCCGAGGAGCGCCGCATGCGCAAGCGCGGCACGCTCCCCGCGCCCACCACGAAGGTCGTGATCAACGAGCGGGTGTGCGAGGGCTGCGGGGACTGCGCCCAGGTGTCCACCTGCCTGTCGGTGCAGCCGGTGGACACCGAGTTCGGCCGCAAGACCCGCATCCACCAGGCCTCCTGCAACACCGACCTGTCCTGCCTCAAGGGCGACTGCCCGTCGTTCCTGTTGGTCGAGCCGCGCACCGCCGGGCAGCGACCCGTCCCGCAGCCGCCCTCGGCGCTGCCCGAGCCGCAGAGCCGGGTCACCGGCGACACCGTGCTGCTGCGCATGCCCGGCATCGGCGGCACCGGCGTGGTCACGGTGTCGCAGATCCTGCAGATGGCCGCGCTCCTCGACGGGCGCTACGCGGCGGGGCTGGAGCAGATCGGGCTGGCCCAGAAGGGCGGCCCGGTGGTGAGCGACGTGCGCATCGCCAAGCAGCCCGTGCGCGGCGCCCTGCGGGCCTCGCGCGGCACCGCCGACGTGCTCATCGGCTTCGACCTGCTCGGCGCGGCGTCCGAGACCAACCTCGCCGTCGCGCGCGGCGACCACACGATCGCCGTGGTCAGCTCCGCCGTCGTGCCGACGGCCGCCATGGTCACCGGGCGGGTTCCCGTGCCCGGCTCCCCCGCCGACGCCCTCGAGCGCATCGCCGCGGCCACCCGCGCGGACGCGGCCCTGCACGTGGACGCCCAGGGCCTGTCCGAGGCGCTGTTCGGCGACCACATGCCGGCCAACATGCTGCTCATCGGCGCCGCGTTCCAGCACGGCTGCATCCCGATCTCGGCCGAGGCGATCGAGCAGGCGATCCGGCTCAACGGGGCGGGCGTCGAGAAGACCCTCGCGGCGTTCCGCTGGGGCCGGGCGGCCGTCGCCGACCCCGCGGCGGTCACGGCCGCGATCGGCGGGCCCGCGCCCGCCCCGCGCGCCGAGGGCTTCGCCGACGTGCTCGCCACCCGCGTCGCCGACCTCACCGCCTACCAGGACGCGGCCTACGCCGACCGCTACGCCGAGGAGGTCCAGCGCGTCGCGGCGATCGCCGCCGAACGCGCCGGCGCGGAGGCGGGCGAGCGGATCGCCGTCGCCTACGCGCGCGGGCTGCACAAGCTCATGGCCTACAAGGACGAGTACGAGGTGGCGCGCCTGCACCTCGACCCGCAGGAGCGGGCCCGGCGCGAGGCCGAGTTCGGGCCGGACGCGGAGGTCTCGGTGCTGCTGCACCCGCCGGTCCTGCGGGCGATGGGTGTGAACCGCAAGATCAAGCTGCGCCGCAGCGCGGGCCCGGTGTTCCGCGCCCTGCGCGCCGCCCGCCGCCTGCGCGGCACCGCGCTCGACCCGTTCGGCCGGGCCGAGGTGCGCCGGGTCGAGCGGGCCCTGGTGCCGGAGTACCAGGGCCTGGTCCGAGCGGCGCTCGAGCACCTGCGGCCGGAGACCGCGGACGCGGTCGCCGAGCTGGCCGCGCTGCCGGAGATCATCCGCGGGTACGAGCAGCTCAAGCTGCGCCGGGTGGCCGAGTTCCGGGAGAAGGCGGCCGCCGCGCTGGCCGACCTCGCCGGCTGACCGCCGTGGGCGGGGGCGCGGCGGGGACCGACGCGCCCGCCCGACCCCGGGGCGGCTGCTGTGGTGGCTGGTCGCGCGCCAGCGCGGCCGGGTGGCCGCCGCGTCGCTGCACGCCTCGCTCGGGATGCCCACCCTGGCGCTCGGGCCGTACCTGCTGGGGCGGGCCGTCGACCACGGGATCGCCGACGGCGACGGGCCTGCGCTCGCCGCCTGGACCGGTGCGCTGCTCGCCGCGGGCGGCGCCACCGCCCTCCTCGACCCCGCCACCGCGCGCCGCACCGAACGGGCGCTCGCGGCCGCCCTCGCCGGGCGCACGGTCGTCGCCATCGCCCACCGGCTCCACACCGCTCGCGACGCCGACCGGGTGGCGGTGCTCGAGGGCGGGCGCCTGACCGAGCTCGGCACCCACGACGAGCTCGTCGCCCGCGGCGGGGCCTACGCGGCCCTGTGGCGGTCCTGGCACGGCCACCCCGATCGCTCGGCCGGGTGACACCGGCCCCGCCGCGGGGCCGATATGCGCGTCTCACGTGCACGCGTACCCGATGATCTCCACGATGCCGACCGGTGTCGGGGGCCGCGGTCGCACACGCCGTGGCGTTCGGCGCGTGCTCCCCGCTCCACGGTCGTTCGAGGACGCGAGGAGTACACGATGGCCACCCGCCCAGTCGCCGCCGAGGTCACCCGCACCCCCGTCCGGCTCGCGCTCGCCGTCGTGATCGCGGGCGGCCTCGCGCTCGCCGGCGCGTGCGGGAACCCGGCGGGGTCCCCGGACGCGCTGCCGCCCGCGGCCGCCCCCGCGGCGCCGACCACCGACGGCCCGGCTCCGTCGGCTCCCCCGACGTCGGGCCCGACCACCCCGGCCCCGTCGAGCACGGCCCCGTTCGACGACGCGCGGGCCGACCGCGGCGACCCGGACGACCCGGACGACCCGGACGACGGCGGGGAGCCGGACGGCGCCGAGGACGAGGAGGAGCTGCTGATGCTCGAGTCCTTCGGACCCGCGGTGGAGGAGCTCCAGCAGCGGCTGTCGGCGCTCGGCTACTGGCTCGGTGACGTCGACGGCCACTACGGGCAGCTCACCCGCCAGGCCGTGATGGCGTTCCAGAAGGCCGAGGGCCTGGACCGCGACGGGGTGGCCGGGCCCGACACGCGCGGGACGCTCGAGACCGCCTCCCGGCCCGAGCCGCGCTTCGCCGAGGGCGACCACCTCGAGGTCGACCTGGAGCGCCAGCTGCTGCTCGTGGTGCGCGACGGCCGGGTGCAGTGGGCGCTCAACACCTCGACCGGCAGCGGCGAGGCCTACAACCGGCCCTCCGGCGGCAGCGGCGTCGCCCGCACCCCGCGCGGCGAGTTCGAGATCGAGCGGCAGATCAACGGCGTGCGGCGGGCGGAGCTGGGCGTGCTCTACCGGCCCAAGTACTTCCACGGCGGCATCGCCGTGCACGGGTCCGGCAGCGTACCCGCCCACCCGGCGTCGCACGGCTGCGTGCGGCTGACCAACGCGGCCATGGATCTGCTGTGGTCGAGCGACGTGGCGCCGATCGGCACCGAGGTGCACGTGTACTGACACCCACCCGCCCACCGCGGCAGCCGGCGCGCCCGGCGATGCGCGCCCACCGGTCGGCGTCGGCCGGCCCGTTCGCCGGGCCCAGGAGCGGGACGTTGCGGACACTCGGGCAGGATGTGCGGCGGGCAACGGCCGTTTCGGTGTTGTCCACCTGGTGTTCACGTCGATGGGGTAAGGGCCCGGACCTTGGGGGCATGCAAGTGACGGTGGCGGTCGCGCGGGTGAAGGACCTGTTGCGTGGCTGGCGCGCGCCGCAGCACCGCGACGGGCTGGCGCTCGTGGTCAGCTCCGGGATGACGTCCGCGGTCGGGCTCCTGTACTGGGTGCTCGCCGCCCAGATGTTCCCGGCCGACGTCGTCGGCGTGAACGCGGTCGCGGTGTCGTCGCTCATGCTGGTCGGCGGCATCGCGCACCTGAACATGTCGCACGCGCTGCTGCGCTTCGTCCCCGTGGCGGGCCTGGCGGCCCGCAAGCTCGTCGCCCTCGGCTACCTCGTGGCCGTTGCGGTGTCCTCCCTCGCCGGGGCGGCGTTCGCGGTCGGGGCCGCCTGGTGGGCCCCGCAGCTGGTCGAGGTGGCCGGCTACGGCACCCTCATCGCGTTCTTCGCCGTGAGCTGCCCGGTCTGGACGCTGTTCGCCATCCAGGACTACGTCCTGACCGCCGTCGGGCGCGCCACCGCCGTGCCCATCGAGAACCTCGTCTTCTCGGTGCTCAAGATCGCCCTGCTCGTGGCGGTCACGCTCGCGGCGCTGCCCGGCGGCATCGCGGTGTCCTGGGTGGTCGCCACCGCCCTGATCGTGCTGCCGATCAACCTGTGGCTGCTCATCCGGCTGCTGCCCGCCCACGGCCGCAGGACCGCCGACCGGGCGGTGCCGATCACCGTAGGCGCCGTCGCCAAGTTCATGAGCGCCGACTACCTGGGCGCGCTGTTCTGGCAGGCCGCGATGATGGGCCTGCCGGTGCTCGTGCTGGGCCGCCTCGGCGCCGAGGCCGCGGCCGCCTACAACATGGTCTGGCAGTTCGGGCTGGCCCTGTACATGGTGCCGTCCGGGATGGGCCAGTCGATGATCGCGCACAGCGCGGCCGACCCCGGCCGGGTCGACCAGGCCCGCCGCGAGACCGTGCGCCGCGGGCTGGTGCTGGTGGCCCCGGTGGCGCTGGTGCTCGCCGTCGGCGCGCCGCTCGTGCTGTCGCTGTTCGGGCGGCACTACTCCGACACGGGCTCCGGCGCGCTCGCGCTCATCGCGCTGTCGGCGATCCCCAACGTGGTCACCGCGGCCGCCACCAGCACGGCACGGGTGCGCCAGCGCTCCGCCGTGCAGTTCGGGGTGCCGACCTCCCTGTCGGTGCTCACGATCGGGATCGCCTGGGTGCTCATGCCCCACCTGGGCGTGCTGGCCGTCGGGATCGCCTGGCTCACCGCCCAGTGCCTGATCGCGTCCATCGTGCTGCTCGCGAACGCCCCGTGGGTGCCCGGCCCGCTGGGGAGGTTCATGGACGGCCTGCGCAACTCGGCGCTGCTGCGCCGCGTCGGCGAGGACGGCCTGCGCCGCCTGGGCGTCCCGGCGGGCTGGGTCATCGGGCCCTGCATGGGCGGCGGCTCGGAGACGGTCGTGGTGAGCATCGGCCCGGCCGGCGAGCGCCGCGCCCTGCTGAAGGCCGCCGACACCGCGAACGGGCAGCAGGAGCTGCGCCAGCAGACCGCCGCGCTCGCCGCCCTGCACGCCGACCCGCGCCTGCAGCACTGGACGCCGCTCATCCCGCGCCTGCTCGGCGTCGCCGAGGTCGGCGACGCCTACTGCGTGACCGAGACGATGCTGCGCGGCGCCCCCGGCCCGGACGCCCTGGCCGACCCGGCGCGCCGCGGCCCGTTCCTGTCCAGCGCGGTCGCGGCGATCAGCGAGCTGCACCGGCAGACGGCCGAACTGCGCCGGGTCGGCGATGCGGAGCTCGACGCCTGGGTGCACCAGCCCGTCGAGGCGCTGTCGCGCACCCTCCCGGCGGGCCTGCGCGCGCAGGCGCAGCGGATGGCCGCGCTGCTCGACAGCCGCCTGCGCGGCCAGGTCGTGGGCGTCGGCTGGACCCACGGCGACTACCTGCCGGTCAACCTGCTGGCCGCCCCCAACGGCCGGGTCAGCGCCATCTTCGACTGGTGCACCGCGCGGCCCGACGGGCTGTCCGTGCTCGACGTCGCCACGTTCATGCCGATGGCGGAGGCGATGGCGGGCGAGGAGGAGCTCGGCCCGGTCGTGCTGCGCTGGCTCGGCGGCGTGCCGCGCGCCGAGGCCGAGGTCCTCGTCGGGTGCCAGACCGCGCTCGGCGGCAGCGTCATCGCCCCCGAGGTGCTCGTCCTGCTCGGCTGGCTCGACCACGTCGCGAGCTGCGTGTCCCGCTCGAACCGGATGGCCGCCAACCCGGTGTGGAACCGCCGCAACGTTCGCGTCGTGGTGCAGGACGCGGTGGAGCTGCTCGTGGGCCGGGAGGACCGGACCGGGCCGGTGACGGCTACGCGCGCAGCCCGTTGAGCATCCGCCGGATCGTCGTCGCGCACTCGTCGCGCACCGCCCTGCGCTCGGCGGGCGGGGCCTCCGCGATCATCCGGCCGGCCCCGCCGAGCAGGTGGAACACCAGCGTGCTGCTCGTGGCCGCGGGCACCGGGGCGAGCAGCCCCTCGGCGCGGGCGGCCGCGAGGAACCCGTCGATCAGCGCGTAGGCGTACTTCTGCTCGTAGTCCATCCAGCGGGCCCACCCGAGGGCGATCGGGCCCTCGAGCCAGCAGAGCCGGCCGTAGCGGTCCTCGCAGCACAGGTCGAGGAACGCGTCCAGGGCCGCCATGCCCGCTTCCCACGCGTTCGGCTGGCCGGCCGCCGCGGCGGCGACGCGCTGCGTCACGTCCTTCTCCTGCGCGTCGAACACCGCCTCGAACACGGCCTGCTTGCTCTCGAAGTGGTGGTAGACCGCACCCCGGGTGACCTGCGTGGCCACCGCGATGTCGTCCAACGACGTCCGCGCGTAACCGCGCTCGGCGAACATCGCCGTGGCCGTCTCCAGCAGCGCCGCGCGCGTGGCCTCCGAGTAGAGCTCACGACGGCTCTTCGGCCTTGACATGCTCGGAGTCTACGACATACTCGGTGTACGTACACAGAGTATGTAACCGTCGCAGCGCTGGAGACCGACGCGATGTCCTCGAAGTTCGCACTCACCCGCGAGGTGCTGGCCGAGGCCGCCCGCACGGGACGCCCGGAGATCACCCGCCGCGACGAGGTCGAGGCCGCGTTCGGCGGCGTCGAGCCGTTCCTGCTCGCGCTGCACCACCGGTGGCGCACGGCGCTGTTCGCACGCCTCGACGCGCTGATCGAGGACCCGCCGGACGACTTCGAGGGCGCGGTGGCGGCCGTCTGGGCCGACCCCGCGCTCGGTGGCCGCGGCCTGCGCGCGCTCCTGGACGCGCACGCCCACGTCCCGGCGCTCGCCGCCGCACAGGAGCGGGAGCGCAGCCTCGTGCGACGGACGCTCGGCGTCGAGCTCCCCGAGCGCGGTTCCCGCCCGGCCTGCCACGGGTGGCGGCGCGGCGCGGCCTGACCCGCCGCCGACCGGTCAGGGCGCGGCGGGCACCCGCTTGACCACCTCGGTGGCGATCTCGATGCCCCGCGGGCACGGGTCCGGGGGCGGCGGCGCGCCCGGCGGCGGGGCCGCCAGGTCGTACTTCACGATCAGCAGCTCGGCCGCCGGGTAGCCGCGCTTGTCGGTGTAGGGCCGGTGCATGATCGTGATGTCGCACCCGGCGCCGTCCTCGTCCCTGCGGGCGGCCGCCTCGCGCCCCTCGATCGTCACGGGGTTGCCCGCGTCGCGCCCGATGCCGCCGCGGTTGCGGTCGAACTCGACCTCGACCGACGACCCGACGGCCGCGTTCTCCCAGCGGCACGCCCAGCCGGCGAAGCCGGGGGCGGCCTCGGCGGTCTCCAGGCCCGGCACGGTGGCGACCGTCCCGCGGTCCAGCAGCCCGCACGCGTCGACCAGGGCCAGCGACCCGGGGTCGAACGGCCCCGAGCGGCGCGGCACCGGGCCCGCGGCGAGCACCGCGAGCGCGCTGTCGGTGGCCACATCGGCCATCGGGCACGGCTCCGGCAGCGGGCCGCGCACCGGCCGGGCGAGGATGCGGATGTCGTAGCCGTCGGTCAGGCGGATCGTGCGGGCGCAGTCCTCGCCGACCTGGTCGGCCCGCACGATGACCAGCCCGTCGCGTTCCTCGGGCACCCCCTGGGGCAGGTTCGGGCCCGACCGGGCGAACCACAGCTGCACGGTCGAGCGGTTCTCCCCGGTGTCGATCGTGACGTCGCAGCGGTCGAAGTTGCCGAACTCGGCCTCCAGCAGGGTGTCGCCGAAGCGGTCGAGCGGCTCGGGCGGCAACAACCCGCACGGGTCGGCCGTGGCCGGGTCGCCGAGCGACGGACCCGACGGCGCCGCGACGTCGAGGGCGGCCGGCGCCGGGCGCAGCCACACGACCAGCCCGGCGGCCACCGCGACCACGACGGCCACGGCGACCGCGATGAGCGGCCACCGCCGCCCTCCGCGCACGCCGGGCCCGGACGCCGCGTTCTCCGCGACCTCCGCGAGCAGGTGCGCGGCCTCCGCCGCGGTGGGCCGCTCGCGCGGCCTGCTCTCGAGCATCCGCATGAGCACCGGGCCGAGCCCGCCCGCCCGGCGCGGCGGCTCGACGACGCCCTTGCGCGCCGCGGCGCGGATCTGCTCGGCGTCGCCGTCGCCCCACGGGGAGCGGCCCTCCACGGCCTCGTACAGCGACGCCGCGAGCGAGAACACGTCGGCCTGCGGCCCGGGCGCGAGCCCGTTGGCCACCTCGGGGGCCATGTACTTCGACGCGTCGCCGCGCGGCGTGCCGAACCCGGTGACCGTCACGTGGTCGCCGCCGCCGACGAGGATGTTGCGCGGCGTCAGCGCCCGGTGCACGACGCCGAGCGCGGGCGAGTGGGCGTACGCCAGCGCCGCGGCCGCCTCCGCGCCGATCGCCGCCACCCGGCCGGGCGCCAGCGGGCCGGCCGCGGCGAGCCCGACGAGGCTCGGTGCCGACACGAACTTCGAGATCAGCCAGTCCGCGCCCTCGTGCGCGACGACCCCGAGCACCGGGGCGATGTTGGGGTGGTCCAGGAGCGAGGCGATCGCGATGTCGGTCCGCACCTGCTCGCGGTGGGCGTCGCGTTCGTCCGCCGGGAGATCGGGCATCGGGACGCGCTCGAGCAGCACGATCATGCCCGTTTCCTGATCGGTGGCGCGCCACGCCTCGCCCGTGCCGGGGGCGCTCGCCTCGGCGTCGAGGCGGTAGCGCCCGGCGATCAGGTCACCTCGCTCCACGGTTCCCCCCGCACGCTTCCGAATCCGCCGAACGGTAGCTGATGGATCGTGCGTGCGGTGCGGCGGCCCGCGCGCGTCAGTAGGGCCGGACCGGTTGCCGCACCTGCTGCTGCGGGTGGGCCTGGGGGTACTGCGGGTGCTGGCCCGGGTGCTGTGGCATCGGCGGGGTGGGCTCCACCGGCGCCCGCGCCTCGCGCACCGGGCCGGTGAACCACTTGCGGGCCGACAGCAGGTACCAGCCGCCGAACAGCAGCAGCGAGCCACCCACCGTCAGCGGGGCGTAGTTGACCGCCTCCCAGGTGAAGTCCTCGGCGCCCGGGATGCCCTGGGGCGACAGCGGCATCAGGAACAGCACGCACATCACCGCGATCCAGGCGACCGCGAGCCGCGAGACCCACTTGTAGTGCTTGCCGAGGCTCCACGCCCCCGGCTCGAAGGAATCCCCCGCCCTGATCCGCAGGACGATCGGCAGCCCGAAGGCGATGTAGAGCCCGATCACGGCGACCGAGGTGCCGACCGCGTAGCCGACGACGCCGTTGGCCAGGGTGGGCAGCATCAGCGCCCACGCCGCGACGACGATCGCGATCACCGCGTTGACCGGCACCCGGTTCGCCCCGACCCGGCGCCACAGGCGGGAGAACGGCACCGCGCGGTCGCGGGAGAACGCGAACATCATCCGGGACGCGGACGTCACCGACGCCGAGCCGCAGAACAGCTGCGCGATCACGACGATGACCAGCATGAACTCGGCCCACGCCTCGTTGGTGGCCTCGGACCAGATGTAGACCACCGCCATCCCGGCCGCGTCGAGCACGCCCTGCACGTCCGGCACCGCGAACGTCACCGCGACCAGCAGCACGAAGCCGAACGCGACCGACGCGACGACGGCCCAGATCATGCCCAGCGCCACGGCGCGTGACGCCCCGCGGGTCTCCTCGCTCATGTGCGCCGAGGCGTCGTAGCCGGTGACCGTGTACTGCGCCATCAGCAGGCCGATGCCGAAGACGAACCAGATGCTCGAGTCGGAGAACCCGGAGTTGTTGATCACCTCGCCGAACACGAACGCGGGCGACTGGTGCTCGGTCGGCACGATCATCAGGATCACGACGATCAGCGCGACGCCCGCCATGTGCCACCAGGCCGACAGCGTGTTGAGCCGCGACAGCAGGTTCACGTTCATCAGGTTGAGCGCCAGCTGACCGGCCGCGATCACCGTGAAGACGATGAAGATCGTGGTCGAGTCCGTGCCGACCACGCTCGGGAACCACAGGTTCAGAAGCGCCGTCGTGAACGTCGCCGAGCCGTACTGGATGGCCGCGGTCACCGCGATCTGGCCGATGAGGTTGAACCAGCCGGTGAACCAGCCCCACGCGGGCCCGCCGAGCTTCGACGCCCAGAAGTACAGGGCGCCCGCGGTGGGCATCGAGGAGGCGATCTCGCCCATCGCCATGGCCACGAGCACGCAGAAGCAGCCGACGAGCAGCCAGCCCCACGTGATCGCGACCGGGCCTCCGTTGTTGAACGCCAGGTAGTACGACGTCAGGCAGCCCGCGAGGACCGAGATGATCGTGAAGGAGATCGAGAAGTTGGAGAACCCGCCCATCTGGCGGTACAGCACCTGCGAGTAACCCAGGCGCAGCAGCAGCGCCTCGTCGCTGCGCGCCGTCTCGCGTTCCCGGTTCAGGTAGGCGGCGGGGGTGGACATGCTCGGGGGCCTCGGTTCGTCTGTCGTGGGGAGCTGTTCTGGGGAGCGGTTCCGGGGTGGCTAGCCCTCGCGGCGGGTCATGCCGATGGCTTCGGCGCACTCGACGAGGGCGGTCAGGTGGGGGTGGCGCGGGGGGAGCGCCTGTTCGGCGTCCTGCACCGCCGCGCTGAGCAGCGCGGTGGCCGCCTCGAGGTCACCGGCCGCGGCCTGGGCCCGCGCCAGGCCCATCCGCGAGGTGATCGTGTCGGGGTGGGCGGGGCCGAGCACCCGCCTGCGCTGGGCGGTGACCTGGCCGGACAGCTCGACCGCGTCGTCCACGTCACCGGCGAGCCGGTAGGCGACGGCGAGGGCGTCGCGGGCGGTCAGGGTGCGCGGGTCCTCGTCGCCGAGCACCCGCGAGCGGTCGGCCACGTTCTCGGCGATCAGGTTGATGCCCTCCCGCCGCTTGCCCGCCGACACCCGGGCGACGCCGAGGTTGCCCGCGACCGTCAGCGTGGCGTGGTGGTCGCGGCCGAACAGCGCGCGGCACCCGCGCAGCGTGTCCTCGAACAGCGCGGCGGCTTCCTTCGCGTTCCCGGCCGTGAACAACGCCGCCGCACGCGCGTTGCGTGCGGCGAGCTCGTGGGCCCGATCGACGGAGCCGGCCCGTTCGGGTGGGCCACCCCGATCGGATGCACCGGTGCGCACAGGCGGCCGCGATCCGTCCCGGACGGCGGAGTCACCCTCCGTCTCGCTGGACCACCAGGGCATCAAAAACCCCCATCGAAAGGTCAAGGCCGCCACGGTGCGTGACGACCACTCGGCCGAACGTGGAGAGTCAACCGGATCACGCGACGGCGACGCAACCGACCCCCACTGAATGTGACCACCGTCCGCGGGAACCGACCCGGCACCCATCGCCCGATCGAGCGATGCAGAATACGCGCGTGCACCAGCCCGATCACGAGCGGTTACGCCGCGAGCTCGAGTCCGCGGCCGAGGAAGCGCGCTCGCAGGCCGGCGAACGGCGCGTGATCACCGGCAGGCAGGCGGTGATCGGGGTGCTCGCCGCCGTCCCGATCGCGGCCGCCGTGATCGCGGCGGTCGCCGCCGCCCGGACCGAGCCGCAGCCCGCCACGCCCGCCGCACCGGACGGGCCATCCGCGGCCGAGCCGGCGGTGCCATCCCCGGCCGAGCCATCCCCGGCGGAGCCATCCCCGGCCGTGCCATCCCCGGCGGAGCCGGCGGCGCCACCGCCGCCGTCACCCCGGCCGGCGGCCCCGCGCGCGCCCGCCGCGTCGTCGGGGCCCGACGTCCCCCCGCGGGCCGAGCCGGCCCGGCCCGGGCCGGGTCGGCCCGCCCCGGCGCCCGACGTCGACCGCCCGACCACGCACACCGTGCAGCCCGGGGAGACGCTCGCCCGGATCGCGCTGCGCTACCAGGTGCCGATCGAGCAGATCGCCGAGCAGAACGCCATCGCCGACCCCGACGTGATCCGGGCGGGCGACACCCTCCAGATCCGCCCGGCGCCCGCGAACGAGATCGTGATCCCCCAGGGCGCCACGCTCACCGGCCTGGCGTCCCGGCTCGGGGTGACGGTCTCCCACCTGCTGCGCCTCAACCCGCACATCATCGACGAGGACAAGATCGTCGCGGGCGGCCGGCTGCGCATCGCGTAGCGGCTCACGGCAGCCGGAAATCGGGCGCGCTCCCCGCCACCTGCGGCTCAACGTGCGACGACCGGCGATGCCGGGCGGGGCACGGGCCAGGGGGCATGGACTCGAGCGGGGGAAGCAGCGGCCTGCGGTACGCGGCGCAGCCGCTCACCCAGGTGGCGGCCACCGGGCGAGTCGCGGTCTGGGTGTCGGCGAGTCGCGGTCTGGGTGTCGGCGAGTCGCGCTCCGGCTGCGGGCGAGTCGCGGTGTGGGTGTCGGCGAGTCGCGGGATGCGTGCGGGGAGGTCGCGGGCTCTGAGGCCGCACGTCCCAGTCGGCAGACCACATCCCCCGACTGCTCCGCCGTGCCCTGAGCCGCCACCGAGTCCTCGCCGTTGGTTGCCCACGCGCTCGTGGCCCCTTTCCTCCCCGTTGTCGATGCGCGGGTGAGGCAGGGTCAATCCCGAGCAAACCACTGTCCACCCTCACGAGCGATCGCGGCCCGAAGCGGATCGATACCCGGGAAAGACGGCAGCGGCGCCGCCCCTCGGCGTCTCCCGTGGGCGCTCGCAACGAGGATTCCGCCCGGATCTGCCGATTTTCGCGGCGAAGCACGCCTCGAGCGCGCCTACGTGCATCCTCCCGATCACGGGGGATCGCACGCCCCCGCGGGCAATGGGGAACAGGCATGATCGTGCTCCGGATTCGCACCGTGTTCAACGCGTTGATGCTCATGCTCGGCATGCTGCTCGCCATGGGCTTGATGCTGAGCTCTGCCATCGGCCGAGTAGACGCAGCAGACGGCACTGCCGCCGTCACCGTCACGCCCGACGTGACCGTCGCTAGGCGACGCGATCGAGCACGGCGACGAAGCGGCGCTCGGACAGGCGGGCACCGTCCCGTTCACCTGCCGCGGGTTCACGATCCACGCAGCCGGCATCCGCATCGAGAGCCCGAGCCATCGAAAACGCTTCTGGCGGCGTCCGACCTGAACGGACGGCTCTCGCGGAATCCGCACCAGCCGTCCGGTGACATCGCGCACGCACGAACGGCAGGCCGCGCCGAAACAGCCCCTACCGCCGCGGCACCGTCCCGACCGCCAGCACCGCGGCGACCACGGAGAGGACCGCGAGCAGCACGAACACCGGCGGGTACCCGCCCATCACCTCCGACAACGCCGCACCCGCCCACGGCGCGAGCGCGGTGGCGATCGTCGACGGGGCGAGGAAGACCCCGTTGAGCCGGCCGTAGTGGGCGGAGCCCCAGCGGTCGCTGACCGCGGTGGCCTGCAGCAGCGTCAGCACACCCCGGGCGGCGCCGGCGAGCACGGCGGCGGCCACGAGCGCGCCCACGGGGCCGGGCAGCAGCCCGAACAGGGCGGTGGTGGCGGCGAGGGCGGCGAGGATCAGGACCGACCGCGTCCGGACCCCCGTACGCGCCGCCAGCGGGGTGTAGCCGAGCCGCCCCGCCACCTGGCCGAGTCCGCCGAGCCCGAGCGCCCACGCGGCCGCGGTCGTGGACGCGCCGCGCTCGATCAGCAGCGGCACCTGGTTCACGACCACCGCGAACGCGGTGAACGTGCCGAGCGCGACGGCCGCGACGAGGAGCAGGAACGGCGCGCTGCGCGAGATCGTCGCCGGGGCGGGGCCCGGCACGCCCGCCCGCGCCGCCGGGTCCGGGGCGGCGGGCCACGGCCCGCGCAGCCCGAACAGGTGCGCGGGCACCGTGAGCACGGCCAGCACCACCGCGAGGACGAGGTAGGACTGCCGCCAGCTCAGGTGCGCGCTCAGCGCGGCGGTGAGCGGCGCGAAGATCGTGCTCGACAGGCCGGCCAGCAGCGTGAGCGCGGTCAGCGCGGTGACCCGCCGCGGGCCCCACCAGCGCGTCAGCGCGGCGAACGCGGGCGGGTAGAGCACGCCCGCCATCGCCAGCCCGGCCACCGCCCACGCGGCGAAGAACCACGCCACCGTCGGCGCGCAGGCGATCCCGACGACGGCAGGCGCGGCGATCACCGACCCGCACGTCATGACCCGGCGCGGCCCGAACCGGTCCAGCCACCGCCCCGCCGGGATCCCCACCAGCGCCGCGACGACCAGGCCGAGGGAGAACGCCGCGGTGATCGTGCCGACCGACCAGCCGGTGTCGGCCACGATGGCCGGGGCGAGTACCGGGAACGCGTAGTAGAGCACGCCCCAACTGACGATCTCGGTGCCGCACAGCACCACCAGCACGCGGCGCAGCCCGCCCCGGCTCATCGTGTCGACGCCGCCGGCCACCCCAGGCCCCATCGGCCCAGGCTGCATCAGCCGTCGGCGCCGCGCAGCACCCACACCGCGACTCCCGCACACCCACACCGCGACTCGCCCCCAGCCGGACCGCGACTCGCCCACGCCCAGACCGCGACTCGCCGACACCCACACCGCGACTCGCCCACGCCCGGACCGCGACTCGGCCGCAGCCGGAGCGCGGCTCGCGGGTGCACGCGTGCCGGAGGCCGGTCGGTACCGTCTGAGCCCGTGGAAGGTCCGTTGTCGAGCGTCGCGACCGCGTGGCTGCCCGACGTCGACGTTCTGACCGACCGGCTCGTCACGGCCGTCTTCACCGACCACCCGGCCTGGACCGACTACCGCAACGTCCCGCCCGACGACCTGCGCGACGGCTGCCGCCGCTACCTCACCCGGGTCCTGGAGCTGCTCGTCGGTGGCACCGCGGGGATCACCGACGACGACCCGGTCGCGGGCGCGATCGGCAGGCAGCGGGCCGAGCAGGGCGTGCCGCTCGAGGTGATGCTGCGGACCTTCCGCCTGGGCGGCCGGGTGGTCTGGGAGGCCCTGCTCGAGCGCACCGGCGAGGTCGCGCCCGCCGACCTCGGCGCCGCCGCCACCGCGATGTGGACCGTGGTCGACGGGCTGTCGTCGGCGCTGTCCACGTCCTACCGTCGGGCGGAGGCCGAGCAGCTGCGGCGCGACGACCAGCGCAGGCACGCGCTGCTGGAGGAGGTCGTGGCCGGCGGCACCACCGGCCAGCGGGTGGCCGACCAGCTCGACCTTCCCCTCGGGGGCGCCTACCTCGTGGTGGTCGCCGACCTCGACCCGGACGGCAAGGCCGCCCTGCCCAACCCGCAGACGGCGCTCGGCGCGCTCGGCATCCGGTCGGTGTGGCACGTCCGCACCGAGACCACCGTCGGCCTCATCCCCCTCGACGGCCACGACCCGGCGTTCGTGCTGGCCAAGCTGCGGGCCCTCGCCCGCGGCCGGGGCGCCGCCGCCCGCACCGACGACGGCCTCGCCGGGGTCGCCGCCGCCCACCGGCTCGCGGTGCTCGCCTTGGGCACCCTGCCCAGGCGCACCGCGGCGGTGGTGGAGATCTCCGACCGCTACGCCGAGGCGCTGCTGCTGCGCTCCCCCGAGCTGCGCCGGCGCATCGTCGACGACTGGCTCGGCCCGGTGCTGCGCCTGCCGCCCCGCGAGCGGGACGTCCTGCTGCAGACGCTCACCGCCTGGCTGGAGGCCGACCGGTCGGCCGGCGTGGCCGCCGACCGGCTCTACTGCCATCGCAACACGGTGCTCAACCGGCTGCACCGCGCGTCGACGCTCATCGGGCACCCGCTCACCGGGCGGCAGGCCTACGTCGAGCTGTCGCTCGCGCTCTCCGCGCTCGAGCTGCCCGCCTGATTGGGCGATCTGCCCAATCGGCGGGCCCCAGCGCTGGGCACTGGATCATGGTGCCGCGACCCGGCCGGGACGAGGCTGGGCCCGTGGCAACGACGACACCGCGGACGACCCCGCGGACGGCCCCGCGAACGACCTCGGGCAGGCGGCGCAGGCAGGCGGATCCGCTCGCCGCGGAGGATCCCGACGTCCTGCGCGGCTGGTACCGGCAGATGGTGCTCATCCGCCGCTTCGAGGAGCGCGCCGCCCAGGGCTACACCCGCGCCGAGATCGGCGGCTACTGCCACCTCAACCTCGGCGAGGAGGCCACCGTCGTCGGCCTGCTCGCCGCGATGCGCCCGGACGACTACCTGTTCACCAACTACCGCGAGCACGGCTACGCGATCGCCAAGGGCATCGAGCCCGGCCGCGTGATGGCCGAGCTCTACGGTCGCACCACCGGTACGTCCAAGGGCTGGGGCGGGTCGATGCACCTGTACGACGCCGCCGCCCGGATGCTCGGCGGCTACGGCATCGTCGGCGGCCAGGTCCCGCTCGCCACCGGCGCCGCGCTCGCCATCGACTACCGCGGCGGCGACGAGGTGGTGGTCTGCCAGATGGGCGACGGCACCACCAACATCGGCGCGTTCCACGAGGCGCTCAACATCGCCGCGCTGTGGAACCTGCCGATCGTCTACGTCGTGGTGAACAACGGCCTCGGCATGGGCACCACCGTGGAGCGCTCGTCGGCCGAGCCCGAGCTGTACAAGCGGGCCTCCGCCTACCGCATGCACGGCGAGCGGGTGGACGGCACCGACGTCCTCGCCGTGCGGGACGCCGCGCGCCGGCTCGTCGAGCGGGCCCGCACCGAGGGCAAGCCTGCCCTCCTGGAGGCGGTGAGCGCGCGGCTGAAGGGCCACTCGGTGGTGGACCCGGCGCGCTACCGCACGTCGTCCGACGTGGAGGCCGCCCGCGCCGCCGACCCGATCGCCCGCTTCCGCGCCGCGCTGCTCGCCGCGGGCGTCGCCGACGAGGACGCGCTCACCGCGCTCGAGGAGCAGGCGCGCGGCGAGGCCGACGAGGCCGTGGCGTTCGCCGCCTCGAGCCCGCACCCGGACGTCTCCACCCTGTTCGACCACACCTACGCCACCCCCGTGGCCAACGAGTCGCGCCGCCTCCCGGCGGACGCCCTCTACCGCTGAGGAAGCCCACCGTGCCCGTGATGACCTACCGCGAGGCCCTCCGCAGCACCCTGCGCGAGGAGATGCTGCGCGACGACGACGTCTTCCTGATCGGGGAGGAGATCGGCGTCTTCGAGGGTTCCTACAAGATCACCGCCGGGCTGCTCGCCGAGTTCGGCGAGAAGCGCGTGCGCGACACCCCGATCGCCGAGGAGGGCTTCGTCGGCGCCGCGATCGGCGCGGCGATGCTCGGGCTGCGCCCGGTCGTGGAGATCATGACGATCAACTTCTCGCTGATCGCGCTCGACCAGATCGTCAACCACGCCGCGAAGGTCTACGGGATGTTCGGCGGCCAGACCCCGGTGCCGATGGTCATCCGCACGCCGGGCGGGGGCGGCCAGCAGCTCGGGGCCACCCACTCGCAGAACATCGAGCTGTACTACGCGTTCGTGCCCGGCCTGAAGGTGGTGGCGCCGAGCACGCCCGCCGACGCCAAGGCGCTGCTGCGGGCCGCGATCCGCGACGACGACCCGGTGCTGTTCCTGGAGAACCTCGCGCTCTACAACGTCAAGGGCGAGGTGCCCGACGACCTGCCCGACGCCGAGATCGGCCGCGCCGCGGTGACCCGGGAGGGCAGCGACGTCACGATCGTCGGCTACTCCCGCATGGCCGCCGTGGCCGCCGAGGTGGCCGAGCGGCTCGCCGAGGACGGGATCTCCGCCGAGGTGGTCGACCTGCGCAGCCTGCGCCCGCTCGACCGCGACACGATCGTGGCGTCGGCGCGCAAGACCGGCTGCGCCGTCGTGGCCGAGGACGACTGGCTCACCTACGGCATCGGCGCCGAGATCGCCGCGACGATCTCCGACGGCGCCTTCGACCACCTCGACGCCCCCGTGCGGCGCGTCGCCGCCGCGGAGGTGCCGCTGCCGTACGCCAAGCCGCTCGAGCGGGCCGCGCTCCCCTCGGCCGACTCGCTGCTGACCGCCGTGCGGGAGACCCTCGCCGCCGTCGGCCGCCTCCCCTGACCCCACGAGGACCTGCGATGCCCGAGATCACCATGCCCCGCCTGTCCGACACGATGGAGTCGGGCGTCATCGCCACCTGGCACAAGCACGTCGGGGACCCCGTCCACGCGGGCGACGTCATCGCCGACATCGAGACCGACAAGGCGATCATGGAGCTGGAGGCCTACGAGGACGGCGTGCTCGAGCGCATCCTCGTCGGCGAGGGCGAGAGCGCCCCGATCGGCGCGCCCATCGGGGTGCTCGGTGACGGCACCGGCGCCACCGCCGACGCCGGCGACGAGCCGCCCGCCGGCACCGGGACCGGCACCGCCGAGGCCCCTGCCGCACCGCCCGCCAACCCCGCCCCACCGGCGCCCGCCCCGGCCCCGCCGGCGGACCGGCGCCCGCCGGCCTCGCCGCTGGCCCGCCGGCTCGCCCGGGAACGCGGCGTCGACCTCGCCACCGTGCGCGGCACCGGCCCCAACGGGCGGGTGATCCGCGCCGACATCGAGGCCGCGGCCGCCGCCCAGCAGGCGGCCCAGCCGACCGGGACAGCACAGCCGGCTCAACCGGCACAGGCCGCGCCGGCACCCGCCGAGACCCCGGGGCCGGCCGCACCCGCGGCGCCGCCGACGCAGGACGCCGGGGCGGACGACGACGTCGAGGTGCTCCCCCTGCCCCGGATGCGCCAGGTCGCCGCCGAGCGCCTCACCCGCAGCAAGCAGGAGGCGCCGCACATCTACCTGACCCGCGCCGTCGACGTCACCGAGCTGCTCGCGCTGCGCGGCAGGCTCAACGAGACCCTCGCGGCGGCCGGCGGGCCCAAGGTCAGCGTCAACGACCTCGTGATCAAGGCCGTCGCCGGCGCGCTGCGCGCCCACCCGGAGATCAACGTCTCCTACGCGGGCGACTCGGTGCGCCGCCACCGGCGGGTGCACGTCGGCGTCGCCGTGGCGGTCGAGTCGGGCCTGCTGGTGCCCGTCGTGCGCGACGCCGACCGCATGAGCGTCTCGGAGATCGCCGCGCGGACCCGCGACCTCGCGACGCGCGCCCGCGACCGCAAGCTGCGGGCCGACGAGATGACCGGCAGCACGTTCACGGTGTCGAACCTGGGGATGTACGGCATCGAGCAGTTCACCGCCGTGATCAACCCGCCCGAGGCGGCCATCCTCGCCGTGGGCGCCGCCACCGAGGAGATCCGCCCCCGCGACGGGGAGCCCGTCGTCCGGTCGATCATGCGGCTCACCCTGTCGTGCGACCACCGGGTCGTCGACGGCGCCGTCGGCGCCGCCTTCCTGCAGACCCTCGCCGCCGTGCTGGAGGCCCCGCTGCGGATCATCGCCTGAGCGTCCCCCGGACGGGGCCCTCCGGTGATCCGCCCTCGGCGCCCCGGGCATCATCGTTGCGGAGCGCGTGCGGTTGGAAGCACGCCGGAGCGATCGGGGAATCTGTGGTTCAGGTCCGCAACTCGCCGCCCGCTGCGCCGATGGCGTCACGGTCCCGCCAGTGGCGCAACGTGGCGCTCGGCGCCGCAGTGGCAGCAGCGGTGCTCGTCGTCGTGCTGGTCGTCGTCCTGCCCGGGTCGACCCCGCCGCCGGGGCCGACCCCACCCCCACCGGCACCGGCCGGGGTGCAGCTCTACGTCGACCCCGCGGGCAACGACGCGGGCGACGGCTCCCAGGCCAGGCCGTTCCGCACGATCCAGAAGGCCCTCGACCGCGCACAGCCCGGCACCACGATCAACCTGGCGCCCGGCGAGTACCGCGAGCAGATCGCCACGCAGCGCGACGGGCGGCCGGACGCGCCGATCACGATCAAGGGCCCGGAGACCGGGCAGGACCCGTCCGGCCGCTACCAGGCCACGCTGTACGGCACCGGCCGCATCATCAGCGTCGACCACAGCTACCACGTCTTCGAGGGCTTCACGATCGACGGCCAGGAGAAGCTCAAGGGCCGCGAGTTCCCCACCGACCTCGAGGAGATCACCGCGTTCAAGCGCAGCGTGGCCCGCGACGTCGAGGACGGGCGGCTCATCTACATCGGCGCGTCGGACGAGTCGCGCGACATCACCGGGGTCGAGATCCGCAACATGTTCCTCACCAGCGCGGGCGGTGAGTGCGTGCGGCTGCGCAACAACGCGCACGACAACGTCATCGCCGACTCGGTGATCCAGTACTGCGGCATGTTCGGCAAGAAGAGCGACGACACCGACCGTTTCGAGTTCCACAACGGCGAGGGCGTCTACATCGGCACGAGCCCGAAGTCGGACAGCCAGCCGATGCACGAGAACGACACCAGCTCGAACAACCTCGTCACCGGCAACATCATCCGCACGTTCGGCTCGGAGTGCTTCAACGTCAAGGAGAACGCGCACGACAACGTGTTCGAGAACAACGAGTGCTCCGGCAACGTCGAGTCGGCGGAGTTCAACGGCAGCAACATCGAGCTGCGCGGCCACAACAACGTGGTGCGCAACAACACGATCTCCGACTCGGCGGGCGTCGCCATCAAGATCAAGAGCGACGACGAGGAGTACGACAAGGGCGGCAACGTCGTCGAGGGCAACCGGATCTCCGGCATCGCGGCCGAGGCCTTCCAGATCGACTCGGACGCCCGGCAGGGGCAGATGTGCGGCAACGACGTGCAGGTCGCCGACCTCGGCGAGGACGCCCCGCGCACGATCGAGCAGCCCTGCTGACGCCCGACCGGGTGGCGCGGAACCCGTGATCGACACGCCGCGTCACGAGATGCGGCATCGGGCGTATCCCGTTCGCCCGTTCGGGTGTTGTAGGAGGTGTGAAGGAACGCACCAGCGGGGCTGCCCGCCTACCGCTCGTGGCCGCACTCGTCACGGTGGCGTGCACGGTGCCCGCCACCGTGGCCTACGCCGCCGTCCCCTCCTCGGCGTCCTCGTCGACAGCCGCCGACCGCGCCGCCGCTGTCGTGGCCCTGGTCAACGAGGAGCGCGAGGAGGCGGGCTGCGACCCGGTCACCGTCGACCGCCGCCTCACCACCGCCGCCCGGGAGCACTCGCAGGACCAGGCGGAGATGGGCGAGATGACCCACACCGGCTCGGACGGCTCCCGGGTGGGTGACCGCATCACCCGCACCGGGTACGAGTGGCGCAAGGTCGGGGAGAACGTCGCCTCCGGCACCACCTCGGCGGAGCGGGCCATGCAGCTGTGGATGAACAGCGACGCCCACCGTGCGAACATCCTCAACTGCTCGTTCGCCGAGATCGGCGTCGGCTACGCCGACGGCTACTGGACGCAGGATTTCGCCACGCCCCGCTGACCCCCGTCGGGGCGCTCCCGGACCCTCCCGGCACGGCCTAGACTCGCCGCGGTGAGCGCCCCGACCCGTCGGGCCCCCGACGACCTGCTGGTGCACCTGCGCCGCGCCCGCGACCACGTCGACCGCCACTACACCGAGCCGCTCGACCTCTCCTCCATCGCGGCGGTCGCCGGCATCAGCAAGTACCACTTCCAGCGGCTGTTCACCGCGACCTACGGGGTCTCCCCCGCCGAGCACCTGTCCCGGCGGCGCGTCGCGCGCGCCCAGGACCTCCTGCGCGCCACCAACCTCACCGTCACCGAGGTGTGCCACGCCGTGGGCTTCTCCAGCCTCGGCTCGTTCAGCAGCCGGTTCCGGGAGCTCGTCGGGGAGACACCGAGCGCCTTCCAGCGCCGCTGGGCCGCCGTCGGCGCGCCCCGCATCCCCGGGTGCTTCGTGTTCATGTGGGGGCTCGCCGAGAAGCGCGGCTGCGCAATCCAGGAGAAGCCGCGGGCGGGTTCCGGCTCCTAGCCTGAACACATGATCACGAACGTCTCCATCGCCTCCGTGTTCGTCAAGGACGTCGACGCCGCGAAGGCCTTCTACATCGACGTGCTGGGCTTCCAGGAGCACACCGACATCACCCTCGGCGAGGGCTACCGGTGGTGCACCGTGAAGACCCCCACCCAGCCCGAGCTGCAGATCCACCTGACGGTGCCCGGTCCGCCGATCTCCGACGACATGGTCGCCGCGATCAAGCGGGCCCAGGACGCGGGCAACATGTTCGGCCTCGGCGTGAACGTCGACGACTGCCGCAAGACCTTCGAGGAGCTCTCCTCGAAGGGGGTCGAGTTCATCCAGGAGCCGGAGGAGCGCCCGTACGGGGTCGAGGCCGTCGCCCGCGACAACTCGGGCAACTGGATGGTGCTGGTCGAGCCCAGGGAGTTCGCGCCGGGCGACTTCGCCTGACGGTCAGCCCGGGCGGTGGGCGCGCAGCCCGTCGAGGACGACGGCGAGGTTGCGCCGCCACTGGTCGGGGCGGGCGGGCATGCCGAGCGTGCGGTCGGTCGGGACCGCGGTGGCCAGCACGAACGGCACGTCGGTCCAGTCGAGGTCGGCCCGGATGGCCCCGGCCGCCTGAGCGTGCTCGACCAGGTCGCGGACGGCGTCGCGCAGCCGCGAGAGCCGCGGTTCGAGCTGCGGCCCGGCCTCTGCACCGAGCGCCGCGTGCAGGCCGCAGCTGGAGGCGCGCAGCTGCACGAAGTCCTCGGCGAACGCCGCGAACCCGGCCCACGCGTCGTCGGCGCCGCGGGCCTGGACCGCGCGCTGGGTCATGGCGTCGACGGTGTCGACGAGGATCGCGGCGAGCAGCGCGTCGAGGGACGGCACCCGCCGGTAGACGGTGCCGAGCCCGACCCCGGCGCGGCGGGCGACGTCGCGGGTCGTCACCCCGAGCCCGACCTCGTCCAGGGCGGCCCTGGCCGCCGCGACCAGCCGCTCGACGTTGCGGCGCGCGTCGGCCCGCAGCTTCGGGCCGGGGCGACCGACGTGCTGGTGAGCCTCACCGGCGACGCGCAGGAGCGGGACCGCACGCTGCGGCTGCTGGGGAAGATCAGCTCAGACCGAGCAGCCGCGCCGCGTTCTCCTTCAGGATCAGCGGCCGCACCTCGTCCTTGATCTCCAGCTCGCCGAGGTCGCGGATCCAGCGCTCCGGGGTGATCAGCGGGTAGTCCGAGCCGAACAGCACCTTGCGCTTGAGCAGGCCGTTCGCCGCCCGCACGAGCTGGGGCGGGAAGTAGCGCGGCGACCACCCGGACAGGTCGATGTAGACGTTGGCCTTGTGGGTGGCGATCGAGATCGCCTCGTCCTGCCACGGCACCGACGGGTGCGCGAGCACCACGGTGAGCTCCGGGAAGTCGGCGGCGACGTCGTCGAGCAGCATCGGCGCCGAGTAGCGCAGCTTGATCCCGCGCCCGCCGGGCAGCCCGGCGCCGATGCCGGTCTGCCCGGTGTGGAACACCGCGGGCACCCCGAGCTCGGCCATCGCCTCGTAGAGCGGGTAGTAGGCGCGGTCGTTCGGCTCGAACACCTGCAGGCTGGGGTGGAATTTGAAGCCGCGGGCGCCCCGCTCGACGAGCCGGCGGATCCGGGCGACCGCCGCCTTGCCCGCGTGCGGGTCCACCGACCCGAACGGGATCAGCACGTCGGCGTGCTCGGCCGCGGCGTCGACGATCTCCTCGCTGGACAGGGCGGGGTGCCCGGTCCCGGCGGTGGCGTCCACGGTGAACACGACGGCGGCCGTGCGGCGGGCGCGGTAGTGCTCGGCGATCGAGCCGACGGTCGGGGTGCGGTCCTGGCCGGCCTTGAAGTAGGCGGCCGAGGCGTCGAGCAGCTCCTGGTCGAGCGCGAAGCAGCCGTGCCCGTCCTGCTCGACGTGCACGTGGACGTCGATCGCGTCCAGGGTGGAAAGGTCCATCTCTCGTCTCCTCAACCGAGCCCGTGCTCGTCCTTGACGGCGAGCAGGGCGCGCAGCGCGGCGTCGCGGCGGGCGGCCAGCTCGGCCCGGTCGGTGCCCGCGAGCTCGGCGGCCACCCCCTCGACGATCTTCGTGGTCAGCTCGGGCGTGAGCGACGGGTCGCCCATGGTTCGCCACCACTCCTCGGTGGGCGGGCCGAGGTGCTCCAGCACGTGGGCGATGCCGCCGGGCCCGCCGGACAGGTCCTGCACGGCGAACGGGCCGAGCAGCGCCCAGCGCAGGCCGGGGCCGTTGGCGATCGCGGTGTCGATGTCGGCCACGGACACGACGCCGCGGTCGACCAGCGAGTACGCCTCCCGCCACAACGCGGCCTGCAGGCGGTTGGCGACGTGCCCGGGCAGCTCGTGGCGCAGCCGGATCGGCTTCTTGCCCAGCGCCGTGTAGAAGTCCACGGCCCGCTGCACGGCGGCCTCGTCGGTGCGCTTGCCCGGCACGACCTCCACGAGCGGGAGCAGGTGCGGCGGGTTGAACGGGTGCCCGACCAGCACCCGCTCCGGGTGCGCGGTGCAGGCGGTCGCGATCTCGCTCGGCAGGAGGCCCGACGAGCTGCTGGCCAGGACCACGTCCGGGCGGGCCGCCGCGTCCATGGCCGCGAACAGGTCGTGCTTGACCTCGATGCGCTCCGGGCCGTTCTCCAGCACGAAGTCCGCGTCGGCGACCGCCTCGGCGACGTCGCCGACGAACCCGAGGCCGCCGCGCACCGGCAGCCCGATCGCGTCGACGTCGGCACGCAGCCGCTCCTCGGCGCCCGGCGCGGGGTCGGTGGCCACGACCTCGTGGCCGTGGGAGAGCAGCAGCGCGGCCCAGCTCGCCCCGATCACGCCGGTGCCGACCACGGCGACGGTGCGGGTCATCGGGCCAGCTCCACGAACGCGTCGAGGGCGCTCGGGTCGGCCAGCACGTCGCGGCTCGCGACCTCGTCCGGTGCGGCGCCGAGCAGGATGCGCTTGGCCGGGACCTCCAGCTTCTTGCCGGTGCGGTTGCGCGGCACCGCGGGCACCGCGACGATCCGGTCCGGCACGTGCCGCGGGGAGAGCGCCGTGCGCAGGGCCGTCGCGATGCGGGCGCGCAGCGGGTCGTCCAGCTCGACCCCGTCCGCCGGCACGACGAACAGCAGGAGCTCGCCCAACCCGCCGTCCGGGTCCTCCAGGTGCACGACCAGGCTGTCGACGACCTCCGGCAGCTCCTCGACCACCGCGTAGAACTCGGCGGTACCCAACCGGACCCCGCCGCGGTTGAGGGTGGCGTCCGAACGGCCGGCCACCACCACCGAACCCGACTCGGAGAAGCGCACCCAGTCGCCGTGCCGCCACACACCCGGGTAGACGTCGAAGTAGGCGGCCCGGTAGCGGGAGCCGTCGGCGTCACCCCAGAACCCGACCGGCATCGACGGCATCGGCTCGGTGATCACCAGCTCGCCGAGCTCGCCGACGATCGGCTTGCCGTCGGGGTCGAAAGCGGCCGCGGCCACGCCGAGCGCGGGCCCGGAGATCTCCCCCTCCACGACCGGCTGCCACGGGCCGCCCTGCACGATGCCGGAGCAGACGTCGGTGCCGCCGCTGCCCACGTTGAGCAGCACGCCCGGGAAGTGCTCGGCCACCCACCGGTAGCCCTCGCGGGGCAGCGGGCTGCCCGCGGCGCCGATCTGGCGGATGCGCGACAGGTCGTGGTCGCGGGTCGGCGCGAGCCCGGCCGCCCGGCAGGCCATCAACCAGGCCGGCGCCGCGCCCATCATCGTGGCCTCGGTCTCGGCGGCGAGCCGCCACTGCCAGCCGACGTCGGGGTGCACCGGGTTGCCGTCGATCAGCACGATGCCTGCGCCCACGAGCAGGCCACCGACGAGCGCGTTCCACATCATCCACGCCGTGGTGGAGAACCACAGCAGCCGGTCGCCCGTGCGCAGGTCCCAGCTCAGGGCGTGGTTCTTCAGCTGCTCGAGCAGCACCCCGCCGTGGCCGTGCACGATCGCCTTCGGCTTGCCGGTGGTGCCCGAGGAGAACAGCACGCAGAGCGGGTGCGCGAACGGCACCGGCTCGAACGCGAGCTCCCCCGGCTCGGCGAGCAGGTCGTCCCATTCCACGGCGTCGGGGATCTGCCCGTCGCCGTAGGGGATGGCGACCACGTGCCGGACCGTGGGCAGCCCGGCGCGCACGGCCGCGACCTCCGCGGTCCGGTCGATGCGCTTGTCGCCGTAGGTGTAGCCGGGTACCGCGAGCAGCACGGCCGGCTCCACCTGCGCGAACCGGTCGACCACGCTCCGCGCGCCGAACTCGGGCGCGCAGCTCGCCCACACCGCGCCGAGGCTCGCGGTGGCGAGGAACGCCACGAGCGTCTCCGGGATGTTCGGCGCGTACGCCACCACCCGGTCCCCCGGGCCCACACCGAGCCGCTGCAGGCCCGCCCGGGCCCGCGCCACCTGCTCGCGCAGCTGCGCGAAGCTGAGCTCCACCCGGTCCCGGGTCTGGGAGTAGGCGATGACCGCGGTGCCCTCGTGGCCGGTGAGGGCGTGCTCGGCGTAGTTCAGCGTGGCCCCGGGGAACCACTCCGCGCCCGGCATCTCGCGCCTGCCGAGCACCGTCGCGGGCGGGGTGTGGAAGCGCACACCGAAGAACTCCGCGATCGCCGACCAGAAGCCGTCCAGGTCCGCCACCGACCACGCGTGCAGCTCGTCGTACGAGGCGAAGTCCCGCCCGCGTGCGGTGCGCAGCCAGTCGACGAAGCGACCCAGCTCGGTGCCCGCGATGCTGCCGGTCACGCCCGTTCCACCTCCGGGCCCCGCACCTTCGCTCCCCGGCCGGCGAGGAACGCCTCCATCCGCGCTTGCGCCTCCGCGCTGCTCGAGGCGACCGCCGCCATCAGCGCCTCCATGAAGAACCCCTCGTCCGGGCCGGTCTCGGCGATCCGCGGCAGGGCCTGCAGCACGGCGAACGTGGTGACCGGCGAGTTCGCGGCCATCTTCTTGGCCAGGTCGAGCGCCGTCGCGAGGCCCTCGCCGGCGTCGACGAGGTAGGTCGACAGGCCGGCGGCCATGCCCTCGTCGGCGTCGAGGACGCGCCCGGTGAGCATCATGTCCGTCATCAGGGCCGTGCCGATCAGCCGCTGCACGCGCACCGCGGCGCCGCCGCCGACGAACAGCCCGCGCTGCCCCTCCGGCAGCGCGTAGAACGTGCTGCGCTCGGCCACCCGGACGTGCGCGGCGCTCGCCAGCTCGAGCCCGCCGCCGACGACGGCGCCCTTGAGCACCGCGACCACCGGCACGCTGCCCCGCGCGATCCGCTCGAACGCGCGGTGCCACATCCGCGAGTGGGCCACCCCACCGAACGCGTCGCGCCCGCTGAGCTCGCCCATGTCGAGCCCGGCCGAGAAGTGCTCGCCCTCGGCGTCGAGCACGACCGCGCGCACGCCGGCGGGCGGCTCGGCGAAGAACTCCTCGATGCCGCGCACGGTGGCGTCGTCGAGGGCGTTGCGCTTGGCGGCGCGGCACAGCCGCAGCACGGCCACGTCCCCGTCCCGCTCGACCTGCAACGTCGGCGGGCGGGAGAAGTTCTCGCACGTGGAATCAGTCGCTGCGTCGCTCACAGCATGATCACTGGGACCTTTCTCCGGCGAACTCCTCCGCCGCGCGGGAGCGCAGCTCGACGCGCCGCACCTTGCCGGTGGCGTTGCGCGGCAGCGCGTCGGCACGGACGAAGTACTTGGGGATCTTGTAGCGGGCGAGGTGGGCCTCGAGGTGCGCGCGCAGCTCCTCGTCGGTGACGGTGGCGCCCGGTCGCAGCTGCACGAACGCCGCGCCGACCTCGCCCCACCTCGCGTCGGGGACGGCGACGACCGCGGCGTCGGCCACCGCGTCCAGCCGCACGAGCACGGCCTCCACCTCGGCCGGGTAGATGTTCTCCCCGCCCGAGATGATCATGTCCTTCACCCGGTCGACGACGTCGGCCCAGCCGTCGGGGGCGACCCGCACCACGTCGCCGGTGCGGAACCACTCCCCGTCGACGAACGCCTCGGCGGTCTCCTCGGGGCGGTTCCAGTACCCGGCGAACACGTGCGGCCCGCGCACGAGCAGCTCGGCGGGCTCGGGGCCGACCGGCACCCGCTCGCCGTCGCGCAGCATCGCGACCTCGGTGGCGAAGTGCGGCACGCCCACCGAGGTCGGCCGGTCGGCGCCCGCACCCCGCGGCACCATGTAGACACCCGGCGCGGCCTCGGTCATGCCGTAGCCCTGCTGCACCTGCACCCCGCGCTCGAGCCACGCGCGGGCGACGCGCTCCTGCACCGGCGAGCCCCCGTAGAGCACGGTGTGCAGGGAGTCGAGCTTCGCGCTCGCCCAGCCCGGGTGCTCGACCATCATCTGCAGCATCGTCGGCACGGCCGAGAAGCTGGTGACGCCCTTCTCGCCGATCCGGGCGAGCACCGCGCCCGCGTCGAAGTTCGCGAGCGGCTCCACGCAACCCCCCTTGAACAGGGTCGGCAGCGTGACCTGGCCCAGCCCGACGCAGTGGAACAGCGGCGAGATGCACAGGGCGTAGTCGGTGCTCAGCACGTCGACGTGGGCGAGCTGGTTGATCGTGTTCCAGGTGAGGTTGCCGTGGGTCAGCACGGCGGCCTTGGGGCGTCCGGTGGTGCCGGAGGTGTAGAGCAGCAGCGCGGGGTCGTCGAGGGTGACCCGCGGCGGGTCGGCGAGCGGCTCCGCGGCCGCGATCGCGTCCTCGTAGTCCGGGCCCACCCGCAGCACCGGCACCGGGGCGGCCGCCGCGGCGACGAGCCGGTCGGTGTCGGCGCTGTGGACCAGCAGCGAGGCGCCGGAGTCCTCGAGCATGTAGCGGATCTCGGCCGCGGCGAGCCGGTAGTTCAGCGGCGTCGCGATCGCGCCGAGGAGCCACGTCGCGAAGTAGGTCTCGAACACGCTGATCGCGTTGACGCCGAGGTAGGCGACCCGGTCGCCGGGCCGGACCCCGCGCGCGGCGAGCACACCCGCCAGGCGCGCGGTGCGCTCGGCCAGCTCGGCGTAGGTGAGCGTGCGCTCGCCCTCGACGAACGCCGGGCGGTCCGGGGCGATGCGGGCCCGCCGGGCCGGCCAGCTGCCGAGCGCCGGAGCGGACGCGTGCCGCAGCGCTGCGGTGTCCATGGGTCCTGGTCCTCCGCCGAATGACAGGCTTCCTGATACAGGGGGCACACTAGTCCGTCCCCGCGGGCCGCGGAAGGCCGCGCGGACGCACGTGGCCGGGGTCACCGGGGGACGAACCGCATCGGCACCGACCGGGTGCCCCACTCCGCCCACCGGGCCATGGTGATCTCGCCGTCGACGGCGAAGGAGCGGGTGCGCGCGAGCAGTTCCTCCAGCGTCATCACCAGCATCATCCGGGCGAGCGGGGCGCCGGGGCAGGCGTGGACGCCCGCCCCGAACGGAATCGCGGCGCGCAGGTTCGGCCGGTCCAGCACGAACCGCTCGCCGTCTTCGAAGACGGCCTCGTCGCGGTTGGCGGAGGTGTAGACCAGCGCGATCGGCTCGTCGGCGCGGATCAGCCGGTCGCCGATCACGACGTCACGCCGCGCCGTGCGGCACATGCCGCGGTAGGGGGTGAACAGCCGCAGGTACTCCTCGACGGCGGCCGGGATGCGGTGCGGCTCGCGGCGCAGCAGCGCCTGCAGTTCCTCGTGCTCGGCGAGGTGGGCGAGCATCGTGCCGATGAACACGCTCGGCGCCACCATGCCCGTGACCAGCAGCTGGCGCACGCAGCCGAGCACCATGTCCGGCGGCAGCGGCCTGCCGCCGGGCCGGGCGGCCAGCAGCGCGGCCGTGAGGTCGGTGTCGGGGTCGGTGCCCTCGGCCCGCCGGGCGGCGATGACGTCCTCGGCGATCTGGTACAGCAGCCGGGAGCCGCGGCGCACCTCCTCGTCGTCGACCACCTGGATCGCGCGCACGTACTCGGCGCTGATCTGCTCGATCCGCTCCGACAGCTCCAGCGGTAGGTGGAAGAACTCGGCGAACACGTGCGCCGGCATGGTCTGGGCGTAGTTCGGGCCGACGTCGGCGCGGCCCGCGTCGATCATCCGCTGCAGGTGCCGAGCGACGTGGCCGCGCACCGCCGGGGCCAGCGCGGCCATCCGGCGCCGGGTGAAGAACCGGTTGATCACCCGGCGGTAGTCGCTGTGCTCGGGCGGGTCGAGGTGCAGCGGCGGCCGCCTGCCGGTGAAGGCGAACTTCGGCACCACGTTCTGCACGCTGGTCGTGAACGTCTCCGGGTCCGACAGCACCGCGACCACGTCGGCGTGGCGGAACAGCGCCCAGAACCCGCCGTAGGTGGCGCTGCGGGCGACCGGGCACCGGGCCCGCAGCTCGGCGTAGGTGGCGTGGGCGCTGGTGAACGTCTCCTCGGCGAGCGGGTCGAAGTCGTGCTCGCCGGGCTCGGCGGGACGCGGGCTGGGCTGCACGGTCATGCGGTGACCGACACCTCCTCTTCCTCGGGGGACGGGCCCGTGCGGGCGGCGAGCAGCCGCCTGCCGAGCAACGACGCCGTGACGGACACCGCCACGAGCAGGGTCACGTAGGCCGCGACGACCCAGGACGCGCCGCCCACGGCCTGCACCAGCAGGCCCGCGATCAGCGGCGTGGTGCCGCCGAGGAGCGCGTCGGAGGTCTTGAAGCTGAACCCGGCGCCGGTGACCCGGTCCTCGGGCTTGAACAGCAGCACGTAGATCGGGACGGAGGACACGACCATCCCGTTGATCGCGATCTGGCCGAGGCACAACGCCACCAGGACGACCGGCAGGACGGCCGAGTCGATCGCGGCGAACAGCAGCCACGCGGCCGCCGCCAGCGCGACGGCGCAGACCCGGTACAGCCGGGCGAGCCCGATCCGGTCGATCCGGCCGAGCAGCGCGATCGCCGCGCCGACCGCGATGATCTGGGCGGTCGTCATCGTGGCGAGCATCGCGCTGCGGTCCAGGCCGGCGTGCTGCACGGCGTAGGACAGCGAGTAGGTGTTGAACAGGTAGATGCCGGTGACGGCGGCGCCGGCGAGGAAGAACACGAGCGCCATCGGGCCGCCGTTGGTGCGCAGCACGCGCGGCAGGTCGGAGGCGCGCCCGGCGACCCGCTCGCGGAACACGGGCGACTCGTCCACCCCGAGGCGCATCCACAGCCCGACCGCGACGAGCACGGCGCTGAACAGGAACGGCAGCCGCCAGCCCCAGGCGAGGAAGGCCTCGCGCGAGAGCAAGGCGGTCAGCGGGAGCACGGTGAGCGCGGCGAGGATCGACCCGATCGGCCCGCCGACGCCGACCGCGCCGCCCCACCGGCCCCTGCGGTGGCGGGGTGCGTGCTCGACGGCGAGCGTCGCCGCGCCACCCCACTCGCCGCCGACGGCGAGGCCCTGCGTGAGCCGCAGCAGGGTGAGCAGGACCGGCGCGGCCACGCCGATCGTCTCGTAGGTGGGCAGCAGGCCGATGCCGATCGTCGCGATGCCCATGAGCAGCAGCCCGGACACCACGACGACGCGGCGGCCGAACCGGTCGCCGATCCGGCCGAACACCAGCCCGCCCAGCGGCTTGGCGAGGAACCCCGCGGCGAAGGTCGTGAACGCGGCGAGCGTCCCGGCCGCGGGGTCGAGGGTCGGGAAGAACAGCTCGTTGATCACGAGCGCGGACATCGTGCCGTAGACGCCGAACTCGTAGTTGGCCAGGCAGATGCCGACCGGGCCGGCGAGCAGGGCCCGCAGCCCGTGCGATGGGGAGGGGGACGTGGGCACGGCAGCCTCCACGGTGAGACGGCGAGCAGGCCTCACACGCTACAGCTGTCCGTCCGGTCGGACAACAAGGTGTTGTCTATTTCCGCTACTGCCTCCCCAGCGGCCCGATCCAGCCGGTCCGCGCGTCCCCGCTCGGCGCGGGCCCGTCGGGCGGCTCGCCGCGGCGCACGTCCTCGCTGGTGCGGTGGGCCGCGAGCGGCGCGAGGTCGGGGGCGTGCCGGGCGAGCAGCTCGGCGAAGCGGCGCTCGGCGAGCGGGCCGAGCCCGTCGTAGATCGTCACGAAGCACTCCCGGGCGGCTGCCCGCGGCCAGTCCGCGGGCAGCACCTCGGCGGGCAGCTCCGGGTCGAGGTCGGGGAACTCCCGCCAGTGCGTCATGAGCCGGGTGCGGCTGGTCAGCGCCTCGGCCGGCCCGACCTCGCCGGCCCGCACCCGCTCGGCCAGCCCGCGGTAGCGGTCGAGGAACTCCTCGTAGCGGGCGCGCAGCGCGTCCAGGTCCCACGCACGCAGCGGGTGCCCGCCCGCCGGGAGCCGCTCGGCGAGCTCGGCGCGCGCCACGGTGGCGGTGTCGATGCCGAGCTCGGCGAGCACGTCGAGGGCCTGGTCGCCGACGTCCCACGGCGTGACCCACACCCCGTCGTACAGCGGGGCCCAGCCCAGCCAGCGCAGCCGCGTGCGCAGCGTCCGGCGCACCTCCCGCTGCTCCTCCGGCACCGAGAACAGCGCGAACGTCCAGCGCCCGTCCCAGGACCGGTCGCCCGCGCCGAAGCGCATCAGCCGGGTGACGTGCCGGATCACCAGCTCGCGGGTGCGTTCGGGCACGCCGTAGGCGGTGGTCCGGCCGGCCCGCGAGGCGACGACGAGCCCCCGGGCGGCCGCCCGCCGGATCGCGGCCCGCGCCGCCGGCTCGGCCAGCCCGAACTCGCCGAGCATCTCGACGAGCGCGGCCGAGGGCAGGTGCTCGGTGCGCCAGAACCAGTAGTCGCCGAGCAGCGTCCCGAGCAGGCGCTGGGAGTGCTGCTGCCCCGGGTCCGACGACTCCTGCACGACCCGGGCGACCACGGCCGGAGTCTAGGGGTCGGGCTCAGCCGGTGGGCGGCACCAGCCCCTCCCGGATCGCGAGCAGGGCCGCCTGGGTACGCGAGGCCAGCCCCAGCTTGCCGAGCAGGTTGCTGACGTGGGTGCGGGCGGTGCGCTCGCTGATCACGAGCTCGGCGGCGATCTCCTTGTTGGAGCGGCCCTCGGCCACGAGCCGCAGGATCTCGCGCTCCCGCTGGGTGAGCGCGCGCAGCCCGCTGCGGGGCGAGCGGATCTCCTGGGCGAGCCTGCGGGCGACGGCGGCGTCGAGGAACACCTCCCCGCGGGCCGCGGCCTGCAGCGCGGCCGCGATCTCCCCCGGCCCCGCGTCCTTGAGCAGGTAGCCCGCCGCACCCTCGCCGAGGGCGGCGTGCACGCGTTCGATCTCGCCGAAGCTCGTGAGCACCACGACCCGGACCGACGGGAACCGGCGGTGGATCTGCGCGATCGCCGACACCCCGTCCATGCCGGGCATCTGCAGGTCCATGAGCACCACGTCCGGCAGCCGCCCGTGCGCCGCGAGCTGAGCCAGCAGGTCGAGCGCCGCCGCCCCGTCGGCCGCCTCGCCCGCGACCTCGACGTCGTCGAGGACGTCGAGGTAGGCGATCACCCCGCGCCGCACCACCGCGTGGTCGTCCACCACCAGCACCCGGATGATCCCGTCCACGGCCCCATCATTCAGGTACGTCAAATGACCCGCTCGGCGGCGTTCCGGTGGCCGGGCCGGTCACGCCATTTCCCCGTGTCCGGGTGGGTACCCCCGTTCCTAGCGTGACTGCAGACCGTAGGGACGAACGACGAGGGTGGCACGCATGAGCGCGAAGAACTGCCAAGAAGTGCTGGACCAGGCGGGAGACATCGTCGACCTGCTGCGCAACTCCCAGCTGGGCGCGTACATCTACCCGGTCGTCCCGGCCGAGTTCACCAACTGGCGCCGCGAGGTGATCGCCTGGCGCGAGACGGCGGTGCTGTTCGACCAGAGCCACCACATGGCCAACCTGTTCATCTCGGGCCGGGACGCGCTGAAGCTGATCACCGACTACGGGATCAACAGCACGGCCAACTTCCGGGTCGACACCGCCAAGCAGTACGTGCCGGTGTCCCCCGAGGGCGGGGTCATCGGCGACGGCATCCTGTTCCGCGAGGCCGAGGACCGGTTCGTCTACGTCGGCCGCGCCCCGGTGGCCAACTACCTGCAGTTCCGGGCCACGCAGGGCTACGACGTCGACATCAAGCTCGACCCGCGCTCGCCGATGCGCCCCTACGGCAAGGCCGTCAAGCGCGACGTGTGGCGGTTCCAGATCCAGGGGCCGCGGGCGTGGGACGTCATCGAGAAGCTCAACGGCGGCCCGGTCGAGCAGACCAAGTTCTTCACCATGGGCCGCATGAAGATCGGCGGCGAGGAGGTCCGCACGCTGCGCCACGGCATGGCGGGCGCCCCCGGCCTGGAGATCTGGGGCCCGTACGACAGCTACGACCGGGTGCGCGAGACCATCCTCGAGGCCGGCCGCGAGTTCGGTCTCGAGCCGTGCGGCTCGCGCGCCTACGCCTGCAACACGCTCGAGTCGGGCTGGATCCCCTCGCCGCTGCCGGCGATCTACACCAGCCCCGGGCTGCGCGACTACCGCGAGTGGCTGCCTGCCGACAGCTACGAGGCCACCAACGCCATCGCAGGCAGCTTCGTGTCGGACAACATCGAGGACTACTACCTCAACCCGTGGGAGATGGGCTACGGGTCGTTCGTCAAGTTCGACCACGACTTCGTCGGCCGCGACGCCCTCGCCGCGATCGAGCCCGAGAAGCAGCGCCGCAAGGTCACCCTGGCCTGGAACGCCGACGACGTGGCCAAGCTGCTGAGCTACCTGGTCACCGACGGCCCCGACTACCAGTTCTTCGACCTGCCCAACGCCAACTACGGGCCGTCGAACTTCGACTCGGTGGTCGACGCCGACGGCAACCTGGTGGGCCTGTCGCTGTTCACCGGCTACAGCGCCAACGAGCGCAAGGTCCTCTCGCTGGCCACCGTCGCCCCCGACGTGCCGCTCGGCGCCGAGGTGCAGGTGATCTGGGGCGAGCCGGACGGCGGCACCCGCAAGCCCACCGTCCAGCCGCACGAGCAGCTCGCGGTGCGCGCCGTCGTGAGCCCCGCCCCGTACGCCGAGGTCGTCCGGGAGAGCTACCGGCCGGGCTGGCGGTCCAAGGCCGCCGCGCAGTGACGCCGGCCGGGTAGCAGCCACGAGCCACCGCCGGCGGGGTCGAGCGCGTCCGACCCCGCCGGCGGGTCGCCACTCCCCACGCCGAGGAGCCCCCGTGCCCACCGTCCGGGACACCGTCCACGACCTGCTGCGTTCCTGGGGCCTGACCACGGTCTTCGGCAACCCCGGCTCCAACGAGCTGCCGTTCCTCGACGGCTTCCCACCCGACTTCCGCTACGTGCTGGGCCTGCACGAGGGCGCCGTGCTCGCGATGGCCGACGGCTACGCGCAAGCCACCGGCCGTCCCGCCCTGGTCAACCTGCACTCGGCCGCGGGCCTCGGGCACGCCGTCGGCAACCTCGCCAACGCCCGCGCGAGCAACACCCCGCTCGTGGTCACCGCGGGCCAGCAGAACCGCACCCTCGTCGGGCTGAACGCCGTGCTCGGCGAGCCCGAGCTCGTGCGGGTGCCCGAGCCGCAGGTGAAGTGGGCGTGCGAGCCCACGACCGCGCAGGACGTGCCGCGGGCGCTGGCCGAGGCGTTCCACCGCGCCGCGCTGCCGCCCGCCGGGCCGGTGTTCGTGTCGCTGCCGATGGACGACTGGGGCCGGCAGGTCGATCCCGCCGCCGTCGCCCGGATCCCGGGGCGGCGGGTGAGCTGGGCCGGCGCGGCCGCCCCCGAGGTGGTCGGCGCGTTGGCCGAGCGGATGGCGGCGGCGCGCACGCCCGCCCTGGTCGTCGGCCCCGAGGTGGACGACGAGCGCGCCTTCGGCCGCGTGGTGGCGCTGGCCGAGCGGTGGCGGGCCGCGGTCTGGACCGCGCCGACGCCACCGCGCTGCCCGTTCCCCACCCGCCACCCGCTGTGGCGCGGCGTGCTGCCCCCGAGCATCGCCGGGGTGTCCGAGCACCTCACCGGGCACGACCTGGTACTCGTGCTGGGCGCGCCGGTGTTCCGCTACCACGCCAACCGCCCCGGCCCGTGGCTGCCCGACGGCACCGAGCTGGTGGCCGTCAGCTCCGACCCGGGCTCGGCGGCCCGGGCCCCGTTCGGCGACGCGCTGGTCGGCGACGTCGCCGCGATCGCGGGCCAGCTGCTCGCCGCCCTGCCCGCCGAACCGGAACGCCCGCCGCCCGCCCCGCGCGGCGTCCCCCACACGGTGCTGCCGGACGAGGGCCCGTTCCCCGCCGACGCGCTGTTCGCCGCGCTCGCCGAGGCGCTGCCGGCGTCCGCGCGGCTGGTCAACGAGTCCACCGCGAACACCACCCAGTTCTGGGAGCAGATCGACCTGCGCGAGCCCCGCTCCCTGCTCTTCCCGGCCGCGGGCGGGCTGGGCTTCGGGCTGCCCGCCGCCGTCGGCATGGCGCTCGCCGACCCGGACCGCCCCGTCGTGGCCGTGCTCGGCGACGGGGCGGCCCAGTACGGCATCACCGGGCTGTGGACGGCGGCGCGGCACCGGCTCCCCGTCACGTTCCTCGTGCTGCGCAACGGCGGCTACGGCGCCCTGCGCGGCATCGTCTCCCAGCTGGGCGTGCAGAACGCGCCCGGCCTGGACCTGCCCGACCTCGACGCCGTGCGCATCGCCGAGGGCTACGGGGTGCCCGGGTGCCGGGTGTCGACCGCGCGCGAGCTCAAGGCGGCCCTCTCCGCGGTCGCGAGCACCGACGGGCCCCGCCTCGTCGAGGTGCCGGTGCCGACGGAAGTGCGCCGGTTCGGCTGACGCCTCCCCGGCCTCGGGCGCGGGCCGCCCCACGAGGTTCCGACGGGTCCGGTCCCCTCGGGGGCCTGCGGAACCCGCTCGTGCCCGTCTTCGTACGCAGCCTCGGTGGGCCTCCTGGCGGCGCCGCGCAGGGTGCGGGGCCGCTCCTCGCAGGTCAAGGCGCCTGGCGGCGTCGGCGACGCGATCGCTTCGACCCTTGACCTGCGACCCGCTGTGGCCCCTTGCGGCAGGCTGTTGCGGGCAGGCCCTGGGGCCCGCCCGATCGGCGCGCGGCGCCGCCAGGAGGCGGTTGCGCGGAACCGGGCCGACCCCGGCCGGCCGCCGCGCACCCTTACCGCGACTCGCGCGCACCCTTACCGCGACTCGCGCGCACCCACACCGCGACTCGCGCGCACCACACCGCGACTCGCCGACACCCGGAGCGCGACTCGCCGGGGTGGGGTCAGTCCGTTCCGGCGGGCAGGGCCTCGGACCTGGCGGGGTGGGCCACCCGCAGCGCGAGGATGCCGATCAGGCTCAGCAGGCAGATGCCGGTGAGGTACAGCGCCACCGCCGTCGACGAGCCGTACGCGGCGAACAGCGCCGTGGCCGCGATCGGGGTGACCGCGCCGCCGATCATGCCGCCGATCTGGTAGGTGATCGAGGCGCCGCTGTAGCGCACGCGGACGTCGAAGATCTCGGTGAACAGCCGCCCCTGCGCCCCGACGATGAGCCCCTGCACGATCGCGGCGACGCAGAACGCGATGAACGCGAGCCCGGCGTTGCCGGTGTCCACGAGCGCGAACATCGGCAGCGGCCACACGACGGCGGTGATCGTGCCGATCACGTAGATCGGCTTGGCTCCGTAGCGGTCGGCGAGCACCGCGGACACGACGATCGTCGCGATCCACACGAGGGTCGACAGCAGGATGAGCGTGAGCAGCAGCGGCCGCGGGAAGCCGACGACCTGGGTGCCGTAGGTGAGCATGTAGACGATCACCGAGTAGCCGATCGCGGGCGGGCCGATCGCGGCGAGGCTCGCGAGCACCACCTTCAGCGGCTCGGTGCGGAACAGGTCGGCCACCGGCACCTTGGCGAGCGACCGCTCCTGCTTCAGCCGCTGGAACTCGGGCGCGTCCTGCAGCCGCCTGCGCACGATGATCCCGACGACGACCAGCACGATGCTGGCGAGGAACGGCAGCCGCCAGCCCCACGCCATGAAGTCCTCGTCGGCCAGCGGGGAGACCGCGAGGAAGGCGATGTTGGAGGTCAGGACGCCGACGGGCACGCCGAACTGCGCGAAGCTGCCGTAGATCGCGCGCCGGGTAGGCGGGGCGTGCTCGGTGGCGATGAGCACCGCGCCGCCCCACTCGCCGCCGACCCCGAAGCCCTGGGCCAGCCGCAGGATCACCAGCAGCAGCGGGGCGGCGAGGCCGATCGACTCGAACGTGGGCAGGACGCCGATCAGGAACGTCGCGCCGCCGGTGAGCAGCAGCGTGAGCACGAGCATCGACTTGCGGCCGAGCCGGTCTCCGAAGTGCCCGATCACGGCGGCGCCCAGCGGGCGGGCGATGAACCCCACCGCGAACGTCGCGAACGCCGCGAGCGTGCCCGCCGCCGGCGAGAAGTCCGGGTAGAACAGCTGCCCGAACACCAGCGCCGCGGCGGTGCCGAAGATGTAGTAGTCGTACCACTCGATCGACGTCCCGATGAAGCTCGCGACGAAGATGCTCCTACGGGACGGGGTCGTGGCGGGTGCTGTCACTGCTGCGCACTCCTTCGGACGCGGGGTGGGGCGATACAAACAGGGCGACGGGCCGACCGCACCGGTGCGCGGACGCGAACGGGGTACGTCATCTGTCGCATCGCCGCCGCCCCTCACGCCTCGTTGTCGGAAAGCCAGACGTCGGCGAGCCGCTTGCCCTGGTAGATCGGGCTGGGCCACAGGTCCTGCACCCGCTCGCCGGCGATCGTGTAGTCGAATTTCTGGATCGGGTACAGCGCCTGGCAGATCTCGGTCTCCATCCGGGTCTGCATCTGCCGGTAGATCTCGTCGCGCTCGCCCTCGTCCAGCACGGCCCGCGAGGTGTCGATCAGCTCGTGCAGGGTCGGGTCGTCGACGAGGGCGTAGTTCTCGATCGAATCGGGCTCGAAGTCGCGCCACACCTGGTCGGGCAGGTGCACCCCGCGCAGGGCCTTGGCGATCGCGAAGTCGTGGCTGCGGCGCCGGTCGATGCCGGTGCCCGGATCGACGATCTCGATCTCCATGTCGATGCCGACCTCGGCGAGGTCGGCCTGGATCCACTGCGCCTCGCGGACGTCCTCGTCGTCGACGCGCTGCACCATCATCGTGGTGGTGAACCCGTTCGGCAGGCCCGCCTCGGCGAGCAGCCTGCGGGCGCCGTCGGGGTCGAACGGGCGCAGCGCGAGGACCTCGTCGTGGGTCAGCGCGGCGCTGCTGGTGTCGGGGCGCAGCAGCGAGGTCAGGACGAAGCGGCCCCGGATGTTCTCCCCCATCCCGACCCAGTCGACGGCCTGGACGACGGCCCGCCGCACCCGCAGGTCGTCGAACGGCTCGACGGTGGGGTTGAGGTAGAAGCTGATCGGCGCGCCCGGTGCCTCGGCGATGGCGAACCCGCGCGTGCGCAGCTCCTCGGCGACGTTGACGTCGCTGGTGGTCCCCACGTCCATCCGGCCGCTGCGCAGCGCCGCTGTGACGGCGGCGGTGTCGTTGAGGATGGGGAGGCGGATCTCGTCGAGGTAGGGCCGGCCCGGGATGTGGTAGTCCGGGTTGCGCCTGAGCACCCACTCGACGTCGGGGTTGTGGCTCTCGAGCAGGAACGGCCCGGTGCCGATCGCCTGGGTCTCGAGGTCGTAGCGCCCCTCGAGGCCCTCCCTCGGCACGATCATGCTGAAGTGGTAGGCGAGGTACTCCAGCAGCGGCGTGTAGGGCCGGTCGAGGGTGAACACGACGGTGCGCTCGTCGGGCGCGGTGACGCTCGAGACCGGCTCGTACATCCACGCGTACTGGGCGGGCGTCTGCTTGATCGCCTCGAACGTGGCCACCACGTCGTCGGAGGTGAACGGGCGGCCGTTGACCGGCGGGACGTTGTGCCAGCGCACGTCGCCGCGCAGCCGGAACGTGTAGGTCAGCCCGTCCGGCGAGACCTCCCACGACTCGGCGAGGTCGGGCTCGATCTCGAGCGTGGTGACGTCCGGGCCGGTCCGGAACTCCAACAGCTTCGAGTAGACGGTGCCCGACACGACGCCCATCGCCGCCGGGTCGGTCTGCAGCAGCGGGTGGATGTGGGTGCTGATCTCCGAGGGCATCTGCAGCACGAGCGTGCCGCCGGGCCGGGGCTCGCCGACCGGCCCCGACCGGGAGCGCCCGCCGCCCCCGCACGCGGTGGTACCCAGCCCCACCGCGGCGGCCGAACCGAGGAGGAAGGTCCTGCGCTTCAGCGTTCTCATCACAGCTCCCGGTCCAGCTCGCCGGTGACGTCGAGGGGGATCAGCGGCAGCGGCCCGGCGAGCTCGGAGGCGGGCGCGGGCGCGTAGGCGAAGTTCTTGGCCCGCGCGCCGCCGTCGACGACGAAGTCGCAGCCGGTGATCAGCCGGGCGTAGTCCGAGCACATCCAGGCGACGCAGTGGCCGATGTCGGTCGGCGTGCCGGTGGTGCCCATGGGGACCAGCGGCATCCGCTGGCCCGTGTAGCGCGCCGGGCGGCGCCACTCCTCGGTGCCGGTCTCGCCGCCGATGCCGTGGGCGCGGGGCCGGTCCAGCACGCCGCCCGCCCCGCGCTCCTTGATCAGCTCGGGGTTGTCCGGCGTGGGCGCGGTGGGGGTGAAGCTGTTGACGCGGATGCCGTACGGGGCGAGGTCCATCGCCGCGGCCCGGACGAAGTTGTTCACCCCGCCCTTGTGGAACGCGTAGGCGATCACCCCGGCCGAGCCGGACCAGCCGTTGGACGAGGAGATCGCGACGATCGATCCGCGGATGCCGCGCTCGGCCATGTGCCGGCCGACGTGCTTGGTGTTGAGGAAGTTTCCCAGCGCCGCGACCTGCACGGCCCGGGTGAAGAACTCGGTGCTCTCGTCGAGCACGCCCTTCCCGCCGAGCAGCGCGGCGTTGTTGACGAGGATGTCGATGTGGCCGAACTCGTCGATCACGCGCCGGATGTAGCCGGTGACCTGCTCCTCGTCGGTCACGTCGCCGGGCACCGCGATGGCCGTCCCGCCGTTGCGCTCGATCCGCTCGACCGCGCGCTCGGCCGCCGCCGGGTCGATGTCGTTGCACGCGACCTTCGCACCGTAGCGGGCCAGCGCCAGCGCGATGCCGCTGCCGATGTTCGGGCCCGCCCCGGTGACCAGGGCGACCTTGCCCTCCAGCGAGATCTCCACGTTCCTCCCCTTCTAACCGTCCCGGCGGGACGAGCCCTGAGCGAGACCGGGTGCGAGCGCCGCGGGCGGGCGGCCCTTCCACCAGCTGCGCGCCGCGCGGGTGATCGCGGGGCGCTGCAGGCGGGGGTCGAGGTGGTCGCGCAGCGCGTCGCCGAGCAGGTTGAAGCTGAACACGGCGGCCGACAGCAGCGCCGCGGGCACGAGGATGATCCACGGGGCGCGCTCGACGTAGCGGACGCCCTCGGACAGCATCGCGCCCCACGACGGGGTGGGCGGCGGGGCTCCGATGCCGAGGAACGACAGCGCCGACTCGGCGATGATCACCCCGGCGAAGATCAGGCTGCCGAGGGTGAGCACCGAGGCGAACATGTTCGGCAGCACGTGCCGGAACAGGATCCGCGGCACCCCCGCCCCGGTGGCGCGGGCGGCCTCGACGTAGCGCTCCTGGCGGATGCGCAGGGTCTCGCCGCGCGCGATCCGGTTGAACGACGGCGTGATCACGATCGTCAGGGCGATCACCGTGTTGCGCACCGACGGGCCGAGCACCACGGCGATGAACAGCAGCAGCACGATGCTCGGCACGGCCTGCACGGCGTCCATCACGCGCTGCAGCACGACGTCGACGGCGCGGCCGAAGTAGCCCGAGACCACGCCGATCGCGGTGCCGAGCACGAGGCTGAGCCCGGTGGTCGCGACGCCGACCAGCAGCGAGGTGCGGGCGCCGTGGATGGCCCGGCTCAGCACGTCGCGGCCCAGGTCGTCGGTGCCGAGCGGGTACTGCGCCGACGGCTCGGCGAGGATGTCGCGGCGGAACTGCTCGAGCGGGTCGTGCGGCGCGATCCACGGCGCGAGGATCGCGGCGAGCACGAACACGGTGATCAGCACGAGGGCGACCGCACCGAGCGGCTGGGCGCGGACGAACGTGCGCAGTGCCATCAGGGGCGCGGTCACGAAAGCGCCCTCCCGGTCCGGATCCGGGGATCGACCAGCGCGTAGAGCAGGTCGATCACGATGATCGTCACGACGAACAGCCCGGCGTAGAAGATCGTGCAGGCGACGACCACCGGGTAGTCGCGGTCGAGGACGGCCTGGTAGATCAGCTGCCCGGTGCCGGGGATGGCGAACATCTGCTCGAGGATCACGGTGCCGCCCAGCACGGTGGCGAGCTCGAGGCCGAGCAGCGTGAGCACCGAGATCGTCGAGTTGCGCAGCGCGTGCTTGAACACCACGGTGCGCTGCCGGGCGCCCTTGGCGTGCACGGTTCGGATGTAGTCCGAGCCGAGCGACTCGAGCATCGACGAGCGGGTCATGCGGGTGATCGCCGCCATGCCGCCGGTGCCGAGCGCGAGCACCGGGATCGCGATCTGCTGCAGCCACCCCCCGAAGTCCTCGGTGGGGCCCGCGTAGACGATCGGCGGCGACCAGGCGAACCACAGCGCGAGGAACGTGAGCGCGAGCAGCCCGAGCACGAAGTTGGGCACCGACAGGAACGCCACCGCGAACACGCGCACGGCCGCGTCGACCGCGGTGCCGCGCATGACGGCCGCGACGATGCCGAACCCGACCCCGAGCAGCGCGCCGACCACGATCGCGAGCAGGCCCAGCTGCAGGGTCACCGGGACCCGGGCGAGGAACAGGTCGACGACCGGCTCGCCGCCGTAGAACGAGGTGCCCAGGTCGCCGCGCACGGCACCGGCGAGCCAGGTCCCGAGCTGCACCCACACCGGCTGGTCGAGGCCGAACTGCGCCCGCAGCGCCTCGGCCTCCTCGGCGCTCACGCCGGTCTCCTGCAGCTGCAGCGACACCGCGTCGCCGGGCACCAGCCGCATGACGACGAAGACGAACACGGTGACGAGCACCATCACGACCAGGCCGTAGCCCAGCCGGCGCAGCGTGTAGCCGATCACGATGCCTCCCGGGCGGGAAGGTGGCGGACGGCGCCGACGAGCGTCTTGGTGTAGGCGTGCTGCGGCTCGGCGAACAGGGTGTCGCCGTCGCCGCGTTCGACGATCTCGCCGCGGTGCATCACGCAGACCTCGTCGGCCATGTACCGCACGACGTTCAGGTCGTGGGCGATGAACAGGTAGGACAGGCCCAGCTCGGCCTGCAGCCGCTTGAGCAGGTTGAGCACCTGGGCCTGCACGGAGACGTCGAGCGCCGACACGGCCTCGTCGCAGACGATCAGGTCGGGGTCGGTGGCGAGCGCGCGGGCGATGCCGATCCGCTGCGCCTGCCCGCCGGAGAACTGGTGGGCGTACTTGTGCAGGTCGCGGGCCCCGAGCCCGACCCGCTCGAGCAACTCGACCACGCGGTCGGTGCGCTCCTTGCCGCGGGCGATCCGGTGCACGGCGAGCGGCTCGCCGACCGCCTCGACCACGCGCATGCGGGGGTTGAGCGAGCCGAACGGGTCCTGGAACACGATCTGCATCCGGCGCCGCAGCGCGCGCATCTCGCGGCGGCTCACCCGCAGCAGGTCGACGCCGTCGAACGTCATCCGGCCCGAGGTGGGGTCGAGCAGGCGCAGCGCGAGCCGCGCGACGGTGGACTTGCCGGACCCGGACTCGCCGACGAGCCCGACGGTGCGCCCGCGCGGGACCGTGAACGACACGCCGTCGACGGCCTTCACGACGGTGCGGCGCATCCGGAAGTGCTTGACCAGGTCGTACGCCTCGAACAGCGGTTCAGCCGACACGCGCCACCTCCGGGGCCGCGACGTGTTGCCAGCAGCGGCTGCTGCGGCCCGCGCCGAGGTCGACGAGCGCCGGCTCGTCGACCGCGCACCGGTCCAGCACGACCGGGCAGCGCGGGTGGAACCGGCACCCGTCGGGGAGCGCGGCCGGGTGGGGCACGTTGCCCGCGATCACGGGCATGGGCTCGCCGCGGGGCGTCGACGGCGTGGGGATCGACTCGATCAGCGCGCGCGTGTACGGGTTGCGGGGGTCGCGCAGCACCTCGTCGACCGTGCCCTGCTCGACGACCCTCCCCGCGTACATGACGAGCACGCGGTCGGCCATCTCGGCGACGACGCCCATGTCGTGGGTGACGAACAGCAGCGCGGTGCCGTGATCGCGGCGCATGCGGCGCAGGAGCTCGAGGATCTGGGCCTCGACGGTGACGTCGAGCGCCGTGGTCGGCTCGTCGGCGATCAGGAGCGCGGGTTCGCAGGCCAGCGCCATGGCGATCATCACGCGCTGCTGCTGCCCGCCGGACAGCTCGTGGGGGTAGGACCGCACGCGGCGCGCGGGGTCGGGGATGCCGACCTCGGTGAGCAGCTCGACCGCGCGGCGGCGCGCGTCCCGGCGGGAGACCGGCCGGTGGATCCGCAGCGCCTCGGCGATCTGGTCGCCGACGGTGAACAGCGGGTCGAGGCAGCTCATCGGGTTCTGGAAGATCATGGCGATGTCGGCGCCGCGCAGGCACCGCAGCCGCTCCGGGTCGGCGCCGACGAGCTCCTCGCCCTGGAAGCGGATCGACCCGGCGGTGACGCGCCCGGCGCCGAGCAGCCCGAGCACGGCGAGCGAGGAGACGCTCTTGCCGGAGCCGGACTCGCCGACCACGGCGAGCGTCTCGCCCGGGCGCACGGTGAACGACACCCCGGAGACGGCCTCGATCGGCCCGGTGGGCGTCGGGAACCGCACGGTGAGGTCGCGGACGTCGAGCAGCGGTGCGGACGTCGCTTCGGCGCTCATGGTCAGCTCGCGTCCGCCGGGTAGGTCAGCACGATCGACTCCTCGGGCACGCCGAGCGCCGCGTGGAGGATGTTGCGCATGATCGGTTTGGGCACCAGGCAGTCCTCGCAGGCCGCCGGGCCCGCGGTGATCGTCACCTCGACCGTGTCGCCCGCCTCGGTGACCTCCATCCGGTAGTCGTCGGCCTCGAGCGTGCTGCGCAGTCCGGACAGGGCGTTCTCGTCGATGCTCACGATCGGGCCTCCTTCTGCCGGATGGGGTGGGCGGTGCGCGACCAGCCGCCGAAGCCGAACGGGCGCACGACCATCGACATGGCGGCGTTGCGCGCGCCGGTGACGACGATCGGGATCTGGTCGGGGTCGGGCACGACGTGCAGGCCGTGCTCGTCGATGCCGGGTCCCTCCTGTCCCGCCAGGCTCTTGCCGGCGAGCTGCATCTCGGTGTGGGTGCGGAAGGCGTGCTCGGAGATCCAGCGCTGCACGTCGGCCTTGGCGAACCCGTTCGACGCGAGCAGCTGGGCGTGCTCGACGCCGAGCAGCAGGCCCGCCGAGGAGTGCCTGCCGATGGCGGCGCCGGTGCGCGCGACGGTGTCGGCGATGTCCCACAGCACCTGCTCGGGGTCGGTGGTGTGCCGGTTGTCGACGAACTCGCACGTGCGCAGCAGCAGCGCGGACACCGCGGAGGTGCCGTCGGGCAGCCCGAGCTCGGTGGCGAGCGGCTCCCAGGGGCTCTCCTCCTCGTTCTCCCCGACGCAGAGCGAGAACCGCCCGGGGATGCCCTGGGTGGACTGCTCGAGCTCCTGGGGCCGGATCCCGAACACGTTGCGCACGACCAGCCCGACGGCGCGCGCGATCGTCGCGTTGGCCCGGAACCCCGGCCCGAGCACGCCGCCGGTGGAGTTGATGCCGAGCTCGGCGCGGATCGGGCCGTTGACCACGATCAGCGGCGCCGGGCCGCTGGTGCTCTGCCAGCCGCCGCCGGTGACCGCGCGCTGCTGCATCAGCGCGTCCCACGCGGCCAGCACCACCGGCAGGTACTCCGGCCGGCACCCGGCCATCGCGGCGTTGATCGCGGCCTGCTCCACGGTGCACTCGCGGCCGAGGTGCGGCACCGCGGCCACGACCTCGTCGCGCGGCCGCGGCGTGGCGGCGAGGAACTCCTCCACCACCTCCGCGGTGACCGGCACGATCGGCAGCCCGTCGGTCCAGCCCTGCTCGTAGGCGTGCTCGATGGCCGCGCGGGCGTAGTGCAGCCGCGCGGCGTCCTCGGCCGGCTCGTCGGCGAGCGCCGTCATCGAGCCGCCACGGGGACGGGGGCCTGCACGAGCAGCTCGAGGACGTCCGACAGCGCCTGCCGGGCCCGCTCCCGCACCCCGGCCTCGTCGAGCGGGGCCACCGGGTGGGCGGTGGTGACGTAGGCGTAGCCGGGGCTGCCCTGCAGCCGGGCCATCGCGTCGGCGCTCACCCGGAACGCGTCGGTGCAGATGACGGCGGCTGGCACGCCCGCGGCCTCGAACGCGATCCCGTCGGCCACCGCCGCGGCGCTGCACGAGCCGCAGTCGCCGACGCCGATGAGCACGACGTCGCACCGCTGCGCCAGCTCGTCGAGCGTGGCGGGCGGGATCGGGTCGGTGATGCTGGTCTTCCGGGTGCGCACGACGTCGGCGATGCCGTGCTCTGCGGCCAGCAGGTCGCCGACGGCGTCGAGGAACTGCTCGGCGTTCTTCTTCGGGTTCGCCACCAGGCCGACCACCAGCCCCTCGAGCCGCTCGGGCCGCGCGGCGCGGCGCGGCCCGGTCGCCTCGGCGGGCGGGCGGCCGGTCGGATCGATCATCGCCTCGAACATCGGGTGCCTTTCAGGGTCGGTCGGCGGCCAGCACGGACTCGTGCCACGGGATGACGAACCGCTTCGCCCCGTTGACGACGAGGTAGAGCAGGCAGCCGAGGGCGGCGAGCAGGAAGATCACCGCGAACAACTGGGGCGCGTCGAGGGCGTTGAGGCTCACGACGACGAGGTAGCCCAGCCCCTCGCTGCCGCCGAGGAACTCCCCGACGACCGCGCCGATCACGGAGAAGACGACGGCGACCTCCATGCCCGCGAACACGTACGGCAACGTGCTGGGCAGCTCGAGGTCGCGGAACGTGGGCCAACGCCGCGCGCCGAGGCCGAGCATGACGTCGCGGTGGCCGCGCTCGACGGAGCGGACGCCGAGCATCACGTTGAGCATGATCGGGAAGAACGCGAGCGTCGCCGCCATGATGATCTTGCTGGTGACGCCGAACCCGAACCAGATGACGAACAGCGGGATGAACGCCACCTTCGGGACGACCTGCACGGCGACGAGCACCGGCCGCAGCGCCCGCTCCAGCCACTCGGCCCGGCCCAGCACCACCCCGGCCACGAGCCCGAACGCCAGCGCCGCGAGGAAGCCGAGCGCCACCTCGGTGAGGGTGATGAGCACGTGCCCCCACGTGGCGGGGTCGGCGAGCATCCGCAGCACCGCCTCGCCCACGTCGGCGGGGGTCGGCAGGATGAACTTCGACACCCCGAACACCGACACGGCCATCGTCCAGCCCGCCAGCACCAGGAGCAGCACGATCGGGGTGCTGACCCAGGGCAACCAACTGCCGCGTTCGATGGTCTCCGCTTCGCTCCGGCGTGCTCGCGGGCCCGTGGAGACGCGGCCTTGCTCCTCCGGTGCCCGGTCGCTCGTTCCCCGCTCCCCGCGCGCCTCCCCCGCCGGGCCGCGCCGGCCCGCGAGCTTCGCCTCGCGTTCCATCAGTCGCCCTCCTCGTCCAGCTGGCGGCGCAGCGTGCGGACGATCTCGCCGAAGCCGGGCTCGGTCTCCACGTCGAGCGACCGCGGCCGCGGGAACTCGACCGGCGTGATCGACCGGATCCGGCCGGGCCGCGGGGACAGCAGCACGACCCGGTCGGACAGGAACACCGCCTCGGTGATCGAGTGCGTGACGAACACGACGGTCGCGCCGGTGACCACGGAGATGCGCTGCAGCTCCAGGTTCATCCGGTCGCGGGTGAGCGCGTCGAGCGCGCCGAACGGCTCGTCCATGAGCAGGATCGACGGGTCGTAGGACAGCGCGCGGGCGATCGCCGCGCGCTGGCGCATCCCGCCGGACAGCTCGCGCGGGTAGGCCTTCTCGAACCCGGAGAGGCCGACCAGCTCGCACAGCTCCGCCGCCCGCGCGCGGCGGCGGCGCTTGTCCACCCCGCGCAGCTTGAGCGGCAGCGCGATGTTGTCCTCGATCGTGAACCAGGGGAACAGGTTGGCCTCCTGGAAGACCATCCCGAACCGCTGGAGCGCCTCCGGGTCGCGACCGCCGTTCTGCCACAGGTCCGAGCCGCCGATCAGCACATCGCCGCTGGTCGGCGTGATCAGGCCGGCGAGGATGCGCAGCAGCGTGGTCTTGCCGCACCCGGACCGGCCGACCAGCGAGACGAACTCGCCTGCCCGGACCGACAGCGAGATGCCGCGGAGTGCCTCGGTGTCGGCACCGCGCCGTCGCTTGTAGATCTTGTCGACGTCGCGCAGCTCCAGCTCGGCGGCGCCGGCCTCGGCCGGGGCCCCGGCCACGCGCGCGGTGTCGGACAGCCCGCTCACGAGGAGGCCCCCAGCAGGTCGTTGGTGTACCAGGCGCTCGCGTCGAGCCCACCGGGCACGAGGTGCACCGCGACGGACTCGTCGTAGATGCGCGACCACGCCGACGGCGAGATCTTCAGAAGACCCTCACCGCCGGCCTGCCAGCTGGCGATGTAGGTCCGCAGGGTCTCCTTGGCCACCTCCGGCTCGCGCAGGATCGGGATGTCGTAGGCGTCGCCGAGGGTCTGGAGCGTGGTGTCGAGCGACTGGTCGGCGATCACCGACTCCTGGGCGGCCTTCACCGCGCGCAGGAAGCGGGAGAGCACGTCGCGCTGGGCGGGGTCCTCGAGCGCCTGCGCGGAGGTCAGGTAGACCTGCGTGCCGCCCGAGATCACCTGCGACGGGTCGAGCACCACGGCGTCGGGCTGGTCGCGCTCGAGGGCGACCGCGGTGTCCATCGCGACCACGTAGCCGTCGATGCGGCCCTGCTGCACGAGCTCGTAGACGCCCGGGGCCAGGCCCACGACCTGCTTGTCCAGGTCGGTGTCGGCGAGGCCCGCGGTGGCGGCGAGCGTGTCCACCAGCGTCTCGCTGGTGCCGCCCTCGGACGGGATGCCGATCTTCTTGCCGCGCAGGTCCTCCGGCGCGCGGATCGGGTCGTCCGCGGCGGAGACGATGCGCAGCGTCGACTGCTGCGACGGCTGGCCGAACGCCCGGACCGGGGCGTCGCGGCCGCCGACGGCCACCATCATCTCGGTGTCGCCGACGCGCGTGACGAGCGCGCTGCCCGCGATGACGGTCTGGATCGCCTGTGCGCTGCCGCGGGTGACCTGGAACTGCACGTCCAGGCCCTCGCGCTCGAAATAGCCGCCGGCCTGGGCGACGATCTCCGGGGTGAACGTCAGGCTCTCGATGGGCAGGACGTTGAGGAACGTGACGGGGGTGAGCTCGCCGCTCGCCGCACCGTCCGAGCCCGCCGAGCCGCCGCATCCGGCGAGCAGCAGGGCGAGGCCCGCGGCGAGGGCGGCGAGGGCGCGGCGGAGTCGCGTGGAGGGGCGGTGGGGGGAGATCGCGCGCATGGGAACCCACTTCCTGACGGCGGCGGTGCCGAGGTCCGTCTCGGATGCTAGGAACGGCCGGGCAGGGGCTCGACCTGCAGATGTCCGCGGGGGCCCGCCGTGCTGTCGGGCGCGGAACGGGTCAGATGTCGCGGTTTTCCGTCCGGCGCGGCCAGCGGGAAGTGGCAGGCCACGCTGTGGCCCGGCGCGTGCTCGCGCAGCGTCGGTTCCTCGCGGGCGCACCGCTCCTGGGCGCGGGGGCAGCGGGTGCGGAACCGGCACCCGCTCGGCGGGTCCAGCGGCGAGGGCGGCTCGCCGCGCAGCGGCACCGGCCGCCTCGCCCGCCCCGTGGCCGGGTCGAGGCCGGGCACGGAGTCCAGCAGTGCGGACGTGTACGGGTGCAGCGGGCTGCGGTACAGCGCCTCGGCCGGGCCGACCTCGGCGAGCTGGCCGAGGTGCATCACGGCCACCCGGTCGCTCACCTGCTTGACCAGCGCGAGGTCGTGGGCGATGAACACGTACGACAACCCCAGCTCGGCCCGCAGCCGCTCGAACAGGTTGAGCACCTGCGCCTGGATCAGCACGTCCAGCGACGACACGGCCTCGTCGCAGATCACCAGCGCCGGGTCGAGGGCGATCGCGCGGGCGATCGCCACCCGCTGGCACTGCCCGCCCGACAGCTCGCGGGGCCTGCGTTGCCCGTAGACCGACGGGTCGAGACCGACCAGGTCGAGCAGCTCCCCGACCCGGCGCCTGCGCCGCTCCGCGCCCTTGACGCCGTAGCCGACCAGCGGCTCCTCCACCAGCTCCGACACCCGCCAGCGCGGGTTCAGCGACCCGAACGGGTCCTGGTAGACCATCTGCACGTGCCTGCGGGCGGCGACGAGCCGCTTGCCCCGCAGCTGCACCAGGTCGGTGCCCTGGAACAGCACCTGCCCCGACTTGGGCCGCGGCGCCTGCACCAGCGACCGCGCCAGCGTCGACTTCCCGGAGCCGGTCTCGCCGACCACGCCGAGGGTCTCCCCCGGGTACAGGTCGAACGACACGTCGGAGACGGCGTGCACCACGCCGCCGCGCAGGCCGCCCGCCCCGCGCACGGGGAACTCCTGGACGATGTTGCGGGCCTGCAGCAGCGGGTCCTTCACCGCGCTCATCCCCGGGCTCATCCCCTCACCTCCTGCGCGCTCTGCTGCCCGTCGGGGTGCCAGCAGGCCCACCAGTGGCCCGGCTCGTGCTCGGCGAACGGCGGCGGGGTCGCGCACCGGTCGGTGGCCGAGCCGCACCGCGGGCGGAACGAGCACCCGGACGGCAGCGCGGCCGGGTCGGGCGGCTGCCCCGGCACCACCGGCAGCTCCCCGTGCGACGGGCGTTCCAGCAGCGGGATCGCACCCAGCAGGGCGCGCGTGTAGGGCATCCGGACCGAGGAGAACAGCACATCCGCCGACGCCCGCTCCACGGCCCGCCCGCCGTACATCACGACGACGTCGTCGGCGTAGCTGGCGGCGAGCGCGAGGTCGTGGCTGATCAGGATGACGGCCATGCCCAGCTGCTGCTGGAGCTCGACCAGCAGCTCCATGATCTGCGCCTGCGTGGTCACGTCCAGCGCGGTGGTGGCCTCGTCGGCGATGAGCAGCCGCGGCCTGCCCGCGAGCGCGATCGCGATCATCACGCGCTGGCGCATGCCACCGGAGAGCTGGTGCGGGTACTCGTGGAACCGCTGCTGCGGGGCGGGCAGCTTCACCAGCTGCAGCAGCTCGATCGCGCGCGCCTTCGCCGCGTCCTTGTCCACCGCCGCGTGCGCCCGGATCGCCTCGGTGATCTGCGCGCCGATCCGCATCGTCGGGTTGAGCGAGCGGGCCGGGTCCTGGAACACCATGGCGATGTCCGCGCCCCGGCGGCGGCGCATCTCGCGCTCCGAGAGCCCCACCAGCTCGGTGCCGTCGAACCGCGCCGATCCGCTCACCTGCGCCGTGGGCGGCAGCAGCCCCATCAGGGCCCGCGAGCTCACGCTCTTGCCCGACCCGGACTCGCCGATGATCGCGAGCATCCGGCCGGCCATGAGCCGGTAGGACAGCCCGTTGACCGCGTGCACGGTGCGGCCGCCGCGGGTGAAGCGCACCCGCAGGTCGGTCACCTCGAGCAGCGGCGCGGCGTCCCGCTCGGCGGCCGGCCCTTCGGTCACCGCTCCCCCGGTGGTCGTCGGCCCGCTCATCGGCCGCTCCAGCGGGCGCGCAGGGTCTCGCCGAGCAGGTTGAACGCGAGCACGGTGACGAACAGCGCCAGGCACGGCCAGACCACGAGCATCGGCGTGGCCGACAGGCTCTGCTGGCCCTGGGCGATCATGTTGCCCCAGCTGGGCGCGGGCAGCGGGATGCCGAGGCCGAGGAACGACAGGGCACCCTCGATCACCATGACGATGCCCATGCCGAGCATCCCGAAGGTGATCAGCTGCGGGGTGATGTTCGGGGCGATGTGGCGCAGCAGCACCCGCCAGCCGGGCGTCCCGGCGAGCTGCGCGGCGGCCATGAACGGCAGCTCGCGCAGCCGCAGCGTCGCGGCCCGCGAGATCCGCGCGAACGCGGGGATCGAGAAGAACGCGAGCGCGAGGATCGTGTTGGTCTGGCTCGCGCCGAGGCTCTGCGCCACGGCCAGCGTGAGCACGAGCGACGGGAACGCGATGAGCACGTCGAGCACGCGCATGATCACGGTGTCGACCGCGCCGCCCACGTATCCGGACAGGGCGCCGAGCGTGCCGCCGACGGCGAGCCCGATCAGGTTCACCGCGACCGCCACCACCAGCGACGAGCGGCCGCCGTGCAGGATCCGGGAGAGGATGTCGTTGCCGTTGGGGTCGGTGCCGAGCAGGTGCCCGGGCGAGCCGGCGTCGAGGTAGGCCTCCAGCACGCTCCCGCCGGTCGGCGGCGGGACCGGCAGGACGACCGGGCCGAGGAAGCACGCGGCGGTGACGAGCGCGATCACGCCGGCCGGCAGGATGATCTCCAGGTTGCGCACCAGGCGCCCCGCCGGCCGGGTGTCCGGCGAGCCGGCGAGCGCGGGTGGGGCCTCAACGACCGTCATAGCGGATCCTCGGGTCGAGCACGGCGTAGAGCAGGTCGGCGGCGAGGTTGGCCAGCACGGCGACCACGGCGAACACCACGACGCAGCCCTGCACGACCGTGGCGTCGCGGGTGTTGATGGCCTGCAGCATCAGCTGCCCCATCCCGGGCAGGGCGAAGATCTGCTCGACGATCACGGTGCCGCCCAGCAGCGTGCCGAGGTTCAGCCCGACCACGGTGATCAGGCCGAACGCCGAGTTGCGGAACGCGTGCCGCAGCAGCACCTGCCACGGCCCGATGCCCTTGGCGCGCGCCGTGGTGACGTAGTCCTCCCCCTGCAGCTGGTCGACGAGGTCGCCGCGCAGGAAGCGGGTGTAGAAGCAGAACAGCGGGAACGCGATCGCGGCCGCCGGGAGCGCCATCGAGTGCAGGTTGCCCGCCACGCTCTCCGACAGCGGGACGAACCCGATCGCGGGGAACAGCGCCAGCTCCACCGCGAACACCAGCACCAGCAGCAGCGCGAGCACGTAGTTGGCCACCGACAGGCCGGTGATGCTCACGACCATGCTGACCCGGTCGAACAGCCGGCCGGGGCGGTAGGCCGCGAGCAGCGCGACCGGCACGGCCAGCCCCAGCGAGACGAGGAACGCGAGCGCCACGAGCTCCCCGGTGACGGCCATCCGGTCGACGATCTGGTCGGTGACCGGCTGGCCGTTCACGAGCGACGTGCCGAGGTCGCCGGTCACCGCGCCGCCGAGCCAGTCGAGGTAGCGCAGCACCGCGGGCCGGTCGAGCCCCAGCTCCAGCTCGAGGGCCCGGACCTGCTCCGGGGTGGCCTCCGGGCCGAGCAGCTGCTCGGCGGCGTTGCCCGGGATCAGGTCGAGCACCCAGAACGTGAGGATGCTGACCCCGAGGATGATCGGCACGACCATGAGCAGCCTGCGCCCGGCGAGCCGCAGGCTCGGCGGCGCGGTCCACCGGGGCCGCGCCACCACGCCCGTCGCCGCGTCCGTCACCGCTGGACCCTCCAGACCTCGTCCCAGAGGACGCCGGTGTTGACCACGATCGGCGGGATCTTCGTGGTGAGGCCCGGCCCGTACACCCCCTCCGCGGCGAGGTTGGCGGGGGCGAACGCGAGCCCGAACGGCGCGTACGCGTGGTCGCTGATGTACCGGTTCGCCTCGACGTAGAGCCGCTCGCGCTCCGCCGGGTCGAGGGTGGCCTCGGCGGTGTCGAGGAGCCGGTCGAGCTCGGGGTCCTTGACGCCGGTGAACGGCGAGTCCGACGAGAACCGGAAGCCGACGCCCACGCCCGCGGCGGGGTCCCACGCGCCCGCGGTCTGCAGCATCGACTGCCACTCGCCGGAGTTGAACTCCTGGATGAGCGTGGACAGCTCGTAGCTTTCGATCTGCACGTCGATGCCGACCTCCTGCCACTGGGTCTGCAGCGCCGTCATCACCTGCTCGGCCACGTAGCTCTTGAGCGTGCCGAGGCGGACCGAGAGCCCGCCGAGCTCGGCGACGAGCTGCCGGGCGCGCTCGGGGTCGTGCTCGGGGTAGCCGGGGACCGTCTCGTGGTGGAACAGGCCGCCGGGGCCGGTGAAGCTCTGGCTCACCGGGTAGTGGCCGCGGAACAGGCCCTGCGCGATGGCCGCGAAGTCGGTGGCGTGGTAGATCGCCTCCCGCGCCCGCTGGTCGTCGAACGGGGCCCGCTGCGTGTTCAGCTGCACCACGTACGGCGACGTCGGCGGCTGCACGGTGACGGTGATCCGGCCCGCCTCCTGCGCCTGCTCCAGCAGCGGCGTGGTGGTGAGCCCCTCGTAGGCCTGCGCCTGGCCGGCCAGCAGGGCCTGGTAGGCGGGCTGGTCGCCGCCGATCGACTGGAAGGTGAGCCGGTCGAGGTAGGGCAGGCCATCCTTGAAGTAGTCCGGGTTGCGCTCCAGCACGAGCTGCGAGCTGAGCTGGTTGGACACGACCTTGAACGGGCCCGCGCCGACCGGCGTCACCGCGAACTGCTCCTCCCCCATCTGCTGCAGGGCCGTGGGCGAGGCGATCCAGTTGACGTTGGTGGCCGGGAAGGCGTTGATCACCGCGGCGAAGGGCCGGGTGAACTTCAGCACCACCGTGCGCGGGCCGTCGGTGGTGATGCCGTTCTCGGCGAGCGGCCAGGTCGGCGAGCAGGTGCACGGCGAGTCGACCGCGCGCCGGAAGTTGAACGCGACCGCCTCGGCGTCCATCGGGGTGCCGTCGGTGAAGCGGATGCCCTCGCGGATCGTGATCCGCACGGTCGTGCCGCCGTCGAGCAGCTCGTAGCTCTCGGCCTGGTGCGGCACGACCTCCGCCCCCGAACCGTCGTCCGCGGCCTCCAGCCGGAACAGCCCGCCGTAGATCGCGCTCATCTGCGCGATGTTGGCGCCGCCGGTGGTGTTGGTGGCCGGGTCGAGCCCGGTGGGCCAGCCCCCTGCGAACGCGGCGTCCTCCAGCACGGTGATCTCGCCGCCGCGCTGGGGCGGCCCGGTGGGCGCGGCCGGTCCGGCGGATCGGCCCTCGCCGCCGCACGCGGCGAGGAGCAGGAGCGCGGCCAGCACCGGTGCTGCCGCGCGGGTGCGTCGTCTCACGTGGACTCCCGTTCCGTCGCGGGCCCGGGGTTGTCCCCGGCCGTGACCGGGCTCACCCCAGGCGCCCGCCAAGCCTCGGGGAGCGCCGCCGCGTGGTGCAGGGACGGTTTCGCGGGACGGAAGACATGTTCGGCCCGTGCGCGCACCCGGGAGGGCGTCCGGGTCATATGTCGTAGTCCGCATACGCAGTCGCGGACGACCTGCGCGCATGCGCTCCCAGCTCTTGTGACCTGGCTTCCGCAGTGGTGAGACTGGGAAGCGATCTCCGGCCCGGCGGTGCCGTCGGCCGGCGACCGGAAGGACGCAGACGAAGGGGTCGGCGTGACGGAGGTGCTCACGACGAACGAGCGCGTCGCGACGGGTGCCCGATGCCCGGAATGCGGTTGTGCGCTCGATCCGGGTCGGGGACCCGATCCGCACCCGGAGGACGCAGGCCGCGGCCCGCGCAGGCTCGCCGCGATCGCGAGGGCGGCGTCGAGCGTCGCGGACGCCGCGTCGCTCAGCGTCACCCTCGACGTCGTCGCGAACGAGGTCGTGCAGGCCGAGCACATCGCGGCGGTGCAGATCCTGCGGGTCGAGAACGGCCGGATGCAGGTGGTCGGCAAGGCCGGGTTCACCGACGCCGAGGACTTCACCGACCGGCTCGAGGAGTGCAGGCGGCTCGGCGCGCGGTTGATGTTCGTCGAGGCCTTCGAGACGTGCCGGCGCATCGTCGTGCCGCACCGCAAGGCCGCGGTGATGGCCGACCCGAGGTGGGCGCCGCTGCACAAGATCATGGGCGCGCCCGACTGGGACGCCTTCGCGGCCGTCCCGCTGGTGGTGCGCGGCCGCGCCGTCGGCGTGATGAACGCCTTCTACAAGCCCGGCGAGCCGCCGGGCACCGCCGCGCTGGAGTTCCTCGAGGCGATGGCCGACCAGGCCGCCACCGCCGTCGACTCCGCCGACCTGCTGTCGCGGTCCCGCCACGACGCCCAGGTCGCCGAGCGGGCCCGGCTCGCGCGCGAGCTGCACGACTCGGTCGTGCAGCAGGTGTTCTCGATGCGGATGCAGGCCAAGGCCCTGCAGGCGCAGGTGGCGCCGGGGCGCACCATCCGCCCCGAGCGGGTGCAGGCCGTGGCCGACGAGCTGCTCCAGCTCGCCCAGACCGCGCTCACCGACCTGCGCGGCCTGGTGCTGCAGCTGCACCCGGTCGAGCTGGTCGAGCGCGGGCTCGCCGGCGCGGTGCGCAGCCACGTCGAATCGGTCCGCGGCACGTCCGGCCTGGACATCGACGTGCAGGTCGACCTCAGCACGGAGGTCGGCGACCTGCCGGTCGAGATGCAGGAGGACCTCTACCGGGTGGTGCAGGAGGCGCTGCACAACGTCGTCAAGCACGCGGGCGCCACGCGCGCGAAGGTGCACATCCGCACCAGCGGGCCCCCGGACCGGGTAGAGGTCGAGGTCTGCGACGACGGCACCGGGCTGACCTCCGAGGTCCGGGCGGGCGCGCTCGGGCTGGTGTCGATGCGGGAACGAGCGGAGCGATGGGGCGGATCGATCGAGATCGCCAGTGTGGACGGCCGCAGCACCGGTGGCCGGGGGTGCCGCGTGCGGGTGTGCGTCCCGCTGGGCGGGCCGGGGCCGCGGTGAGCGAGGCCGTCGCCGAGCCGGATCCCCCGGCCGAGATCGGCGTGCTCGTCGTCGACGACCACGCCGTGGTGCGCCGCGGGCTCGCGGCCTACCTGGAGAGCGCAGACGGCATCGAGGTGGTCGCCGAGGCCGTCGACGGCAAGGACGCGCTCGACCAGCTGCACCGCCTCGCCGCGGAGGGCAGGCTCCCGCAGGTCGTGCTCATGGACGTGCTGATGCCGCGGATGGACGGCATCGAGGCCATCCGCGCGGTGCTCGCCGCCCACCCCGGGGTGCGGGTGGTGGTGCTCACGAGCTTCGGCGAGCTGGAGCGCGTGCACGCGGCGCTGGAGGCGGGCGCGTCCGGCTACCTGCTCAAGGACGCCGACCCGGACGAGGTCGCGGCCGCGATCCGCTCCGCCCAGCGCGGCGAGGTGCACCTCGACCCCACCGTCGCGGGGCGGCTCACCCGCCGCCTCGTCTCCCCACCCACCGGCCTCGCCGCGCTCACCGCCCGGGAGCGGTCGATCCTCGCGCTCGTCGCCCGCGGCATGTCCAACCACCAGATCGCGGCCGAGCTCTACATCAGCGAGCGCACCGCGCGCACGCACGTCAGCCACATCCTCGCGAAGCTCCAGCTCAGCTCGCGCACGCAGGCGGCCCTGGTCGCCATCCGAGAGGGACTCGTCTCCCCACCCGGCCCGTGACCACCGACCCCGAACCACGCGGAGGTGCGACATGACCCTGAGCCCGGACGTCCCGGCGGCGGCAGCGCGAGCCGCGGTGCGGCGCCGTGCGTCGGGGAACACGCGCCTGACCGCGGCCGGGCGCGCCCTGTCCGTGCTCGACGCCTTCGGACCGCGGCACCGCTGCCTGTCGCTGTCGGAGATCGCGCGCCGGGCCGGGCTGACCCTGCCCACCGCGCACCGGCTCACCCGCGAGCTCGTCGACTGGGGTGCGCTCGAACGCGACTCCTCCGGCCGCTACTCGGTGGGCCTGCGGCTGCTCGAGCTGTCCGCGCTCGCCCCGCGCGGGCTGGAGCTGCGCGAGGCGGCGTTCCCGCACCTGGAGGACCTGCACCAGATCACCCGCGGCAACGTCCACCTCGGGGTGCGCGACGGCATGCAGGTCGTCTACGTGGAGGCGATCCGCGCCCGCGTCCGCAACCCGGTCACCAGCCGCGTCGGCGACCGCTGGCCGATGCACGCCACCGGCACCGGCCTGGTGCTGCTCGCCTTCTCCGAGCCGGACTTCCAGGAGGCGGTGCTGAGCTCGCCGCTGGAGCGGTTCACCCCGCTGACGGTGACCGACCCCGACGAGCTGCGCCGCACGCTCGCCCACATCCGACAGACCGGGGTCGCGGTGGCCCGCGGCCAGATCACCCTCCCCGACATGGTGGTCGCCGTGCCCGTCTACGACCCCGCGGGCGAGGTCACGGCTGCGATCAGCGTGGTGGTCGAGACCGAGGGCGCGCGCCCGCGCGAGCTGGCGGCGGTGCTCAAGCAGGCGTCCCGCGCGATCACCCGCGCCCTCGCCCCGCGCCGGCGCTAGGGCCGGCCACCGGCCGGCCGCGGTCAGCGCGGCGGCGGGGTGCCGAGCCAACTCCAGGCGTTGTGCCAGGTGATCCGCTCCAGCAGCGCGGGGTCGAGGTCCAGCGAGCGCAGCGAGCGGCCCGCGGGTGACTCCCGCGGCATCGCCGGGAAGTCGGAGCCGACGAGCAGCCGGTCCGCGCCCAGCAGGTCCACGAGGTAGCGCAGGGCGCGCCGGTCGAACACCATCGAGTCGTAGTAGAAGCGGCGGGCGTACTCCAGTGGCGAGGGGCCGTCGTCGTGGGCGATGGCCCGCTCCGGCACGGGCGGTTCCTCGTTCCAGGTGCCGCCCCAGAAGTACTGCGCCCTCGGCACGACCAGCGGGAACCCGCCCGCGGCGTGGCTGAAGCAGATCCGCAGGTCGGGGCAGGCGGCCGCGGTGCCGCTGGTGATCATCGACGCGGCGGCGAGCAGCCCCTCCATGCCGACCACGTAGGTGCCCATCGCCGAGGCGGGCAGCCGCGGGGTCGGCGAGGGCATCGCGTGGACGAAGACCACCAGCTCCAGCCGCTGCAGCTCGGTGAAGAACGGCAGGAACCGCTCGTCGCCGATCGAGCTGCCGAGCACGTTGGAGGCGATCTCCACCCCGGCGAGCCCCTGGTCGCGCACCGCCTTCAGCTCGGCCGCGGCGGCGTCGGGGTCCTGCATCGGCACCATGCCGAGCCCGACGAACCGCTCCGGCGCGGAGGCGACGAGCTGTGCGGTGAACTCGTTGACGTGCCGGGCGAGCGACAGCCCCTCGGCGGCGGGGAGGTCGTAGCGCAGCAGCGGCGGCATCGGGCTGAGCACCTCGACGTCGACGCCCGAGGCGTCCTGCTCGGCGATGCGCCGCTCGGCGTCGAAGAACGCGTCGCGGGCACGGAAGCGCGTGCTGCCGAACAGCAGCAGCCGCGCGGTGTCGCCGTCGATCGGCTCCATGCGGGGGAAGCACTCGGGCGCGTCGGCCGGGTAGTCGCGGGGCAGCAGGTGGGCGTGGGCGTCGACGAGCACCGGATCTCCTACAGGTGGGGGTGGACCGACACGTGCACCGCCGCCTCGCCCGGCACCTCGCCGGCGAGCGTGCGGATCGCGAGCTCGGTGTCGTCCAGGCCGAACGTGTGGGTGTGCAGCTTCTCGAGCGGGAACCGCCGGGACTCGATGATCGCGATCGCCTCGGCGTAGCCGCGGGCGTCCACCCCGAACGCGCCCCGCACGGTGAGCGCGCGGTTGATGATCAGGTCGGTCTGCAGCGGCACCTCGGCGCGGCCCTTCAGCCCGGCGAGCACGACCCGGCCGCCGTGCTTGGCCGCCTGCAGGGCGTGCGTGACGGGGGCGGTCGCCATCGGGGTCAGCTCCAGCACGACGTCGGCCATCTCCCCGTCGGTGATCTCCCGGACGCGCTCGACGGTGTCCTCGGCGTCGGGCCCGTCGACGACGATCGTGTGGTCGGCGCCGAACTCCTTCGCCAGGGCGAGCTTGTGGGCGTCCGCCTCCAGTCCGGTCACGATGATCGTCCCCGCGCCCGCGGCCCTGGCGGCGATGACGCAGGCGAGGCCGCGCTGCCCGGCGCCGAGCACCAGCACGGTGTCTCCGAGCCCGACCTCGCCGAGGTGCACCGCCCAGCGCACGCCCGCGCCGAGCGGGTTGAACATGACGGCCAGCTCGGCGGGCAACGTCTTGTCGATCTTGTGCAGGACGGCGCCCGGGGTGAGGTAGAGGTGCTCGGCGAACCCGCCCCACAGCGAAGGGGGAACGTCGATCCCGGTGACGCCGTGGCCGTACTTGCGGTGCCGGCAGGCCTGGTAGCGGCCGGTGAGGCAGTCGTGGCAGGAGCGGCACGGCACGATCACCTCGAGCGCCACCCGGTCGCCCGGCTGCACGCCCCAGCGCTCGGCGGCGCGCTCGCCGACCTCCTCGACGATCCCCATCGGCTCGTGCCCCGGGATCGTCGGCCCGCGGCCCATCCCGAGGTGGCCGCGGTAGGACTCGACGTCGCTGCCGCAGATCCCGTTCGCCTCGACCCGCAGCAGCCCGTCGTCGGGGCCGATCGTCGGGCGCGGGAACGCGCGCAGCTCGATCGTCCGCGGCGCCACCTGGACGGCCGCGCGCACCATGTCGGTCATCAGCCAAGCTCCTTCGTCTCGACCGGGGCCCCTTCGACCGGAACCGCTGTCGCGGACCAGTCGCTGAACAGGCGCACCACCATGGAGATCCCGGCGTTGCGGGCCCCGGCCACGGCGATCAGCAGGTGGTTGGGCTCGCCGTCGGCGAGCAGGAGGTCGAACCCGTCGGGGCGCCGGCCGTCCGCGTGCCGGACGCCGTTGTCGCCCATGCCGTCCTTGCCGACGTCGGCGAGGTCGCCGACGGTCCGCCCGCAGCGCTCGGCGAGCCAGGCGCGGACCTTCGCCCGGTCGAACCCGGCGTTCGCGAGCAGCTGCGCGTGCTCGGGGCAGAACACGACCCCGGCCGAGGCGTGGCGGAAGATCCAGGCGCCGGTGCGGGAGATCGTGTCGGCGAGGTCGGCGAGCAGCTGCTCGGGGTCGCTGGTGTGGCGGTTGTCGACGAACTCGCAGGTGCGCAGCAGGGTCGCCGACACCGCGGACGTGCCGGCGGGCAGCCCGGCCTCGACCGAGAGCGGCTCCCAGGGGCTCTCCTCCTCGTTCTCGGCGATGCAGATCGACCAGCGCCCGGGCAGCCCCTGGGTGGCCTGCTCGAACACGTGGGGGTGGATGCCGAGCGCGTTGCGGACGATGAGCCCGATCGCCCGCGGGACGGTCGCGTTGGGCCGAAAGCCCGGCCCGAACACCCCGCCCGCCTTGTTGAACCCGAGCTCGTCGCGCACCGGGCCGTTGACGACGATCAGCGGCGCGGGCCCGCTCGTGGACTGCCAGCCGCCGCCGCGGGTGGACCGCTCGCGCATCAGCGCGTCCCAGGCGGCGAGCACCACCGGGAAGTACTCGGGCCGGCAGCCGGCCATGGCGGCGTTGATCGCGGCGAGCTCGACGGTGACCTCGCGGTCGACCTGGTCGAGCCGCCCGATCACCTCCTCCGGCGGGCGGGACGTGGTCGCGAGGAAGCGGTCGACCAGCGGTCGCGACGCGGGCACCAGCGGCAGCCCGTCGGACCAGCCCCGCTCGTAGCAGTGCTCGATCGCGGCCTGGGCGACGTCGGGGTCGAGCTCGGTCATGCGGTCACGAGCTCCGCGACGGGCCCGGCGAGCTGTGCCGCGCGCTCGCGCACCTGGTCCGGGGTCAGGATGGCCACCGGGTGCGGGGTGGTGAGGTAGCGGTAGCCGGGCGCGCCGCGCAGGGCGGCCATCGCGTCGGCGGTGGCGGCGAACGCATCGCTGCAGATCACCGCCGCCGGCAGGCCCGCCCGCTCGAACGCCACGCCGTCGGCGGCGGCCGACGCGCTGCACGAGCCGCAGTCGCCGACGCCGGTGACCACCACGTCGCACTCGCGCACGTACTCGGCGACGAGGTCGTCGGACGCGGGCAGGGAGAACGACGTCTTGGTCCGGAACAGCGTGACGGCGGCGGCGCCGTGCTCGGACACGAGCAGCTTGCCGAGCTCGTCGAGCAGCAGCGCCGCGTTCTGCTTGGTGTTCTCCAGCAAGCCGATGCGGGCGCCCGCGAGGTCGGGTCGGCGCGGGGCGAGCGCGAACGGGGCGGCGACCGCAGAGTTGACGGCCGCGGCACCGCCGGTGGGGTCGAGGATCGCGTTCGGCACTCCTGCTCCTCTCAGCTGGCGATGCGGGTGAGCCGGGACTTCATCTCGGAGCGTTCGAGCGTGCCGGGCGGCACGAGCGTGACGGCGGCGCGCACCGAGAGCCGGTTGCGGATGAGCGCCTCGATGTCGCGGGCGAGCCGGTCGTGGTCGCCCGGCTCGTCGCCCCACTCCACCTCCACCGGCAGCGGCGGCTCGACGCGCGGGCCCGCCTTCGGCAGCACGATCTGCACGGCGCCGGTGGTGCGCGGGTGCAGGGTCTGCACGAGGTCGCGCACCGCGGAGGGGAAGACGTTGACCCCGAGCACGATCAGCATGTCGTCGGTGCGGCCGATGCAGCGGATGAGCGGCGCCCCGTCCGCGGCGCGGCCGGTCACGACCACGCGGTCCCGGGTGCGGAAGCGCACCAGCGGGCAGCACTCGCGGTCGACCGAGGTGTAGACGAGCTCGCCGGTCGCCCCGGGCTCGGCCTCGACGGGCTCGCCGCTGTCCGGGTCGATCAGCTCGACCACGACGTGCCTGCCGCCGGTGTAGCGCATCCCGCCGCTGCCCGGCGCCTCCCCGAACAGGACCGGCGCCATGTCGGCGTTGCCGAGGCCTTCGGTGACCGGGGCGCCCCACTCGCTCTCGACGTGCGCCCGGAACGCGGGCTCCCCACCGCCGGGCTCGCCGCCGACGAAGATCTTGCGCAGCCCGAACTCCTTCGGGTCGCGGCCGAGGCCGCGGATGTGGTCGGCGAGGTAGCGGGCATAGGACGGGGTGGAGTGCAGCGCGGTCACCCCGAGGGTCTCCAGTGCGAGCACGGCCTTCTCCGACGCCCCGGTGCCGATCGGCACCAGCGTGGATCCGATCCGCTCGAGCGCGTCGCGGATCGGGAGGCCGCCGACGAACAGCGTGAGCCCGGCGCAGTGCAGCACGACGTCCTCGCGGGTGGCGCCCATCGTGCGGAACGCCCGCGCCACCATGTCCGTCCACGCCGCGGCGTCGCGGCGGGTCACGCCCACCCAGCTGGGCCGCCCCGTGGTGCCGGTGGAGGCGTGCACCCGCACGACCTCGGTCATCGGCACGCCCGCGTGCCGGCCGAGCGGCGGGGCGACGGCCTGGGAGTCGCGCAGCATCTGCTTGGTGGTGAAGGGGAACTTGCGCAGGTCGGCGAGCGTGGAGAACGCCTCGGGCGAGACCCCGTGCTCGGCGAAGTGGTCGGCGTAGAGCGGCGAGCGCGCGGGCAGCCCCTCCAGCTGGGCGCGCAGCAGCTCGGTGACGGCGTCGACGTCGTCGGGGGCGACGAACCCGGAGGAGGCCACCGGATCAGACCTCGTGGACGACGACGCCGCGGATGTTCTTGCCATCGGTCATGTCCCGATACCCCTGGTTGATCTCCTCGAGCGCGTACCGCCGGGTGATCAGCTCGTCGAGCTTGAGGTCCCCGGAGCGGTAGAGCCCGAGCAGCTTGGGGACGTCGTAGAGCGGGTTGCAGTCGCCGAAGAGCGCGCCGCGGACCTGGCGCTGGTAGCTGATCATGTTCCCGGCGTGGACGTGCACCGCGTTCTCGCCGAGCTTGCCGACCGCGGTGACGGTGACCTTGCCGCCCTTGCCGACGACCTGCACCGCGGCGTCGACGATCTCGGCGGTGAGCACGCCCGGGGTGCAGATGGCGTGGTCGGCGAGCTGGCCCCAGGTCGTCTCCACCACGAAGTCGTGGGCGGCCTTCGCGTCGGCGAACGTGTGCGTCGCCCCGAACACCTTCGCCATGTCCCGCTTGAACGCCACCGGGTCGACGACCACCACGTTCTTCGCGCCCGCGTACCGGGCCCCCTGCACCGCGTTGCTGCCCACCCCACCCGCGCCGTAGATCACCACGGTGTCGCCGGCGCGCACCCCCGCGGCGTACACCGCCGAGCCCCAGCCGGTCGGCACCCCGCAGC
>NZ_DATGOP010000021.1:0-11734 GCF_035305885.1 Pseudonocardia sp.
CAGCCGTTGCTCTACCCGGACAACTCGCTGGGCCTGGTCGAGAACTTCCTCCGGATGACCTTCGGGTTCCCGGCCGAGCCGTACGAGGTCGACCCCGACTTCGTGCGTGCGCTCGACGTGCTGCTCATCCTGCACGCCGACCACGAGCAGAACTGCTCGACGTCCACGGTCCGGATGGTCGGCTCGTCGCAGGCCAACCTGTTCGCGAGCATCTCGGCGGGCATCAACGCGCTGTTCGGGCCGCTGCACGGCGGCGCCAACCAGGCGGTGCTGGAGATGCTGCAGCGCATCCGCGACGTCGAGGACGGCAACGTCGACGCCTTCATCGAGCGGGTCAAGAAGCGGGAGAAGGGCGCCCGCCTGATGGGCTTCGGCCACCGGGTCTACAAGAACTACGACCCGCGCGCCCGGATCGTGAAGCAGAGCGCCGACGAGATCCTCAAGAAGCTCGGCGTGAACGACCAGCTGCTCGACATCGCGAAGGCCCTCGAGGAGCGCGCGCTGGCCGACGACTACTTCATCGAGCGCAAGCTCTACCCGAACGTCGACTTCTACACCGGCGTGATCTACCGGGCCATGGGCTTCCCGACGAAGATGTTCACGGTGCTGTTCGCGCTGGGTCGCCTGCCCGGCTGGATCGCCCACTGGCGCGAGATGATCAACGACCCGACCACGAAGATCGGCCGGCCGCGCCAGCTGTACGTGGGTGCCACCGAGCGCCCGTACGTGCCGATGGCCGAGCGCTGACCCGAAACGCGGGGCGGGGCGCGGCGCGATCGGCGGCCGAACGGCTTACCCTTCGAGCGCATCCGGCGGAAGGGTGATGTCGATGGCGGAGAACGTCGAGGGACACCGGGGCCGTCGCGGCCGGTGGCTCGTGCTGGCCGTGGTGGTCGCGATCGCGGCGTGGGTCGTGCGGTCGCAGCGGGCGACCCGCGCGGACTACGGCGAGGAGTGGCAACTGCCCGAACCGCCCGCGCCCGCCCCGCGGCCCGCGCCCGCCCCGCAGGCCGCCCCGGCCGCGGCCGAGGCGCCGCGCCCGCGCCCGTCGCCCCGGCCGCGCCCGGCCCCGGCGTCCTGACCCGTCAGGAGGAGGCGCGGAGCGCCTCGCGGAGGCGGACGCGGGCGCCGGTGCGCAGCACCGAGTTCCGGTAGACGCGCCCGGCGACCCGCACCACGACCACGATGGCGGCGGCGGAGAGCGCGGCCGACACCAGCACCTCCGGCAGCGACGCGACGCCGAGCGCGTAGCGCGCCGGCATCACGGTCTGCGCGAAGAACGGCACGAACGACAGCACGGCGGCGAGCCCGTTGCGCGGGTCGTTGGGCAAGAGGTTCATCGTGAGGATGAACGGGATCAGCAGCAGGAAGATCATCGGTGCCACCACCGACTGCAGCTCCTCCTGCCGTGACACGGTGGACCCCACGGCCGCGTACAGCGCGGCGTAGAGGAAGAAGCCGAGCAGGTACCACACGACGACCATCACGAACATGCCCAGCGCGGCTCCGGGCAGCGCGAGCACGCCCGCCGCGGCCGCGCCGAGGCCCGCGATCGCGCAGAGGACCACGAGCTGCAGCAGCCCGACCGCGCCCAGCCCGAGCACCTTGCCCGCGAGCAGCTGCCACGGCGTGATCGTGGCGAGCAGCAGCTCGACCACCCGGCTCTGCTTCTCCTCGACCACCCCGGTCGCGACGAGGCTGCCGTACCCGCTGAGCGAGAAGAACAGCAGCAGGGTGCCGACGAGGGCGATCGCGAGCCGTTGCCCGCGCCCGCTGTCGCCGGGTTCGAGCGTGCTGACGGTGAGCGCGGAGGAGCGCTCCAGCTCCGCGGGGTCGATCCCGGCGCCCGCCAGCGCGGCCGCGACCGCCTGCTCGTCCACCGCCGCCTGCACGATCGCCTGCAGGCCGCCGTCCACCGAGTCGTGGCCGACCAGGTCGTAGGCCCCCGCTGAACCGGTGAGGAGGGCGTCGAGGGCGCCGTCGCGCACCTGCTCGCGGCCGCTGGCCTCGTCGACCTCGCGGACGGTGAGCTGGGCACCCTCGGCGTCCGCCGCCCGCTCGAGGCCGGCGCGCAGCGCCGCCGCCTGCGCCGTGACCCCCAGCTCGTGGCTGGAGGCCCGCCCGTTGACGTAGGCGCCGAGCAGGAAGATCCCGGCGAAGAACACGAGCGTGACCGCGATCCCGATCACGAAGCTGCGCGAGCGGACCTGCGTGACGAACTCGCGGCGCGCGACGAGCAGCACCGCGCTGTGCGCGGGCAGCGGGGCGGTCACGCCGCCACCTCCGCCGGCCCGGCCTGCACCACGTCCCGGTAGAGCTCGGTGAGCGGCGGGCGCCACCGGTGGAACTCGTGGACCGGTCCGGCGGCGAGCGCGGCCCGCAGCACCTCCTGGTCGTCGGTGCCGGGGGTGAGGCGCACGCGCGTGCGGGCGGCGCCGTCGTCGCCCAGCACCTCCTCGTGCAGCACCTCGACGCGGGGCAGCCCGGCCGCCCACCCCACCGGCGGGCCCTCGACGTCGAGCACCACGCCCGACGCGGCGCGTTCGCGCAGGTCGGCGACGGTGCCGACGGCGACCATGCGACCGCCCGCGATGACCCCGATGCGGTCGCACAGCCGTTCCACGAGCTCGAGCTGGTGGCTGGAGAAGATCACCGGCACGCCCGCGTCGGCCTTGTCCCGCAACACGCTGCTCATCACCTCGACCGCCGTGGGGTCGAGCCCCGAGAACGGCTCGTCGAGCACCAGCACCTCGGGGTCGTGCACCAGCGCCGCGCACAGCTGGACGCGCTGCTGGTTGCCGAGGGAGAGCTTCTGCACCTCGTCGCCGAGGCGGGCGTCGACCCCGAGCCGCTCGGTCCACCGCGCGACGGCCGCGCCGGCGTCCGCGGACGACAGGCCGTGCAGCCGGGCGAGGTAGCGCAGCTGCTCACCGACCCGCATCCGCGGGTAGAGGCCCCGCTCCTCGGGCATGTAGCCGATGCGCCGCCGCAGGTCGGCGTCCACGGGGCGGCCCTTCCACCGCACCTCGCCCGTGTCCGCGGACAGCACGCCGAGCACGATGCGCATCGTCGTGGTCTTGCCCGCGCCGTTGCTGCCGACGAACCCGAACACCTCACCCGGCTCGACGGTGAACGAGACGTCGTCGAGCGCCTGCCGAGCAGCGAACCGCTTGCTGATCCGTGCGATCTCCAGCACGCACCGACCGTAGTGCCAGCGTTTGCGGGCTCCCGCGACCGCTCTTAGGTTCGGCCGGCAAGAGCGTAAGGGGGGCCTGATGGCCACGGAGCAACACAAGGGAGCGCACGAGGTCGACGAACGGACCGTGCGCAAGGCGGTCGGCGCGGCCGCCATGGGGAACCTGGTCGAGTGGTTCGACTACGGCATCTACAGCTACGTCGCGATCTACATCGCGATGAACTTCTTCCCGGGCGGTGACGAGGGCGCCAACATCGCCCTCACGTTCGCCCTCTTCGCCGTGGCCTACCTGGTGCGGCCGCTGGGCGGCACGATCCTCGGGCCGCTCGGCGACCGGATCGGGCGCAAGCGGGTGCTCGCGCTGACGATCGTGGTGATGTCGGGGGCGAGCTTCGCGATCGGGCTCCTGCCGACGTTCGACGCGGCCGGCTGGGTGGCGCCGATCCTGCTCGTGATCGCCCGGCTGGTGCAGGGCTTCGCCACGGGCGGCGAGTACGGCGGTGCCGCGGCGTTCATCGCCGAGTACGCGCCCGACAGGAAGCGCGGCTTCTACTGCAGCTTCCTCGAGTTCGGCACCACCGGCGGCTTCGTGCTCGCCGCGGGCATGGTGACGGTGCTGCAGCTGGGCCTGTCGCCGGAGGCGATGGCCTCGTGGGGGTGGCGGATCCCGTTCCTGATCGCGGGCCCGCTCGGGCTGGTCGGGCTCTACCTGCGCAGCAAGCTGGAGGACACGCCGGCGTTCCTCGAGATGGAGGAGTCCCACCAGGTTTCGGAGTCGCCGCTGAAGGAGACGATCGTCCACCACTGGCGGCCCGTGCTGATCTGCATGGGGCTGGTGCTGTTCTACAACGTCGCGGTCTACACGATCCTCTTCTACATGCCGACGTACCTGCAGACCACGCTCGGCCTGGAGGAGACCCCGGCGCTGCTCTACATCCTCGGCATGATGCTGATGATCATGTTCGTGATCATCCCGGTGGGCGCGCTGTCGGACCGCGTCGGCCGCAAGCCGCTGATCGTGACCGCCTGCGTCGGGTTCATCGTGCTCGGCTACCCGTCGTTCATGCTGCTCGCGCAGGGCACGGTCGGCGGCACCGTGGCCGGCCTGGCCATCCTCGGGCTGCTGTTGGTGATGCTGCTGGGCACGATGTCGGCCACGCTGCCCGCGCTGTTCGCCACCGACGTCCGCTACGGCGGCTTCTCGATCGGCTACAACCTCTCGACGTCGATCTTCGGCGGCACCGCGCCGTTCATCCTCGAGACGCTGGTGCTCAGCACCGGCAACAACGCGATGCCCGGCATCTACCTCGTGATCGCCTCGGTGATCTCGATGGTCGCCGTCATCGCGGTGACCGAGAGCGCGCGCAAGCCGCTCCCGGGGGTGTCGGCGGCGCTGCTGCGGCCCGCCCCGGCGACCTAACGCCAGCCGGCGGGCAGCGGCCGCAGCCCGCCCGACGGGCCCTGCCACACGTAGGCCCAACAGATGGTGCCGTCGGTCGTGACGAGGCGCTCGCGGCGGTACTGGCTGCCCTCGTAGGCGTCGAGCCGCGGCAGGAGGGCGGCCGGGTCGCGCACCGGCACCAGCCAGCCGGGGGCGCGGCCCCCGCCGCCGCAGCGCAGCGCCGGGTAGCCGAGGCCGGTGTCGTACACCGTTCCGGCCACGCTCGCGGGCCGCGGCGGCCCCGCCCGGTGCGGCTCGACCAGCGGCCACGAGCGCTGCCCCGGTTGCAGCAGCCCGTAGACGAAGATCGTGGCCGGCCACTCGTCGGGGTGCGGCGCGCCGACGACGGTCGGGGCGTCGAGGCCGTCGTCGCCCGGCTCGCCGACGAGCCCGAGCGCCGCGTCCTGCGGGACGTCGGCGCAGCGCACCGGCGCCCCGGCCACGTGCAGCGGGCGGCGGATCGCGCCGTGGCCGACGTAGCACCACGGCTGCGGGATCAGCACGCCGTCGGTCGTGCGCACCTCCCCGGTGCGCAGCCGCGCCAGCCGGAACCGCGCGTCGCGGCCCTCGCAGCGGTCGAGCACCGCGATCTGCTCGGCCGTCGCGAGCCAGAGCACGTGCTCCTCGACGACTCCCGGGGCCGCGGCGAGGACCGCGGGGCGCTGGCCGTCCCGCTTGCGCAGCCCGCTCGCCCAGACCGCCGCGACGCCGCGGGTGCGCACCCGCAGCGCCACCACCGGGTCCTCGCCCATCCCGAGGGCCCGGCGCAGCCAGGTGATCTTGCTGGGGCACCGGTTCGAGCCGTAGGCCAGCAGCGGGATCCGCTGCGCGCAGGGCGGGCCGCCGCGGCGGGCGAGCCAGGCGTCGACGGGCGTGCCGCCGATCGTCCAGCTGCGCGTGTCGAGCACGTGCGACTCCCCGTCGACGTGCGCGAACGAGAAGTCCGGCACGGCGCCGGGGTACGGGTCTGCGGGGAAGTCGGTGTCGGGGAGCGGCACGCCTTCAGGGTGCCGTGCGGTGCCGCCCCGCCGGCAACCTCGCCCGCCGCCACCGGCGCGTGAGCACGCCGTGGCGGGGCGACAGCAGGAGCGCCAGCAGGAAGCAGGCCGTGCACACCAGGCCCATCGCCCCCGCGATGGAGCTGTCCATCGGCAGCGCGATCGCGTAGCCCGCGGCCGCGCCCACCCAGCCGACGGCGATCGCGAGCACGACCATCGTGACGAGCCGGTCCGTGAGCAGGTAGGCCGTGGCGGCGGGCACGATCAGCAGCGTCACCACGAGGATCGCCCCGACCGCGTCGAACGAGGCCACCGCGGTGACCGCGGCCGCCACCAGCAGCAGTCGCGACAGCAGCGCCGGGCGCAGCCGGACGGTGGCGCCGAACTGCGGGTCGAACGTGGTGGCCTTGAGCTCCTTCCACAGCAACGTGACCAGCAGCAGGTTCGCCAGCACCACCCCGCCGAGCACCAGGGCCGAGCGGGCGACCTCGTGGCCGCCGAGCCACACGGTGTCGAACGGCACGAACGCGATCTCGCCGTAGATCGTGGAGTCCAGGTCGAGGTGGATGCCCGACGCGTAGCGGGTGACGCCGAGGACGCCCAGCGAGAACAGCGCCGGGAAGACCAGCGCGATCGCCGCGTCGGAGGCGACGAGCCCGGTGGCGCGGATCGCGTCGATGCCGAGCACGCAGAGCACCGCGAACGCGGCCGCCCCGATGATCACCGGCAGCGGGGCGCGGGTGTGGGCGACCAGCCAGACGGCGACGATCCCGGGCAGCACGGCGTGGCTCACCGCGTCCGACAGCAGGGCCATCCGCCGCAGCACGAGGAACGGGCCGAGCAGCCCGCAGGCGGTGGCCACCAGCCCGGCGACGACGACGATGAGGAGCCCGTCAGGCATCGGCGGCCCCCTTCCCCGCGCGGGCGCGCAGCTGGGCGACCGCGTCGTCGCCGAGGCTGCCGCGCAGGTCGGTGGGATCGGGTTCGCGGGCGTCGGGCAGCCGGATGGACGAGCCGTGCTCGAGCCACGCCGTCCACAGCGCCCTGCGCTCGGCGGCCTCCCGGGCGGCGGCCTCCCCCGCGGGGGTGAGCGCGCCGTCGCGGGTGAGCAGGCCCCTGCGGCGCAGCTCGGCGCGCACCAGGCGGTCGCGCAACCCGGTGACCGGCGCGTCGGGGTGGGCGAGCACGGCGTCGCGCAGCACGGTCCTGCGCCGCGCCGCGAGCCGCCGCGCGCGCCACACCACGCCCCGCCCGGGCGCGAGCAGCAGCGCCGCCATCACCACGACGAAGCCGGTGAGGACGACCACCGGCCCGGTGGGCAGCTGCGCGCGGGTGGCCGTGAGCGCGCCGGTGACGCCGACGGCCGCGCCGATCAGCCCGGCGAGCACGAGGACGGCCCCGAAGCGGTCGGCGAGCTGCCGCGCGGCGGCCGTGGGCACCACGAGCATCGCGACCATGAGGATGGCGCCGACCACCCGCACCCCGATCACGACGGCGACGACGAGCAGCGCCGTCATCAGGGTCTCGAGCGCCCGCACCGGCAGCCCGATCGAGCCCGCGTAGCCCGGGTCGAACAGCGTGGTGGTGAGCGCCCGGCGCAGCACCGCCACCACGACCAGCGCCGCCGCGGCGAGCGCGGCCATCACGGCGATGTCGCGTTCCAGCAGCCCGGCGGCCTGCCCGAACAGGTAGTTCTCCAGGCCGGCCTGGTCGGCGTCGGCGCTGTTGGACAGGTGGGTGAGCAGCACGACGCCGATCGCGAAGAACCCCGACAGCACCACGCCGATGGCCGCGTCGGGGCGGATCCGGCTCGCGCGCTCGATGCCCACCATGAGCAGTGCCGCCACCAGGCCCGCCAGCGCGGCGCCGACCAGGAGCCCGGGGACGTCCTTCGCGCCCGCGACGAGGAACGCGACGCACACGCCCGGCAGCGTCGCGTGGGCGACGGCGTCGCCGACGAGGCTGCGGCGGCGCAGCACGGCGAACGCGCCCAGCACGCCGCTGGTGATGCCGAGGACGAGCGACCCGGCGATCACGACCGCGTCGGTGTACGGCAGCCCCAGCGCCGCGCTCAGCCCGGCCACGTCACGTCCGCCCCGTACGCCGCGCGGACCGCCTCGGTGGTGAGCACGTCCTCGGTCGGCCCGCAGCCCAGCACCCGCACGTTGAGCAGCAGCGTCCAGTCGAACGCGGCCCGCACCTGCGCCATGTCGTGGTGGACGACGATGACCGAGCCCCCCGCGTCGCGCAGCTCGCCGAGCAGGCGCAGCAGGTCCTCCTGGGTGCGGGCGTCGATGCCCGCGAACGGCTCGTCCATGACGAGCACGGGGGCCCGCTGCGCGAGCGCGCGGGCGAGGAACACCCGCTGGCGCTGGCCGCCGGACAGCTGCCCGATCTGGCGCTTGGCGAAGCCCGCCATCCCGACCCGGTCCAGGCACTCCTCCGCGATGGCGCGGTCGCCGGCCGAGAGGCGGCGGAACCAGCCCGCGGACCGGTATCGGCCCATCTCGACGACCTCGCGCACGGTGATCGGGAAGTCCCAGTCCACCGACTCCGCCTGCGGCACGTACGCCACCTGGTCGAGCGCGTCCGGACCCTCGACGCCGTTGATCAGCACCCGGCCCGCGTCGGCGGGGACGAGGCCGAGCGCGGCCTTGAGCAGGGTGGACTTGCCCGCCCCGTTCGGCCCGACGATCGCCGACAGGTGCCCGGCCGGGAACGCGCAGTCGACCTCCCAGAGCACCGGCGTCGAGCGGTAGGAGACGGTCAGCCCCTGCACCTCGAGGGCGGTGGCGGTCCGCGTTCCGGTCGACATCAGCATCGCGTCATCCCCTCTGGTCGGCGAGCCCTTCGGCGATCCGTCGTGCGTTGGCCCGCACCATCCCGATGTAGGTGCCCTCCGGCGTGCCGGGGTCGCCCGCGGCGTCGGTGTAGAGCTGTCCGCCGACGCGGATGCGGGCGCCGCGCTGGGCGGCGGCCGCGAGGAGCGCGTCGATCGTCTGGCGGGGCACGCTCGACTCGATGAACACGGCGGGCACGCCCCGCTCGACCACCAGCTGCGCCACCCGCTCGACGTCGGCGGTGGTGGCCTCGGCCGCGGTCGAGATGCCCTGGATGCCCGCGACCTCGAGCCGGTAGCGGCGGCCGAAGTAGGCGAACGCGTCGTGCGAGGTGACGAGCACGCGCCGCGGGGGCGGGATGGGGGCGAGCAGCTGCTCGATCTCGGCGTCGAGCGCCGTGAGCTCGTCGAGGTAGGTGGCGAGGCGGGCGCGGTAGCCGTCGGCGTGCTCGGGGTCGCGCGCGGCGAGCGCGGCGGCCACCTCCTCGCTGACCCGCGCCCACAACGACACGTCGAACCAGACGTGCGGGTCGTGCTCGGTGGTCGCACCGGGGGGCGCGAGCAGCAGCTCGCGGGGGATGCCGTCGGTCACGGCCCTCGTCGGCTGGCGGTCGGCGAGCTCGGCGAACAGCTCGCCCATGCGGCCCTCCAGGTGCAGGCCGCAGTAGAGGATCACGTCGGCGCCGCGCAGCGCCTGCACGTCGCCCGCGCTCGCCCGGTAGAGGTGCGGGTCGACGCCGGGGCCCATGAGGCCGGTGACCTCCACCCGGTCGCCGCCGATCCGCTCGACGGTGTCGGTGAGGAAGTTGGTGGTGGTGGTCACGCGGACGCGGCGGTGGCCGATCGGTTCAGTGGGCGACGGTGGCGGTGCCACGCAGCCGGAGAGCGCGAGCAGGCCGGCCGCGACCAGCACCGATCGGCGTCCCACCTCCTGCATTAGGCACCTCTAACTCCACTATGAGTCCCAGCTAACGATGCACGATAACCAACGCTCCCGGCCACCCGGAAGGGCGGGACCTACGCTCGGGGGGTGGTCTCGAGCCGCGTCCCCGCCGGGATCACCGGCGCCCCGTTCCGGTTCATGCTCGCCAGCACCCTGCTGTGCTTCAGCGGGTACGCGCTGCTGCTGCCGGTCGTTCCGCTCTGGGTCGAGCGGGGTGGCTCGGGGGCGTTCGGCTCCGGAGCCACCACGGCCGTGCTGATGGCGACGACGGTGGCCACCCAACTCGCGGTGCCGTGGCTGCTCGTGCGGATCGGCCACCGCTGGGTGCTCGCGGCCGGGTCGGCGCTGCTCGGCGCCCCGGCTCCGTTCCTCGCCCTCTCGCCCGAGCTCGCGCCGGTGCTCGCGTTGTCGGCGGTGCGCGGCGTCGGGTTCGGGCTCGCGACCGTTGCCGGCAGCGCCCTGGTGGCCGAGCTCGTGCCGCGCGAGCAGCACGGCAGGGCGGCGGGCCGCTACGGCCTCGCCGTCGGGGTGCCGCAGCTCGTGCTGCTGGCGGTCGGGGTGGCCGCGGTCGAGCGGTTCGGCTTCACCGCGGTGTTCGTCGTGGCGGGGGCGGCGCCGGTGCTGGGCGCGTTGCTCGTGCCGGGGATCCGGATGCCCGGCCCGTCGTCCGCCGCCCCCGCGGGCCCGCGACCGCGGTGGGGCACCCGCTCGGCGCTGGTCCCGGCGCTCGCGATGATCACCTGCTCGGTCGCCCAGGGCGGTCTGATCACCTTCCTCCCGCTCGCCGTGCCGGGCGCGGGGCTGCTCGTGCCGGCCGCCCTGCTGGCGACGGCGGCGGGGGCGCTCCTCGGGCGGCTGGTGGCGGGCGAGCTGGTGGACCGGCTCGGCTGGGGCGGGCGGCTGCTCGTCCCCGGCATGCTGCTCACGGCCGCGGGGATGGGGGCCGAGGTCGTGGGCGGCGGGGCGCTGGTGGTCGTCGGGGCGGCGGCCGTCGGCTTCGGCTTCGGGATGGTGCAGAACGACTCGCTCACGCTGCTGTTCGCCGCGTTCGGCAGCAGCGGGTACGGGGCGGCGAGCGCGCTGTGGAACATCGCCTACGACGCGGGTACGGGCGTGGGCGCCCTCGGGCTCGGCGCGGTGGCGGAGCCCTTCGGCTACCCGGCCGCGTTCGCGACGGCGGCGGCGCTGCTGTGCGCCGGGGTGGTCGCGTGCTCGTGGCGCCCCGTGGCCCGGTGAATCCGACGACCGGCCCGTTCGTCGCTGCTGGGTGGGTCCCACCGGCGGCGCCGCGCGGGGTGCGGGGCCGCTCCTCGCAGGTGAACGTCGCCTACCGGCGTCGCTAGCGCGGTCGCTTCGCGACCCGTGACCTGCGAGCCTCCGCGGCCCTACGGGCGGCGTTCGCGGGCAGGCCGGGGCCTGCCCGCCCGGCGCGCGGCGCCGCCGGCAGGCCGGCGCGGCCCTCGAGCGTTCCGGCGAGCGGCGCGTTCGTCGGACGGGTTCCGACGAGCGGCCCGTTCGTCGGTGCTGGGTGGGGCTAGTGGCCGCGCGCGATCCACTCCTCCAGGTGCGGCGCCTCGGTCCCGATCGTCGTCGAGTCCCCGTGCCCGGTGCGGACCTCCGTCTCGCCGGGCAGCGTGAGCAGGCGGCCCCGGATCGACTCGATGATCGTGTCGAACGACGAGTACGACCGGCCGGTGGCCCCTGGTCCGCCCTGGAACAGGGTGTCGCCGGTGAACACCGTGCCCAGGTCGGGCACGTACAGGCTGCACGAGCCGGGGGAGTGGCCGGGCGTGTGCAGCACCCGCAGCTCGACCCCGCCCGCGGAGAGCGTCTCGCCGTCGGCGAGCTCCCGGTCCGGCTTGCGGTTCGCGTGGGTCATCTCCCACAGCGGCGCCTCGGCCGGGTGCAGCAGGATCGGCGCCCCGAACCGGTCGGCCAGGGCCGGGGCCTGGTTGACGTGGTCGTCGTGGGCGTGGGTGCACACCACGGCGACCACGCGCCGGTCCCCGACCGCGGCGGCGATCGCGTCGGCGTCGTGGGCGGCGTCGATGACCAGCACCTCGCGCTCGTCGCCGACGATCCAGACGTTGTTGTCGACGTCCCACGTGCCGCCGTCGAGCGAGAACGTGCCGGACGTGACGACCCGGTCGATGGGGCTCACAGGACCACCACCGATCGCAGCACCTCGCCGCGCTCCATCCGGTGGAAGGCCTCCTCGACCTGGTCGAGGCCGATGGTCTCGGTGACGAACTTCTCCAGCGGCAGCCTGCCCTGCAGGTGCAGGTCCACGAGCATGGGGAAGTCGCGGCTGGGCAGG
>NZ_DATGOP010000022.1:0-74204 GCF_035305885.1 Pseudonocardia sp.
TACAGGAGGATCACCGAGTGCTCAGCGCTTTTCGGTCGGCACTGACCACGCCTGACCTGCGGAAGAAGATCCTCTTCACGCTGGGGATCCTCGCGGTGTACCGCATCGGGTGCGCGATCCCGTCGCCCGGGGTGTCCTACCCCAACATCCAGCAGTGCATCGAGCAGGTCGAGCAGAGCGACAACGCGAGCATCTACTCGCTGATCAACCTGTTCTCGGGTGGCGCGCTCCTGCAGCTGTCGATCTTCGCGCTCGGGATCATGCCGTACATCACCGCGAGCATCATCATCCAGCTGCTCACGGTGGTCATCCCGCGCTTCGAGCAGCTCAAGAAGGAAGGGCAGTCCGGTCAGAGCAAGCTGCTCCAGTACGGCCGCTACCTGACCATCGCCCTCGCGATCCTGCAGGCCACCGGTATCGTCGCGCTGGCCGACCGCGGGCAGCTGTTCGCCAACTGCGCCCTGCCGATCATCCCCGACTCCACCGTCTTCACGCTCGTGGTGATCGTGATCGTGATGACGGCGGGCACCGCGCTCATCATGTGGCTCGGCGAGCAGGTGAGCGAGCGCGGCATCGGGAACGGCATGTCGCTGCTGATCTTCACCTCGATCGCGGCGCGCATCCCCGCCGAGGGCGCCAACATCCTCCAGAACGGCGGCCTGATCTTCGCGGGCGTCTGCTTCTTCGGCCTGGCCATCATCGCGAGCGTCGTGTTCGTCGAGCAGGGCCAGCGCCGCATCCCCGTCCAGTACGCCAAGCGGATGGTCGGGCGCCGCATGTACGGCGGCACGTCCACCTACCTGCCGCTGAAGGTCAACCAGGCCGGCGTCATCCCGGTCATCTTCGGCTCGTCCCTGCTGTACCTGCCGGACCTCATCTCCCGGCTGGCCGGTAGCACGGGCTCGTTCGCGCAGTTCGTGCAGACCTATCTCGTCGACCAGTCGAGTTGGGTCCACATCACGCTGTACGTCGCGCTGATCATCTTCTTCACCTACTTCTACGTCGGCATCACGTTCAACCCCGAGGAGCGGGCCGACGACATGAAGAAGTACGGCGGGTTCATCCCCGGGATCCGCCCCGGCAGGCCCACCGCGGAGTACCTGCAGTACGTCCTGTCCCGCATCACGTTGCCCGGCTCCCTGTACCTCGGCATCATCGCCGTGCTGCCGAACTTCTTCCTCGGCATCACCGGCACGGGCCAGAACCAGAACTTCCCCTTCGGGGGCACCGCTGTGCTGATCATGGTCGGAGTTGGCCTCGACACCGTGAAGCAGATCGAGAGCCAGCTCATGCAGCGCAACTACGACGGTTTCCTGCGTTAGCGTCCGTCGGTCGGTTCGGTTCGTCGTCGAGTACAGGAGGTCGGTGTCGCGTGCGTCTTCTCTTGGTCGGTCCACCAGGCGCGGGCAAGGGCACCCAGGCGGTGCGTCTCGCGGAGCGTCTGGACGTCCCGCACATCTCGAGCGGGGACCTGTTCCGCGCCAACCTCAAGCCCGGGGCGGAGACGCCGATCGGGCTCGAGGCGAAGCGGTACATCGATGCGGGTGAGCTGGTGCCCGACAGCGTCACCATCGCGATGATGCGCGATCGCCTCGCCGAGGACGACGCGACCAAGGGCTTCGTCCTCGACGGCTTCCCGCGCAACCTGAGCCAGGCGGGCGCGCTCGACCAGCTGCTCGCCGAGCGCGGCGAGGACATCGACGCGGTCGTCGAGCTGAAGGTGCCGGAGGACGAGCTGGTGCGCCGGCTGCTCGGTCGGGGCCGCACCGACGACACCGAGGACGTCATCCGCCGCCGGCAGCAGGTCTACCGCGAGGAGACCGCGCCGCTGCTGGAGCACTACCGCGACCGGCTCGTGTCGATCGACGCCGTCGGTGCCGTCGAGGAGATCACCGACCGGGTGTCCGACGCGCTGCGGGATCGATGAACGGTGCGGGGCGCCGGGGCGTTCGCGGGCTCATCGCGCGGTGGCGGGGCCGCGACATCGAGCTGAAGACGCCGGGTGAGCTGGACGCGATGCGCGCCGCGGGCGCGCTCGTGGCCCGGACGCTCGCGGCCGTGGCCGAGGCGGCGAAGGCCGGCGTGAGCACGGCCGAGCTGGACGCGCTCGCCGAGCAGACGATCCGGGACGGCGGCGCGATCCCGTCGTTCCTCGGCTACCACGGCTACCCCGCGTCGATCTGCGCCTCGGTGAACGACCAGATCGTGCACGGCATCCCGGCCCCGACCCAGGTCCTCGAGGACGGCGACATCATCTCGGTCGACTGCGGGGCGATCCTGGAGGGCTGGCACGGCGACGCTGCGGTCACCATCCCGATCGGCGCCGTGTCGGCCGCCGACCTCGCCCTGTCGGCCGCCTGCGAGGAGGCGCTGCACGCCGGGATCCGCGCGGTGCGCCCCGGCGGCAGGCTCACCGACATCTCGCACGCCGTGCAGAAGGCGGCCGAGGCCGCGGGCGAGCGCGACGGCGTCCGGTACGGGATCGTCGCCGAGTACGGCGGCCACGGCATCGGCACCGCGATGCACATGGACCCGTTCCTGCCCAACTACGGTGAGCCCGGCCAGGGGCCGCGCCTGGTGCCGGGCATGGCGCTCGCGGTGGAGCCGATGCTCACCGCGGGCGACCCCGAGACCCGGGAGCTCGAGGACGGCTGGACGGTCGTCACCGCCGACGGCAGCCGCGCGGTGCACTGGGAGCACACCGTGGCGATCACCGAGGACGGGCCCCGCATCCTGACGTTGCCGGACTGACCGCAAGGCGGACCCGCAGGTCGGCCTGTATCGGTCGAGTGGCGGGGCGGGGAACGGCCCAGGTCACACTCCCCACCTGGACGGGTGCACGCTGGGCTACGCTCCTGTCTTGTGAATACAGAATCCACAGTACCGCGGCGGACCACCGTCGGGGTGCCGCGCGAGTCTGCCGCCGGAGAGCGCCGGGTCGCCTTGGTGCCGAAGGTCGTCGAGAAGCTCCGCACGCGGGGTGTGGACGTCGTGGTCGAGGCCGGGGCCGGGCTCGGTGCGTTGATCCCCGACGAACTGTTCACGCAGGCGGGGGCCACGATCGGCGATCCGTGGCCGTGCGACGTCGTGGTCAAGGTGAACCCGCCGACGGCCGAGGAGATCGGCAGGCTGCGCGAGGGCGGCACGCTGATCGGCTTCCTCGCGCCGCTGACCTCACCGCAGACGGTCGACGCGCTGGCCGAACGCGGGGTGCAGGCCTTCGCCATGGAGGCGATCCCGCGGATCTCGCGGGCGCAGTCGATGGACGCGCTGTCGTCGCAGGCGAACGTGGCGGGCTACAAGGCCGTGCTGCTCGCCGCGGAGCACTGCACGCGCTACTTCCCGATGCTCACCACGGCGGCGGGCACGGTGAAGCCGGCCACCGCGCTCGTGCTCGGCGTGGGCGTGGCCGGCCTGCAGGCACTCGCCACGGCGAAGCGGCTCGGTGCCCGCACCACCGGTTACGACGTGCGGCCCGAGGTGGCCGACCAGGTGCGCTCGCTGGGTGCGCAGTGGCTCGACCTCGGCATCGAGGCCGTCGGCGAGGGCGGCTACGCCCGCGAGCTCACCGCCGAGGAGCGCGCGCAGCAGCAGAAGCGCCTGGAGGAGGCGATCACGGGCTTCGACGTCGTCATCACCACGGCGAACGTGCCCGGGCGCACCGCCCCCACGCTCGTCACCGCGGCGGCCGTGAAGGGCATGCGGCCCGGCAGCGTCGTGGTCGACCTCGCGGGCGAGAGCGGCGGCAACTGCGAGCTCTCCGAGCCCGGCGAGGTGGTCGTGAAGCACGACGTCACGATCGCCGCGCCGCTCAACCTGCCGGCCACGATGCCCGAGCACGCCTCGGAGCTCTACGCCCGCAACATCTCCGCGCTGCTGGAACTGGTGCTGGACGACGACGGCGCGGTCGCGCCGAACTGGGACGACGAGGTGCTCGCGAAGTCCTGCGTCACCCGCGGGAGGAACTGATGGACACCGGACTGCTCGCCAACCTCGCGATCCTGGTGCTGGCCGGCTTCGTCGGCTTCGCGGTGATCTCGAAGGTGCCCAACACGCTGCACACGCCGCTGATGTCGGGCACGAACGCCATCCACGGCATCGTGCTGCTCGGCGGCCTGATCGTGCTCGGGCACCTGGAGAACCCGTCCGTGGTGGACGCGATCATCCTGGTCGTCGCGATCGCGTTCGGCATGATCAACGTCGTCGGCGGCTTCCTCGTGACCGACCGGATGCTCGGCATGTTCAAGACCAAGCCGCAGGCGCCGGCCGCGGACAAGATCGCGTCGAACGGGAAGGGCCGCTCCTGATGGACGCTCTCGTCGCGATCCTCTACATCATCGCGTTCGCGCTGTTCATCTACGGCCTGATGGGGCTGACCGGCCCGAAGACGGCGGTGCGCGGCAACTGGATCGCCGCGGTCGGCATGGCGATCGCCGTGGGCGCCACGCTCCTGCAGGTGGAGCACAACTGGCTCCTGATCATCATCGGCCTGGTCGTCGGCGCCGCGCTGGGCGTGCCGTCGGCGCGGCAGGTCAAGATGACCGCGATGCCGCAGATGGTGGCGCTGTTCAACGGCGTCGGCGGCGGCGCGGTCGCCCTCATCGCGTGGTCGGAGTTCCGCACGTCCGAGGGCTTCTCCGGCGAGCCGGTCCACGTGATCGTGGCGTCGCTGTTCGCGGCGATCATCGGCTCGGTCTCGTTCTGGGGGTCGCTCATCGCGTTCGGCAAGCTGCAGGAGATCCTGCCCGGGCGCCCGATCGGGCTCGGCAAGGCCCAGCAGCCGGTGAACGGGCTGCTGCTGGTCGGCGCCGTGGCCTGTGCAGTGGTGGCGGGCCTCGGCGGGGCCCCGCAGATCTGGATCATCGGGCTGCTCGTGCTCGCCGCGCTCCTCGGTGTGCTCGTGGTGCTGCCGATCGGCGGCGCCGACATGCCGGTCGTCATCTCCCTGCTCAACGCGCTGACCGGCCTCTCGGCCGCCGCGGCCGGCCTCGCGCTGGACAACACGGCGATGATCGTCGCCGGCATGATCGTCGGCGCGTCCGGCACCATCCTGACCAACCTGATGGCCAAGGCGATGAACCGGTCGATCCCGGCGATCGTCGCGGGCGGGTTCGGCGGTGGCGGCGCGCAGGCGGGCGCGGGCGACGGCGTCGAGCGCACCGTCAAGGCGACGTCCGCGGCCGACGCCGCGATCCAGATGGCCTACGCGTCGCAGGTCATCGTCGTGCCCGGCTACGGCATGGCGGTCGCGCAGGCCCAGCACGCGGTCAAGGAGATGGCCGACCTGCTCGAGGCGAGGGGCGTGGAGGTCAAGTACGCCATCCACCCCGTGGCGGGCCGGATGCCCGGCCACATGAACGTGCTGCTCGCCGAGGCCGACGTCCCCTACGACTCGCTCAAGGAGATGGACGAGATCAACGGGGAGTTCAGCCGCACCGACGTCACGCTCGTGATCGGGGCGAACGACGTCACCAACCCGGCGGCGCGCACCGATCCGAACTCGCCCATCCACGGCATGCCGATCCTCAACGTCGACGAGTCGAAGTCGGTGATCGTGCTCAAGCGCTCGATGAGCAGCGGCTTCGCCGGCATCGACAACCCGCTGTTCTACGCCGACAACACCTCGATGCTCTTCGGCGACGCGAAGAAGAGCGTCACCGAGGTCACCGAGGAGCTCAAGGCGCTCTGACCGGCCCGTGCGTGGTGGCCGCACCCGCGCGGCCACCACGCACGGGTCTCAGAGGCCCACGCGCTCGAGCGCGTCGTCGTAGAGCTCGGTGGCTTCCTTCTCGTCGCGGCCGGACTCCAGCGCGCGCTGGTAGACGGCGATCAGCTCGTCCTGCATCCGCTGGTAGCGGGCGGTCCAGCGCTCGGCGTCGACCCGCCAGTAGCCGATGACGTCGAGCCGGTCGCGGCTCCAGCCGTGGTCGTTGCGCAGGAACTTGCGCACGGCCCGCGCCTCGCTCGCCTCGCCGGCGAACCAGACGTACCCGGGGCCGGGCGGCAGGGCGTGCCCGCGGACCCGCTCGGCCAGCACGCTGGGTGCCACCCCGTTGCCGGTGCCGGTGCTGGCGGTGACGGTGACGCCCGGCACCCGCGGCAGCAGCGCGAGCTCCCGGTCGTCGATGACCTCGACGATGACGTGCGCGGGCACCGCCGGGTCGCGCTCCTCGAGGATCCGGGCGAGCGCGGGGAGCCCGGTGAGGTCGGCCACGAGCAGGTGCCACCGCGCGTCGGCGGCCGGCCGGTACCAGCAGCGCGGCCTGCTGAGCTCCACCTCGTCGCCGGGGGCGGCGCCCCGCGCCCACCGGGCGGCGACACCGCCGTCGTGCACGACGAAGTCGATGGTGAGCTCGGAGCGGGCCGCGTCGTAGGACCGGACGCTGTAGTTGCGGCCGATCGGGTCCGCGGCCGGGTCCGGCCCCCGGAACCAGAGCGCGACCGCCTCGTCCGGCACGCCTGCCGGGACGTAGCCGGCGAGACCGTCGCCGCCGAGGACGATCCGGATCATGTTGGGTCCGAGGGGGCGCACGGACTGCACGCGGGCGGTGAGCAGGTCCAGCTGGGTGCCCATCAGGCCCCCGCGGCGGGCTGGTCGAGAGAGATCACGAGGTAAGGCTAGCCTCACCACGCCCGGCGAGGCCAGGGGGCGGCCCCCGGTGCAGCGCGGCCACCTCCACGCCACGTGTGGCATGGAGGTGGCCGCGCTGCGATCGGGCCGGGGCGCTCAGCAGCAGCGGCTGCCGGGCCTGGGCTCCAGCCCGTCGATCCGGCGGCGCTCGAACTCCCGCCGGGACAGCGGCGGGGTGCCCGCGTGCTCGCGGGCGTGCCGCTCGAGGTAGCGCTCGTACTGCGACTCCCCGGTGAGCTCGCGCAGGTACCAGCGCACGCCCCGCCAGGCCTCGGCGAGCGAGGTCACGACCGCTCCCCGGCCGCCGCCAGCGCCCGCTTCTCCTCGGCCGTGGCGATGAGCCCCGACGGCGCCACGATGGTGGAGGGCACCGCGGGCACCTCGGTGCTGGGCAGCGGCTCGCTCGAGGTGAGCGCGCGGTACCACACCACCACCGCGTTCGCGATCACGATGACGATCAGGGCCGCGAACAGGATCGACAGCACCCCGTCGACCGTGGAGTTCGTCACGACGGCGCGCATGTCGTCCAGGTCCGTCGCGGGGGCGAGCACCTGGCCCTCCTCCAGCGCCGCGGCGTAGCGGTCGCGCTGGGCGAAGAACCCGAGCTTCGGGTCGGCGGAGAAGATCTTCTGCCAGCTCGCCGTCAGCGTGACCGCCGCGTCCCAGGCCAGCGGGACGAGCGTGACCCATGCGTACTTCGCGCGCCCGGTCTTGATCAGGATCGTGGTCGCCACCGTCAGCGCGACGGCCGCCAGCAGCTGGTTGGCGATGCCGAACAGCGGGAAGAGCTGGTTGATGCCGCCGAGCGGGTCGGTGACGCCCGCGTACAGGAAGTAGCCCCACGCCAGCACGACGACGGCGCTGGTGAACCACAGGCCGGGCTTCCAGTTCACGTCCGAGAACGGCTTGTAGACGTTGCCCAGGGTGTCCTGGAGCATGTAGCGCCCCACCCGGGTGCCCGCGTCCACCGTCGTGAGGATGAACAGGGCCTCGAACATGATCGCGAAGTGGTACCAGAACGCCTTGAGGGCGTCGCCGCCGAAGGCGCCGGAGAAGATCTCCGACATGCCGACGGCCAGGGTGGGCGCCCCGCCGGTGCGGGCCACCAGCGTGCTCTCCTGCACCGCGGCGGCGGCCGCGCTGAGCTCCTGCGGCGTGATCTGGAACCCGAGGTTGTTCACCGCCTCCGACGCCGACTCGACCGTGCTGCCGAGCAGGCCCGCGGGCGCGTTCATCGCGAAGTAGAGGCCCGGGTCGAGGATGCAGGCGGCGATCAGCGCCATGACCGCGACGAAGGACTCCATGAGCATCGCGCCGTAGCCGATGAGCCGGACCTGGGACTCCTTCTGGATCAGCTTCGGCGTGGTACCCGACGAGACGAGCGCGTGGAAGCCGGAGAGCGCCCCGCACGCGATCGTGATGAACACGAACGGGAACAGCGACCCGGCGAACACCGGCCCCTCGCCGGAGAACGCGAACCGGGTGAACGCCTCGGTCTGCAGCACGGGGGCGGTGAAGACGACGCCGAGCGCGAGCAGCACGATCGTGCCGATCTTCATGAAGGTCGACAGGTAGTCGCGCGGCGCGAGCAGCATCCACACCGGCAGCACCGAGGCCGCGAAGCCGTAGATCACCAGGCAGATCACCAGCGTGCGCGGGTCGAGGGTGAACGCCTCGGCCCAGCTGGAGTTCTGCACCCAGCCGCCCGCGAGGATCGCGAGCAGCAGCAGCGCCACCCCGATGAGGCTGGTCTCCACCACCCGGCCGGGCCGGATGCTGCGCATGTAGACGCCCATGAACAGCGCGATGGGGATCGTCATCGCGATGGAGAACGTGCCCCACGGCGAGTGCGCGAGCGCGTTCACGACGACCAGCGCCAGCACCGCCAGCAGGATGATCATGATGGCGAACACCGCGATCAGCGCCGCGATGCCGCCGACGACCCCGATCTCGTCGCGGGCCATCTGGCCGAGGCTGCGCCCGTCGCGGCGCATCGAGAAGAACAGCACGACCATGTCCTGCACGGCGCCCGCGAAGATGACGCCGACGATGATCCAGATCGTGCCGGGCAGGTAGCCCATCTGCGCGGCCAGCACCGGACCGACGAGCGGGCCCGCACCCGCGATCGCCGCGAAGTGGTGGCCGAACAGCACGCGCCGGTCCATCGGCTGGAAGTCGGTGCCGTTGTTCACGCGTTCGCCGGGGGTCGCCCGGCTGTCGTCGGCCTGCAGGACGCGCCTGACGATGAACCGCGCGTAGAAGCGGTAGGCGATCGCGTACGACCCCAGTGCGGCCGCCACCAGCCAGATCGCGGAGATGTTCTCCCCGCGGGCCAGGGCGAGCACGCCCCACGCCACCGCACCGACGATGGCGACGGCCGTCCAGATCAGTATCGATCGCGGGTTCATCCGCGACCGCGCTTCGGTCAGCGTCATGCGTTCCCTCCCGGGAGGTGCCCGGGCACGAGCATGTGCAACATCACATCTCCTCGCCTTCCGCGGCGACGTCGCCGCGGTCCGAGCAGTAGTTGCCGACCCCTCGCGCCCGGTTGACAGCCGTCGGAACCTTTTTCCGGTTCCGGCATGGACTTCGGCCGAAGTGCCTGATGAGGTGTGGGGGCCATGGACGAGCCGCTGGCCACCCTCGCGTTCATCGCCGTGCTGGGCGTGACGTCGATGCTGGGGTTCACGGCGCGCTGGTTCCACCGCCGCGACGTCCTGCCGCACCTGGAGGGCTGGGCGCTCGGCGACCGGCGGTTCGGCACCGGGGTCACCTGGTTCCTGCTCGGCGGCTCGATCTTCACCGCCTACACGTTCGCCGCGGTGCCCGGACTCGCCTACGGCACCGGCGCGCTGGGCTTCTTCCCGCTGACCTACACGGTGATCCTCTGCCCGGTGCTGTTCGTGCTGCTGCCCAGGCTGTGGGCGGCGGCCCGGCGGACGGGCGCGGTGACCGTCGCCGACTACGTGCGGGTCCGCTACGACTCGCCCGCGCTCATGCTCGTGGTCGCGCTCACCGGGGTGCTCGCGACCATGCCCTACATCGCGCTGCAGCTGCTCGGCGTGCGCGCGGTGCTCGCCGCCGGCGGGCTCTACCCGGAGGGGCTCGCGGGCGACCTCGCCCTCACCGCCGTCTTCGCGGTGCTCGCCGGGGCCACGTTCCGCAGCGGGCTGCGCGTCCCCGCGGTGATCTCCCTGGTCAAGGGCGTGCTGATCTTCGGGGTGGCGTTCGGGGTGCTGGCCGTGGCGGTCGGCCGCCTCGGCGGGTTCGCCACCGTGTTCGCCCGGGCGGAGCGCGAGCTGCACGACGCGGGCGGGGGCGGGGCCCTGCTGCTCGACCCGGCCCTGCACCCGGCGTTCGCCACCCTCGCCCTCGGATCGGCCCTCGCCCTGCCGATGTACCCCCACGTGCTCACGGCGGCGTTCGCCGCGGAGAGCCCGGACGCGCTGCGGCGCAGCACCGTCGCCATGCCCGCGTGGACGTTCGTGCTCGGCCTGTTCGGGCTGCTCGGCGTGGCCGCGCTGGCCGCGGGCGTCGTGGCGCCGGTGGGCAACGCGGAGGTCGCCGTCCCGCTCCTGGTGCGCGACGTGCTGCCGGAGCTCGCGAGCGGCGCGGTGTTCGGCGCGCTCGCCGTCGGCGCGCTCGTGCCCGCCGCGGTGATGTCGGTGGCCGTGGCGGCGCTGTTCACCCGCAACGTCTACGCCGAGTTCTTCCTGCCGCACGCCACGCCGAAGCACGAGGTGCGGGTGGCGCGCTGGGTGTCGCTGCTGGCGAAGGTGGCCGCGCTCGCGTTCGTGTTCGGCCTGCGCGAGCAGGACGCCATCAACCTCCAGCTGCTCGGCGGCATCTGGATCCTGCAGACGTTCCCGATCGTCGCGGTGGGGCTGTTCACCGGCTGGTGGCACCGCTCGGCGCTGCTCGCCGGGTGGGCGGCCGGGATGGTCGTGGGTACCGTGCTGGCCGTCGCGGGCGGCTTCACGTCGGTGGTGGCGATCGGGCCCGTCCTGCTCTACGTCGCCGTGGTCGCGCTCGCGGTGAACCTCGCCGTGGCGGCCCTGCTCACGCCGGTGTTCACGAGGCGCGCGGAGGTGGTGCCGTGACGGAGACCGGGACCCGGCCGCGCGGGGCCGCAGCGCGCACCGGGACCGACTCGGACCGGGAGGCGGCCATCGCCGAGCTGTTCGAGATCCACCACCTGCCGCTGGTGCGGCTGGCGGTGCTGCTGGGCGCCGACGACGCCGAGGACGTCGTCGCGGAGGCCTTCTACCAGCTCTACCGCCGGTGGCCGCGGCTGCGCTCACCGGAGGCGGCCGCCACGTACCTGCGCTCGGTGGTGGTGAACCTGACGCGGATGCGCATCCGGCACCTGCAGGTGGTGCGCAAGCACGCGGCGCGCTCGGGCGACGAGCAGGGGCACGTCGCCTCCGGCGAGGAGAGCGCCGTGCTCCGGGAGGACCAGAAAGCGCTGGTGGACGCGGTGCGCGCGCTACCAGCACGGCAGCGGGAGGCGTTGGTGTTGCGGTACTGGCTCGATCTGCGCGAGAGTGAGATCGCCGACGCGATGGGCATCTCGCCGGGATCGGTCAAGGTGCACGTCTCCCGCGGGATGGCCGCCCTGTCGCGGGTGCTCGAGGAGCGCAAATGAGCACGCCCGGTGCCGACGAGCGGTTGCGCGAGGCGCTCGACGCCCTCGCCTCGGGCGTGCGCGTCGACCCGGACGCCTACCGGCGGGCCAGCGCGGGCTGGCGGCGGCGGTACCGGCGCAGGCGGCTCGTGCTCGCGATCCTCGCCGCCCTGGTGTTCGCCGCGGCGGACGCGGTCGGGCTGTGGGCGCTCAGCCAGGCCGACCCGAACACCCACGTGATCTTCTCCGACCCGGCGCACCGCCCCGAGGCGCCCGCGCAGGTGGACCGCATCGGGCAGCCCTGAGCTGCTCGGAGCGGCCGGCCCGCCTCCAGCACGGCGAGCGACTCGTCGAGGTCGGCCGCGGGGCGCCGGGTCGGATCGGCCCCGGGGGCGAGGAACACCCGCACGGCCACGCCGAGCACCAGCGCCGGTGAGCGCGCACCGCCACGTCGTGCTCGAGCCGGGCAGCGCGGTCGGCCTCCGGCGCTCGGCGGACGTCCGCGCCACCGCCTCGCGGGGAGCAGCGGAAGACCGTGCTCGGTGACACCTCCGCCGCGTCGGCGATCCGCTCGACGGTGGTAGTGGGCCGGCGTGAGAGGCTCGGCCGTCGGACCGGGGGTGTTCATGACCGCGTACCTGCACCACACCGGGCACGTCGTGCGCGACATCGCGGCGGCCGCCGCCTGCTACCGGCGGCTCGGGTTCGCGGTGCCCGCGCCCGAGTTCCCGGCGCTCCCGCCCGCCCCGGGGCGGCCGCCGCGGGCCGTCGGGGCCGGCAACACCCACGTGCAGCTGGGCCGCGGCTTCGTCGAGCTGGTCACCGTCGTCGACGGCGACGGCCCGCCCGCGGACGCCGTCGTGGTGCCGTTGGACGTGCCGCTGGGCGCGGCGGAGCGGGTCTCGGCGGGCATCGCCGCCACAGCGGCCCGGCTGTCGTCCGCGCTCGCCCGGTTCGAGGGCCTGCACATCCTCGTGCTCGGGACGTCCGATGCCGACGCGACGGCCGCGCGGCTCACGGCCGGCGGCGTCCCGCACGGCGGGGTGCAGCGGGTGCACCGCCCGGGCCCCGCGGGAGGCGTGCCGGTGCCGATCGGTTGGCTGGAGCTCGACCCGGACGCCCCCGAGGGCCGGCTCGCGGTCGCGGAGGACCTCGCCGGGGCCGGGCGCGCCGACCACCCGAACGGGGCCCTCGAGCTGGTGGAGGTGCTCCTGTGCGTCCCCGACGACGAGCTCGCCGCGCACACCCGCCGGTACCGGCGCTACCTCGACCGCCCCGCGCGGGATGAGGGCCCGCTGCGCTCGTTCGAGCTGGACAGCGGGCGCATCACGCTCGTCGCGGCGTCCGGGGTGGACGGCGTGCTACCCGGCGAGCGGCCCCCGGCGCTCCCGGCGTTCGCGGGCTACGTGGTGACGGTGCGCCGGCCCGACGACGTCCGCGCGCTCGTGGCCGGCGCGGGGTTCCCGCTGCGGACGACCCCGGCCGGGGATCTCTTCGTGCCGGCCGCGGCCGCGCACGGGGCGGCGGTCGTCTTCCGGGCGGCGTGATCGACCGGGTCAGGCGACCCGCCAGGTGACGCCGTGCGGGGCGAGGGCGTCGAGGAACGAGGCCGCGTCGAACGCCTGGGCCGGCGCGAGCGCCCCTGCCGGGGCGCCACCGGCGGCGAGCCGGCACGCGGCTTCGACGGCGATCACCGCGGTGAGGCCGTAGGGGTCCGCCCCACCTGCCCAGCCGCGGGCCCGCCGCCCGCCGCCGTCGGTCGCCTCGACCAGCATCAGCCAGCGGCTGCCGCTGCGCGCCCGCGCGTCCAGCACCTCGGGCACGGAGTCGACCGCGTCCGGGGTCAGCGCGGTGAACAGCCGCGCCACCTCGGCCCGGATGCCGGCGCGCACGCGCCGCGCGCGGACGTGCCGGGGCACGGTGACCACGCCGGGCAGCGGGAACGGGGTCAGGACGACCTCCTCGGCCTCACCGGGAACGCCGATCCGGCGCTCTCCGGCCGCCGCCGGGCGCCACGCGCCGTCCGCGTACTCGAGCGGGACGGCGTCGGTCGCGGCGACCATCGAGCGGGCGGTCCCCCGGGAGGCGGCGCCGGGCGGACGCGCGTCGGCGACCAGCAGGTCGGCGACGTCGGTGAGCCGGCCAGCGGTCAGGTGCGCGATCAGGTCACCGGGCCCGCCGTCGTCGGCCATGGCCGGGACGACGCTCACCCCGGCCCGTTCCGCGGCCGGGCCCGCGGTGTCGAGCACGTGCTTGATCCAGCCCTGCTCCCCGGCGGTGTCCACGTAGTGGCAGCCGGCCGCGAGCGCCGCCCGCAGCACCGGCTCGCCCCAGAGCGTGAACGGGCCGACCGCACTGACCACGGCGTCGCAGTCGGCGAAGGCGGCGGGGAGCGCGGCCGGGTCGTCCAGGGTCGCGACCCGGACCTCGGCGTCGGCCACGCCTGCGGCGACGGCCGCCTTGCGCAGCCGGTCCCCGTTGCGGCCCACGAGCACGGGGGACAGGCCCCTGCGGCGCGCCTCGCCCGTGACCAGGCCCCCGGTGAAGCCGCTCGCGCCGAAGACGGCGAGCTTCATGTCGTTCCCCTTCCGTCGGTCGGGGCCGACGCTAGGGACGGCGGGCCCGGCGGCCCATGTCCCAGGGTCCGGTGGTGATGCCCGATCGTCTCGCCCCGGCCCGCGGCCGCCGTACGCTCGAGGCGTGGACGTGCTGAGCGACGTCATCGCCGCCATGCGCACCGGGCGGCCGCACGCCTCGCGCACCGAGCCGGCGGCACCGTGGGGCATCCGGTTCCCCGCGCACGACGCCGCCGGGTTCCACGCGGTCCTCGAGGGCGGTGGCGTCGTCATCCCCGCGGACGGGGAACCGGTGCCGGTCGGGCCGGGCGACGTGGTGTTCCTGCCCCACGGGCGCGGCCACGCCATCGCCGACACCCCGACCACGCCGCTGGTCGAGTTCGGCCGGCCCGGCATCGGCGCGGGGAACGGGCCGCGCACGCGGATGCTGTGCGGGGCCTACGAGCTCGACCGGTTCCGCCCGCACCCGCTGGTCGCGCAGCTGCCCGAGGTCGTGCACCTGCGGTCGGCGCGGCACCCCGCCCTGCGCGGCGCGCTCGACCTGCTCGCCGCCGAGGGCGGCGGCGCCCCCGGCGCGGCCGCGGCGACGTCGGCGCTGCTCGACCTGCTGCTCGTGTACCTGGTGCGCGCCTGGTACGACGAGCAGCCCACCGCGGCGACCGGCTGGAGCGCGGCGTTGGCCGACCCCGCTGTCGCGGAGGCGCTGCGCGCCATCCACAGCCACCCCGAGCGGCCGTGGACGGTCCGGTCGCTCGCGGCGTTGAGCGGGCTGTCCCGCGCGCCGTTCGCCCGCCGGTTCACCGAGACCGTCGGCTCGCCCCCGTTGACCTACCTCACCTGGTGGCGGATGACGACGGCCGTGCGGCTGCTGCGCGGGTCCGACCGCCCGCTGCGGGCCGTCGCGGCGCGGGTCGGCTACGCCTCCGAGTTCGCGTTCGCGAAGGCGTTCAAGCGTGAGTTCGGGGTGTCGCCGGGCCGGTACCGCGAGCGGGCCGGGGCGCCCGTTGCAGCTACTGCGGCTGCGACCTGAGCCGGCGCGCGAGCGCCCGCACGTCGGCGACCGGCCCGAGGTGGCGCAGCTTGTCCGGGTTGATGACCGAGCGGATGGTCTGCACGGCGCCGTCGGCCACGTCGAGCACGAAGACGTTGGTGATGCACCCGTCCGGGTCGCGCAGGATCGCCCCCGGCTGGCTGTTGATCTGGCGCAGCTCCAGGCGGATGCCCAGCTCGCGGATCTGGCGGCCCACCGCGCCGAGCAGGCGCGACACCTTCTCGACGCCCGCGATCGGCCGCATCCACTGCGGGACCTTGCCGCCCCCGTCGCCGTAGACGACGACGTCGGCGGCCAACATGTCGACGAGCTCGTCGACGTCACCGCCCGTGACGGCGGCGAAGAACCGCTCGGCGAGCTGCCGCTGCTCCGCACGCGAGGCGTCGAACCGCCGCCTGCTCTCCTCGAGGTGCCTGCGGGCGCGGGTGGCGAGCTGGCGGGTGTTCGCCTCGCTCTTGCCGACGATGCGGGCCACCTCGTCGTAGCCGTAGCCGAACACGTCGTGGAGCAGGAACACCGCCCGCTCGACCGGGTTGAGCCGCTCCAGCACCAGCAGGAACGCCATCGACAGCGAGTCGGACTGCTCCGCGTGCGCCGCGGGGTCGTCCTCGCCGCCGTCGGTGAGCAGCGGCTCGGGCAGCCACTGCCCGACGTAGGACTCGCGGCGCACGCGGGCCGAGCGGAGGTGGTCGATCGCCAGCCGCGTCGTCACCGCCGACAGGTACGCCCGCGTCGACTCGACCCGTGTTCCGTCCGCGAGCGCCCGCTGGTGGCGCAGGTAGGCCTCCTGCACCACGTCCTCGGCGTCGCTCACCGAGCCGAGCATCCGATAGGCGATCGAGAACAGCAGCGGTCGCAGCGCCTGCGGCTCCTCGTCGGGCTCGGTCACGGGGCGGCACCCACCGCGTCGGTCAGCGCGTGCCGGAACCCGTCGCGCCAGCTGCTCCAGCGCGGCCGCCAATCCAGCTCGCGCTTCGCCTTCGCGTTGGACGCGCCGCGGCCCTCGGTCATCCAGCGCACGACGACCTCCCCGGCCAGCGGCCGCGCGAGCCACACCGGCACGCGCCGCGGCGGCTTCGCGCCGACCGCGGCGGCCAGGTGCGGCAGCCACTCCGCCACCGGCGCCGGGTCGTCGTCGACGACGTTGTACAGGCCCGCGCTGCCCCGCTCCACGGCCGCGACGGTAGCGGCCGCGGCGTCGTCGAGGTGGATGAACGACCACACGCCGCTGCCGCTGCCCACGATCGGCATCCCGCGCTTGCGGATCAGCTCGACCATCGGCTCCGACGCGCCCGGCCCGTAGAAGGTGCCGTACCGCAGCACGATGCCGGTGAGCGGCGCCTCGGTCACCGCGCGCTCGAGGAACCGGATCGCGGCCATGCTCTCCCGCTGCGCGGCGGCGGGCTCGGGGTCGAGCGGGTCGTCCTCGGTCTTGACCGGGCCGCCGGTGCGGGCGTTCGGCCACCCGGTGAAGCTCTGCGCGACGACCCTCTCCGCACCGCTCGCCTGCGCCGCGGCCAGCAGGTGCCGGGTGCCCGCCGTGCGCAGCTCGTTGGTGGTGGCGAACCAGCGGTCGAAATGCCGCAGGTCCGGCGCCGCGGCGAGCGCGGTCATCTGGTGCACGATCACGTCGGACCGTGCCTCGGCGACCGCGCGCCCGACGGCGACCCCGTCCAGCCCGTCCACCACCGCGGGTCGCGCCCCGAGCGCGGCGAGCTCTCCCGCCTTGTCCGCGCTGCGGGTCGTCGCGGTCACCTCGTGCCCCCGCGCGAGCAGCTGCGGCACCAGCCGCCTGCCCAGCGCACCCGTTCCTCCTGCCACGAAGACGCGCATCCGTCCCTCCTCGTCCCTCGTCCCGTCGCCACCTCGGACGAGGAAGCGGGGGAGCCGGTGACAGTGGCGCGCGTCGCACCCTCAGGCCGCGTGCGTGGCCTGAGGGTGCTCCGGTTCCTCCGGGGCGTCGAGGGGATGGGCGACCTCGTCGGCGGGCAGCCGCCAGCCGACCAGCGCGGCGACGGCGAGGAACACCGGGATCATCCCGGCCAGCACGAACGTGGTCGGCACGCCGATCCGCTCGCCGACCGGGCCCGCCACGGCCATCGAGACCGGCATCAGGGCGAGCGAGACGAAGAAGTCGAGACTCGAGACGCGGCCGAGCAGGTGCGGCGGGACGCGGCGCTGCAGCAGCGTGCCCCAGATGACCATCGCCACCGCGCCGGTGACGCCGACGACGAACGAGGCGGCGGCCATGATCCACAACCGGGTGGTGAGGCCGATCAGGGTGAGTGGCAGGGCGCCCGCCCCCCACAGCAGCAGCATCGCCGTGAGGTACCGCCGCGGCAGCCGCCACGAGGCCACGAGCAGCGACCCGGCCGCACCTCCGAGCCCGAACGCGCCGAGCACCAGCGCGAAGCTGCCCGCGCCGCCGCCGGTCTGCTCCCGCACCGCGAACGGCAGCAGCACCTCGATCGGGCCCATCAGCACGAGGACGTACAGCGAGGCGAAGGCCAGCGTGGCGAACAGCCACCCGGTGCGGAACAGGTAGCGGAACCCCTCGGCGAGGTCGCCGAGCACCGAGCTGCGCCCGGCCGCGGGCGGCACCGCGATCCGGCGCATCGCCACGAGCGAGACCGCGGCGAGCGCGTAGACGGCCCCCGCGGCGAGCAGCGCGGCGCTGGGCGCGAACGCCCCGACCAGCGCGCCCGCGGTCGCCGGGCCGAGCGCGTGCTGGGCTACCGGGCGCAGGGTGCCCTCGACGCCGTTCGCGGCGAGCAGCTCGTCGGCGGGCAGGAGCGCGGGCAGGATCGCCGAGTAGGCCGGGAAGAAGAAGGCCTCGGCGGCCCCGAGCACGAACGAGATGACCGCGAGGTGCCACAGCTGCAGCGCCCCCGTGACGGCGAGCGCGCCCGCGGTGGTGGCCGCGGCGACCCGCACGCCCTCCACGCCGAGCAGCAGGGCCCGCTTGGGCAGCCGGTCGGCCGCGACCCCGCCGCCGAGCACGCTGACCAGCAGGCCCGTGGCCGCGGCCGTGGCCACCAGCGAGAGCTCGGTCGGGCCGCCGCCGAGCGCGATGACCTGGTAGACGCTCGCCACGATCCACAGCCCGCTCGCGAAGAGCGAGGCCGCGATCGAGGCGACCAGCAGCCGGTAGTCGCGGTGGCGGAACGGTCGCAGCGGCCGGGGGAGCCGGGCGCTGCCGGGGTGCTGTGCGGACATCACCGTTCCACTCGACCTCGTGAACCTGGGTTGAGGTCAAGGACGGTAACGTGGGGGACCGACGGGGAGCTCTCGATTTCCGCAGCGCAGCCGCACCCCCGTGTGCGGGGCACCGCGCAACGGTCGTACACTGGGTTTTCGGCGCGCCTACTGGCGCCGGTTCCGTCGTGCCTCCCGCACCTCACGGTCCCGGAGCAGCGACGTGCCCGAGTACGAACGAAGAGTACGTCCACCTGTCACGGAACGCGGAGGACATGGCCAAGAAGGACGGGGCGATCGAGGTCGAGGGCCGGGTCGTCGAGCCCCTGCCGAACGCGATGTTCCGCGTGGAGCTGGAGAACGGACACCGGGTCCTCGCACACATCAGCGGCAAGATGCGTCAGCACTACATCCGGATCCTCCCCGAGGACCGGGTGGTGGTCGAGCTGTCGCCGTACGACCTGACCCGCGGCCGCATCGTCTACCGCTACAAGTGACGATCTGAACCAACGAGAAGAGCGACGGACGTGAAGGTCCAGCCGAGCGTCAAGAAGATCTGCGACAAGTGCAGGGTGATCCGCCGCCACGGGCGGGTCATGGTGATCTGCGAGAACCTGCGCCACAAGCAGCGCCAGGGCTGATCGCCCCAACCTGACCGCGCACGAAGAGGAACCCAGCGCGCCTACCGCGCCACACGGGCGCCAGTACCCCCGGAACCAGGCCGGGGCCCGGGAGCGAGCCACCCGGGATGGGCGCTGGGAAGACCTGGGACGACAAGAGGAGTACCCCGCCGCATGGCACGTCTAGCGGGCGTCGACCTCCCCCGCGACAAGCGGATGGAGATCGCGCTGACGTACATCTACGGGATCGGGCGCACCCGGTCCAAGGAGATCCTGCAGGCCACCGGCATCAGCCCGGACCTGCGCTCGCGGGACCTCACGGACGAGGACATCGCCGCCCTCCGCGAGTACATCGAGAACAACTACCGCGTCGAGGGCGACCTGCGCCGCGAGGTGCAGGCCGACATCCGTCGCAAGATCGAGATCGGCTGCTACCAGGGAATCAGGCACCGCCGGGGCCTGCCGGTGCGCGGCCAGCGCACCAAGACCAATGCCCGCAGCCGCAAGGGTCCGAAGAAGACCGTGGCCGGCAAGAAGAAGGCAGGTAAGAAGTAATGCCGCCCCGCAGCCGCGCTGCGGCCGGGCCGAAGAAGGTCCGCCGCAAGGAGAAGAAGAACGTCGCCGTGGGCCAGGCCCACATCAAGAGCACGTTCAACAACACGATCGTCTCGATCACCGACCCCAACGGTGCCGTGATCGCGTGGGCGTCCGCGGGCCACGTCGGGTTCAAGGGCTCGCGCAAGTCCACGCCGTTCGCGGCCCAGATGGCCGCCGAGAACGCCGCGCGCAAGGCCGCCGAGCACGGCATGAAGAAGGTGGACGTGTTCGTGAAGGGCCCCGGTTCCGGCCGGGAGACCGCGATCCGTTCGCTGCAGGCCGCCGGCCTCGAGGTCGGCACGATCTCCGACGTCACGCCGCAGCCGCACAACGGCTGCCGTCCGCCCAAGCGGCGCCGGGTCTAGGGGAGGGAGGAACGAACATGGCTCGTTACACCGGCCCCATGACGCGCAAGTCGCGCCGGCTGAAGGTGGACCTCGTCGGCGGTGACCAGGCGTTCGAGCGCCGTCCCTACCCGCCCGGCCAGCACGGCCGGATCCGGGTCAAGGAGACCGAGTACCTCCTGCAGATGCAGGAGAAGCAGAAGGCCCGCTACGCGTACGGCGTGCTGGAGAAGCAGTTCCGCCGCTACTACGACGAGGCCAACCGCCGTCCCGGCAAGACCGGTGACAACCTGCTGCAGATCCTCGAGTCCCGGCTCGACAACGTCGTGTACCGGGCGGGCCTCGCCCGCACGCGGCGCATGGCCCGGCAGCTGGTGAGCCACGGCCACTTCCTCGTCAACGGCGAGAAGGTCAACATCCCCAGCTACCGCGTCGCGCAGTACGACATCATCGACGTGCGGCCCAAGTCGCTGAACATGGACCCGTTCATCATCGCCAAGGAGACCCTCGGCGATCGTCCGGTCCCGGCTTGGCTGCAGGTCGTTCCCTCGAACCTGCGGATCCTGGTGCACCAGCTCCCCGAGCGGGCCCAGATCGACACGCAGGTCAACGAGCAGCTCATCGTCGAGCTCTACTCCAAGTAGCGCTCGGCACCCCCCGGCCCCGCAGGGTGGGGCCGGGGGTTCACCGCGGCATCAAATAGCGGTTGCCGCGGGTGCTAAGGAGGCACGAACCCCATGCTGATCTCTCAGCGACCCACCCTGACCGAGGAAACGGTCACGGACACCCGTTCCCGGTTCGTCATCGAGCCGCTGGAGCCCGGTTTCGGCTACACGCTGGGCAACTCGCTCCGGCGCACGCTGCTCTCCTCCATCCCCGGCGCTGCGGTCACGAGCATCCGCATCGACGGCGTCCTGCACGAGTTCACCACCGTGCCCGGGGTCAAGGAGGACGTCACCGACATCATCCTGAACCTCAAGGAGCTGGTGATCAGCTCCGAGGAGGACGAGCCGGTCACGATGTACCTGCGCAAGCAGGGCCCCGGCACCGTCACCGCGGGCGACATCGTGCCGCCGGCCGGCGTCACCGTGCACAACCCGGACCTGCACATCGCCACCCTGAACGACAAGGGCCGCCTCGAGGTCGAGCTCGTCGTCGAGCGGGGCCGCGGCTACGTGCCGGCCCAGCAGAACAAGGCCACCGGCGCCGAGATCGGCCGCATCCCGGTCGACTCGATCTACTCGCCGGTGCTCAAGGTGACCTACAAGGTCGAGGCCACCCGCGTCGAGCAGCGCACCGACTTCGACAAGCTGGTGCTCGACGTCGAGACCAAGCCCTCGATCACCCCGCGGGACGCGCTGGCCTCGGCCGGCAAGACCCTCGTCGAGCTGTTCGGGCTCGCGCGCGAGCTCAACGTCGACGCCGAGGGCATCGAGATCGGCCCGTCGCCGCAGGAGGCCGACACCATCGCGGCCTACGCGATGCCGATCGAGGAGCTGGACCTCACCGTCCGCTCCTACAACTGCCTCAAGCGCGAGGGCATCCACACCGTGGGCGAGCTGGTGGGCCGCAGCGAGGCCGACCTGCTCGACATCCGCAACTTCGGCGCCAAGTCGATCGACGAGGTCAAGATGAAGCTCGCCGGCCTCGGCCTGTCGCTGAAGGACAGCCCGCCCGGATTCGACCCGTCGGCCGCGGCTGCCGAGTACGGGTCCGAGACCCCATCGTTCGACCCCGACCGCTACGGGGACGACGGCCAGGACTACGCAGAAACGGAGCAGCTGTAGCCATGCCTCAGCCCACCAAGGGCCCCCGCCTCGGCGGGTCGCCCGCGCACCAGCGGCTGATCCTGGCCAACCTGGCCACGGCGCTCTTCGAGCACGGTCGGATCACCACCACCGAGGCGAAGGCGCGCCGGCTGCGGCCCTACGCGGAGCGGCTGATCACCAAGGCGAAGCGGGGCGACCTGCACAACCGCCGCGAGATCCTCAAGGTGATCCGGCGCAAGGACGTCGTGCACCGCCTCATCGAGGAGATCGGCCCGTTCTTCGCCGACCGCAACGGTGGCTACACGCGGATCACGAAGACGCTGCCGCGCAAGGGCGACAACGCCCCCATGGCGGTGATCGAGCTGGTCTCGCAGAAGACCGTCACCGACGAGGCCGAGCGCGCCCGCCGGGTCGCCGCGTCGCAGCAGCAGAAGGCCGCTGCCCCGGCGGCGGCCGAGGAGTCCGCCCCCGCCGAGGAGAAGGCCGCCGAGGCCACCGAGGCCACGGAGACGGCCGAGGCCGTCGAGGAGAGCGCCTCCACCGAGGAGGCGCCGTACGGCGAGGGCAGCCACGCCCCGCTGGACGACCCGAACGAGGCCCCGGACGGCTTCCCGATCAAGGGCAACGAGGACTCGAAGCTGTACCACGAGCCCGGGTCGGCGCACTACGACCGCACCGTGGCCGAGGTCTGGTTCGCCACGCCCGAGGCCGCCGAGGCCGCGGGCTTCCGGCGGGCCGGTGACCAGAGCGAGGACGCCGACTCCGAGGAGTCTTGATCGCGCAGCAGTACCCCGTCGAGCCCGCCGCCCCCCGGGGCGGCGGGCTCGACGGCGTTGCGGCCCGGTGCCGCTACCGGCTCGACATCTCCTACGACGGCACCGACTTCTCCGGCTGGGCGCGCCAGCCCGGCCGGCGCACCGTCTGCGGGGTGCTGGAGGAGGCGCTCGGCATCGTCCTGCGGGACGAGGTGGCGCTCACCGTCGCGGGCCGCACGGACGCGGGCGTGCACGCCACCGGCCAGGTCGCCCACGCCGACCTCGCGGCGGATCTGGACACCGGGTGGCTGGTGCGCAGGCTCGCCCGGCTGCTGCCGCCCGACGTGCGCGTCCGGGCGGTGACGCCGGTGCCGGACGAGTTCGACGCCCGGTTCTCCGCGCTGCGCCGCCACTACCGCTACCGGGTCGCGACGGCCCCGTACGGCGCGGAGCCGCTGCGCGCCCGCGACACCCTCTCCTGGCCGCACCCGCTCGACCTCGACGCCGTCCGGGCCGCCTCCGAGCGGCTGCTCGGCGAGCACGACTTCGCCGCGTTCTGCAAGCGGCGCGAGGGCGCCACCACGGTGCGCGCGTTGCAGGAGTTCAGCTGGACCCGGGACGCCGACGGGGTGGTGGAGGCCGCCGTGGCCGCCGACGCGTTCTGCCACTCGATGGTGCGCAGCCTGGTGGGCGCCCTGCTGGAGGTGGGGCGCGGCCGGCGCCCGGTCTCGTGGCCCGCGGGCCTGCTCGCGCGCTCCGAGCGCGCCAACGAGGTGCCGGTGGCGCCCGCGCACGGCCTGACCCTGGTGGCGGTGGACTACCCGCCGCCCGGCGAGCTCGCCGCCCGAGCGGCCGAGACGCGGCGGTTGCGCGTCCTCCCGCACTGAGCGGGTGGGACCGAACGGGCGGCGGCCCGGGTCAGCGGTGATTTCCCGGGCGGGCGTTCACACGGCGTGGCGCACCACGTACCGTGATCCTCGGCTCGATCCACTCACCCGTTGGGTTGAGTCGCAGCCGTTGCGCCGCCACCGAACGGAGACGCCTTGACGACGACGCCTCACGTCCGGCTCGGGAACCCGGACCGCACCGCCGCCCACCGCCGTGGCGTCTCCCCCGACCGCGGCCCGCGCGCCGCGCACCACGCACCGCAGCGGACCGTCACCGAGGAGCAGGTCGAGCAGGCCGTGCGCCAGCTGCGGGAACGGCCCGGCCGGCCCGCGGCCGAGCAGATGCAGGCCGTGCTGCGGGCCCTCGACCTCACGGTCGTGCGCTCCAGCGAACATCGCGGTTAACGAACGCGCCGGGCCGTTGCGATGGCGGGCACCCGCGGTCGAGAGTGATCACGTGAGCGCTGATCCACCACCCGCTGCCACCGCCGCCGACCGCAATTACGGCGATCGGGTGGTGGCCGTCGAACCGGGTGGGAACGAACCCATCCCCGCCTCGGAGCGGCACGGCCGGCCCCGCCAGCTGTTCTGGACCTGGACCTCGCCCAACCTCGAGTTCGCCACCGTCTTCGTCGGTGTGCTGTCCGTGTCGGCGTTCGGGCTGACCTTCCCGCAGGCGGTCGCGGCCATCCTGCTCGGGAACGGGATCTCCGCGCTCGCCCACGGGGCGCTGTCGGCGCGGGCACCCTCGATCGGGGTGCCGCAGATGGTCCTGGGCCGGGCGGCGTTCGGGTACCGGGGCAACGCCGTGCCGTGCACGCTGATGACGATCACGTCCGGCTTCGGCTGGTTCGCCGTCAACAGCGTGAGCGCCGCGTTCGCGCTGGCGTCGCTCACCGGCCTGCCCGCCGCGGCCTGGCTGGTGGTCGTCGTGCTGGTGCAGATGGGCGTCGCCTTCTTCGGGCACAACCTCGTGCAGGCGTTCGAACGGTTCGCGTTCCCGGTGCTCGCGGTCGTGTTCGCGGTGGGCGCGGTGATCGTGCTCGCCCGGTCTGACCCCGGCTACCTGCCCGAGGGCGGCGGCACCGGGGGCCTCGGCGGCTTCCTGCTCACCGTCGGGGCGGTCGTCGGCTACACGGCGGGCTGGAGCCCGTACGCCGCCGACTACGCCCGTTACCTGCCGGAGGGCTCGTCGCGCGTGCGCACGGGGCTCTCCGCGGCGCTGGGCCTGTTCACCTCCACGAGCGCCCTGATGATCGTCGGGGCCGCGTCGGTCAGCGCCACCGCCGCGGTGGGCATCGCGTCCGACAACCCCACCACCGCGTTCGTCGGCGTGCTGCCCGGCGTGCTCGCGGCGCTCACACTGCTGGCGATCGCGCTCGGTGCGGTCGCGGCGAACGTGCTGAACATCTACTCGGGCGCGATGGCGTTCCTCACCCTCGGCGTCGACGTACCGCTGCGCTGGGCGCGCGCCGTCGTCGCGCTCGCGTTCGGCGCGGTCGGGTTCGTGATCGCGCTCATCGCGCTGGCCGACGCCGCGCACAGCTACGAGGCGTTCCTGCTCGTCATCGTGTACTGGATCGGGCCGTGGCTCGGGGTGGTGCTCACCGACCAGTTCCTACGCCGCGGCAGGCCGCCGGTCGGGCTGCTCTACGACCGCGGCTACCGCAACCACGCGGGCGTCGCGGCGCTCGTCGTCGGCATCGTCGTCTCCGTGCCGCTGTTCTCCAACCAGGCGCTGTTCACCGGGCTGGTGCCCACGCTCGTGCCGGGCGTCGGCGACGTGACGTTCCTCGTCGGCTTCGCGCTGGCGGCCGCGGTGTACGCGCTGCTGTTCCCGCGTCTTGCGGGCCGCACCCCGGGGGCCGCAGAGTGACGGCCGTGGCTTCCGATCCCGCCGCCCTGCTCGACGTCGCCCTCGAGGAGGCGAAGGCCGGCCTCGCCGAGGGCGGCATCCCCATCGGCGCGGCCTTGTTCGCCGCCGACGGCACCCTGCTCGGGCGCGGGCACAACCGACGCGTCCAGGACGGCGACCCGTCGATGCACGCCGAGACCGCGGCCTTCCGGGCGGCGGGGCGGCAGCGGGACTACCGCAACACGATCATGGTCACCACGCTCTCGCCGTGCTGGTACTGCTCCGGGCTCGTGCGCCAGTTCGGGATCGGCGCGGTGGTGATCGGTGAGGCCCGCACGTTCTCCGGCGGCCACGACTGGCTCGCCGAACACGGCGTGCGGATCACGCTGCTGGACGACGAGCGGTGCGTGGCCCTCATGACCGACTTCATCGCCGCCCGTCCGGAGCTCTGGTACGAGGACATCGGAGAGGTCCCCTCATGATTCCGACCATCGATCTCGCCGCGTGGCGCGCCGGTGACCCGGCGACCGGCCCGACCGTCGACGAGGCCCTGCAGCGGGCCGGTTTCCTGCTGGCGGCGGGGCACGGCGTGCCCGACGAGCTCCGGGCCGAGGTGCGGGCCGCGGCACGGCGGTTCTTCGCGCTGCCGACAGAGGTCAAACAGAAGTACTCCGTGCGGATCGGGGGCCGCGGCTGGCTCGCCCCCGGCGTGGAGGCCAACGGCAACGTCGAGGGCGTGGAGACCCCGCCGGACCTCAAGGAGTCGTTCGCGGTCGGGCCGGAGACGCCCACCGGCGACCCCGAGGTCGACGCGGTGTGGTTCCCGCCGAACGTGTGGCCCGACGAGGTGCCGGAGCTGCGCGACGCGGTCCGCCGCTACGTCGCGGAGATGACGAGGGTGTCGCGCGAGCTGCTGGAGCTGTGCGCCGACGCGCTCGGCCTGCCGCGCGACGCGCTGACCCGGCTCGCGACGAACCCCACCTGGACGTTCAACATCAACCGCTACCCGCCGCTCACCGAGGTCGGCCCGCCGGAGCCCGGCCAGTTCCGGATCGGCGCGCACACCGACTTCGGCACGGTCACCGTGCTCGACCGCGAGCCGGGCGCCGGTGGGCTCCAGGTCGACGTCGACGCCTCGGGCTGGGTGGACGCCCCGTACGACCCGGCCGCGTTCACCATCAACATCGGTGACCTCCTCGCCCACTGGACCGGGCTGCGCTGGCGGTCGGGCAGGCACCGCGTGCTGCCGCCCCAGGAGGCCGCGCCGGACGAGGAGCTGATCTCGCTCGTGTTCTTCTTCGAGCTCGACCACGACGCGCTGGTCACCCCGCTCGCGCCGCCGTTGGGTCGGCGGGCGGACCTGGAGCCGGTGGTGTCGGCGCCGTTCCTGCGGGAGCGCCTGGACGCGATCTCGGTCGGGTAGCCGGCCCGCTTCAGGTGGTCGGCAGGGAGAGCTGGTCGGCCACGATCTCCTGCACCTGCTCGACCACGCGCTCGTCGGTCACCAGCCCGAGCGACTCGACGGCGGCGATGTGGCGCGGGAGCTCGACGAAGCGGGTCAGCGCGACGCAGGGCCGGCCGAGGTCGTCGAAGAACTCCATGCGCACGTCGAGCCCGGGGTGGCCCAGCATCGTGATCGGCTCGGAGTCGACCACCCAGCCACCGCGCTCGCTCGCCAGGATCGCGGCGGTCCGTTCGGCGTCGGCGTCGCCCGGTGCCTCGGGGACGACCGCGAGCTGGTGGACCACGCTCGCGGGGGCGTCGTACGAGGTGTACAGCGTGCCCCCTCCTTCGATCTCCTGGGGCTCGGCCGGGCCGATCAGCCAGGCGGACACGCCGCTGTCCGGGTCGATCACCGGGAGGATCGGCTGCGGGACCCACCCGTCGGCGATCCACTCCAGGTACGCCGAGGGCAGGTCGCCCGGCTCGGCGGGCTCGACGAGGGCCGCCGGGCTGGGCGCGACGGACACCGGCCGGGTGGGTGCGGGCGCGGCGTGCGGAACGCCCTCCACGGACATGCTGCAGCCGGCGAGGACGACGCCCGCGGCGAGCGCGACGGCCGCCGTCCGGGCGATCCGGCCGATGGTGCGGGTGCTGCGACGGGACATCGGAACCTCCCGAAGCTCGAGGCGGGACACCTCGGACGACCCGACCCCGGCCGTCGCGGTTGGGCGGTGCGGCGGATTCCCCCGAACGCCCCCGCCGGGCGGGGTGGGCCGGCTACCGTCGGCCCGTGCCCGGCCGAGCGAGCTCCGTGCCGGCGCCGGCCACCCGCGACCAGGCCGACGCCTACCGGTTCGGCCTGCGGCGGATGGAGGCTGCGCTGGTGCGCGGCGACCCGGTGCCGCTGCACGAGCAGATCCGGTCCCAGCGACGCGCGGCGCTCGTCGGGGTCGTGCTCGGGCTGCTCGGCCTCTGCGGCTCCGCGCTGCTGGCCGCGGTGTCGCCGCAGCCGGACTGGAGGCGCCAGGACGTGGTCGTCGGCGCCGACTCGGGCGCCCTGTACGCGGTGGCCCGCGGCCCGGACCGGCTCGTCCCGGTCGCCAACCTGCCTGCCGCGCGGCTCGTGCTCGCGGCGCTGCGGGCGGGCGGCAGCAGCGACGCCGACCCGGCCACCGCGACCCCCGTCCCGGTCCCGGACGCCCTGCTCGACCCCGCTCCGCGCACGCCCGCGGCCGCCGTGCCGGGCGCGCACGCCGTGCGGCCCGACGGTCCGCCGATCCCACCGAGCTGGGCCGTCTGCGACACCGTGACCGCCGACGGGGAGCTCGTCGGCACGACGGTGCTCGGCGGGACCCCGCCGCTCGCGCCGGGCCCCGCGGAGGCGGGCGTGCTGCTCGACGCGGCCGGCAGCACCTGGCTCGTCACGGCGGGCCGCAGGCACCGCGTCGACGCCGACGACGGGCTGGTCGGCGCGGCGCTCGGGATCACCGGCCGGGTGCCGCGGGCCGCGACCCCCGCGCTGCTGTCGCTGCTCCCCGAAGGGCCACCGCTGGTCAACCCGCCCGTTCCGGGGCGCGGCGGGCGCGCGCCGGGCGGGCTGCCCGGCCGGATCGGCGACGTGTTCGTGGCGCAGCCGCCCGGCGGCGCCACGCAGCACTACGTGGTGCTCGCGGGCGGGGTGCAGGAGGTGCCGGCCGTGCTGGCCGAGGTGTTGCTCGCGGCGTCGGGGGCGCGCGAGCCGCGCCCGGTGGGGGCCGCGGAGCTCGCCGGGGTCGCCGTCGTGGACGAGCTGCCGGCAGCCGGCTGGCCGGACGTCGCCCCGCGCCTGGTCGAGGCCGCCGAGGCCCCGGTGCTCTGCTGGGGCTGGACGGCCGACGGCGCCCCCGACGGCACCGTCCGGGCGGGCGCGGAGGCGCCGCGGGGCGGGACGCCGGTGCGGCTCGCCCAGGCCGACGGGCCCGGCGACCGGGTCGACGAGGTTGTCGTGGGCCCGGGTGGGGCCGTGCGCGGCACCGGGCCCGGCCGGGACGCCGCCACGGGCCCGCTCTGGCTGGTGTCGAGCACCGGCGCGGCCCACGCGGTGGCCGACGAGGCGACCGCCGCCGCGCTGGGCATCACGGTGACCGCGCCCGCCCCCGAGGCGGTCCTGCGCCTCCTGCCGCAGGGCCCGACCCTCGACCTGGCGGCCGCCGGCCAGGTGGTCGACGCCCTGGGCGCCCTCTGACCCATCCGACGAACGCCGCGGCCGGCCCGTCCGCGCCGCGCCTGTTCCCGGCGGTCCTGCGGCTCGTGCCGGCGGGCCCAGCCATCGATGTCGCGGCTGCTGCCCGGGGCGGTGGGCGCCCATGCGCGGTCCCCCTGTTCCCGACGAACGGCGCGTTCGTCGGAAACGGGACGCGTGAGATCAGCCGCGGCCCGGGCGGCGGCGCAGCACCGCGACCGCGACCCCCGCCGCGGCCAGCACGACCGCGGCCGCGAGCAGGTCGAGCGGCCGGTCGGGCTCCGGCGACGGGGCCTGCGCATCGCCGGCGCCGGGGAGGTCGGCCACCTGCGCCGCGGCGTCCGCGAGCCGTGCCGGGTCGGGGGTGAGGCGCGCGGGCATGGTGGTGAGCGCGGCGACCGGGTCGATCACGCCGCGGCCCAGCGCACCGTCGTCGGCGGACGGCCTGCGGGCGGTGGCGAGGATGCGGTCCACGACCTCGGCCGCCGTGAGATCGGGGAACCGCTCGCGGATCAGCGCCGCGAGCCCGGCCACCCACGGCGCCGCGAAGCTGGTGCCGTCGAGACCGCCGGTGGTGCCGCCGCCGACGGCGAGCGAGCGCAGCCCCGTGCCGGGCGCCGCCACGTCGACCCACGGCCCCGGCAGGGTGAACGGCGCCGGGGTGTCGTCGGGCCCGACCGCGCCGACGGTCAGCACGTCCGCGTCGTACCAACCCGGCAGGGCGACCCGACCCGCGCCGTCCGCCGTGCAGCCGCCGGAGCCGACGTTGCCCGCCGCCGCGACCACCACCACGTCCGCCGCCGCGGCCGCGCGCAGGGCGGCCTGCAGCGCCGCGCCCGCCGTCGCCGCCCGGTCGGCGGGCAGGCAGACGGCTTCGGAGATGTTGACGACGTCGGCGCCCGAGCGGACGGCGAGCGCCACCGCCTCGGCGAGGGTGGCGGTGTCGCCGGCCGGGCGCCGCCCGCCGTCGGGCGCGGGCACGTCGAACGAGGGGCTGGACTGGCGGATCGCGAGCAGCTCCGCCTGCGGCGCGATGCCGACCGGCGTGGCGGAGCGCCCGCCGCGCACGGGGCCGGCCGCGAGCAGCCCGGCGACCGCCGTGCCGTGGCCGTCGCAGTCGTCGAGCCCGTCGCCGCCGGTGAGGTAGTCGCCGCCGCCGCGCAGGCGTGAGCCCAGCAGCGGGTGCGGGGCGACCCCGGTGTCGATCACGGCGATCATCTGGCCGCGGCCGGTGGCGAGCCGGTGCACCTCGGCGAGGCGCAGCCGCTCGGCGACGCTGCCCCGCCCGGACGGCACGCCCGCCGCGTCGGCCCGGGGCGGCGCGCAGCGCGCGGCGGCGCGGATCCCGGGCGCGGGACCCGGGGGCAGGCCGCGCGGCGGCGTCACCGAGACGCGCGGCGGCGCGGGCGGCCCCGGTTCGGCGACGGGGCCGGGCACGGCGGCACGCGCCGCGGCCGGGGCCACCACGGCGGCGTCGGCCGCGGCGGGGGTCACGGACGCCAGGCCCACCAGGGCGGCCGCGGCCAGCGCGCACCACCTCGATCGGGTCATCGGCGCCCTCACAACCCGCGGACGAGCCGGAACAGGTCCATCGCGGCGAACGCCGACGGAACGGCGGCGGCGACCAGGACCACGTCGAGCAGGTCGACCGCCCGGCGCACCACCGGGGACGTGCCGTCGGCGGCGCGGCCGAGCGCGGCGAGCCCGAGGCCCGCCACCCCGAGCAGGACGCCGGCGGCGACCAGCCGCGGCAGCGGCTCCGGGCGGGCCGCGGTGAGGGCCGCGAGCCCGGCCAGGCCGACGGCGGCGCAGCCCAGCAGGGTGCGCGCCGGTGCCGGGTCGGCGAAGCCGCGGGACCGCAGCGCGAGCACCGCGACGACCACGCAGGCGAGCGCGGGCCCGGCCCATCCGCCCGTGGCCGCGGCACCGAGCGCCCCGGCGACGGCGACGGCTGCGCAGCCGCCGGTGAGCCCGGCGAGGTAGCCGCGGGCGAGGTCGGATCGCTCGGCGAACTCCTCGGGCGGCAGCAGGTCGGGGCCGCGGTCGGCGGCGACGAGCTCGGCGGCGTCGGCGGGCACCACCGGGCGCGGCAGCCCGGCGAGCCGCAGCGCCACCCGGGGCAGCAGCGGCCCGGCGGCGACCGCGAGCGCCGCGGCCGCCGCCGCGACCGCCGACGGCGGGCTGCCGAAGCGCAGCACGGCGACGCCGCCCAGCCCCGCCGCCGCGGCGGCCACCACGGCCGCGACCAGCGCCGGGGCCACCACGCGGAGCGCGATCTGGGCGGCCGCGGCCACGGTGCCCGCAGCGGCGACGGCGAGCACCAGCCGCGCCGCGCCGGACGCGCCGGGGAGCGCCGCCCAGCCCGCGGCGGCGGCGAACGGAACGGCCGCGAGCGCGGCCGTGCGCCCCGCCAGCCGGCCGTGGTCCGTGGGGTCGGAGCGCGCCGAGTGCGCGGCCAGGCCCACCGCGGCGCCGGCCGCCAGCGTGGCGACGACCGCGCGCGGCGTGGCGGTGTCCACGCCTCCCGCGGCGAGCAGCGCGGCTGCGGTCCCGCACACCAGCAGCAGCGCCCGCGCGGCGAAGCGCCGGTCCGCGCGGCCCGGCCCGCCCGCCCGGGAGGCGAGCGCGTCGACGGGGTCGTCGAACACGGGCGGCGGCGGCGCGGGTGCGTCCGGGGCGAGCCGCAGCAGCTCCCCGTCGGGAACGCCCAGCTCCGCGAGCGACGCGCTCGGCGGCAGCGGCGCGCCCGCCGCCCCGGAGAGCCGCCACGGCATCGGCCGCACGCCGAACACCGGCTCGCCCACCAGGTCGAGCATCATCGGGACGAGCTCGGCCACCGGCACGTCGGCCGGCAGCGCGACGTCGACCGTCGCCCGCGGCGCGAGCACCGTGACGCGGCGGTACGGCGCCCCCTGACCAGCGGTGAGCATGGTGGTCCCCTCCGCGGAGCCGGGCGGACGAGTTTCGCGGAACGGCCCCGGCACGGCCCGTCGGCTGCCTAGCATCGCAGCGCCCGCGGCCCTGGTGGGCCGTTTCGCGAAAACTCGTGGGAGCCGGACATGAGCGCCGTGCGATCTCGCCTCACCCCGCCCCGGATGCCGGGTGGCGAGCTCACGCTCGAACCGCCGCCCGAGCCGGAGCGGGTGGTCCCGCCCGGGGTGCTGCAGCGGGTGCTGCCGCTCGCGATGCTCGCCGGCTCGGTCGGGTTCGTCGCCGTCGTCGGCCTGCGCGACCCCACGTCGCTGCTGTTCGGGGGCATGTTCGCGATCTCGGCGCTCGGCATGCTGTTCACCGGGGGCGGCCGCGGCAGCCGCACCGCCGCCACCGACGAGGACCGCCGCGACTACCTGCGGTACCTGTCGGTGCTGCGCGAGCGGGTGCGGGGCATCGCGGCCGAGCAGCGCGCGGCCCTCGAGTGGTCCCATCCGGAGCCGTCGGCCTGGCCCGCGGTGCTGCGCGCCGGCCGGATGTGGGAACGGCGGCCCGCCGACCCCGACTTCGGCCACGTCCGCGTCGGCCGGGGCGCCCAGCGGCTCGCCACCCGCCTGGTGCCGCCGCAGACCGGACCGGTCGACGGCCTCGAACCGGTCACCGCGCTCGCCCTGCGCCGGTTCCTGCTCGCCCACGCGGTCGTGCCCGACCTGCCGGTGGCGCTGTCGCTGCGCGCGAGCGGCGTGGTGTGGCTGGAGCCCGCCGGTGGCGCGGGGATGGACCGGGTGCGGGCGCTCGGCCGCGCGGTCGTCGCCCAGTACGCGCTGTGGCACGCGCCCGCCGACGCGCTGCTCGCCGTCGTGGCGCCGCCCTCGCTCGCCCACGAGTGGGAGTGGGTGAAGTGGCTCCCGCACGCCGGGCACCCGCGCCGCCACGACCTGGTCGGCCCGGTGCGGATGGTCACCGCGGACGCGGCCGACGTGCGGCGGTGGTGGCAGGCCGAGCTCGCCGGGCGCCCGCCCGGGCCCGGGCTGGGCGAGCCGCACCTGCTGGTGGTCGTCGACGACGTCGCCGAGGGGCCGGGGACGTGGGCCGGGGTCGCGGGAGTCACGGTGCTGCGGGTCGGGGCGCCCACCGGGCGGCGGCCCGCCCCGTCGGTGGTGCGGTTGCAGGTCACCCCGGACGTCCTGCTGCGCGTCGGCGGGGACGGCCGGCCCGCCGTGATCGGGCGGCCCGACGCGCTCTCCGTCGCGGAGGCCACGGCGCTCGCCCGCAGGCTCGCCCGCCACCGCGCGGCCGAGGTCACGGCGGCCGGCGACCCGGCGCCGTCGGCCCCGGCGGGGCTGCCCGCGCTGCTGAACCTGCGGCCCGGGGCGCGGGGCATCGCCGAGCTGCGGGCCCGCTGGGCGCGCTCGGACGCCGACCGGCTGCGGGTGCCGATCGGCGTCGACGAGAAGGGCGGGCCGGTCACGCTCGACCTCAAGGAGTCCGCCCAGGGCGGCAGCGGCCCGCACGGGCTCTGCATCGGCGCCACCGGCTCGGGCAAGAGCGAGCTCCTGCGCACGCTCGTGCTGGGCCTCGCCGCCGCGCACTCGTCCGAGGACCTCAACCTCGTGCTCGTCGACTTCAAGGGCGGCGCGACGTTCCTCGGGTTCGCCGACCTGCCGCACGTCTCCGCGGTGATCACCAACCTCGCCGACGAGATCGGCCTGGTCGACCGCATGGCCGACGCGCTCGCCGGGGAGATCACGCGCAGGCAGGAGCTGCTGCGCGCGGCGGGCAACCTCGTGAGCGTCACCGAGTACGCCGCCGCCCGGCGCGCGGGCGCCGACCTGCCGCCGCTGCCCGCGCTGCTGGTCGTGGTCGACGAGTTCTCCGAGCTGCTCGCGCAGCGGCCGGAGCTGATCGACCTGCTGGTCACGATCGGCAGGCTCGGGCGCTCGCTCGGGCTGCACCTGCTGCTCGCCTCGCAGCGCCTCGACGAGGGGCGGCTGCGCGGGCTCGAGTCGCACCTGTCCTACCGGATCGCGCTGCGGACGTTCTCCGCTGCGGAGTCGCGGGCCGTCCTCGGTGTCCCCGATGCGCACCAGCTGCCGTCGGCGCCCGGCTCGGCGTTCCTCGCCACCGGCACCGGGGAGCTGGTCCGGTTCCGCGCCGCGTACGTGTCGGGCCCGGACGCGGCGCCCCGGCAGGCGGGCCCCGCGCCGCAGCGGCCGCGCGCACACCCGTTCCAGGTGGCACCGGTGCTCGAACCCGACCGCGCGCGGCCGTTCGGGCCGGACCCCGGCGACGGCCCCACCGTCCTCGAGACCGTCATCGCGGCGATGGCGGGCACCGGCCCGCCCGCGCACCAGGTGTGGCTCCCGCCCCTGGGCGACCCGCCGTGGCTCGACGAGCTCGCCCCACCCGGCGGCCCGCTGCAGGTGGCCGTCGGCCTCGTCGACCGCCCCTACCAGCAGCGCCGCGACGCACTCGTCGTCGACCTCGCGGGCGGCTCCGGACACCTCGCCGTGGTCGGCGGCCCGCGCAGCGGCAAGTCCTCGGCGCTGGCCACCACCGTGCTGGCGCTCGCGACGGCGAGCTCGCCCGCCGAGCTCGGCGTGCACGTCCTCGACTTCGGCGGCGGGGCGCTGGCGGCGCTCGCCGGGCTCCCGCACGTCGGCACGGTCGCCGACCGACAGCAGCCGGACCTCGTGCGCCGCGTCGTCGCCGAGTTCGCGGCCGTGCTCGCCCGGCGCGAGCAGCTGTTCCGCGAGCACGGCATCGCCTCGGTCGAGGACTTCCGGGCCCGACGGGCGGCGGGCGGGTTCCCGGACGAGCCGGCCACCGACGTCCTGCTCGTCGTCGACGGCTACCTCGTCCTGCGGGGCGAGTTCGACGACCTGGAGGCGCGCCTGCTCCCGCTCGCGACGCAGGGCCTGGCCTACGGGCTGCACCTCGCGCTCTCGGCAACCCGTTGGAGCGAGCTGCGACCGGCCCTGAAGGACCTGGTCGGCGGGCGGATCGAGCTGCGCCTGGGGGAACCCGCCGAGTCCGAGGTCGACCGGCGCAGGGCGGCGGGCGTCCCCGCGCGACCGGGGCACGGGCTCGCGCCCGACGGCGCGCCCGCCGTGGTCGCGGCGCCGCGCACCTCCACCGCCGACCTGCCGGGGCTGGTGGCCGAGATCGCCCGCGCGCGGCCCGGCCCCGGGTTCGCCCCCGTGCGGCTGCTGCCCGACCGCATCGACCTCGACCGGCTGCCGCCCGGCCCCGACGGGATCCCGCTCGGCGTGGACGAGGATCGGCTCGCGCGCGTGGTGCTCGACCCCGCCACCGAACCCCACCTGCTGTGCTTCGCCGACGCGGAGAGCGGCAAGACCACGCTGCTGCGGCTGGTCGCGCACGGCGTCGTCACCGCCTTCACCCCGCAGCAGGCGCGCATCGTGCTCGTCGACCACCGGCGCACGCTGCTCGGCGCCGTCCCGGACTCGCACCTGATCGGCTGCACGAGCACCGCCGACGCCACCGCGGCGGCGATGCGCGCGGTCGCCGACTCGTTGCGCAGGCGGCTGCCCGGGCCCGACGTCACGCCGCGGGAGCTGCGCGAACGCAGCTGGTGGAGCGGCCCGGACGTGTACGTCCTCGTCGACGACTACGACCTGGTCGCCCCGGGCGGGGCCACGGCGAACCCGCTGCTGCCGCTCGTGGAGTTCCTCGCGCAGGCCAAGGACGTCGGGCTGCACCTCGTCGTCGCCCGGCGCTGCGGCGGCGCGGCGCGGGCCCTGTACGACCCCGTGCTCGGGCGGCTGCGCGAGCTCGCCGCACCGGGCCTGGTCATGAACGGCAGCCCCGACGAGGGTGCGCTGCTCGGCACGGTCAAGCCCGCGCCGGAGCCGCCCGGGCGCGGTGTGCTGGTCGACCGGCGCCGCCGGGCCCGCCGCGTCCAGCTCGCGTGGCTGCAGCCCGCGGAGGACGCGTAGTGCGCCCGGTCCGCGTCGCGGTGCAGGAGGGGGTGGGCTTCGTCCGGGTCGCGGGTGCCGGGTCGGACGGCACGCCCCGGCTGATCGCCGAACTGCCCGCGCCCGGGCCGGGGACCGCTGCGCTGCTCACCCACCTGGTCGGGGCGCCGCCGGAGGAGCTGGTGCTCGTCCACCCGGGCCGGTGGTCGCCGCAGCGCGTCACGGGGTGGGCCCGCGAGCACGCGCACCTCGCGCACCGCGTCGCCACGGTGCCCGCCCCGCTCGCGGCGGCGGGAGGCGGTGGCGTCGCCGTGCTCGACGTCGGCGCGTCCGGGGCGGAGGCCACCCTCCTGGACGCGGACGGCCGGGTCCGGGCCACCGCGGCCGTCGACGGGGGAGGGCGGCTCCTCGACGAGCTCGTGGCCGCGCGCACGGGTCGCGATCCGGCCGCAGCGCGGGCCCTGCGGGAGGCGTCGTCGCTGCTCCCGGCCGTCGACGGGGTCGAAGCCGCCGAGGTGCGCGCCGCGGTCGCCGGGCCGCTGCGGGCGGCGGTGGCGGCGCTGCGCGAGGTGTTGGCGGGTGCGCCGCGGGTCCTCGTCGTCGGCGGGGTGGCGCGGACCCCGGAGCTCGCCCGCGCGCTCGACGAGGCGGACCTGCCGCGCGTCGAGGTCGCTCCCCGCCCCGAGGCGGCCGCGGTGCTGGGCGCCCTGGACCCCGACCTGCCGCGCGCCCACTGCCCCACGGGTCCGGTGCCGGCGCCCGCCGGGGGCGGGCCGTACCTGCCCGCGCCTCCCGCCCGGTCGCGGGTGGGCCGGGTGGCGCTCGCCTGCGTCGCCGCCGCGGTCGCGCTCGCCGCGGTGCCCGCGCTCGGGCGGCTCGTCCCGCCCACCGCGGCGGCCGGCACGGCGGGGGTCCTCGTGCAGTACGGCTACCGGCTCGACGTGCCCGAGGGCTGGGAGCACAGCGGCGGGCTCCCCGAGCGGCGGCGGGTCCTGCTCACGCCGGTGGCCGCGCCCGAGGGCAGCGACCTCATCGCGGTGGAGCGCTCCCCGCTCGGCTACGACCCGGTCGCCGAGCCCGAGCGGGCGCGGGCCGAGCTGCGCGCCGCCTACGACGCCGCGCGCGCCCACGGCGCGGCGCTCACCGGCTACGACCCGGAAGGCCGGTTCGCCGGGCGGGCGGTCACCACCTACCGGCAGCAGGAGCCGGGCGGCACCGTCGTCGACTGGTACGTGGTGTTCGACGCCGGATCGCAGCTCAGCGTCGGCTGCCGGCGCACGGCCGCCGGCGCGGAGGCGGTGCGGGCGGCGTGCGCGGTCGTCGTGGCGTCCGTCGGGGCGGCCTGACGTTCACACCTGCGAACGATCCGCCGCGTTCGCCCCCGCGGGCCGGGAGCCGGTGCGAGCGTGGCGGCAACCGCACGGAAGGGGACCGGCATGACCCAGGGATTCGGCACGAGCGTCGAGGAGATGCAGGCCGCGGCGCAGCACGTGCTCGCCGTGAACGACACGGTGCAGAACGACCTCGCCACGCTGCGCGCCCGGCTCGCGCCGCTCGCGGGGGCGTGGCGGGGCAGGGCCGCCACCGAGTTCGCCAACCTCATGGCCCGCTGGGAGGCCGACGCGAAGGCGCTCAACGACGCGCTGCGCGGCATCGGCGAGTCGATCCGGGGCAGCGGGGTGAGCTACCAGGCCCAGGAGGACCAGCAGGCGGGCGACATGTCCGCGATCCGCGCGGCGCTGGGCTGAGGGGGAGCGATGAGCGAGATCGTCGTCACGTTCGCGGCGCTCGAGGCCGCGCAGGCCGACGTCGCGGGCGCGGCCGGGCGGATGACCACGCAGCTGGACGAGCTGAAGCGGTTCCTCGCGCCCCTGGTCGCCACGTGGCAGGGCCAGGCCGCCGCCGAGTACCGGGCCAGGCAGCGCCAGTGGGACACCGCCGCCGAGGGCCTCACGAACGTGCTGGGCAGGATCGGCGTCGCGCTCGGCGCGGCGAACGAGAACTACCAGCACGTCGAGCGGGTCAACGCCGCTCGGTGGCGCGGCTGAGGCGTCGCAGCGGGCGTCGGAGGGGGGCGTTTTGCACCCCCTCCGACGCGCCGGGTACCCTCGTTATTCGATGTGCGGCGGGTGGACACCCGCGGCCGTGCCACCACGGCCCGCACGGCCCGCCCAACGGGCCCGGCGCCCCAGCATGCCGCACTCATGCACCAGAGGCAGCTCCCACGAGCAGACGACATCGACGAGGTAGGTCCGTGCCCACGTACAGCCCCAAGCCCGGCGAGATCTCCCGCGCCTGGCACGTGATCGATGCCACCGACGTGGTGCTCGGGCGCCTCGCATCGCACGCCGCCACCTTGCTGCGCGGCAAGCACAAGCCGACCTACGCCCCCCACATGGACACGGGCGACTTCGTCATCATCGTCAACGCCGACAAGGTCGCCGTCAGCGGCACCAAGCGCGACAACAAGTTCGTCTACCGGCACAGCGGCTACCCCGGCGGGCTGAAGAAGCGCACGGTCGGCGAGATGCTGGAGAAGCACCCGGACCGGCTCGTCGAGAAGGCGGTCAAGGGCATGCTCCCGAAGAACCGCCTCGGCCGGGCGATGGCGAAGAAGCTCAAGGTCTACGCCGGCCCCGACCACCCGCACGCCGCGCAGAAGCCGGCCGCGTTCGAGATCACCCAGGTCGCCCAGTGACGTACCCAGACGCGACCACGCCAGAAGAGGGACAGCCCGTGACCACCCCCGAGTCCGAGTACGAGGCCGTCGAGGAGGCTGCGGTCGACGCCGAGGCCACCGAGTACGCCGACGCGACCGACGCGTACGACACCGAGATCGGCGCCGACGTCGCGCTGCCCGAGATCCCGGCCGTCTACTCCGACCGCCCGATCCAGACCGTCGGCCGCCGCAAGGAGGCCGTGGTCCGGGTCCGGCTGGTCCCCGGGTCGGGCGAGTTCCGCCTCAACGGCCGGTCCCTCGAGGAGTACTTCCCGAGCAAGCTGCACCAGCAGCTGATCCGGGAGCCGCTCGTCACGGTCGAGAAGACCGACCGCTACGACATCTACGCCAACCTCAAGGGCGGCGGCACCTCCGGCCAGGCCGGTGCGCTGCGCCTGGCGATCGCCCGCGCGCTCGTCGAGGCCGACGCGGAGGACCGCCCGCCGCTGAAGAAGGCCGGCTTCCTCACCCGCGACGCGCGCGTCATCGAGCGCAAGAAGTACGGCCTCAAGAAGGCCCGCAAGGCGCCTCAGTACAGCAAGCGCTGACGCCTTGAGCGCACGGCGTCTGTTCGGCACCGACGGCGTCCGCGGACTGGCCAACGGCGAGCTCCTCACCCCGGAGCTCGCCGTCGCGCTCTCCGCGTCCGCCGCCCGCGTGCTCGCCGAGCGCGACCGCTCGCGCCGTCCGGTCGCCGTCGTCGGCCGCGACCCGCGCGCGAGCGGCGAGATGCTCGAGGCCGCGGTCGTCGCCGGGCTCACCTCGGCCGGCGCCGACGCCGTGCGCGTCGGGGTCCTGCCCACGCCCGCGGTGGCGTTCCTCGTCGCCGACCTCGGGGCCGACTTCGGGGTGATGATCTCCGCGTCGCACAACCCGATGCCCGACAACGGCATCAAGCTGTTCGCGGCGGGCGGGCACAAGCTCCCCGACTCGGTGGAGAGCGCGGTCGAGGACGGCATCGGCGCCGCCGCGGAACGGCCCACCGGCGCGGCCATCGGTCGCGTCCGCGATCTCGCCGACGCGACCGAGCGGTACCGCGACCACCTGCTCTCCGTCACCCCGGGCTCGCTGTCCGGGCTGCGCGTGGTCGTCGACTGCGCGCACGGCGCCGCCTCGACCGTCGCCCCGGAGACCTATCGGCGCGCGGGCGCCGACGTCGTGGCGCTGCACGCCGAGCCGGACGGGCTCAACATCAACGACGGGGTCGGCTCCACCCACATCGGGCCGCTGCGCGAGGCCGTCCGCGCCCACGGCGCCGACCTCGGCATCGCCCACGACGGCGACGCCGACCGCTGTCTCGCCGTCGACGCCACCGGCGCCGAGGTCGACGGCGACCAGATCATGGCCGTCCTCGCCGTCGCCATGCGGGAGGCGGGTGAGCTCGCCCACGACACGCTCGTCGCGACCGTCATGAGCAACCTCGGCCTGCACCTCGCGATGCGCGAGGTGGGCATCGCCGTGCGCACCACCGCCGTCGGGGACCGGTACGTGCTCGAGGAGCTGCGCCAGGGCGGCTACAGCCTCGGGGGCGAGCAGTCCGGGCACGTGGTCATGCCCCGCTACGCCACCACCGGCGACGGCCTGCTCACCGCGCTGCGGCTCATGGCCCGCATGACCGCCACCGGCCGCACCCTCGCCGACCTCGCCTCGATCGTCACGCCGCTGCCGCAGGTGCTGCGGAACGTGCGCGTCGCCGACAAGGCCGCGGTGGCCGCGTCGGCCGCCGTTCGCGAGGCGGTCGAGAAGGCCGAGGTCGCGCTCGGGGGGGCCGGGCGGGTGCTGCTGCGGCCGTCGGGCACCGAGCAGCTGGTGCGTGTGATGGTCGAGGCGCCCTCGGCCGAGCAGGCGGAGGCCACCGCGATCCGGCTGGCCGAGGTCGTCGCCGCCGTCCGGTAGCCGAGTTCTCGCGTTCGGCCCCGGGGCCGGGCGTTCGCGGGGCACCATCGGCGCATGCCACCCGAGCTGCACCTGCGTCCGGACGCGCTGGACCACCACGCACGCCGCGCGTCCGGGCTCGCCGACGAGCTGCACGAGGCGCTGCGCGGAGCACCGGACGACGGTGAGGCCGAGCGGCTGCGGGGCGTCGTCGAGGCGGCCGCGGCGGAGCTCACCGAGCTCGCCGCCGTGCTGCGCGGTGTCGCGGCCGCGGGGTCCGCGGTCGAGGGCGACGTGGCGGCCGCGCTCGCCCGGATCGGCGACGCGCTGGGGCCGCGGTGAACGCCGACCCGTTCGGCGACGCGGCGCGGTGGTCCGCCCGGCTCGCCGAGGTGCTGCTGGACGTGGGCAGGCGGGCCGCCGAGCTGGGCGACTCGCTCGCCCGGGACTGGCCGGACGACCGCGGCCGCGAGTGGGCCGATCGCGCGGCACGGCTCGGCAGCCGGCTCGGGCGGGAGGCGGACGCCGCGGCCGAGCTGGGCGGGGCGTACGCGCGGGAGGCGGCCGCGGGCTCGCCGGCGGGCGGCCGGACCGGGATCCGCCTCGGCGGCACGCAGGCCCAGCGCGTCGGGGAGGAGCGGGGGATGCGGATCGCCGAGATCGACCCGCCCCGGCTCGGTTGATCAGCGCACGCGGACCGCGACGCGCCCGCGCTCAGCTCGGGGCGTGACTCGCCGTCACCCACACCGCGGCTCGCGCGCACCCAGCCTGCGACTCGCGCGCACCCAGCCCGCGGCTCGCGCGCACCCACGGCGCGACTCGCCGGTGGTGGGGGCGCGACTCACCCACACCGAGACCGCGACTCGCCTGTGCTCAGGGCGCGACCCGCGGGCGGGTGAGGGTGGTGCCGGGCACCTTGCCGTCGACCAGCACCTCGAGCCGGTCCTCGCCCAGCAGGTGGTGCATGAGGAACGCGGTGACCAGGGCGCGGGTGAGCCGGCGGGTCTTCGCGTCGGGGCCGCCGGAGAGCACGAAGTCGCTCCAGTGCCTGCCCTCGAGGAAACCGGTGTGGGTGGCCTTGTTGATGGTCCGCAGCCACACCGGGCCGCCCGCCGCGGCGGCGACCGGCTCGGCGTTGCCCGCGGGCGGGGTGACGGTGTCCTTCCCCGCGGCCAGGTGCAGCACCGGCACGGTGACAGCGCGCGCGGCGTCGTGCACCGCCGTGTGGGTCTGCGCCACGGCGAGCGTGACGACCGCCCCGACCCGCTGGTGCCCCTGGGCGGCCATCAGCGCGGCCGCGCCGCCGATCCCGTGGCCCGCGAACGCGGTGCGGCGGGCGTCCACGCTGATCCGCCCGTCGCCGAGGCGCACGCCGACGCACACGTCGAGCGCGGTGCGCAGGTCGGCGGCGAAGCCGGCGTGGCTGGGCAGCGGGCCGCGGTGGCTGCCGGGGGCGGCGGCCACGAAGCCCCACGACGCGAGGTGGCGCAGCAGGTCGGCGTAGCGCTGCGGGGGCTGCAGCCAGTCGTGGCCGAACGCGACGGCGGGCAGCCCGAGCCCCGCCTCGGGCGCGAACACGACGCCGGGGAGGCCGACCATGCCGAGGTCGCCGCGCAGCACGGGGTGCGGGCCGGGGCGCGACAGCTGCTCGACGGCGTCCTTGGCCCCGCGGACCTCGGGCGGCCGGACGGCGGAGCGGGTGCGGGTCACGGTGCGCACGTTAGCGGCCCCGGTCGGGTGTCGGCGACGCCGACGCGCGCGACACCCGCGGACGATCGGTCCTACGCTCGCTCCCATGCGGGGGGTCTGGACTGCTCAGCAGGTGCGCGACGCCGAGGCCGTGCTGCTCGGGCGCACCCCGGAGGGCGCCCTGATGCGGCGCGCGGCGTTCGGGCTCGCGGTGCAGGCCCGCCGGATGCTCGCGGCGGGCGGCCCGGTCGCGGGCAGGCGGGTCGTGCTGCTCGTCGGCGCGGGCAACAACGGCGGCGACGCGCTGTGGGCCGGCGCGGACCTGCGCAGGCGCGGCGTGGGCGTCACGGCCGTGCTGCTCAACCCGGAGCGGGCGCACCCGGCCGGGCTCGCCGCGCTGGTGCGCGCGGGCGGGCGTGTGGTGGACGCGCAGGCGGGCGTGGTCGCCGTGCCCGGCGCCGACCTCGTGATCGACGGGATCGTGGGCATCTCCGGCCGCGGGGCGCTGCGCGAGCCCGCGGCCCGCCTGGTGGCGGCGGCCGACGGGGCCGGCGTGCCGGTGCTCGCCGTCGACCTGCCCAGCGGGGTCGACCCGGACACGGGCGCCGTCGACGGGCCCGCGGTCACCGCGGCGGCCACGGTGACGTTCGGCGCGCTCAAACCGGTGCACGTGCTCGCCGCGGCCCGCTGCGGCCCGGTGCACCTGGTGGACATCGGCCTCACGCCGCTGCTGCCCGAGCCGCACGCCCACGTGCTCGACGCCCCGGACGTGGGCTCGCGCTGGCCCGTCCCCGGCCCGGCCGACGACAAGTACACCCAGGGCGTGACGGGGATCGCGGCCGGGTCCGCGCTCTACCCGGGCGCGGCCGTGCTGGCCGCGGGCGCCGCGGCGCTCGCCACGAGCGGCATGGTGCGCTTCGCAGGCAGCGCGGCGCCCGGGGTGCGCGACCACTGGCCCGAGGTCGTGGCCACCGGCTCGATCGAGGAGGCGGGACGGGTGCAGGCCTGGGCCGTCGGGCCGGGCATCGGCACCGACGAGGTGGGCCGCGAGGTGCTGGAGGCCGCCATCGCCGAGGAGGTGCCGCTGTGCGTGGACGCCGACGGGATCACGCTGCTCGCCGCGCACGACGACCTCCGCGAGGCGCTGCGGGGGCGGCCGGTGGTGCTCACCCCGCACGACCGCGAGTTCGCCCGGGTGGCGGGCGAGGTGGGCACCGACCGCATCGGCGCCGCGCGCAGGGCGGCCGCCGAGCTGGGCGTCACCGTGCTGCTCAAGGGCAACGCCACGGTCGTCGCCGATCCCGACGGGCGCGCGCTGGTCCAGCCGGCACCGTCGTCGTGGGCGGCCACCGCGGGCTCCGGGGACGTGCTGACCGGCGTGATCGGCGCGCTGCTCGCCGCGGGCCTCGAGCCGTGGTGGGCGGCGGGCTGCGCGGCGTACGTGCACGGCCTGGCCGCCGAGCTGGCCGCGCGGGGCGCTCCGGCGCCCGCGTCGCGCCTGCAGGCCGCGCTCCCGGAGGCGATCCGCTCCGTGCGCGCCGCGGCGGGGTGTGCTGGTTAGCCGGGATGCGCAGCCCGCGCTGGATGCGATGATGGCCGTCGTGGAGTCTCCGTCGAGCGCGCCGAGGGCAGAGGCCCTCGTCGACCTCGCCGCCGTCCGGCACAACGTCGGGGTGCTGCGGGAAGCGGCCCCGACGGCCGAGCTGATGGCCGTGGTCAAGGCCGACGGGTACGGCCACGGCGCGGTCGCGGTCGGGGAGGCCGCGCTCGCCGCGGGCGCCTCCTGGCTGGGCGTCTGCACCCTCGAGGAGGCCGCCGAGCTGCGGGCGGCGGGCATCACGGCGCCGCTGCTGTCGTGGCTGCACCTGCCCGACGAGGACTTCACCGAGGCCGTCGCCACCGCCGTCGACCTGTCGGTCGCGTCGCGGGCGCACCTGGCCGCGGTCGTCGCCGGCGCCAGGCGGGCCGGCCGGCCGGCCCGGGTGCACCTCAAGGCCGACACCGGGATGTGCCGGAACGGGGCGCAGCCCGCGGACTGGCCCGCGCTGCTCGACGACGTCGAGAAGGCGGCCGCCGACGGGCACGTCGAAGTCGTGGCGGTCTGGTCGCACCTGGCCAACGCCGACGTCCCCGACCACCCGAGCCTCGACGTCCAGGCGGCGCGGCTCACCGCGGCCTGGCAGGCGGCCCGCGAGCGCGGGTTCACCCCGATCCGCCACCTCGCCAACGCCGCCGCCACGCTCACCCGGCCCGACCTGCACTTCGACCTCGTGCGGCCGGGCATCGCGGTGTACGGGCTCGACCCGCTCGGCCGCCCGGTCGCCGACACCCCGCTGCGGCCCGCGATGACGCTGCGCGGGCGGGTGGCGCTGGTCAAGCGGGTGCCCGCGGGCGAGGGCGTGTCGTACGGGCACGAGTGGACCACCCCCCGCGAGACCACCCTCGCGCTCGTCCCGCTCGGGTACGCCGACGGCGTGCCGCGCAGGCTGAGCGGGCGGATGGAGGTGCTGCTCGCCGGCGAGCGGCGCCCCGTCGTCGGCCGCGTGAGCATGGACCAGGTGGTCGTGGACTGCGGGGACGCGACCGTCCGGGAAGGCGACCCGGCGGTGTTCTTCGGCCCCGGTGACGACGGCGAGCCGACCGCCCAGGACTGGGCGGACGCGCTCGGAACCATCCACTACGAGATCGTGACGGGCGTGCACCGCAGGCGCGTGACCCGCACCCACACCGGGACCACAGGGTGAGACGAGGACAGATCTGGACAACGGTGGCCGGCGCCGCGGGCGCTGCGGTCACGGGAGTCGCCGTGGGCGTGGCGGCCCGCAAGCACTCGCGGGTCGCGGCGGAGCGCAGGCGCCTGGCCGAGCAGCTGGCGGAGAAGCCGCCGCAGCTCGCGGGCCTGCCGCAGAGCGAACCGTCGTCGGTCACGGCCGACGACGGGGTGCGCATCTCGGCGGAGGAGATCGAGGCCAAGGACGGCAACCCGGCGCTCACCGTCGTGCTCGTGCACGGCTTCGCGCTCGACCGGCGCACGTGGCACTTCCAGCGCCAGTCGCTGCCCGCGCTCACCGATCCCTCGATCCGGATCGTGCTCTACGACCAGCGCAGCCACGGCCGGTCCGAGCGCGCGCCGCGGGAGAGCTGCACCATCGAGCAGCTGGGCCGCGACCTGGACGCGGTGATCAGGGCGCTCGCCCCCGAGGGCCCGCTCGTGCTCGTCGGCCACTCCATGGGCGGCATGACGATCATGGCGCTCGCCGAGCAGAACCCGGCGCTGTTCGCCGAGCGGGTGGCCGGGGTCGCGCTGATCTCGACGTCGGCGGGCGAGGTGGCGAGCGGCGGCCTCCCCGGCACGCTGCTGTCCCGGCACAACCCGCTCACCCGGGCCGTCGGCCTGCTCGCCAGGGCGCAGCCCACGCTGGTGGAGACGGCGCGGCGCGCGCTGGGCGACGTGATCTGGTCGCTCACCCGCAAGTTCGCCTACGGCGACCACAACGTCGCGCCGTGGCTGGTCGACCTGGTCGACACGATGATCAGCGCCAACGCCGTCGACGCGCTCATCGATTTCGCCGACACGGTCAACAGCCACAACCGGGTGGCCGCGCTGCCCGCGCTCTCCGGGTGCGAGGTGCTCGTGGCGGCGGGCACCGCCGACCGGGTGATCCCGGTGACCCACAGCGACGTGATCGCGGCGGAGCTGCCCGCGGCGCGGCTCGTCCACTACGAGGGGGTCGGGCACCTGCCGATGCTCGAGCAGCCCGCCGCGATGGACGAGGCGCTCATCGAGCTCATCCGGCGCAGCGCCGAGCGGGTCCGCCCGCGCCGGTTCCGGTGGCGGGCGTGACCGCGGGGTTGGAGCTGGACGTCGAGCACGTGCTCCCCGAGCCCGCCGACACCGAGGCGCTCGGGGAGCGGCTCGCCGCCGAGCTCGGACCGGGGGACCTCGTCGTGCTGTCCGGGCCGCTGGGCGCGGGCAAGACGGTGCTGGTGCGCGGCATCGCCCGCGGGCTCGGGGTGGCGGGCCCGGTCACCTCGCCGACGTTCGTGATCGCCCGGGAGCACCGCCCGCTGCCCGGCGGCCGCGGGGTGCCGCTCGTGCACGTCGACGCCTACCGGCTCGGCGGCGCCGCCGAGCTCGACGACCTCGACCTCGACACCGACCTCGCCGAGGCCGTCGTCGTGGTGGAGTGGGGCGAGGGCGTCGCGGAGCGGCTCGCGCCGCGGCACCTGCTGGTGCGGCTGCAACGCCGACCCGACGACGTGCGAACGGCCACCGTGACCCGCATGGAGGCGGCGTGATCGAAGCGGTCATCTTCGACTGGGGCGGCACGCTCACCCCCTGGAAGACGATCGACAACCTGGAGGGATGGCGCCTGCTCGCCGAGGTGCTGCACGACGGCGACACCGAACGCGCCGCGGCGCTCGCGGACGCGCTGCTGGCCGCCGAGGACGCCCGCTGGGCCGCCGCCCGGGAGGAGCACCGGGCGTTCACCCTCGAGCAGGTGCTCGCCGACGCCGCCGACCACCACCCGGCGGACGTGCCCGCCGAGGTCCGGGAGTCGGCGCTGGCCACGCACCGCGAGTTCTGGTTCGGGCAGATGCCCACCGACCCCGAGGCGGGGCCGGTGCTCGCCGCCCTGCGCGAACGCGGCCTGAAGCTCGGCGTGCTGTCGTCGACGTCGTGGCCGCGGGAGTGGCACGAGGAGCGGTTCCGCACCGACGGCGTGCTCCACCTGTTCGACGCCTGCGTCTGGTCGAGCGAGCTGGAGTGGACCAAGCCGCACCCCGAGGCGTTCCGGGCCGCGATGGACGCCGTGGGCGTCGACGACCCGGGGCGGTGCGTCTACGTCGGCGACCGCCCCTACGACGACATCAGCGGGGCGAAGGGGGTCGGCATGCGCGCCGTGCTCGTGCCCCACTCCGACATCCCGGTGGTCCAACAGGTGCCGGTCGACGTCCACCCCGACGCCGTGCTGCACCGCCTCGCGGACCTGCCGGACCTCATCGCCGGCTGGTGACCGTAGGCTCGACGGCGTGCTGGTCCTGGCCGTCGACACCGCCACCCCTGCGATCACCGCGGGTGTCGTCGAGCTGACCCCGGACGCCGTCCTCGTGCGGTCCGCGCGCGTCGAGCGGGACGGGCGCAAGCACGCCGAGCTGCTGATGCCCGCCGTGCAGGCCGCGTGCGCCGACGCGGGCACGTCGCTGTCCGGGATCGACGCGGTGGTCGTGGGCGTCGGGCCGGGGCCGTTCACCGGGCTGCGGGTCGGGATGGTCACCGCGGCGGCGCTGGGCGACGCGCTGGAGATCCCGGTGCACGGCGTGTGCTCGCTCGATGCGATCGCGGTCGACGCGGCCGGGGACGGCCCGCTGGTCGTGGTCACCGACGCGCGGCGGCGCGAGGTCTACTGGGCCGCCTACGACGAGGCCGGGCAGCGGACGGACGGGCCGCACGTGCAGGCCCCGGCCGCGATGGCCGAGCGCGCGCACGAGCTGGGCGCCGTCGCGGCCGCGGGCGGGTCGGCCGCGCTGGCCGGGCTGCCGGTGCGCCCGCCGGAGTCGCCGTCGCCGGGCGGGCTCGTCGCGGTGGCGGCCCCCGCCCTGCGCGCGGGCGCGGCCCCGGAGCCGTTGGTGCCGCTCTACCTGCGCCGGCCCGACGCCGCGGAACCCGGCGCCCGCAAGCGGGTGACCGCCTGATGTCCGCGCCGGTGCCGAGCAAGGCGGTGCGGATCGACGCGCTGCGCGAGTCGGATGCGCCGCGCTGCGCCGAGCTGGAGCGGCTGCTCTTCCCCGGCGACGACCCGTGGAGCGAGCGCGCGTTCCGCGAGGAGCTGCGGGCGGGCCACCCCTACCTCGCCGCGCGCGACGGCGACCTGCTCGTCGGGTACGCGGGGCTCGGGTTCGTCGCGGGCCCGCCGCACGCCGAGGCGGAGATCCACACGATCGGCGTCGACCCCGCCCACCAGCGCCGCGGCATCGGCCGGGCCCTGCTGCGCGGGCTGCTCGCGATCGCCGACGAGGTGGGCGCGACGGTGTTCCTCGAGGTCCGCACGGACAACGAGGCCGCGCGGACGCTCTACGAGACGGAGGGCTTCAGCGTCGTCGGGCTGCGCAAGCGCTACTACCGGCCCAGCGGCGCCGATGCCTACACGATGCGGCGGGAGCCGAAGGCATGATCGTCCTCGGGATCGAGACCTCCTGCGACGAGACCGGCGTCGGCCTGGTCCGCCTCGCCGACGACGGCCGCGTCGAGCTGCTGGCCAACGAGGTGGCGTCGTCGGTGGACGAGCACGCCCGCTTCGGCGGGGTGGTGCCCGAGGTCGCCTCGCGGGCCCACCTGGAGGCGATGGTGCCCGCCGTGCGCCGCGCGCTCACCACGGCCGGCGTGCGGGGCCGGGACGTCGCCGCGGTCGCCGTCACCGCGGGCCCCGGGCTCGCCGGCGCCCTGCTCGTCGGGGTCGCGGCCGCGAAGGCCTACGCCGCCGCGTGGGACGTGCCGCTGTACGGGGTGAACCACCTGGCCGCGCACGTCGCCGTCGACACGCTGCAGCACGGGCCGCTGCCGCCGTGCCTCGCCCTGCTCGTCTCGGGCGGCCACTCGAGCCTGCTCGAGGTGCCCGACCTCGCAGGCCCGGTCACGCCGCTCGGCGCCACGATCGACGACGCGGCGGGCGAGGCGTTCGACAAGATCGCGCGGCTGCTCGGGCTGCCGTTCCCGGGCGGCCCGCACATCGACCGCGTGGCCCGCGAGGGCGACCCGAACGCGATCCCGTTCCCCCGCGGCCTCACCGGTCCGCGTGACGCGCCGTTCGACTTCTCCTTCTCCGGCCTGAAGACGGCCGTCGCCCGCCACGTGGAGGCGCTCGAACGGGACGGCACGCCGATCCCCGTCGCGGACGTGGCCGCGAGCTTCCAGGAGGCGGTGGTCGACGTGCTGACCGCCAAGGCCGTGCGCGCCGCCCGCGAGCGCGGCACCGAGACGCTGCTCCTCGGCGGCGGCGTGGCCGCGAACTCCCGGCTGCGGGCGCTCGCCGAGGAGCGCTGCGCCGCCGCCGGGATCACCCTGCGCGTGCCGCGCCCCGGGCTGTGCACCGACAACGGGGCGATGGTCGCCGCGCTCGGCGCCCACCTCCTCGCCGCGGGCGCGAAGCCCAGCCCGGCCGACCTGCCCGCCGACTCCGCGTTGCCGGTCACCGAGGTGCTGATCGGCTGATCGGGCCGGCTCGGTCGTCGGCCCCGCGGGCCCGGGCCCGGTGGGCCCGCACGCGCGCCCGCACCCCGCAGCGGTTCGCCGCGCACCAGCGCCTGCGCCCGCCGGGGTCGAGGTAGGCCATCCGGCACTCGTCGTCGGCGCACGCGCGCAGGTACTGGGCCTGCGGCCCGCCGAGGTGCTCGAGGGCCTGCCGGGCCACCCGGGCGAGCGCGGCCGCCGTGGTGGGCGGCGGGGCGAGGGCGGGGCGGCCGTCCCGCTCGACCGCGCGCGCCGGCGCGTCGGCGTCGAGCCAGCGCTGCAGGGCCCGCAGCGGCTCGGGCGGGACCGGCGTGCGGTCGAGCACGGCCAGCGCGAGCGGCCGCAGCGTCTCCCGCAGCGCCTTGGCCGCGGCGACGTCGGCGTCGGTCGGCTCCCGCTCCGGGGTCAGACCGTGGTGGTCGAGCCAGCGCAGCACCACCCCCGGGCCGGTGAGCCGCTCGACGGGCTCGGGGCCGTAGGCGTTCCCGACGCTGGCCAGGAGGTCCAACCAGGCGGCGCCTGCGTCGAGGCGCAGTTCGGGCGAAGCGGGCACCCCACCAATGTAACGGGTTGACAGGTTACGAGCTGCCGCCCGAGCATGTAACGGTTCAAACCGTTACATGGAGGTGGGTGGGTGCACCGGCTGTTGGGGCCGCTGTTCGTCCTGCTGTGGAGCTCGGGGTTCCTCGCGGGCGGGTTCGGCACGCGGGAGGTGCCCGGGTTGTCGCTCGCGACGGTGCGGCTGGTGCTCGCGGGTGGGCTGCTCACCGCGGTCGGCTTGGCGACCGGCGCCCGGTGGCCGCGGGGCAGGCGGGAGTGGGGCGACCTGGTCGTCGCGGGGGTGCTGATGCAGGCGGTGCAGTACGGCGCGACGAGCTGCGCGCTCGCGCTCGGTGTGTCGGCGGGGCTGGCCGCGCTGGTGCTGTGCCTGAGCCCGGTGGTCGTCGCCGCGCTCGGCGGTCCGGTGCTCGGGGAACGGCTCGGCCCGCTCGGGTGGCTCGGGTCGGGGATCGCGGTGGCCGGGGCGCTGGTCGCGGGCTTCGACCACCTCGACGACGGCGGGAGCGCCGCGGGGCTCGCCCTGCTCGGGCTGGGGCTCGCCGGGTTCGCCGCGGGCACCGTCCACCAGAAGCGGGTCGGTGCCCGGATGGACCTGCGGACCGGCTCGGCCGTTCAGGTGCTGGTCGGTGCCGCCGTGCTGGCGCCGCTCGCCTTCCTCGTCGACGGCGGCGTCGTCCTGCCGCGGACCGCGGTCGGCGCCGGCGCGCTCGCCTGGGTCACCGTCGTCAACTCGGGCGTCGCGGTCCTGCTGCTCTTCGCGCTGCTGCGCCGGGGCACGGCGGCGGCGGTCAGCGGGCTGCTCTACGTCGTCCCGCCGGTCACGGCCGTGCTCGCCGTGCCCCTGCTGGGGCAGCCGCTCGAACCGAGCACGCTCGCCGGCCTCGCCCTCACCCTGGCCGGGGTGGTGCTGGTGGGGCGTGCCCCGGTCACGCCGAGACGTGCGACAGCAGCCGGATCTCGTCCTGGGTGAGCTCGAGGTCCAGCATCGGGAGCAGGCCCTCGAGCTGCTCGGGGGTGCGGGCGCTCGCGATCGGCGCGGTGACGGTCGGCTGGGCGGCGAGCCAGGCCAGCGCCACCGCGGGCACCGGGACGCCGTGGCCCGCCGCGATCTCGTCCAGCACCGCGAGCACGGCCCGGCCGCGGTCGTCGAGGTAGGCGAGCGCCCCCTCGGCGCGCTCGCTCTCGACCTCGGTGTCGGGCCGGTACTTGCCGGTGAGGAAGCCCTTCGCGAGCGCGTAGTACGGCATGCAGCCCAGGCCCTCGCTCGCCACCAGCGGAGCGAGCGCGTTCTCGTACTCCTCGCGCTCCATCAGGTTGTAGTGCGGCTGGATCGCGACGTAGGAGGCGAGCCCGTCCCGCGCGGAGATCTCCAGCGCCGAGCGCAGCCGGTCGGCGGTGAAGTTGGAGGCGCCGATCGCGCGCACCTTGCCCGCCTTCACGAGCGCGTCGAAGGCGTCGGCGGTCTCCTCCTGCGGCGTGTCGGGGTCGTCGCGGTGGGCGTAGTAGAGGTCGATGTAGTCCGTCTGCAGCCGCCGCAGCGAGTCCTCGACGGCCTCGGCGATGTTGCGCGCGGACAGGCCCTTGCGCTTCGGCCACGAGCCCACCTTCGTGGCGATCACGACCGAGTCCCGGTTGCGCCGGGAGGCCAGCCACTCGCCGATGATCGTCTCGGACTCGCCGCCGGAGTTGCCCGGCTTGCGCCAGAAGTAGGAGTCCGCGGTGTCGACGAAGTTCCCGCCCGCGGCGACGTAGGCGTCGAGGACGGCGAAGGACGTGTCGCGGTCGGCCGTCCACCCGAAGACGTTGCCGCCGAGGCAGAGCCGCGAGACCTCGAGGTCGCTCGAGCCGATCTTCACCATGGTGGCCAAGCCTACGAGCAAGGGTGGACCACGGCCGGGTGCGGTGCCCCCGAACTGCGCGAACGCGCCGACGAACCCCGCGCGACCGAACGGCCCAGCGGTCGGGGGACCCGACCGGTCGACCGGACCCACCTGCGTTGAGACGTTGGCACTCTCGTGGGTAGAGTGCCAACGGAACGGCCCGGACGTTCCGGCACCCGCGACGACGGGGCGCCCGCGCGCTGTCCACCAGAACCATTCCAGCGAGTGCAGCACCCCAGGAAGGGGAGGTCATCAAGTGGCGAACATCAAGCCGCTCGAGGACAGGATCGTCGTCCAGGCCAGTGAGGCCGAGACCACCACCGCGTCCGGCATCGTCATCCCGGACACGGCGAAGGAGAAGCCGCAGGAGGGCAAGGTCCTCGCTGTCGGCCCGGGCCGCATCGACGACAAGGGCAACCGCATTCCGCTCGACGTGAAGGTCGGCGACGTCGTCATCTACTCGAAGTACGGCGGCACCGAGGTCAAGTACAACGGCGAGGAGTACCTCATCCTCTCCGCCCGCGACGTGCTCGCGGTCGTCAACTGACCCCACACTCCGTGTTGCCGCCGCCCCGGTGGTCCCTCGACCGAGCGGGCCGCCGGGGCGGCGGCGTTTCGGGCTGAACGAGAGAGGCAGGCATGCCGAAGCAGATCAGCTTCGACGAGACGGCGCGCCGGGCGCTGGAGCGCGGGGTGAACCAGCTGGCCGACGCGGTCAAGGTCACCCTCGGTCCGCGGGGGCGCCACGTCGTGCTGGACAAGAAGTTCGGTGGGCCGACCGTCACCAACGACGGCGTCACCATCGCTCGCGAGATCGACCTGGAAGACCCGTTCGAGAACCTGGGCGCCCAGCTCGCGAAGACCGTCGCCACCAAGACCAACGACGTGGCCGGTGACGGCACCACCACCGCCACCGTGCTCGCGCAGGCGATGGTCAGCGCCGGCCTGCGCAACGTGGCTGCGGGCGCCAACCCGACCGCGCTCGGCCGGGGCATCGCCGCGGCCGCCGAGAAGGTCGAGCAGGTGCTGAAGGAGAAGGCCATCCCGGTCGAGGGGAAGGCCATCGCCCAGGTCGGCACCATCGCCTCCCGCGAGGAGGAGATCGGCTCGCTGATCAGCGAGGCGCTCGAGAAGGTCGGCACCGACGGCGTCATCACCGTCGAGGAGGGCTCCACGCTCGCCACCGAGCTGGAGATCACCGAGGGCCTGCAGTTCGACAAGGGCTACCTCTCGCCGTACTTCGTCACCGACGCCGAGTCGATGGAGGCGGTGCTCGAGGACGCCTACGTCCTGCTGCACCAGGAGAAGATCAGCGCGATCGCCGACCTGCTCCCGCTGCTGGAGAAGGTGCTCGGCGAGGGCAAGCCGCTGCTGATCGTGGCCGAGGACGTCGAGGGAGAGGCGCTGTCCACCCTCGTCGTCAACTCGATCCGCAAGACGATCAAGGTCGCCGCCGTGAAGTCGCCGTTCTTCGGCGACCGCCGCAAGGCGTTCATGGAGGACCTCGCGATCGCCACCGGCGGCACGGTCATCAAGCCGGAGGTCGGCCTCAAGCTCTCCGAGGCGGGCCTGGACCTGCTCGGCCGGGTGCGGCGCGTCGTGGTCACCAAGGACACCACCACCCTCGTCGAGGGCGCCGGGTCCAAGGAGGCCATCGACGGGCGCGTGGCCCAGCTGCGCCGCGAGATCGAGGAGACCGACTCCGACTGGGACCGCGAGAAGCTGCAGGAGCGGCTGGCCAAGCTCGCCGGCGGCGTCGCGGTCATCAAGGCCGGTGCGGCCACCGAGACCGCCCTCAAGGAGCGCAAGCACCGCATCGAGGACGCGGTGTCGGCCACCCGGGCCGCGGTCGAGGAGGGCATCGTCCCCGGCGGCGGGGCCGCGCTGGTGCAGGCGGCCAAGGCGCTCGACGACGGCCTCGGCCTGTCCGGTGACGAGGCCACCGGCGTCAAGATCGTGCGCCAGGCGCTGGCCGCGCCGCTGTTCTGGATCGCCGCCAACGGCGGCCAGGAGGGCGCGGTCGTGGTCGGCAAGGTCGCGGAGATGGAGTGGGGCCACGGCTTCAACGCCGCCACCCTCACCTACGGCGACCTGATGGCCGACGGCGTCGTCGACCCGGTCAAGGTCACCCGGTCCGCCGTGGTGAACGCCGCGTCGATCGCCCGGATGGTGCTCACCACCGAGAGCTCCGTCGTCGACAAGCCGGAGCCGCCCGCCCCCGCCGCGGCCGGCCACGGCCACGGGCACGGGCACGGTCACTGACCGGCCCCCACCGCTCGACCAGCAACGGCCCCCTCGCCGGGTACCGCCCGGCGAGGGGGCCGTTCGTCCGTAGAGGGCCCGCCTTGCCCGCGCCCGACGGCGCCGTCGACGATGGGCCCGTGGCCCACACAGCGGACGCGCCGGGGCTCACCGTCGCTGCGACGGCCCGCCGGCTCGGGGTGGCCCCGGGCACGCTGCGCACCTGGGACCGCCGGTACGGGATCGGTCCGAGCGACCACGCACCCGGCAGGCACCGCCGGTACTCGCCCGCCGACCTCGCCCGCCTCGAGCTGATGAAGCGCGCCCTCGTGCGCGGCGTGTCGCCCGCCGAGGCCGCCCGCTACGCCCTGTCGGCCCCGGTGCCGGACCGTGCGCCCGCGCCCGTGGAACCGGACCGGGAGGGCCCGCGGGTCGGTGGCCGGGTGCTGCGGCTGCGCGGGACCGACGGCCGTGCCCGCGGGCTGGGCCGCGCGGCGCTGGCGCTCGACTCCGCGGCCGTGTCCGACCTGCTCACCGAGTCGGTGCGCAGGGATGGTGTCGAGTCGACGTGGGACGACGTCGTGCGGCCGGTGCTCGGGGCCGTGGGCTCGCGGTGGGCCGAGACCGCCACCGGCGTGGAGGTCGAGCACCTCGTCACCGCGTGCGTGAGCGCGGTCTTCGGCGCGCTCGTGGGGGAGGCCGGGTCCGTGCGGGAGGCGCGGCCGGTGCTGCTCGCCGCCGCGCCGGGGGAGCAGCACGCCCTGCCGATGCTCGCGCTGGCCGCGGCGCTGCGGGCCCGCGGGGTGGCCCACCGCTACCTCGGCGCCGACCTGCCTGCCGACGCCCTCGTGGCGGCGGCCCGGCGCACGGCGCCCGCCGCCGTGGTGCTGTGGTCGCTGATGCCCCAGACGGCCGATGCGCGGCTGCTGTCGGGCATGCCCCGGACCCGCCCGCGCTACCGGACCTTCGCCGCGGGCCCCGGGTGGGACGGCGCCGTGCTCCCGCAGCGCACCGCGCGGCTGACCTCGCTCCGCGGGGCGGTCGCGACGATCACTGAGGCCGTCCGGGTCTGACCCTCCCGCGCGGGCGCCGGGGCCCGCCGCGCGAACGAGATCGAAAACGCCCCGATCGGAGTCTCGACAGCAAACGAGCGGGCCGCCCGAACGGCGGATCGATCGGTGAGTGGCGCGCCGAGCGACGCGCCACGCCGACGACACGCCGAGGCCGTCACGATGAGCGTCATCCTGCGCCGATGTGCCCCCTTCCGGAGCCGCCCGATGCGGGTGCGATCGGGCGGAGATGCTCGGCTCCCGGTAACCTCACTACTCCGTTCGGTCCTACGTCACCCACATGACGAGTGCCACTTGGCGCAACACTCCCGAATGGAGGGCACAAACCGGCCCTGATCGTGTCAAGGTGAACCTGTCACCCGCCGATGAGGGGGGTGATACATCACCCGGCTGCAGGAAACTGCAGGAAGGAATCGTCGTGACGACGGTACTCATCTGCGACGATCGTCGCAGCGTCCGCGAAGGCTTGACCCGCGTGATGTCCGCGGTGCCGGGGGTGCACCGGATCGATTGCGTTGCGCACGGGGACGAGTTGCTGGCGAGGTTCTCCCGGCAGCCGGTGGACGTGGTTCTGGTCGGCACGCAGCGTGCGGTGCCCACCGGGGTCGAGGCCACGCGGCGGCTGGTCGCCGCCCATCCGCAAGCCAACGTCATCGTCTTCGGCGCCCCCGACGACGCGGGCAGCATCGCTGCCGCGATCGCCGGCGGTGCGCGCGGCTACCTGCGCTGGGACGCCTCGCGCCCCGAGCTGGTGGCCGCGCTCGCACACACGCTGGCGAGCACGGCCGTGCCGACGCCGCGCGCACCGACCGACCCCGGCGTGCAGCTCACCGAGCGCGAGCTCCAGGTGCTGCGCGGCATGAGCCAGGGCAAGAGCAACGGCCAGATCGGCCGTGAGCTCTACCTGTCGGAGGACACGGTCAAGACGCACGCCCGGCGGCTGTTCCGCAAGCTCGGTGTGCGCGACCGCGCGCAGGCCGTGGCGCACGGTTTCCGCAGGGGCCTGGTCTCCTGACGGGGAGGCCTCGTCTCCTCGACGGAGCGCGGCGACGAGCGCGGGGAGTGGCGCCCCGTGGCGCCACTCCCGCTCGTGCCCTGAACGCGGGCTCGACGGCCCGTCGCTCCACCGCGGGCGCAGCGCGGTGGGCGTCTGCACCGCTTCCTGCGCACCACACCGCCGCCCGTTCGCTCTGAGCGACCGCGCGGCGCCCGCCCCGCGGTGTCGACCTCCCGCGGCGGCATGATCACCGGCGACCGGGTGCCCTCCGTCCGGGACGGGAGGTCGCCGGCGAAACCCCCATTCGGCGCTTCCGGCTGCCTCGCGTGGCACCCGATCGGGTGGTCGACGTCCGCGAGTGGCAACTGACAGCCTCGTTCGTGCGTCTACCCATGCAGACGAAGTAGCCCATCCCGGGCCGCCGAGCGGCTTCGCTACGGTGGTTCGCAATGAGGCACGGTTGAGCACTCTCCGTGGTCAGCCTCACGAACGGATGATGCCGAATATGTCCCGTAACGCGCGTACCACGGTCCGCGATGAGTGAGCAGACAGACGTACCCGACGAACTGGTCGCCCGTGCCATGACGGGCGATCGTGAGGCCGTCGGGGCTCTGATCGCGCTCATCCGGCCCATGGTCGTGCGCTACTGCCGGGCACGGCTGGGCCGAGTGGACCGGTCGTCGGTCTCCGCCGACGACGTGGCACAGGAGGTGTGTTTGGCCGTGCTCACGGCCTTGCCCGGGTACCGCGTGCAGGGACGGCCGTTCCTCGCGTTCGTGTACGGGATCGCCTCGCACAAGGTGATCGACGCACACCGGGCGGCCACCCGGAACCGGTCGGAGCCGGTCGCCGACATCCCCGATTCGGCCGAGGCCGCGGACGGCCCCGAGCAGCGCGCGCTGCGCGTCGAACTGTCGAGCGAGATGGGCAAGCTGCTCGACACGCTCCCCGAGAAGCAGCGCGAGATCCTGGTGCTGCGCGTGGTGGTCGGCCTGTCGGCCGAGGAGACGGCGGAGGCCGTCGGGTCCACACCGGGCGCGGTCCGGGTGGCACAACACAGGGCGCTCGCGCGCCTGCGGAAGTCGATGCCCGAGGAGGAGGTGGTCTGAGTGCCCGACGACGACACGCACCACCCCTTCGACGGCGACCGCAACGACCGCAACGGCCACAACGGGACGAACGGGTCCCGCCCCTCGGGCATGCAGTCCCAGCCCGTCCCCTTCGACGAGCTCGCCGAGCCGGTCGACCTGGTCGCGGTCCAGGCGGACGACGAACTGATCAACGCGCTCGCCGCGGGCATGTCCGTGTCCGCCCCGGGCGTGAGCGGCTACGACGCCGACGACCGGGTCGCGGCGATCCTCGCCGCCTGGAAGGCGGACGTCGACGCCGAGCCGATGCCCGAGCTCGTCGACCTCGACACGGCCGTGGCCACCGTGCAGGCCGCCCAGCGGCCGTCCGGGCGCTCCCGGCACCTGGTGCCGGTCGCGGCCGCCGCCGCGTTCCTCGTGCTGCTGGTCGGCGGCGTGTCCGTCACCTCCTACAACGCCCAGCCCGACGACCCCCTCTGGGGCATCTCGCGGGTGCTCTACAGCGAGCGCGCCGAGTCGGTGGAGGCCGCGGCGCGCGTCGAGCAGCGCATCGAGAACGCGAAGCAGGCGCTCGCCGAGGGCCAGCCGGTCCGCGCCGCGCAGGAGCTCGCCCAGGCCGAGCAGGACCTGCAGGTCGTGCGACCCCAGGAGGGCCAGAGCGAGCTCGCGGAGGCGCAGGACTTCCTGCGGGCGAAGGCCGCCGAGACCCCCGAGGGCACCAAGGTGAACCCGGCGGCGCCGCTCGCCACGCAGCCCTCGCGCCGGGTCCCGGAGAGCGTGCGCGAGTCGCAGCCCGCCGACGCCGGGGAGTCCGGCACCACCACCACCCCGCAGCCCGACACCTCGTCGACGCCCGGCGGCGGCAGGCCGGGGCCGGAGGTCGCCAGCACGCCCGACCAGGGAACCGGCAAGCCGTCCACCCGCCCCACGGAGGACCCGCGCCGCGCGGCGGTCGCCCCCGAACAGGGCACGCCGCCGCCCGCCAGCAGCACGCAGCCGGCCCCGCCCGGCCACGGCGAGGGCGAGCCGGACCGGCCGTCGACCGGCGGCGGCAACCCGCCCGCCACGTCGGTGGGCAAGCCCGACCCGACCACGCAGCCCGAGCAGGGTGACGACGGCGACAAGGAGACCCCCGACACCGGCGGCCCGAGCGCCGACGGCGACGAATCCCCGCCCAAGAGCAACTGACCAGCTGCACGACGAAGCCCCCGGCCCGATCGGGCCGGGGGCTTCGTCGTGGTCGGGTGATCGCGGTCAGGAGTCGGAGAGCACCGCGTCGGCGTAGCCGCGGCAGTACTCCCACGTGACGTAGCTGCTGGGGTCCGGGTCGAAGGCGGGTTCGTGCGGGCGCATCTGCCCCTCGTCGAGCAGCTGCTGCAGGCTCGCCCGCAGCAGGCTCCACTCGTGGAAGTGCTGCTCGCCGCAGTCGCCGCAGTCGACGACGATGCCACGCACACCACGCCCCTCGAGGAGCGCCTGGTACACGGCGAGGTCGGCGAGGTCGGCCACCACCTCGTCGCGCTCGGCCTCGCTCAGCGCCTCCTGCTCGACGGTTTCCGGGCCGTCCAGCGACAGCGCGGGGTCGTGCGGATCTCCGGCGAACGGGTCCGGTGGCAACGCATCACGTGACACGATCCTCACGATACTCGCACGTGGGACGCTCGCACCCGACCACACGGCAAGCGCGTCGCCGCAGGACGATCCCGCGGGGCGTGGCGGCCCCCACGACCCGCGCGATCCCCGCCGGACGCGCCGATACGATGGTCGCGAGGGGTCGTTGAGGCGAGACGGGATGGTGGCGATGACGACCGAGGCCGCGAGCCAGGGACTGGCCCCCAAGTTCGCGATGCTGGGCCTGACGTTCGACGACGTACTGCTCCTGCCTGCGGAGTCGGACGTGGTGCCCAGCGCGGCCGACACGAGCTCGCAGGTGACCCGCCGGCTCCGGCTGAAGGTGCCGATCGTCTCCTCCCCGATGGACACCGTCACCGAGGCCCGCATGGCGATCGCGATGGCCAGGGCGGGCGGTCTCGGGGTGCTGCACCGCAACCTGTCGGTGGAGGAGCAAGCGGCCCAGGTCGAGGTCGTGAAGCGGTCCGAGGCCGGCATGGTCACCGACCCGGTCACGTGCAAGCCCGACGACACCCTCGCCGACGTCGACGCGCTGTGCGCGCGGTTCCGCATCTCCGGCGTGCCGGTCACCGACGACGCCGGGCACCTGGTCGGGATCATCACCAACCGCGACATGCGGTTCGAGATGGACCACTCCCGTCCGGTGCACGAGGTGATGACGCACGCCCCGCTGATCACCGCGCGGGTGGGCGTCACCGCGGAGGCCGCGCTCGGGCTGCTGCGCCGCCACAAGCTGGAGAAGCTCCCGATCATCGACGGCGACGGCATCCTGCGCGGCCTCATCACGATCAAGGACTTCAACAAGACCGAGAAGTACCCGCTCGCCACCAAGGACCCGGACGGCCGCCTCGTGGTCGCCGCGGCCGTGGGCGTCGGCGACGAGGGCTACGCCCGCGCGATGAGCCTCGTCGACGCCGGGGTGGACGTGCTGGTCGTCGACACCGCACACGGCCACTCGCGGCGCGTGCTGGAGACCGTCGCGAAGCTGAAGGCGGAGGTGGGCGAGAACGTCGACGTGGTCGGCGGCAACGTCGCCACCCGGGCAGGCGCGGCCGCGCTCGTCGAGGCGGGCGCCGACGCGGTGAAGGTCGGGGTGGGCCCCGGCTCGATCTGCACCACCCGCGTCGTGGCCGGCGTCGGGGCGCCGCAGATCACGGCGATCTACGAGGCCGCGCAGGTGTGCGCGCCCGCGGGCGTCCCGGTGATCGGCGACGGCGGCATCCAGTACTCCGGCGACATCACCAAGGCGATCGTGGCCGGCGCCTCCACCGTGATGCTCGGCAGCCTGCTGGCCGGCACGGCCGAGTCGCCGGGCGAGGTGATCCTCGTCGGGGGCAAGCAGTACAAGACCTACCGCGGCATGGGCTCGATCGGCGCGATGCGCTCCCGCGGCGAGTCCCGCTCCTACTCGAAGGATCGCTACGCGCAGGACGACGTGCTCAGCGAGGACAAGCTCGTCCCCGAGGGCATCGAGGGCCGCATCCCCTTCCGCGGGCCGCTCGACCAGGTGGTGCACCAGCTCGTCGGCGGGCTGCGCTCCGGGATGGGCTACGCGGGCGCCCAGACGATCGAGCAGCTCCAGCAGGCGCAGCTCGTGCGGATCACCGCCGCGGGGCTGAAGGAGAGCCACCCGCACGACATCACGATGACGGTCGAGGCGCCGAACTACTCGGCGCGGTAACAGCCCGTCGCCGTCGGAACGCCGGCGGCAGGGCACTCCGAGACCGGGTTCCCGGCCCGAAGACCGGCTCTCTACGCTGGTCACCCGTGCGTGACCTCGTGGAGATCGGGATGGGCCGGGAGGCCCGTCGCAGCTACGACCTGAGCCAGGTCGAGATCGTGCCGTCCCGGCGTACCCGCAGCTCCCAGGAGGTCTCGACCGCCTGGCAGCTCGACGCCTACCCGTTCCGGATCCCGCTCGTCACCCACCCCACCGACGCGATCGTCTCGCCGGCCACCGCCGTGCGGATCGGGCAGCTCGGCGGGCTGCCGGTGCTCAACGCGGAGGGCCTGTGGGCGCGCCACGCCGACGCCGAGGGTGCGCTCGAGCGGGTCGTGGCGGCGGCGGACGACGACGACCCGCTCGCCGCGGTGCGGCTGCTGCAGGAGCTGCACTCGGCGCCGATCCAGCCCGACCTGATCGCCGAGGCGCTCAAGACGGTGCGGGAGGCCGGGGTCACCGTCGCCGCCCGGGTCAGCCCCCAGCGGGCGCGGGAGCTCACCCCCGACCTGCTCGCGGGCGGCGTCGAGATCCTGTTCGTGCAGGGCACGATCATCTCCGCCGAGCACGTGTCCGGCGGGGAGCCGCTGAACCTGAAGGAGTTCATCAACTCCCTCGACGTGCCGGTGGTCGCGGGCGGGGTCGGCGACTACCGCACGGCCATGCACCTCATGCGCACCGGGGCGGCGGGCGTCATCGTGGGCTATGGCGAGTCGTCGGCCACGACCACCGACGACGTGCTCGGTATCGGCGTGCCGATGGCCACGGCGATCGTCGACGCGGCCGCGGCGCGGCGGGACTACCTCGACGAGACCGGCGGCCGGTACGTCCACGTGATCGCCGACGGCGGCATGGCGGGCTCCGGCGACATGGCGAAGGCGATCGCCTGCGGCGCCGACGCGGTGATGCTGGGCGAGCAGCTCGCCGGGGCGGCCGAGAGCCCCGGCCAGGGCCTGTACTGGACCTCGGCGGTGGCGCACCCGTCGATGCCCCGGTCGGAGGTCACCGGGTTCCGGCAGGGGGAGGTCGACCTGGAGACGCTGCTGCACGGGCCGACCCACAACCCGTACGGCACCGTCAACCTGTTCGGCGCGCTGCGGCGGGCGATGGCGAAGACGGGGTACTCCGACCTCAAGGAGTTCCAGCGCGTCGGCCTGACGGTCCGCGGCTGATCGGGCTCCGCGAGCGGCGATTACGCTGTGGCCGTGCAGCCCCCCACCGTCCTCGTCGTCGACTACGGCGCGCAGTACGCCCAGCTGATCGCCCGCAGGGTGCGGGAGGCGCAGGTCTACTCGGAGATCGTCCCGGGTGACACACCGGTGTCGGAGATCGTCGCCCGCAAGCCGGCGGCGGTGATCCTCTCGGGCGGGCCGTCCAGCGTGTACGAGCCGGGCGCCCCGTCCGTCGACCCGGCGCTGTTCGAGTCGGGCATCCCGGTGCTGGGGCTGTGCTACGGCTTCCAGGCGATGGCGCAGGCGCTCGGCGGCGAGGTCGCCCCGGACGGCACCCGCGAGTACGGCCGCACCGAGCTGACCCTGTGCGGCACGAGCGCGTTGCACGACGGGCTGCCGGAGCGGCACCCGGTGTGGATGAGCCACGGCGACTCGGTGGTGAAGGCGCCGGAGGGCTTCACGGTCACCGCCTCGTCCGAGCGGGCGAAGGTGGCGGCGTTCGAGGACCCGGTGCGCCGGCTGGCGGGCGTGCAGTACCACCCCGAGGTCGGGCACTCCCCGCACGGGCAGGAGGTGCTGCGGCGGTTCCTGCACGAGGTCGCGGGCATCACCCCGGGCTGGACCACCTCGTCGATCATCGACGACACGGTGGAGGCGGTGCGCGCGCAGGTGGGGGACGGCCGGGCGATCTGCGGCCTGTCCGGGGGCGTCGACTCGGCCGTGGCGGCGGCCCTGGTGCAGCGCGCCATCGGCGACCGGCTCACCTGCGTGTTCGTCGACCACGGCCTGCTGCGCTCCGGGGAGCGCGAGCAGGTGGAGCGCGACTTCGTGGCCGCCACCGGCGCGAAGCTGCACACGGTCGACGCCCGCGACCGCTTCCTCGCCGCGCTCGCCGGGGTCCGCGACCCGGAGGAGAAGCGCAAGATCATCGGGCGGGAGTTCATCAGGGTCTTCGAGGCCGCCACGGCGGAGGTCGCCGAGAGCGAGCACGTCGGCTTCCTGGTGCAGGGCACCCTCTACCCGGACGTCGTGGAATCCGGCGGCGGTTCCGGCACGGCCACGATCAAGAGCCACCACAACGTGGGCGGCCTGCCGGAGGACCTGCAGTTCGAGCTGGTGGAGCCGCTGCGGGCGCTGTTCAAGGACGAGGTGCGCCGGGTCGGCGCCGAGCTGGGCCTCCCCGAGACGATCGTGCACCGCCAGCCGTTCCCCGGGCCGGGCCTCGGCATCCGGATCATCGGGGAGGTCACCGCGGAGCGGCTGGCCACGCTGCGGGCCGCCGACGCGATCGTGCGCGAGGAGCTCACCTACGCGGGGCTCGACCGCGACATCTGGCAGTGCCCGGTGGTGCTGCTCGCCGACGTCCGCAGCGTCGGGGTGCAGGGCGACGGGCGCACCTACGGCCACCCCGTGGTCCTGCGGCCCGTCTCCAGCGAGGACGCCATGACCGCCGACTGGACCCGGCTGCCCTACGACCTGCTCGAGCGGATCTCCACCCGCATCACCAACGAGGTGGCCGAGGTCAACCGGGTCGTCCTGGACGTCACGAGCAAGCCGCCGGGCACCATCGAGTGGGAGTAGCCCGCTAGCGGCGACGGCCCCGGAGGCTGCCCACCAGGAGCAGCACGCCGATGGCCGCGGCCGCCGCGGCGAGCAGCCAGCGGGCGTCGATGCCCACGAGCGAGGGCATCTCGCCGACGAACGCGCTCACCGCCATGCCCAGCGTGAGCAGCCCGACGACCAGCGCCAGCGGGTCGGGCCCGCGCTTGGTCTCCTTCTTCACCAGCTCAGCCACGCCGCACCTCCACGTCTGCGAACCCTGCGTCGATGTCGAGCACGAGCGGCCGGCCGCTGCGCACCCCGTCGGTCCCGAGGTCGTCGATCGCCTGCACGTGCGCGTCCGGACCGCTGCCCTGCCGGTCGCCGAACCGGACGTCGCCGAACCCGGCCCGCGCGGTGACCGTGACGTCGGCGGTGGGCGGGATCCGCACGGTCACGTCGCCCGCGCCGATCGTGACGCGGGTGCGCACCGGGGTCGCCTCCCCGCCCGGCGGGACGGAGAGGTCCAGGTTGCGCAGGTCGAGGTCGATCTCGCCCGCCCCCTGCTCGTAGGTGGGCTGCAGTTGGGCCACGGTGGTGGGCGCGGCGACGAGCTCGCCGATCCCGTCGGTCCGCCAGTTCTGCACGGGCGCGGTCACGAGGCCCCAGGTCAGCGCGGAGAGCAGCAGCGCGAACGGGATGAGGCCGCGCCCGGTCCGCAGGAACGACCCGATCACCAGCCCGGCGCCGAGCACCACGAGCATGACCCCGCACAGGATCGCCAGGTTGGCCGGCGTCAGCATCCCGCCGAGCATCATGATCACGGCGGTCGCGCTGCCCGCGATCAGCGTGAGGCCGAGCGTCACCGGCGTGACCGGGAACCGGCGCCGCGGGGGCTCCGGCGGCTCGGGCGAGGGATCGGGCAGGTCCCAGGCGAACGGGGCCGCGCCGAGCGGGTCCCACGCGGGCGGGCTGACCGGCGGCGGCTCGGTGGCGGCCGCCGCCCCGGTGGCCGTCTCGCTCGTGGTGGTCGCCGCGGTCGGCGCCGCCGGCGCGGCCGTCGGGGTGGCCACCGTGGGCGCCTCCGCGGTGCCCGTGACGGCGCGGTCGCCGCGGCTGCGGTGCAGGAGGTACAGCAGCCCGGCCACGACCAGGAGCGGCAGGAGCACGTCCGGGCCGTTGCCGCCGAACATGCTGCCCAGGGTCACCATGGCCGCGATCGCGAGCGCGACGAGGAGCCAGGTGCGCGGCCGGTCCGCGGGCGGGGCCGCCGGATCCGCGGGCTCCTCGGGCAGCAGGATCCAGCCCGCGATGTAGAGCGCCGCGCCGACCCCGGAGAACGCCGCCACGACGAACCCGACCCGCACCAGGACGGGGTCGATGTCGTAGCGGTGCGCGATGGCCGCCGCCACACCCGCCACCTGGCGGCCTTCCCGCGGCCGAGCGGGGCGGGTCTCCCACATATCCCGCAGCGTCTCGCCGACGTCCGAACGACTCATGAGCTCAGGGTGCCTCCTCGGGACGGTGCCGCGGATGGGGGATGGCCCCGAGCCGTCCCCGAGGTTTCCCCGATGTCCTCATCTCCCGCGCGTGTGACCATGGAGGCGTGAAGCCACTTCCCGGTACCGGCGCACCCGCCGGCACACCGCCGCTCGTGCGCAGGCGCAGCGCCCGGCTCGTGGCGGGGGTCGCCGGGGGTGTCGCCGACCACCTCGGCGTCGACGTGCTGTGGGTGCGCACCGCGTTCGTCGTGCTGTCCGCGATCAACGGGGCCGGCGTCATCGCCTACGGCCTGCTGTGGATCTTCGTGCGGCAGGAGCAGACGGAGGTGCCGCGCGCGCTCGGGCGCAAGGAGCGTCAGCAGGCCCTCGGCCTCGCCGCGCTGGGCGTCGGCGCGGGCCTCGCGGCCGCGGCGCTCGGCAACACGGTCGTGGGCTGGATCGTCGGCCCGCTCGGGGTGGCCGCCGTCGGCGCGGCCGTGGTGTGGCGGGAGGCCGACGAGTCGCAGCGCAGGCGCTGGACCGAGGGCGCGCGTTCCGGCGTCACCGGCGTCGCGGGCGGGGGCCGGGCCGCGCTGTGGCGGGTGCTCGCGGGCTCGCTCTTCGTCGCCACCGGGCTGGGGGTGTTCCTGGTGGGCAACCTCGACTTGTCGCAGGTGCAGTTCGGGCTGCTCGCGGTGCTGGCCACGCTGGTCGGGGTCGGGGTGCTCACCATCCCGTGGTGGGTGCGGCTGGTGCGCGAGCTGTCGGAGGAACGCCGCGAGCGCATCATCGAGACCGAGCGCGCCGAGATCGCCGCCCACCTGCACGACTCGGTGCTCCAGACCCTCGCGCTGATCCAGCGCCAGGCCGACCAGCCGCGCGAGGTGCTGCGGCTCGCCCGCGGCCAGGAGCGCGAGCTGCGCCACTGGTTGTACGGGCCCACCGGATACGGCCGCTCCAGCCGGGCGTCCGGCGAGCCCGCGCTCACCGAGGGCCTCGCCGACGCGATCACGGCCGCGGCCGCCGAGGTCGAGGACACCTATGCGATCGACGTGCGGCCCGTCGTGGTCGGCGACCGCGTGCTCGACGACGGCCTGCGGGCGCTCGTGCTCGCCACCCGGGAGGCGATGGTCAACGCCGCCAAGCACGCGCAGGTGGGCGAGGTCAGCGTCTACGCCGAGGTGGAGCCGGAAGAGGTGAACGTGTTCGTGCGCGACCGCGGGGTCGGGTTCGACCCGGACGCCGTCCCGGCCGACCGGCACGGGCTGGCCGACTCCGTGCACGGCAGGATGGAGCGGCACGGCGGCTCCGTGCGGCTGCGCAGCGCGCCGGGCGAGGGCACCGAGGTGCACCTGTCCATGCCGGTCGACGGGCGCACCGCAGAGCACACCGAACCCGCACCCCAGGTGCGGGCGCAGGAGGAATCGAACACATGACCACCGAAGCGGCCGACGCGCCGATCCGCGTCTTCCTCGTCGACGACCACGGCCTGTTCCGAGCGGGCGTGCGGGCCGAGCTCGACCGGCACGTCCCGGACGTCACCGTGGTCGGCGAGGCCGGTTCCGTCGACGAGGCGGTGGCCGGCATCCGCCACCTGCGCCCCGACGTCGTGCTGCTGGACGTCCACATGCCCGACGGCGGCGGGGCCGAGGTGCTGCGCCAGATCCGGCCGGAGCTGCCGGACGTGCTGTTCCTGGCGCTCTCGGTGTCCGACGCCGCCGAGGACGTCATCGCGGTCATCCGCGCGGGCGCCCGCGGCTACGTCACGAAGACGATCTCCGGCCGGGAGCTGGCCGACGCGGTGCGCCGGGTGAAGTCGGGGGACGCGGTGTTCTCGCCGCGGCTGGCCGGGTTCGTGCTGGACGTGTTCTCCGACCGGCCCGGCGCCGCTCCTCCCGGGGACCCGGAGCTGGACCTGCTGACCCGCCGCGAGCGTGACGTGCTGCGCCTGCTCGCGCGGGGCTACGCGTACAAGGAGATCGCCAGCGAGCTGTTCATCTCGGTCAAGACCGTGGAGACCCACGTCTCGAGCGTCCTGCGCAAGACGCAGCTGTCGAACCGCTACGAGCTGTCGAGGTGGGCGTCGGACCGGCGCCTCGTCTAGGACACCGCCGGCCCGACGCCCACCGTCGCGTCAGCGGACGAGGCCGCCGACGGTGCCGAGCAGGCTGCCGACGAGGCCGCGATCCCCGTCGTCGTCGCCGTCACCGTCGTCATCGTCGTCGTCGCTGCCGCCGTCGTCCTCGGAGTCGTCGTCGCTGTCGCCACCGCTGTCGCGCTCGTCGTCGCTGTCGGACTCCGAGTCATCCTCGTCGTGGGGAGCGGACGAGTCCTTCTCATCGTCGTCGTCGGCGGAGAACAGACGCATCGAGCGGGAGCCCTTGTCGTCGTCGTCCTCGTCGTCGTCGTTCTTCTTGCTGCTCTCGCTCTTCTTGCGGTCCTCGTCGTCGTCGCCGTCGTCGTCACCGTCGAGGCCGAGGACGCCGCCGACGCCCTTGACGACGCCGCCAACGGCCTTGCCCACGCCGCTGAGCAGCCCGCCGTCGTCGCGGTCGCCGCTGCCGCCGTCGTCCTCGGAGTCGTCGTCGCCGTCACCGCTGCGGTCGTCGTCGCTCTCCGAGCTGCCGGAGGAGCCGCTGCTCGAGCCACCGCTGGAGCTGGAGCTGCTCTTCGAGGACGACCCGCTGCTGGACGACTCCTGCGCGGGCTCGTCGTCATCGTCGTCCGACGTGGCCGAGGCCTGGGAGGCGGAGCCACTGGAGCCGCTGGAGCCGCTGCCGGCCTGGTCGGCGCCGTCGTCGGTGTCGTCGTCCTCACCGTCGATGGCGCTGGGGAAGGCCACGGGGATCCAGTCCGACGGGGCGGGGGTGCCCGGGTCGAGCAGCGGGTCGCGGGCCGCGGCCTGGTCGATGGCGACGGTGTCCGGGAGCGCGGCGGCCGGGTCCTCCTGGTCGAGCAGACCCTGGCCGGGGTACGGGCCGTCGTCCTCGGCGCCGCCGGTGCCCGGGGTCTGGGTGGCGGTGGGGGTGACGTCGGTGAGGATCGCCGCCCCGAGCACCGAGCCCGCGGCGAGGAGGGTGCCCGCCGCGATCGCCCCGCGGCGGACCAGCGCGCTCCGGCCGGCGCCTGCCCCGGTGTCGGTGGGTTCGGACCGGTCGGGGCGGACCTTGAACGGCCGGTCGCCGTGCGGGCTGCGCCCCTCGCGCTGCAGGAGCGCGCCGACCGTGATGCCGCCGGTGTCCGGCTCCGCGCGCTGGACGGGAACGGGTGCGTTGCGGCTCAGCAGGTCGGCAACGGTGATCACTTCCGTCGCGGGTGCGTCTGATCCATCCCCGTACCGGATCTGAGCCACAGCGAGACGTCCTCCCTTGGAGTGAACGGACGCCCGACTGTCTACCGGATGCCACAGACGCGCACCAAGTGCCATTCATCCGCTCGTCGCGCGTCACACGAACGGTCTATTTCCGCTCAACGCTGCTTACCGACCGCTCGCCCGGTCGGGGCTCCGCTCAGCGCTTCGCCGATCCGCTCGTCGCGTCGGTCGGGCCCGTTCGGCTCGGCGCCGGGATGCGGTGGGCGGAACGCGCCGTGATCGTTCCGTGATCGGGGAAATCGGCGAACGGCGCGTCAGGGGAGCGTGCGGAAGCGCGACCGGGTGGAGTCGAGCGCCTGCTTCGCGTAGATCCCGGCGCCGCCGCCGAGCAGCAGGCCGACGAGGTCCACCGGGACCGACGAGCTCGAGGTGAGCAGCAGGCCGAGCAGCGCGACGCCGGCCGTGCCGCCCGCGACCTTCCAGCGGCTGTTGACGTAGTCGGTGGTGGTGCCGCCCGACAGGCCCTTCTTCTTCGCCGCGTTGCCCAGCAGCGCGAGGTAGAGGACGTGGAAGGCCGCGACTCCCAGCCCGGCCAGGGCGATCACCGCCGCGACGATCCCGAACACCGCACCCATGGGCACAAGGGTGCCATGGAACGGGGCTCGTGCGCCCCGTCGCCGCGCGGTTCCCTCAGCTGGTTCCCAGCCGCCCGCGGCCGAGCCGCAGCAGCAGCAGCGCGAGGTCGCGGCCCTCGCTGCCGAGCTCGCGGAACCGGGCGAGCACGGCCATCTCCCGGCTGTAGACGATCCGCGGGCCACCCGCGGCCATCCGGGCCTTCCCGATGCGCCTGGACACCTCGGTGCGGCGCTTGACCAGGCGCAGGATCTCCGCGTCCAGCTGGTCGATCTCCAGGCGGAGCGCGTCGATGTCGTCGGCGGTGGCGTCGACGGCGTTGGCAGCGGCGTCGGTGGCGGACTCGTCGGTCGTCACGGTCACGGTCTCCTCCTGCAGGTGCCCGGCCCGGACCCGCGACGCGAGAACGCCCCGGGTCCTGCGGACTCCGGGGCGTCGTGGGGGCTGATCAGCTGGCCACGGGCACCGGTGTCCGGTACCCGTAGAAAAATCGGCGGCCGATCAGAAGCACGGGAGCAGTGTGCCACACCGGGCGCCGTCGGGGGGCGGCGGTACCCTCGCGGCACGATGAGTGCGCTGTTCGAACTCCCCGCAGACACGCCGGTCCAGCCCCGCACCGAGCGGGGCGCGGCCCTGCTGGAGGGGCTCAACGCGCGCCAGCGCGAGGCGGTGGTGCACGCCGGCTCGCCCCTGCTGATCGTGGCGGGAGCGGGGTCGGGCAAGACCCGCGTCCTGACCCACCGCATCGCGTGGCTGCTCGCCGAGCGCGGGGTCCACCCCGGCGAGGTCATGGCGATCACCTTCACCAACAAGGCCGCGGCCGAGATGAAGGAGCGCGTCGACGCGCTCGTCGGCAGGCGCGCCGGCGCGATGTGGGTGTCCACGTTCCACTCGATGTGCGTGCGCATCCTGCGCCGGGAGGCCAAGCACCTGGGCGTGCGCAGCGCGTTCTCCGTCTACGACGCCGACGACACGCGCCGGCTCGTCGGGCTGGTCCTGCGCGACCTCGAGCTCGACCCGAAGAAGTTCTCCGCCCGCGGCGTCGCGGCGCAGATCTCCAACCTCAAGAACGAGCTGTGCTCGCCCGAGGAGGCCGCCGAGCGCGCGGCCAACGAGTTCGAGCGCAAGGTCGCCGAGGTCTACGGCGTCTACCAGGCCCGGCTGCGCACCGCCAACGCGTTCGACTTCGACGACCTGATCATGGAGACGGTCGCGCTGCTGCAGCGGCTGCCCGCCGTCGCCGAGTACTACCGCCGCCGGTTCCGCCACGTTCTGGTCGACGAGTACCAGGACACCAACCACGCCCAGTACGTGCTGGTGCGCGAGCTGGTCACCCCGGCCGCCGATGGCGTCGAGCCCGCCGAGCTGTGCGTGGTGGGCGACTCCGACCAGTCGATCTACGCGTTCCGCGGCGCGAGCATCCGCAACATCATCGAGTTCGAGCAGGACTTCCCGAACGCGCGCACGATCATGCTGGAGCAGAACTACCGCTCCACGCAGAACATCCTGTCCGCGGCCAACGCGGTGATCTCGCGCAACCCGAACCGCCGCGACAAGCGGCTGTGGTCCGACCAGGGCGACGGGGAGAAGGTCGTCGGGTACGTCGCCGACAACGAGCACGACGAGGCAGCGTTCGTCGCGCAGGAGATCGACCGCCTCGTCGACTCCGGCGAGTTCCGCAATTCGGACATCGCGGTCTTCTACCGCACCAACTCGCAGTCGCGCGTGTTCGAGGACGTGTTCCTGCGCGTCGGCCTGCCGTACAAGGTCGTCGGCGGGGTGCGCTTCTACGAGCGCAAGGAGGTGCGCGACGCGCTGGCCTACCTGCGGGTGCTCGCCAACCCGGAGGACACCGTCAGCCTGCGCCGCATCCTCAACGTGCCCAAGCGGGGCATCGGCGAGCGCGCCGAGGAGGTGGTGGCCGCGTTCGCCGACCGGGAGCGGATCTCGTTCGCGGCGGCGCTGCGGATCGCCGCGGAGCAGCCGGAGCGGATCCCCGGGCTGGCCACCCGCTCGCAGCGGTGCATCGCCGCGTTCGTCCGGCTGCTCGACGAACTCACCGAGCTGGTGGAGCAGGGCGAGGACACCGCGGAGATCCTCGAGGCGGTCTACGCGCGCACCGGCTACACCGCCGAGCTGGAGGCGAGCGACGACCCGCAGGACGGCTCCCGCCGGGAGAACCTCGCCGAGCTGGTCACGGTGGCCCGGGAGTTCGCGGGCGACGCCGCGGTGGCCGACCTCGACGAGTCCGACGTCGAGGCGGGCGCGCCGCCGCCCGGCTCGCTCGCCGCGTTCCTCGAGCGGGTGGCGCTGGTGGCCGACGCCGACTCGGTGCCGGGCAGCGACGAGGGCATGGTCACGCTGATGACCCTGCACACGGCCAAGGGGCTGGAGTTCCCGGTCGTGTTCCTCACCGGCTGGGAGGACGGGGTGTTCCCGCACATGCGGGCGATGGGCGACCCGGACGAGCTGGCCGAGGAGCGGCGCCTGGCCTACGTGGGCATCACGCGCGCGCAGAAGCGGCTGTACCTGTCCCGGGCGATGAGCCGCTCGTCGTTCGGTCAGCCCAACGCCAACCCGGCCTCCCGGTTCCTCGCCGAGGTGCCCGACGAGCTGGTCGAGTGGCGGCGGGCCGAGCCGGAGCGCTCGGCGCCGGTGGGCCGGTTCGGCTTCGGCCGCAGGCCGGGTGCCACCGACCGGGGCAGCTGGAACGTGCCGAAGGCGGCGCTCAAGGCGTCGATCTCGCTCGACGTGGGCGACCGGGTCAACCACGACAAGTACGGCCTCGGCACCGTGATCGAGTCCGACAAGGCCACCCAGCGGGTGCTGATCGACTTCGGCAGCGCGGGCACGGTCCGGCTGATGCTCATCGGCGGCGTGCCGCTGCAGAAGCTGTAGCTAGTAGCGGATCCCGCGCTTGCGCAGCCAGGTCAGCGGGTTGATCTTGGAGCCGTCCTTGCTCCAGATCTCCAGGTGCAGGTGCGGGCCGGTGGAGTAGCCGCGGTTGCCGATCTCGGCGATCTCCTCGCCGGCCTTCACCTTCTGGCCCTCGCGGACGAACGAGCGGTTCACGTGCCCGTAGACGCTCTGCGTGCCGTCGGTGTGCCGCAGCACCACCCACAGCCCGTAACCCGTCGCGGGGCCGGACTCCTCGACCACCGCGTCGGTGAGCGCGTAGATCGGCGTGCCGATCGGGCCCGCGATGTCGATGCCCTCGTGCTGCCGCCCCCAGCGGCTGCCGAACAGCGACGTCAGGTGGCCCACCGTCGGCTTGACGTACGCGGTGTCGCCGTACAGGTAGGCCTCGGGGGCGCCGTCGGCCAGCGCGGCCTCGATGATCGCCGCCTGCCGGGCGAGCTCGCGCCCGATGTCCACCGCCTTGGCGAGGTTCTGCACGTCGACCATGGACTCCGGGTCGAGCGCGTCGACCGCGAGCGGGTCGGGCAGCAGCTGGTTGCCGCCGATCGCGCCCTCGAAGGCGGCCTCGGGGTCGGCGGGCGCCGCCTCCTTGGTCACCGCGGCCACGGGCTGCAACGCGGCGACGGCGTCGTCGCCCCCGAAGAACGTGGTCGCGGCGGTCTGCCCGCCCGCCACCACGGCACCGGCGGCCACCGCGGCCACGGTGGCGCGACCGCGCACCGGGGCGGCAGGAGGCGCCGGGAGACGGTGCACTCCCGGGACGTCGACGACGCGCAGGGGCGTCGTGCGTCCCGGATCGTCCGCCTGGGCGCCGCTGGGGGAGCGGTGGCGCGCCAAGACCTGCCCTTCTCGACTGACCGGGGTGCCGCGTCCGGCCGGGCGGCTCGGGCTGGGGAGGACCCGGGCGACGTTCGGGGGGACGCCGCCGCACCGCCGTGATCGGCTTGTGACGCGGACCGGGGGAAGGTAGCGAGGCAGCTCGGCTAGCGGCAACTCCTCGCTCGGCGTGGCCGCGCGGTCGACGCAGCGTCAGGATTCGGGTGACGCTCGGTCGCGGAGCGTCCCGAAGTGACCCGCGAGTAGGTCTGACCTGGGCGAAACGGGTGAACCCGGCCCACCGTCCGGCCCAGCGACGTGGCTACCCGGTGCACCGTCCGGGGGTCGACCGGTAGTGCCAAGTGACCGACGTCACGTATTTCGAGCTCCTCCACCTCCAGGTCGGGGTGGCGCAGGCGGCCGTTGCGCTGCGGCAGCACCAGCTGGTCCATGCGGCTCCACACCACGAGGAACCGCGTGCGGCACCCCGGGGCGGGTTCGGTGAGCTCGGCGATGACGTCCGATCCCGGCCGGAGCTGGCGGGCGAGCGGCGTCGGCAGCAGGTGGGCGGCGAGCGTGCCCCCGTGCGGGCTGCCGAGCGTGACGAGCGTGTCCACCGCCGCGTCCCCGCCCATCCGCTGGACGTGGTAGCGGGCGATCACGCCGCCGAGGGAGTGGCCCACGATGTGGATCCGCTCGGCGCCCGCACGCTCGCGCACCTGGTCGACGTGCTCGTGCAGCCGCCGGGCGGCGGTCCGGATGTCCTCGGTGAGGAGGCTGTAGTTCACCGCGTGCACGACGCCGAAGCCGCGGCGCTTGAGCGCCCGGCGGAACACGGTGAACACCGACCGGTTGTCCATGATCCCGTGCAGCAGCAGGATCGGCGTTCCCGCCGCCTCGATGTCGGTGACCACGAGGCTGCGCCGCAGCGGGGGCAGCGGGTCGGTGCGGTGGCCGGTCGGGTTCTCCAGCTGCTCGTGCACGAACCCGGCCGGGTAGACGGCGAGGTGCGCGGCGAGCCACGCCCACTCCACGGCGAGCCCGCGCACGCCGGCCGGGCAGCCGAACGTCCGCGCGGCGTAGGCGCCGGCGCGCGTGAGGTCCGCCGCGGCGGCTCGCGCCACCTCGGCCACGCGGGCGAGGCGGTCCACCCCTGCATGGACCAGCGCCATGGGGGAACGGTAGGTGAGGACGGCCTTCCCCGCCCGTTCTGGCGGTGTCGTCGCTGACGGTGGTGGAGCAGGGTGACTGTCGTCACCGGACCAGGTCAGGGCGGGTGCGGATCGCGTCGCTAGGGTCAGCGGGGCAGCGATTTTCGCGGGCCCGGCGCCCGCGACGCACAGCGGAGTGGGCAGGGAGAACCCGAGTGGACCTCTACGAGTACCAGGCGAAGGAGCTCTTCGCCGCGCACGGAGTGCCGGTCCTGCCGGGCCGCACGGTCGAGACGCCGGAGGAGGCCGGCGCCGCCGCCGCGGAGCTCGGCACAGCCGTCGTGGTGAAGGCCCAGGTCAAGACCGGCGGCCGCGGCAAGGCGGGCGGCGTCAAGCTGGCCCAGACCCCCGAGGAGGCCAAGGAGAAGGCCGCCGCGATCCTCGGCATGGACATCAAGGGCCACACCGTGCACCAGGTGCTGGTCACCGAGGCCAGCGACATCGCCGAGGAGTACTACTTCTCGTTCCTGCTGGACCGCTCGAACCGCACGTTCCTCGCCATGTGCTCCGCCGAGGGCGGCATGGAGATCGAGCAGCTCGCCGTGGAGCGCCCCGAGGCGCTGGCCCGCGTGCCCGTCGACCCGATCGCGGGCGTCGACCGCGCGAAGGCGGCCGACATCGTGGCGCAGGCGAAGATCCCGGCCGCGGTCGCCGACCAGGCCGCCGACGTGATCGTCAAGCTGTGGGAGACGTTCGTCTCCGAGGACGCCACGCTGGTCGAGGTCAACCCGCTGGTGCGCGACCCGCAGGACAAGATCCTCGCCCTCGACGGGAAGGTCACGCTGGACGACAACGCGGCGTTCCGGCACCCGGGGCACGCGGACCTGGTCGACCAGCGGACCGAGGACCCCCTGGAGGCGAAGGCGAAGGCGAAGGACCTCAACTACGTCAAGCTGGACGGTGAGGTCGGGATCATCGGCAACGGTGCGGGCCTGGTGATGTCGACCCTCGACGTGGTGGCCTACGCCGGGGAGCGGCAC
>NZ_DATGOP010000023.1:0-32898 GCF_035305885.1 Pseudonocardia sp.
GGCCGTCGGGCCCTCAGCCCTGCTCCGCCCCGGCGAGCCGCTCCGCGAGCTCCCGCAGGGCCGCCGCCCGGATCTTCGCGCCGTTGGTGCCGACGGTCGTCGGCATCTCCGGGATCACGTGCACGGTGTCGGGCACCTTGAAGCGCGCCAGCGTGGCCGCGCACCACTCGCGGAGGGCGACCGGGTCGGGCTCGGCGCCCTCGGCCGGTTCGACGAAGGCGATCGCACGCGTCTCCCCCGCCCGGGTGATCCCGACGACCTTCGTGCGCCCCACGTCGGGGTGCGCGGCCAGGCGGTTCTCGATCTCCGCGGGGTCGACGAGGAAGCCCTTCAGCCGCAGCGCGTCGCCGATGCGGTTGAGGTAGACGAACGAACCGTCGGGCCGCGCGACGCCGAGGTCGCCGGAGCGGAACCAGCCGTCCTCGGTGAACGCGGCGGCGCGGATCGCGCCGTCGTGGTCGCCCAGGTAGCCGTCGACGACGTGGTAGCCGCGGAACTGCAGCTCGCCCGGCTCGTCGCCGGTGATCGGCTCGCCGGTGAACAGGTCGACCGCGCGCACCTCGATCGCGTCCGAGACGGGCACGCCGCCCCCGCGCCACCGGTCGGGCCGCGGCAGCGCCGGGTCCCAGAACGACATGAGCGCGAACAGCTCGCTCGAGCCGTACACCCCGCACGTCGGCGTGCCGGTCTCGTCCTCGGCCCACGCGGCGACGGTGGCCGACGTGCCGTAGAAGTCGGCGATCAGCAGCCGCCGCCAGTCCGGCAGGCCCACCGGCTGCGCGCGCCACGCCTCCATGAGCCGGCCGCTGATGTCGTCGGCGCAGGCGAGGTGGGTGACGTAGTGGCGGGCCATGTGGGCCACGGTCCGGGCCGGGTCGAAGGTCGGTTCCAGGAGGACGGCGCCGCCGGCCGCGATCGCGGCGAGCGCGGGCACGTACCCGAAGACCCCGGACAGGGGGAGCACGACGAGGCTGACCGAGTCCTCGTCCCACCCGCCCGCGGCGGCCACGTTCCGGGCGTGTGTGGCGACGCCGCTGCTCAGGTGGGCGGCGAGCTTCGGCCGGCCGGTGGAGCCGGACGTCGTGAACGCCACGGCGAGCGCGTCGGGCCCGCCGCGTAGCGCGTCCGCGTCGGGCGGCGGGCCCGCGGGTTCCGGTGGCACCCATGTCCCGGCGCCGACGTCGTGCCGGGCAGCCTCGATCGCGGAGACGGGCGGGCGCCCCGGGCCTGCGACCACCGCCACCTGCGGGGCGGGCACGCCCGCCTCGGGGAGTGCATCGCGCAGCCGGCCGGACAGGTCGAGGCCGAGGAAGTCGTCCGCCACGGCGACGACGGCCGGGCGCGCCCGCTCCAGCACGTGCGCGACGTCGCCGACGCCGTAGCGGGTGTTGATCCCGATCACGTGGGCGCCGAGCGCGGCGGCGGCGAACTGCCAGACCAGAGCGTCGGACCAGTTCGGCAGCATGACGCCGACGCAGTCGCCCCGCCCGACGCCGCGCTCGCGCAAGGCGTCGCGCAGCGCCACGGTGCGCGCGAGGAACTCGGCGCGGGTGACCCGCACGTCGTCCTCCCCGTCGATCACGAGCACGGCGGCCGGACGCGTCGCGACGACGTCGGCCAGCAGGTCTGCCAGGGTCATCGGGATCGCCTCGCCAGGTCGGTGAGCCACCCGTGCAGCGTCGCGGCGAAGCCGGGCAGCTCCTCCATCGGGTAGTGGCCGACGCCCTCGAGGAACGTGCAGCGGGCGTCGGGGATCAGCCCGGCCGCGTGGCGGACGTCGGCCGGGTCGAGCCACAGGTCGTCGCAGCCCGCGACGAGGTGCACGGGGCACCGGACGCCGGGCAGGCCGGAGCGCACGTCGTGGGTCACCCAGCCGATGAGGTCGCTGGTGGTGACCTCCGGGTCCTCCCGCCGGTGCATGCGCGCGATCAGCTCGGCCCGCTCCGGCTGCACGTTCGCGCCCACGACGGCAAGGGTGCCGTGGTAGGTGCGGTCCGCGCGACTGGGCGCGGCCGCGTCGACCAGCTCGCGCTCCAGCCCACGGACCGTGAGCATCGGGTCGCGGTCGGTGCCGCCGTGCGCGGCCATCGCGACCACGCCGGCCAGCCGGTCGCCGCGGCGCACGGCCAGCTGCAAGGCGATCGCGCCCCCGATCGAGCACCCGACCACGAACGGCCGCTCCATGCCGAGGGCGTCGATCAGCTCCTCGCACCAGGCGGCGTAGTCGCCGAGGTCGCGCACCGGCCCGCGCGGGGCGGGCTCGGAACGGCCGTGCCCCGGCAGGTCCGGCACGACGACGCGGTAGCCGAGCGCGGCCAGCTCGGGCTGCACGTCCCGCCACTGCACCCCGTTCTGCCCCGCGGTGTGCAGGCACAGCACGGGGGTGCCCGCGCCCTCCTCCAGCACGAACGCCCTGCTGCCCGCCACCCGCAGGTCGTGCGCGCGCATCACGCCGCCTCCTTCGCGAGCGCGCGCGCCTCGTCGACCAGCGCCACGAGGGCGCTGGTCAGGCGCAGGTACTCGTAGGCGCTGCCGCTCACGGTGAACTCCCCGCGCATCGTCCGCTTCGTGAAGTCGTTGACCGGCCCGGTCAGCAGCCGCACCCAGGTGATGTCCGGGGCGCCGAGCACGAAGGTCGGCCCGTCGGGGGTGCGGGTGCCGCAGTCCAGCACGCGCCCGCGGTAGATCCGGAACTGGACGACGTCCTCGCCGAAGCGCAGGCCGATCGTGCCGTCCCAGGTGCTGGTCTGCGTGGTGAACGCCGGGGAGGCCGCGAGCCGCTCCCCCAGCGCACGCGCCCACGCGGCGCCGGGGAACGCCCGGCCGACCCGCTGCGCGTCGTCGCCGGTCGCGTCGCGGGCGGTCACCAGCGCGGCGGTCTCGCCCTCCTGGACGAGCACGCCGCGCTGGTCGCGCACGAGCACGTGCCGCCCGATCACCCCGTTCACCCGCGCGGACGTCCGCCGGGCCCGGGTGATCGTCATCTCGTAGCTCACCCGGTCGCCGGGGTGCAGGGGCGCGAGGTAGCGCCAGCGGGTGTCCAGGGCGGCCTCGACGTGGGCGCCGAGCCCCGTCTCGTACAGCCACCCGAAGAAGCACGCGATGCCGAGCGGGCCGTGCACGAGCGGCTGCTCGTCGCGGGTGTGCACCGGGTGGCGGTCGCCGCTCAGCTCGGCGAACGCGGCGACGTCGGCGGGCGAGAGCGTGCGCTCCGGGCCGGTGTAGGTGCGTCCGACCTCGAAGTCCTCGAAGTACGGGCCGGAGTCCATGCGCCCCCTTCGGCACGAACGAACGTTCTTTCACGCTAACGAAGCACGCCTGGGCTCCCCCTGTCAAGCGGCCCGGGACGCGGTCGTCGGGTGCCGTAGGCTGAGGGACATGAACACCCGTTCCGCCGCCCTCGTCCCCGACACCGGCCGGCGGAACGAGGCCGTCATCCTCAACGCGGCGCTCGAGGCGTTCGGCCGGAAGGGCTTCAACGGCGCGTCGATGCGCGACGTCGCGAAGCTCGCCGGCACGAGCCTGTCCAACCTCTACAACTACTTCCCCTCGAAGTCGCGGCTGCTCGCCGAGGTGCTGCGGCACGCCAACGACGAGCTGCGGGCACGGGTGCGGCGCGCGGTCGCCGACGCCGGCGACGACGCGACCTCGCGGATGCGCGAAGCCGTGCGCGCCTACGTCGGCTTCGTGGTCGACCAGCAGGTCGCGATGCTCGTGTCCACGAACGAGGTGCGCTACCTCGAGCCGGACGACCGCGCCGCACTGGTGGCCGAGCGCGACTCGACCCAGGACGTCTTCGAGGAGATCGTCGCCCAAGGCGTGGCGAGCGGCGAGTTCCGCACGCCGTACGCCGCCGATGCCGCCCGCGCCATCCTGTCCGGGATCAACGCGATCGCCTCCTGGTACCGGCCGGACGGGCGGCTGTCGCGCGGCCAGCTCGCCGAGCAGCAGGCCCGCTACGCGCTCGCGCTGCTGGAAGCCCGCCTCCCCCACTGAGCAGACCCCGCGCCTTGCCCGGGGCGATTCCGCTCGGCTAGGTTACGAACGATCGTTCGTACCTACGGCCGCAACGCCGCAGTCCGGAGGTGGACTGAGATGGACCAGCACGCTCCCCCGCAGCAGATGGGCAGGCTCGCCGCGGCCGCGGTGTTCGCCACCACGCTCGAGTGGTTCGACTTCCTCATCTACGCCACGGCCGCCGCGCTCGTGTTCGGCCACCTGTTCTTCCCCTCGGTGAGCCCGGTCGCCGGCACGCTGGCCTCGTTCGCGACGTTCGCGGTCGGGTTCGTCGCCCGCCCGCTCGGCGGGATCATCGCCGGCCACGTCGGCGACCGGTTCGGCCGCAAGCCGCCGCTCGTCGGGGCGATGCTGATCATGGGGCTGGCGACGTTCATGATCGGTGTGCTGCCCGGGTACGACGCGATCGGGGCGTGGGCCCCCGCCCTGCTCGTGCTCGCCCGGCTCGTGCAGGGCATCGGCGTCGGGGCCCAGTGGGGCGGGGCGGCGCTGCTGCTCACCGAGCACGCACCCGTCGCGCGGCGGGGCTTCTACGGCAGCCTCGTGCAGACCGGCGCCATCTTCGGCGCGGTGGCGGGCAACATGTTCTTCCTCCTCCTCACCGCCGTGCTCACCGACGAGCAGTTCATGGCGTGGGGCTGGCGCATCCCGTTCCTGTCCGGGCTCGTGCTCGTGGCGATCGGCGCCTACGTCCAGCTGCGCATCGAGGACACGCCCGTGTTCCGCGAGCTGCGGGAGCGGTCGAGCGCCTCCCGCGCGGAGGCCGGGTTGCGCAAGGCGCCGCTCGTGGAGGCCGTCCGCCGCTACTGGCGGGAGATCCTGCAGGCGGCGGGCGCGTTCTTCGTCGTCAACGCCACCTTCTACATCCTGATCAGCGGCATGCTCGACTACGCGACGACGACCGTCGGGATGTCCCGGTCCACGATCCTGTGGTGCGTGATGCTGGCCGGGCTCACGCAGGTGGTGTCCATGCCGCTGTTCGGGGCGCTCACCGACCGCATGGGGTCGCGCAAGCGCCTCTACCTCACCGGCACCGTGCTGATGGGCCTGTTCGCGTTCCCGATGTTCTGGCTGGTGGAGACCGGGTCCACGCCGCTGGTGTTCCTCGCGCTGCTCGTCGGGTTCACCATCCACGCGACGATGTACGGCCCGCAGGCCACCCTCTACACCGAGATGTTCCCCGCCGACGTCCGCTACTCGGGGGCGTCGCTGGGCTACCAGTTCGCGTCGGTGTTCGCCGGCGGGCTGGCCCCGTTCATCATGACGGCCCTGCTCGCGGCCACGGGCGCGTCGTGGTCGGTGGCGCTGTACATCATCGGGTGCGCGGCGATCACCTTCGTCGCCGTGGCGACGATCCGGGAGCGGTTCGGGCGCGACCTGTACGAGCCCTCGACGGCGGTCGGGGCGAGCCGGGGGTGAGGCCCGCGCGGGCCGCTCACCACCGCACCGGGGCGGTGACGACGTCGGCTGCCGGCGCTGGTGGCACCGACCGGTCGGCGCCACCGACTAGTTGGTGGTCCCGTCGACCGGTGCCGCACCCGGCGTGACGGCCCTGGTGAACTCGAGGAGCGCCTCCGCACGCCGGGTCAGCTGCGCACCGCGCGGGTGGGCGAGCACCACGGAGACGTCCGGAACGTCGTCGGCGATGGGGAGCGCGACGACCCGTCGCCCGTCGTAGGTGACCTCGGTCAGCGGGTGCTGGACGAGCACGGCGTAGCCGAGACCCCGGCCGACCAGGCAGCGCACCTCCTCGAGGTTGGGCGTCCGGTACCACGCCGCCGCGTCCGAGCCCCACCCGGCGGCGGGCCCCTGTGCCCCCTCCGCGAGCGGGGGCAGGTCGAGCCTGATCAACGGCTCGTCGGCGAGGTCCGCCAGGCGCACCTGCCCGCCGCCCGCCAACCGGTGGTCCGCCGCGAGCAGGACGTAGGGGCGCAGCCGCCGGACGAGCCGGCGGTCGACGTCGGGATGCAGGCCGCGGTCGTAGAGCAACGCGACCTCGATCGCACCGTCGAGGAGCAGGGACTGCAGCTCGTGCTGCGCGTCCTCGACGACGTCCAGCCGCAGCATCGGGTGCTCGGCGGCGAAGGTGTCCAGCAGTGACGGGACGAAGAACGGCGCGAGCACCGTGTAGCAGCCCACCCGCAACCGGCCCGCGAGCTGCCCGCCGCTCGCCACCGCGGCGGACTGCAGCTCCTCCGCCTGCGCCAGCAACGCCCGCGCGTCCGCCAGCACCCGCTGACCGGCCGCGGTGAGCGTGACGCCCTTCGCCTTGCGGCGCAGCAGGAGCTGCACGCCGAGGGCGCGTTCGAGATCGCCGATGGCGAGCGCGATCCCGGCGTGCGACACGTGGCAGCGGGCGGCCGCACCGGTGAGCGTGCCGGTCTCGGCGGCCGCCACGAAGTACTCGAGCTGCCGCAGGGTGAACCGCACCAAAAGATAGTAATACTTGCTTCTCTCGTTAGTTAGTCATGCTTTTCATAAATTATGGGCCCGGCCACACTGCTACGCGCATCCCCAGCACGGAAAGGGGCCGACGTGACGACGCGCGTCCCGGTGTACGACGGGCCGATCATCGACGTGGACGTCCACCAGCGGTGGCGTTCCACGGACGAGCTGGTCGAACGGTTGCCCCGGCGGTGGAGGGCCTACGTCCGCGACCGCACCGGAGGCCCCCGTGCCGCGCTCATGCCGGCCGGGCTGACCTACCCGTTCCAGCGAGGGGTCAACAAGCGGTTGGAGGCGCTCCCCGAGGACGGGCTGGGCACCTCCTACGAGCTGATGCGCGCCCAGCACCTCGACCCCCACCCGATCGAGGTCGCGAACCTGTCGTTCGACATCGGACACGAGGTGGCGCGGCACAACCCCCAGTTCGCGGCGGCCATCGCCCGGGCGATGAACGACTGGGTCGTCGAGACCTGGTTACCCCGGGACTCCCGGCTGCGCACGACCGTCGTCATCCCGGCCGAGCTACCCGACGCCGCCGCTGCCGAGATCCGCCGGATGGCCGACCACCCCGGCGTGACGGGCGTGCTGTTCTCCTGGAACGCCTTCGGCAAGCCGCTCGGGCACCCCGTCTACGACCCCATCTACCGGGTGGCCGAGGAGGTGGGCCTGCCGATCGTGATCCACGGCGCCGCAGGCGAGACGGAAGGGGGCCCGGCCCACACCGCTGCAGGCGGCGTGCCGAACTCGCGGTTGGAGTGGCACACGCTGCTGCAGCAGCCGACGCTCACCCACCTCGCCAGCTTCGTGACCCAGGGGACGTTCGAGAAGTTCCCCGGGCTCAAGGTCCTCGTGCTCGAGACCGGCCTGGCCTGGGTGCCGAACTTCCTCTGGCGGCTCGACGCCCACTACCGGGTGCTGCGCGCCGAGAGCGACTGGGTCCGGCAGCGGCCGAGCGACTACTTCCGGCAGCACGTCAAGCTCAGCACGCAGCCGTTGGAGCTGACCCCGCGCAAGAGCCAGCTGATCGAGCTGTTCGAGGCGCTCGGCGGCATGGACGACGTGCTCTGCTTCTCCAGCGACTACCCCCACTGGGACGCCGACGACCCCTTCTACGTCGCACGTCGACTGCCGCGGGAGTGGCTGCCGAAGGTCTTCCACGAGAACGCCCGCTCGATCCTGCGGCTGGCCCCGGTGGCCGGGTCCGCCGGCGCAGCTGGATCCGCTGCGGCGCCCTCCGGCGCGGGGGCGTCGGCGCGATGAGCGTGATCGACATCGGGGCGGCGGAGGACTTCCCGGACCGCACGCTGCGCCAGGTGCGCGCGGCTGGGCTCGAGGTCGCCGTGTGCCGGTGGGGCGCCGAGCTCTTCGCCGTGCGGGGCCGCTGCCCCCACCAGGCCGCGCCGCTCTCGGAGGGGTTCCTGCAGGTCGCCTTGTCGAGCCGGTTCACCCCCGACGGCGTGGAGGTCGACGCGGACGCAGCGGAACCGGCGGTCCTCTGCCCCTGGCACCGCTGGGAGTTCTCGCTGCGGTCCGGCGAGTCGGCCTGTCCCGGCTACCGGGTCGCGACCTACCCGGTCCACGAACACGACGGCCGCGTGCTGATCCGAGTGGGGAGGGGCTGAGGTGTCCGAGCGCGAACGGCGCTACCGGGGCCCGGTCATCGACGCGTGCGTGCACCACCACTGGCGGTCCCAGCTCGAGGTCACCGACTTCATGTCGGCGGGCTGGCGGGAGCACATCGGCGTACCGGGAACCCTGCCCGGCGGGGCGGGCGCGATGCCGATCCTGCCCGCCGCTCCGTTCCGGCACCCGGCCGGCGACTACCTGGCCACGGCCGAGCCGGACGGAGCGCCGGCCGGGTCGGACCCCGGGCTGCTGGTCCGACAGGCCCTCGGCGCGGGTCGCGTGGAGCGGGCGGTGCTGAGCCACGACCGGGGCATGTTCATCCCCGCGGTCCCCAACACCCACCGGGCGAGCGCGCTCGCCCGCGCCATCAACGACTGGACGATCGAGCGCTGGTTCGCCGCCGACGAGCGCCTCTTCGGACTCGTGCTGGTGCCCAACCAGACGCCGCAGGAGGGCGCCGCGGAGGTGCGGCGCGCCGGCGCCCACGAACGGATGGTCGGGGCGCTCATGGCCGCGAACGGGCTCGGCAAGCCGTTCGGTCATCCCGCGTACCACCCGATCTACGAGGCCGCGGCCGAGCTGGACCTGCCGGTCGTCCTGCACCCCGGCGGTGACGTGGGCGCCGACACCCTGACCCACCCCACGGCGGGCGGGATGCCGAGCACCTTCGGTGAGCTGTCCGCGCTCGCGTTCAGCCCGATCATGACCCACGTCCAGAGCATGATCGTGCAGGGGGTGTTCGAGAAGTACCCCGACCTGCGGCTGTTCGTCTCCGGGGTGGGCACGGCGTGGATACCGGGCCTGTTCTTCCGTCTCGATGTGAACTGGCGCGGGCTGCGGCGCGAGGTGCCGTGGGTCCGCCGCCTCCCCAGCGACTACTTCCGCGACCACGTGCGGGTGAGCACGTGGCCGATCGACCGCCCCGCTGAACCGGACGGAGCCGAACGGGTGGTGAAGCTCCTCGACGCGTTCGGGGACGCGGCGGACCTGCTGTGCTTCGCCTCGGGCTACCCGCACTGGAACACCGACGCCGTCGACGACATCGCGCAACGGCTCCCGGCGTCGTGGCACGCCAAGGTCTTCCACGACAACGCCCGGAACTGGTTCAGGTGGCCCGACCGCGAGCGTCGGCCGACGTCGCGGCGCACCGTCGAGGTGGGCGCCATGCCGGCCACGGGGGTCTCGGACGCACCGCCCGCCCGCCGGGAGTACCCGACGGAGGACGGCAGGGAGATCGAATGGGTACCGGCTGCCGACTGACCGCCGCGCCCCAGCGGGGCCCGGTGTTCGACGCGCACGCTCTCGCCCGGCGGGTCGCCGAGCTGGGCCCGGTGGTCTCGCCGGACGTCATGGCGGCGTCCCAGGCGTTGTACGCGCCGTTCCACGAACGTCCGCCGTACGCGGGCATCGAGGTGCACCGGGACGTCGCCTACGGGTCGCACCCGCGGCAGCGGCTGGACGTCTTCCGGCCGGCGGGTGCGCAACCCGGCGCACCGCGGCCGGTGGTCGTCTTCGTCCACGGCGGGGGTTTCGTCGGCGGCGACAAGAACCGGCCCGGCAGCCCGTACCACGACAACGTCGCCGTGTGGGCCGTCCGCCACGGCCTGGTGGGGGTCACGATGACCTACCGGCTCGCCCCGGAGTTCGGCTGGCCCGCGGGCACCGAGGACGTGGCGGCGGCCCTGCACTGGGTGCGGACGAACATCACCGCGCACGGCGGCGAACCGGACCGGATCCACCTCATGGGGACCTCCGCGGGCGCGGTCCACGCCGCGTGCTACCTGGCCCACCCGCGGTTCCACGAGCCCGCGGGCCCCGCGGTGGCGAGCGCAAGCCTGCTCTCCGGCGCCTACGACCTGGCGACCTTCGAGCCCGACCTGCTGCGCCCGTATTTCGGTGACGACCCCGGCCGCTACGTCGAGCTGTCCCCGCTCCGCGGGCTGGTCGACTCCCCGGTGCCGGTCCTCTACGCCGTCGCCGAGTTCGACCCACCCCCCGCACAGCGGCAGGCCACCGCCGTGGTCGCCGCCCACAGCCACCGGCACGGACGGTGGCCCCCCGTGGTGCGCCTCAGGGGGCACAACCACTTCACGCTCACCGCTCACCTCAACACCCCGGACGACGAGCTCGCCCGCCACGTGCTCGCCGAGATCGCGTCGGCACCGGCCGCCGGCGCCGCTCGCCACGAGGACTGACCCGCCACGACCACCGAGGAAGGCGACAACGATGTCGAGATCTCCCCGAAGGGGCCTCCGGGCGACCGCGGTGGCGGTCGCCACGACCCTGGTGCTCGCCGCGTGCGGGGGATCCGGTGGGGCGTCCGCGGGCCCCGTCGACGCCCAACCGGCCCGGGGCGGCACGCTCACCATGGCGATCGGCATCCCCGCCCGCAGCTTCGACCCCGCCGAGGACGCGACCATCTCGTCGGCCGGCGACGCGACGCGGCTCGCGGCCGTCTTCGACCACCTGTTCATCTCCGACCCGGTGACCGGGGAGGCGGTGCCGCACATCGGGGAGAGCATCGAGCCGTCGGAGGACGGACGGGTCTGGACCCTGAAGATCCGCCCGGGGGTCACGTTCTCCGACGGGACCCCGTACGACGCCGAGGCGGTGCGGTTCACCTACCAGCACTACGTCGACGTCGGCTTCTCGCCGGAGGCGCGGACCATCGCCACCTGGGACATGGCGGTCCTCGACCCGCTGACGCTGCAGATCACCACGCCCGAGCCGAACATGCACCTCGACAAGCTGATCGCGCAGTCGCTGCCGTTCATCGTGTCCCCGACCGCGATGCGGGCCGACCCCGAGGGTTTCTCCGCCAACCCGGTGGGCGCCGGCCCGTACCTGCTGACCGAGTGGGTGCGCGACAGCCACGAGATCTACACCGCGAACCCCGACTACTGGCAGGAGGGCAAGCCGTACCTCGAGCAGGTGCGGATCGATCTCGTCCCCGAGGCCGGCCAGCGCGTCAACGCCATCGCGTCCGGTCAGGCGGACGTGCAACCCCCGACCGCGGACGCCGACCTCGCCCTGTTCGCCGAGGCCGAGGCGATGGGCCTCACCGTGCACCGGCAGGACCAGAACGGCGGCGGCTGGATCTACTTCAACAACCAGCGCCCCCCGTTCGACGACGTCCGCGCGCGCAGGGCCATCTACCTGAGCATCGACCGCCAGCAGCTCGCCGAGATCATGCAGGGGTCACCGGACGCCCGCGCGGCAGCAGGGCTGTTCGAGCCGGACTCCCCGTTCCACGAACCCGACCTGACGTTGCCCGCCGTCGACCGGGCCCGCGCCCAGGAGCTGTTCGACGAGCTGGCGGCCGAGGGCAAGCCGGTCGACTTCGTGTTCGTGAACATCAGCGGCAACGACGTCAACACCCGCGCCGCGCAGTTCATCCAGAGCCAGCTGCGGGACATGCGGAACGTGTCGATGAGGATCGACAACATCGACGTCACGGCCGCGCGCGAACGGGTCTTCCTGCGTCGCGACTACGACATGAGCCCGTACCCGGGGGCCTACCGGTACCCCGACCCGGACCCGGGCCTGGTGAACCTCCTCGGCTCGACCGGCAGCTTCAACACCACCGGGTACGCCAACGCCGAGGTCGATGCGGCACTGCTCGCGGCGCGGTCGACGACCGACGTCGCCGAGCGCGCCGCGAGCTACCGCGCGGTGCAGGAGCGGTTCCTGGCCGACCTCCCCGGGATGTTCACCTTCACCCCGACGCTCACCACGATCATGTCCGACGACGTCACGGGCCTGCGGTACACCAGCCGCGGCCTGATCCGCTGGGACGAGATCGGGTTCCGGCCGGACGCCTGAGGAGAGCCACGGTGCTACGCCAAGTCGGGAGCCGCCTCCTCCGCCTGGTGCCGGTCCTGTTCCTGATCACGCTGCTCACCACCGCGATGGTCGACCTCATGCCGGGCTCGCCCGCGCTCGCGATGCTCGGCGACCAGGCGACCCCGGAGCAGGTCGCCCGGCTCAACGAGCAGCTCGGCCTGGACCGGCCGTTCCACGTCCGCTACTGGGACTGGCTGACGGCTGCGCTCGGCGGCGACCTGGGGACGTCGCTGCGCATGGGCCTCCCGGTCACCACCGCCATCGCGCAGCGGTTCCCGGTGACGCTCGAGATCGCGGTGCTCTCCGTCGTGCTGGCGCTGCTCGTCGCGGTGCCCCTCGCGCTCGTGGCGGGGGCCCGCGCCGACGGCCGGCTGGACCGGACCGCCACCGCGCTGTCGTCGGCGCTGCTGTCGCTGCCCGGGTTCGCCGCGGCGGTGCTGCTGATCTACCTCCTGGCGGTGCGGGCGCGGCTGTTCCCGGTCGGGGGCTGGGTCCCCTTCACCGAGGACCCGATCGGCAACCTGCGGTCCGCCGTCCTGCCCGCGCTGAGCCTCGCCCTCATGGAGGCGGCCGTCTACTTCCGGCTGCTGCGCGGCGACGTGATCAGGACCCTTCAGGAGAAGTTCGTGCTGTCGGCGCGCGCCCGCGGCCTGCCACCCGGCTACGTGCTGTTCCGCCACGTGCTGCGCCCGTCGCTGTTCTCCCTGACGACGGTGGCGGGGCTGTCCATGGGCCGCCTGCTCGGTGGGGCGGTCATCGTGGAGTCGCTGTTCGCCCTGCCCGGCATCGGGTTCTTGGCCATCCAGTCGGTCCCGTTCCAGGACATCCCCGCGATCCAGGGGATCGTCGTCGTGGTGGCCGTCACCTACGTGCTCGTCAACATCGCGGTCGACGTCGGCTACTCGGTCATCGACCCGCGGATCCGGGCGAGGTGACGCCGTGTCCTCGGTGATGCAACCCGCCCCGCCGACCGGTTCCGCGGCCGAGACGCCGCCGACCGCGTCCCGCGCGGCGCGCCGCGGTGCGAAGCTCCCGTTGTGGGTCGGGATCGGCTGGATCGCCGGCCTCGCCCTGGTGGCCCTCCTGGCGGACGTGCTGCCGATCGCCGGCTACGACGAGGTGGTCGGCGCCCCGATGCAGGGACCGCAGCTGACCGGTGAGCCGCTGGGCACCGATGCGATCGGGCGAAGCGTGCTCTCGCGCATCGTGTACGGGGCGAGGGCGTCGATGGCGGTCGGGCTCACCGCCGCCGTCCTCGGGCTCGTCGTCGGCGGGTTCCTCGGACTGCTCGCCGGGTACTTCCGGGGCGTCGTCGAGGCGACGATCGACATCCTGGCCGAGGTCGTGCAGGCGTTCCCGCCGCTGCTGTTCCTCATCGCCCTCGCGGCGGCGCTGCGGCCCAGCCTCGCGAGCCTCACCCTGGCGCTGGCGGCGCTGATCATCCCGTCCTTCGCCAGGATGACCAAGGGCAGCGTCGTCGCGCAGAGCAGCCGCGAGTTCGTCCTGGCCGCGCGCGCCATGGGCGCGAGCCACTGGCGGATCATGTTCCGGGAGATCCTGCCCAACGCGCTCATGAGCATCGTCGCGTTCTCCGTGGTCGTCATGGCGCTGCTGATCGTGATCGAGGGATCGCTGAGCTTCCTCGGGTTCGGGATGCCGATGCCCTACCCCAGCTGGGGCGGCATGGTCGCCGAGGCCAAGGACCGGATCGCCTCGCACCCGAGCCTGACCTTCATCCCCGCCTTCTTCCTGTTCATGACCGTGTACGCGCTCAACACCGTGGGCGACCACCTCCGCAGGCGCTTCGACGTGGAGCAGTCGCAGCTGTGACGGCCGGCGCGACGGAAAGGGCCGACATGAACCCCACGACGACCACCGACCCGAGGCCGGGACCGGAGCAGGCGGCCGGGCCCGATCGACCCCCGCCCCTCCTCCACGTCGACGACCTCCGCTGCCACCTCCCGACGCGGCGCGGGCTGCTGCGCGCGGTCGACGGCGTGACGCTCACCCTGGAGCGCGGGCAGACCCTCGGCATCGCGGGCGAGTCGGGCTCCGGCAAGAGCATGCTCGTGCGCACGATCATGGGGATCGCGCCCCGTGCGGCGCGGGTCAGCGGCGAGGTGCGGTTCGACGGGGTCGACCTGCGTCGTCTGCCGGCGCGAGAAGCCCGCCGCTACCTCGGTCGGCACATCGCGATGGTCTTCCAGGATCCCTCCTCGGCACTCAACCCCGTCGTGCGCATCGAACGGCACCTGACCGAAGGGCCCCGCCACCACCTCGGGCTCAGCCGCGCAGCGGCGCGGGAGAAGGCGGTGCAGCTGCTGGAGCAGGTCGGGATCCCCGAGCCGCGCAAGCGCCTCCGCCAGTACCCGCACCAGCTCTCCGGCGGGATGCGCCAGCGCGTCACCATCGCGATGGCCCTGGCGTGCGACCCCGCGCTGCTCATCGCCGACGAGTCGACCACCGCGCTGGACGTGACGGTGCAGAAGCAGATCCTCGACCTGCTCCAGCGGATCCAGCGCGACCGGGACATGGCGGTGATCATGGTCAGCCACGATCTCGGGGTGCTCGCCGGGCGCACCGATCGCATCGCCGTCATGTACGGCGGTCAGGTCGTCGAGGAGGCTCCCACGCCCACGCTGTTCGCGCACCACCGCCACAGGTACACCGCGGCCCTGCTGGAGGCGATCCCGGACACGGCTCGACCGCGCCACTCCGCGCTGCACACCATCCCGGGGGCGCCGCCCGACCCGGTGGCCCTCGGCCCGGGGTGCCGCTTCGCGCCCCGCTGCGCCGCCGCGCTCCCCCGCTGCAGCACGGACGTCCCCCACCTCGAGCCGGCCGGGGACGACGGCCACCGGTACGCCTGCTTCGCACCGACCGGCCTGCGGGAGCGACCGTGACGACGATGGACGGTCGTGGGCCCGCCCGGCCGCTGCTCGAGGTCGAGGACCTCGTGCAGACCTACCGCGTCCCCGGCGGAACGGTCCAGGCGGTCTCGGGCGTCAGTTTCCGGGTGCGGCGCGGCGAGACGCTGGGACTCGTCGGCGAATCCGGGTGCGGAAAATCCAGCGTCGCGAAGGCGCTCGTGCGGCTGCCCGCCCCGAGAGCGGGCCGGGTCCGGTTCGACGGGCTCGAGCTGACGTCGATGTCGTTCGCCCGGCTGCGGCGGGTCCTCCCGCGCATGCAGATCATCTTCCAGGACCCGGTCTCCGCGCTGAACCCGCGACGCCGGATCCGCGACATCGTCGCCGAAGGCCTCGCGATCCACGGCGTGGACCGGGCGGGCATCGCCGAGCGCGTCGACGAGACGCTGCGCCAGGTCGGCCTGGACCCCGACCTGGTGGCCGACCGCCGTCCCGGGGAGTTCTCCGGCGGCCAGTGCCAACGGATCGCGGTCGCGCGCGCCATGGCGCTGCGTCCCGAGCTGCTGATCTGCGACGAACCGGTGTCCGCGCTCGACGTGTCCGTCCAGGCCCAGGTGCTGAACCTGCTCGAGCGGATGCGGGCCGAACGCGGGCTGGCGATGCTGTTCATCTCGCACGACCTCGCCGTCGTGCGCAACATCAGCGACCAGATCGCGGTGATGTACCTCGGGAAGATCGTCGAGATCGGCGACGCCGACGAGGTCTACCGGCATCCGGCGCACCCCTACACCCGCGCGTTGATCGAGTCGGTGCCGGTCCCGGATCCCACCGCCCCGCTCGGCGGTGACGCCCTGCGCGGCGAGCTGCCCTCGCCGCTCGAACCACCCCGCGGATGCCGCTTCCGCACGCGCTGCCCGCTGGCCCGGCCGAGTTGCGCCGACGCCGAACCGCCGCTCACCCCGATCGGGCCGAACCGATCGGTGGCGTGCCACTACCCGCTGGTCACGTGAGCGGACCGGCCACCAGGCGGCGGCTCAGAACCCCGCGGACCTGGGCGGCCGGCCGATCCGCGACGACCTCGGGCGGCCACGTCAGGCCGCCGCCGGCGCCGTCTCGGAGAGCGCGGGTCACCATCGGGCCGACCCCGACGACCCCGGCGCGCCCGTACCATCCTGGGTCGGGTGGACGTCACGACCGCGCTGCGCAGCCTCGGCCCCGGGTGGTTCGCCCTCGTCATGGCGACCGGCATCGTCTCGACCGCGGCCGCGCGGCAGGGGCTGGCGCCGATCTCGACGGCCACGCTCGTGGTCGCGGCCGTCGCCTTCCCGGTGCTCGCGGTCCTGTCGCTGCTGCGCGCGTGGCTCCGGCCGGCCCTGGTCCGGGACGAGCTGACCAGCCCCCGCCACGCCTTCGCCGCCTTCGCGGTGGTCGCCGGGGCGGCGGTGCTGGGTGAGCGCCTGTACGAGCAGGGCGCCGAGGCGGTCGCCCTCGCGCTGCTCGCCGTCGCCGCGCTCGGCTGGCTCGTGCTCGGCTACGCGATCCCGTCGCTGGTCATCGTCACGGCCGGCAAGTCCGGGCTCGCCGACGCCGACGGCACCTGGCTCCTCTGGGTGGTCGCGACGCAGGGGATCTCGACGGGGACGTCGATGGTGGCCCCACCCACCGGGGCCCTCGGCGAGGCGGCGGCCGCGGGCGCGGTGACCACGTGGGCGGTCGGCGTGGTGCTGTACGCGGTGTTGCTCACGCTCCTGCTCGTCCGCCTGCTGACCGCGCCGGTGCGCCCGCACGAGCTGACGACGCCGTACTGGATCATCATGGGGGCGACGGCGATCAGCGTCCTCGCCGGCAGCCGGATCCTCGAGCTCGACCGCGAGCTCCCGGTGGTCCGCGTCGCCGCACCCGTCGTCGAGGGCACCAGCCTGCTGCTGTGGTCGTTCGGGACGTGGACGATCCCGCTGCTCGTGCTGCTCGGGTTCTGGCGGCACGTACTGCGGCGCGACCGGCTCACCTACACCCCGCAGCTGTGGGCGCTGGTCTTCCCGCTGGGGATGTACTCCGTCGCCACCGCCGAGTTCGGCGGGGTGACCGGCCTGCGGTTCATGGCCGTCGTCGCCCGCATCGAGTTCTGGCCCGCGCTCGCCGCCTGGGTCGCGGTCTTCGCGGCCATGGTCGTGTCCCTCGCGCGGGCGGGACGCAGGGGACCACAGGCCCGCTGCGCCGGTGCCCGTCCCCGCCCTACCCTCGACCGGTGAGCATCGCCGTTGCGATCGACGACCTGGCGGAGGCGGTCGCCCGCTTCGACTTCGCCTACCTGGTGACCATCGGCGACGACGGAAGGCCGCACGTCGTCGCGGTGTCCCCGCAGGTGCGGGACGCCGGGGTCGTCGTCGGCGAGCTGGGGCGCAAGACCCGCGCCAACCTCGCCGCGCGCCCCGCCGTCACGCTCGTCTGGCCCCCGAGATCCGCCGACGAACACTCGCTGATCGTCGACGGCAGCGCCGAGCTGGACGGCGACACCCTCACCGTCACCGTGTCGCGAGCGGTCCTGCACCGCCCGGCACCCGCGCCCGCCCCGGGAGCCTGCGACTCCGACTGCGTCGAGCTCCCGACGTCCGCCGCCGGCACGTAGCCCGGGGCCTGCGGTGCCGCCGGTCGGGCCTTCCGTCACCCGGTCGACGGGCCTTGCGCCTCCGGCCCGGCCGGCGCCGCCCGGCGAGGGTGGTTGCATGCAGGCCGGAGCCCTTCAGCCACCCGCCCGCGGGACGACGGCCACCGGGCACGCGGCGTGGTGGATCAGCGCATGGCTGACCGAACCGAGGGCGGCGGCGACACCCGCACGGCCGCGGGACCCGACGACCACGAGCTGGGCCGTCGCTGACCGGTCGATCAGCGCTCGTGCCGGCCGGTCGGACACGATCAGCTCCCGTACCTCGACATCGGGGTGGCGGGCCCGCCGGGCGTCGAGGTGCTCGGCCAAGAGGCTGCGCCCCGCTTCCACGACGTCCCCGGTGTCGTCGGCGTCGGGAACCGAGTACTCGTCGCGCCACGCGTACAGCACCTCGACCGGCACCCACCGGGCAGCGGCCACGTCGAACGCGAAGTCCAGTGCGCCGTCGCCCGACGCAGCGGGGTCGAAGCCGACGAGGACGGGTGCGTCGGTCCGGAACGGTGGTTCGCCGCGGACGACCACCACCGGGCAGTGCGCCCTGGTGGCCACCGCGACGGCGACCGAACCCAGCAGCAGACCGGCGAAGCCGCCGCGGCCGCGGCTCCCGACCACGGTGACGAGGGCCTGCGCCGACTCGGCGAGCAGCACCTCGGTCGGTGCGCCCGTCACCACCTCGTGGTGCACCTCGAGGCCGGGAGCGACCTCACGAGCCGCGGCAACGGCCGTGGCGAGGTCCTGCTCGGCGTGCCGGATCAGGTCATCCCGGTACTGCTCGCCGACCGAGGTGTGCGCGACCCGCCGGGCGAGCACGGCGTTCGGGTCGAAGGTGCTGTCGGGCCAGGCGAAGGCGTGCACCAGGCGGAGCGGGAGCCGCCGGTCGAGCGCGTACCGGGCGGCCCAGGTGACCGCACGCGTGGCCGAATCCGAACCGTCGACGCCGACCAGGACGGTCTGGTCGGAGGCCCCGTCGGGCATCTGATCCCCTCCGAGCGTTCCGGCCGACGGGCCCCACCCGTGGAACGGATGGGGCCCGGCAGGCCAGCGTACTGCGAAACCGCACACGAGGAGCGGACGAAACGATGACCGCCGGAGAACCCGGCAGCGACGCCATGGCTGATCATCCAGGTACCGAGCGGAGCACCGGCGCGACCTCGCTCACTCCCGGCCGGCGACTGCTCTGGCACGCGGAGGATCCTCGAACGGTCGAGGAGGCGCTGGGGACGAGCGGCAGCGGGCTGTGCGCGACCGAGGCGGCCGCGCGGCTGTCGCACCACGGCCCGAACCGGTTGCGGGAACGACAGCCCCCATCGCCGGTCGCCCTGTTCTTCCGCCAGTTCCGCAACCCGCTGATCTACATCATGGTGATCGCGCTCGGCGTGGTCCTGGTGCTGCGGGAGTTCCTCGACGCGGTCGTCGTCGCCGTCGCGCTGTTGCTGAACGCGTCCGTCGCCGCGTGGCAGGAGCGGGCCGCCGAGCGCACCGTCCGGGCGCTGATGGGGCTCGTCGTCCCCCGGGCCCGGGTGGTGCGCTCGGGGAAGACGCGCGAGATCGACAGCGCGGAGGTCGTTCCCGGTGACGTCGTGGTGCTCGAACCGGGCAGCCGCGTGCCGGCCGACGTGCGCTTGACCTGGACCAACGCCCTGCACCTCGACGAATCCCTGCTGACCGGTGAGTCGCTCGCCGTCGCGAAGGACCCGCGCCCGGTCGCGCCGGACGCCGCGCTCGGCGACCGCAGGTCGATGGCCTACGCCGGTAGCGTCGTCACCAGCGGGCGGGGTATCGGGGTGGCCGTCGCGACCGGCGACCGGACCGAGCTCGGGGCCATCGCCGAGCTCGTCGAGGGCGAGCCGAGTCCCCGCACCCCGATGCAGCGGGGGTTGGAAGGCTTCGCGAAGACCATCGGGGTCGCGGTGCTCGGGGTCTCGGCCGTCGCGTTCGCGACCGGCATCCTGCGCGGCAACTCGGTCCAGGAGATGTTCCACGTTGCGGTGGCGCTGGCCGTGGCGAACGTCCCCGAGGGCCTCCCGGTGGCGACGACCGTCGCCCTCGCCATCGGGGTGGCGCGGATGGCCCGCCGGCGAGCGATCATCCGCCACCTGCCCGCGGTGGAGACGCTCGGCAGCACCACGGTCATCGGCTCGGACAAGACCGGAACGCTCACCGAGAACCGCTTGACCGTCCGGGAGATCTGGGCGGGTGGCGAGCGCTTCCGGGTCACCGGCCACCCGCCCGACGCCGAGCTCCTCACCGAGGACGACCTGAGCGTGGTCGATGTCTCCCGCGCCTTGCACACGACCCTCCTCGCCGGGGTGCTGAGCAGCGAGGCCGACGCCGTCCGCCGCGACGGTGAGCTCACGACGGTCGGCGACCCGACCGAGGTGGCGCTGCTGCTCGCCGCGATGAGCGCCGGGCTCGAGCCGACCGACGCACGGGCTGCGCACACCCCGCTCGGCGAGATCCCGTTCGAGCCGTCCCGGCGCTACTCGGCGAGCCTGCGGTCGCGGCACGGCCGGCGCGCGGTGTACGTCAAGGGCGCGCCCGAGCGGATCGCTGCGATGTGCACCCGGATGCTGACTGCGGAAGGCATCGAGCGCTTCGACGCCGAAGCCGTCGCCGCGGCCGGGGCCGACCTCGCTGCTCGCGGCCTTCGCGTGCTCGCCTTCGCCTACCGCCCGCTGGAGGCGGGGCCGACCGGGCTCCAGCTCGACGAGGAGCTGCACGACCTGGTGTTCTGCGGGCTGCAGGCCATGACCGACTCCCCTCGCGTGGGGGTGCGGGACTCGATCTCAGCCTGCCGGGAGGCGGGGATCCGGGTGGTGATGATCACGGGGGACCATCCCTCGACGGCGGCCGGGATCGCCCGGGAGCTCGGCATCGACCGATCGGGCGGGCCGGTGCTGACCGGCGCGCAGCTGCGGCGGATGGACGATGCCGAGCTGCGCGGGGCCGTCCGGGAGACCTCGGTGTACGCCCGGGTGGCTCCCGAGCAGAAGCTGCGGATCGTTACCGCCCTGCAGGAGCTGGGCGAGGTCGTCGCGGTGACCGGGGACGGGGTCAACGACGCTCCGGCGCTCAAGGCGGCGCAGGTCGGGGTGGCGATGGGCCGCGACGGCACGGACGTCGCGCGCGAGGCCGCCGACGTCGTGCTGGCCGACGACAACTTCAGCTCGATCGTGGCGGCCGTCGAGCAGGGCCGGGTGACCTTCGACAACATCCGCAAGGTCACCTTCTTCCTCGTCTCCACCGCGATCGGTACGGCGATCGCGATCCTGGTAGGGCTGTGGCTGAACTGGCCGCTGCTGATGGTTCCGGCGCAGATCGTGTGGATGAACCTGGTCACGAGCGGGCTGCAGGACATGGCGCTCGCCTTCGAGCCGGGTGGGCACAACGTGCTGCGCCGCAGGCCGCGGCCCCGGCACGAGGGGCTGATGACCGCCCTGCTGTGGGAGCGTTCCCTGCTGTCCGGGGTCGTCATGGCGGCGGGAACGCTGTGGATGTTCCACCGGGAGCTCTCCGCCACCGGTTCACTGCAGCACGCGCAGACCGTCGCGCTCACGACGATGGTGGTCTTCCAGGCGTTCCAGGCCGGCAACGCCCGATCCACCTCACGGTCGCTGTTCAGCATCAGCCCGGTGGCGAACCGCTTCCTCTTCGCCGCGACCGCGGCCGCGGTCGGCCTGCACGTCACCGCGCTGTACCTGCCCGCCACCCAGCACCTGCTGCGCGTCGCACCGATCGGGCTCCAGACCTGGTTCACGATCGTTCTGGTCGCGAGCTCGCTCCTGGTGGTGGTCGAGGCGCACAAGGCCGTCCGACGCCGGTGGACGGAGCGGTCGCCGTCGGGCGGCGACGACCGAGACACCTGAGCCGCAACCGGCGCCGGCGAGTTCCCCGAGCGGCCGAGCGAGCCCGTGATCTGCTTCCTCGCCGACGAGATGGGGCCCGGCGCGTCGAACCTGCCGCTCCACGAGGAGCGGGTCGTCTTCGAGACGCCGCGGGAGGCCTACGACCTCCTGATGGACATCGGCGCGCCGTCCGCTACGTGGCGCACATCGTCGATCGACCCCAGCGGGCCGCCGCCCGATCGTCACCGAGGCGCCCTGCAACCGGGTGCGTCCGAACGTCCGTCTCGGCGGTGCCTGCGTCACGCGAAGAAGTCCTCGTCCCCGGGGCTCAGGTGGGCGGCCGCGGCCTCGCGGTCGAACTCGACGCCGAGGCCCGGCCGGTCCCAGACGTCGATGAACCCGTCGACCACGATCGGGTCGGGCAGCCCGGTGACGATCGAGTACCACCAGTCGGGCTTCGCCACGGGGTACTCGAACGCGATGAAGTTGTCCGGCAGGGTCGCGCAGACCTGCACCAGCGCGGCCAGCCCGAACACGCCGTCCAGCACGCCGTGCGGCGCGATCTGCACGCCGTGCAGGTCGGCGTACTCGGCCACCCACTTCAGCTCGGCGATCCCGCCGACGTCGCACGGGTCGGGCCCGACCACCCGCACGGCCTGCGTGGAGATCAGGTCCTTGAAGTTCTGCCGCAGGTAGATCTGCTCGCCGGTGTGCGTCGGGGTGCTGGTCGCGACGGTGACCTCGCGGTACTGGTCGGCGTGCACCCACGGCACGTAGTCGCCGGTGAGCAGGTCCTCCACCCACGTGAGGTTCAGCGGCTCCAGCGCGCGCAGCAGCCGGATCGCGTCGGGGACGGTGAAGCCGGGTCCCGCGTCGAGGGCGAGCCCGACCTCGTCGCCGAGCACCTCCTTCATCGCCTCGACGCAGGCGACGGTGTGCTTCAGGCCGCGCTCGGTGAGCGGCCCGCGGTTGGGGTGGCGCGGGCCGGTGCGCAGCTCCCCGTAGGAGAAGCCGGGGGTGCTCGCCGCCATCGGGCCGTGGTAGGCCACGCCCTCCTTGATCAGCGTGAAGCCCTCGGGGGCGGCCTTCATCTCCGCCATGGCGCGCGCGTAGTCCTCCGGCCGGTTGCCGTCGCGCTGCGGGCGCACCCCGCCGTTGTAGACGCGCACCCGATCGCGCACCTTGCCGCCGAGCAGCTTGTAGACCGGCAGGCCCGCCGCCTTGCCGGCGACGTCCCACAGCGCGAACTCGATCGCCGACACGGCGCTGCCCCACGGCTTGAACCCGGCGAACCGGCGGATCTTCAGCATGCACCGCTCGACGTCGGTGGGGTCCTCACCGATCAGGAAGTCGCGGTACATCTCCACGACCGGGCGCAGGTACGGCTTCGACGACTCGATCTCGCCGAACCCGTCCACGCCCTCGTCCGTCACGATCCGCACGATCGGGCTGTTCCCGATCACCGCGCACCTCAGGTCGACGATCTTCACCCGTTCACCCCTTCACCCCGCCGGTCGCCAGGCCGCGCACGAAGTACTCCTGCACCCGTCATTTGAGCCCGGTGCTCGCGATCCCCTGCACGAACGTCCGCTGGAAGACGAGGAACACGACGAGCAGCGGCAGCAGCGACAGGAACGCGATGGCCATGATCGGCCCCCACGGGTTGTCGAAGATCCCGCTGCTCTGCATGCTCGACAGCGCCACCGGGAGCGTGAGGTTCTCGGTGCCCTGCAGGGTGACCAGCGGCCAGAGGAAGTCGTTCCACTTGCCCATGAACGCCAGGATCACCAGCACCCCGACCAGCGGCCCGCTCATCGGCAGCACGATCCGCCGGAAGATCGCCAGCTCCCCCGCGCCGTCGATCCGGGCCGCCTCGAGCAGGGCGTCCGGGATCTTGAGCATGAACTGGCGGGCGATGAAGACCGCGATCGCGTCCCCGGCGCGGGGCAGGATCACCGCCCAGATCGTGTCGACCAGATGCAGGTCCACCACCACGAGGAAGGACGGCACGAGCGTCACCTGCGCCGGCACCACGATCGTGACGAGGAACGCGCCGAACAGGACGCCGCGGCCGCGGAAGGAGAACTTCGCGAACGCGTAGCCCGCCATCAACGCGACGATCACGGTGATCGCGGTCCCGATCCCGGCGATGACGATCGAGTTGACGATCCAGCGCCCGACCGGCTGGGACGCGAACGCCTCCGCGAAGTTGGCCAGGGTCGGTTCGCTCGGCCACAGGTAGAACTCGCCGCTTCGCGACTGCCCGCCCGGTGTGAGGGCGGTGACGAGGATCCAGTAGACGGGGAAGGCCATCACCAGGGCGCCGCCCACGAGCAGCGCCCACACCACCCACCGCCCCGGCGTCATCCGCGACCGCCGGGCCGCGGGCGCCGCAGCGGGTGCCTCGAGCGCCGGCCGGGTGTCGTGCACGAGGCTCGTCATGCCACCTCCTCCGCGCGTCGGTTCGCCCGCCACTGCAGGGCGGTGAACCCGAGCAGGATCAGCGCGAACACGACCCCGATCGCGCTCGCGTAGCCCATCTCCCCGTTCGTGAACGCGGTCCGGAAGATGTACTGGATCAGCACCGTCGTGGCGAAGCCGGGACCGCCGCCGGTGAGCACGTAGACGATGTCGAAGACCTGCAGCGAGAACACCACGTTCACCACGAGCAGGACGAACGTGGTGGGGCGCAGCAGCGGCCAGATCAGCCTCCGGAACCGGGTCCACCGGCCGGCGCCGTCCACCGTCATGGCCTCCACGAGCTCGGGCGGCACGGCCTGCAGCGCCCCCAGGTAGATGACCATGCAGAAGCCGATGCGTGTCCACACCACGGCGAGGACGAACGTCAGCATCGCCACGTCCGGCGAGGTCAGCCAGGGCACGCGGGGCAGCCCGAGCGCGGCGAGGAGGTTGTTCAGGACCCCGTAGTCGCCGTTGAAGATCCAGGCCATGATCACCGCGACGACGACGCCCGCGGCCACCATCGGCAGGAAGAACAGGGCCCGGATGAGCGCCCTGCCCGGCATCGCGCGGTTGAGCAGCACGGCGAGCAGCAGCCCGATCGCCATGCTCGTCGGCACGGTGCCGATCGTGAACACGGCGGTGTTGCCGATGCTCGTCCAGAACAGCGGGTCGCCCGCCATCTGCGCGTAGTTGCCGCCGCCGACCCAGGTGCCCTGGCCGAACACGGCGACCTGCTGGAACGACAGCACGACGGCCGCCACGATCGGGACGAACGAGAACACGATCAGCAACACGAGGCCCGGCGAGACGAACAGCCACGGCGCGAGCCGCGATCTAGTGGTGGACATTGCGAATCCCCTCCGCGATGGAAGCGGCCGCCTCCCGTGGCGTGATCGAGCCGATCAGGCAGAGGTCGAGGTAGTCGCCCAGCACCTGGTTGATGACGTTGAACCTCGGCGACGTCTCGACGGCGATCATGTCGGCGGGCACGGTCTCCTGCTGGGCCAGGAACCGGGCGACGGTGTCGGGCCGGTAGGAGTAGCCCACCTCGTCGACGTCGATCGACTCGCGAACGGGGACCCAGCCCCCACCGCGGCAGAAGGCGACCGTGTTCTCCGGGTTGTTGAGGAACGCCAGGAAGTCGGCGGCGACCTCGGGGTGCTTGCAGCTGCTCGTGACGGCGAGGACGTTCCCGCCGCAGTCGGACGCCCGCCCGACGTCCTGGATCATGTACCGGGTGTCCCAGGCCTCCTCGGGAAGGCTCTCCTGCAGCGTCGGCAGCGCGGTGGGGTTGTTGAGCATGAGGCCGGCCTGGCCGGTCGCGAACAGCGTGGTGGCGGTGTCGCCCTGGCTGCCCTTGACGGTGTTGGACAGCGACACGAGCCCCTCGGCGTACCAGCGGCGCGTCCACTCGAGCGCCTCGACGCCCGCGTCGTCCTCGATGGCGGGTGTGACGAGGTCGTCCTCCACCAGCCGGCCGCCGTGCATGTACAGGAACGGCAGCCAGCGGTAGGCGTTGTTCACGCCGCCGAAGCCGACGGAGAAGCCGTACGCGCCGGTGGCGCGCTTGACCTCGCGCGCGACGTCGAGGAACTCCGACCAGGTCCACGCCTGGTCCACCGCGTCGGGCGGTGGGCTGACGCCGATGCGCTCCAGGACGTCGCGGCGGTAGAAGGTGATGAAGTTGTCGGTGTGCTGCGGGATCCCGTGGATCCCGCCGTCCTTGGCGACGATCGACCAGAAGTTCTCCCGGTAGTCGTCGCCGTACCCGGGTGGGAGCCACGGCGAGATGTCCACCATCCCGCCGGTGTCGACGTAGCGACCGAACTGCTGCGGGATGATCCGGATGAGGTCGGGGGCCCGGTCTGCCGCGAGCCGCGTGGTGAGCCACTGGTTGAAGTCGCCGCCGGGGGTCACCTCCACGGCGATCTCGACGTCCGGGTGCAGCGCCTGGTACCGGTCGGCGATCTCCCGGTAGCTCACGAGGTCGGGCGCGATGTTCCACGTCGACAGGCGCAGGCGGATCTTGCCCGGCGCCGGGTCGGTACCGCAGCCGGCCAACACCGCCGCGGCCGCGGCACCACCCAGGAACGCGCGCCGCGAGAGCGCACGGGTCATGCGATACCTCCCCGATGAGGTAGAACCCGGTGGGTCGGTACGGGGTCAGGCCTGCAGCTCCGGCGGCAGGTACGCCTTGTGCGCGAGGAACAGCTCGTCGACCATCGCCGTGATCTGGTCGAGGGTGAGCAACGCGCTGGTGAGCGGGTCGGCCATCACCGCGTGGTAGACGTGCTCGCGTCGGCCGGTCAGCGCCGCGGTGACGGCCAGCTCCTGGACGTTGATCCCGGTGCGGTTGATCGCAGCGCACTGCGGGGGCAGCGCGCCGAAGACGGTGGGCTGCACGCCGTTGCCGTCGACGAGGCACGCCACCTCGACGCAGCAGCCCTCCGGCAGGTTGGTGATGAGGCCGGTGTTGGGCACGTTGCCGTAGATCACGCTCTGCTGCCCGGTCTCGATGCTGTGCACGATCGCCGCGCCGTACTCCACCGACGGCGCCAGCTCGCTCTTCAGGCTCTCCAGGAGCTTCGCGGTCTGGCCGTCCTCGTCGTGGTTGCGACAGATCTCGTAGTAGTCCCAGCGCTGCGGGATGAACTCCCGCACCATCTGCGGCGTCTTGCGGAAGTACGGCAGGTACTCCGACGCGTGGTGGCTCGACTCGGTGTGGAAGTAGCCGAAGGCGTCCATGATCGCGGTGCGGACCCGCTCGTTGCCGCCCTCGTACACCGACTCCCCGCGGTCGGCGCCGCTGTGGTCGCCGTGGTCGGCGGCGAGCCCGCTCCCGGCCGGCCCGTCCAGGTGCCGCTGCGTCATCACCTCGCGCAACCGCGGGTAGAGGTCCTCGTCGCCGCGGCGGAACTCGGTGAACCACGACTGGTGGTTGATCCCGCCCGCCCGGAACCGCACCTCCTCGTACGGGACGTCCAGCGCGCGGGCGAGCATGCGCGACGTGCCCTGCACGCTGTGGCAGAGGCCCACCGTGCGCGCGCCCAGCGCGTTCAGGTACCAGGTGGCCATCGCCATCGGGTTGGCGTAGTTGATCACCTGCGCGTGCGGGGCGAGCTCGGCGAGGTCGGCGGCGATCTCGCGGTAGGCCAGCACGGAGCGGAGGAAGCGGAACACCCCGCCGGGGCCGAGCGTGTCGCCGACGGTCTGGTCCACCCCGTAGCGGCGGGGGATCTCGACATCGTCGCGGAAGGCGTCGACCCCGCCGACCTGGAACGTGATGATCACGTGGTCGGCGCCCGCGAGGGCGGCGCGGCGGTCGGTGGTGCTCTCCACGACGGTCGGGAACCCGTGGTGCGCGACGAGCGCGCGGGCCGCACCCGCCGTGCGCTCCAACCGGCCGGCGTCGATGTCCATCAGCGTGAGCGTGCTGTCGCGCAGCGCCGGGTAGCTCAGCAGGTCACCGATCAACCGGAACGGGAAGACGTACCCGCCGGCGCCGATGATGGTGATCTTGGCCATGGGCTCCACGCTAGGAGCTGAGACACCTAGGATCGGTCCGCGAACCTCAGGCGGAGTTCCAGGATCCTCAGATGTCGGTCACCCAGGAGGCCTCCGGGCTGTGGTGCCGGCAGGGCCGCGGCTACGCGATGCCGAGCGCCCACCGCCACGACGACCTCGAGGTCAACATCGTCGACGACGAGCCGCTCACCTACCTCTTCGGCGGCACGCTGGTGACGATCGAGCCCGGTCAGGCCGCGCTGTTCTGGGCGTCGGTGCCGCACCGGCTGATCGACACCCCCACCAACTGGAACGCCCGCGTCCGCTGGCTGCACGTCCCGCTCGCGCACGTGCTCGGCTGGGAGCTGCCCGGACCCGTCGTCGCCGAGCTGCTGCGCGGCACCCCGCTCGTCACCCCCCAGACCGAACACCCGGATCCCGCCGCCTTCGCCCGCTGGGCGAGCGACCTCGCGAGCACGTCACCCGACCTGCACGCGATCACGCGGCTGGAGGTCCAGGCCGGGGTGCGCAGGCTGCTGCGCACCGCGCTGCCCGCCGACCACGACGCCGGGGCGCTCCCCGACGCCGTCCGGCACGTCGTCGCGATGGCGCGCTACATCACCGAGCACTTCCGGGAGCCGGTGCGCGCGGCCGACGTCGCCGCGGCCGCGCACCTGAACCCGAATTACGCGATGACGCTGTTCCGGCAGGTGCTCGGCACCACCGTGCACACCTACCTCAACGACCGCCGGATCGCCGAGGCCCAGCGCCGGCTGCTCACGAGCGCGGCGACGACCCGGCGGATCGCGGAGGACACCGGCTTCGGCTCGCACAGCAGCTTCCACGCCGCGTTCACGCGGGCGTGCGGGATGCCGCCCGGCCGCTACCGGCGGCTGCACCGGGGCCGCTGACCCGATCCCGCGCGACGACGCGACATGCGAACGCGCGGCCTCGAGCCGGCATCGGCGACCCTCAGCCCTGGGGATGGAGGTGGCGCGTCGCGGCGGCGTCGGTGGTCCGCCACAGGGTGGTGGCCATCGGCCGGGCGAGCTCCTCGCGCAGGTGGCCGACCAGCCCGACCGTCCGCGAGATGACGCCCAGCCCCCGCGCGATGCGCCAGTCGAGGCCGAGCAGCGCGACGACCGTGCCGATGGCCCCGGTGACGTTGACCGGCAGCGCGCGCCCCGACGCCTCGCTGCCCGCCGCCGCGACGGCCCGCATCAAGCGGATCGGCAGGGTCGGGAAGCCCTCCGCCTCCGCGATCTCGAACAGCCGCTCGGCGCGGGGGTCGACGGGCTTGTGGATGGGGTGCCCGATCCCGGGGACGTGCTCGCCCCGCTCGCGGAACCCGGCGACGATGCGCTCGGCCTCGGCGCGCACGGCCGCGTCCGAGTCGTCGCCGGCCGCGGTCAGCCGCGCGGCGCCCTCCGTGACGAACCGGGCCGCGCCCTCGATCGTGCCGACGAACCTGCTGCCCAGCCCCAGGAGACCGGCCGCGACGGCGCTCTGCAGCGACTCCGGCGCCCCGAGGTGGGTGAGCCGGGTGGCCATCGCGTTCGGGGTGATGCCGTGCTCGACGAGGCTGACGAGCGCGGCGTTGAACAGCGTGCTCTCGGCCGCGCTCGGCATCCGCTCGGTGAGCAGGAGGAACGCGAAGCTGCCGAAGTCGAGCTCCCCGATGATGTCGGTGCACAGGTCGCGGCCGAGGACGGTGACGCTCGTGGCGTCGCTCCAGCAGATGTCGCTGCGGACGTCGAGCGCGGGTGCGTCGGACAACTGGCTCTCCTGTCGGTGGTCGGGATCAGCGTTGGGCGAGCAGCTGCTCCAGCTCGCGGCGGACCAGCTTCCCGGAGGGGTTGCGGGGCAGCGAGCCCGGCGCCACGAAGACGAAGTCCTTGGGCACCTTGAACGACGGCAGGTGCTGCCGGCAGGCCGCGCGCAGCGCGTCGGCGGTCACCTCGCCGTCGTGCGCGACGACGGCGACCGGCACCTCGCCCCACGTCGGGTCGGGGCGGCGGACGACACCGGCCTCCAGCACGCCGGGCAGGCGCAGCAGGACGCGCTCGATCTCGGCCGGGTAGATGTTCTCGCCACCGCTTTTGATCATGTACTTGACGCGGTCGACGAACGAGAGCCTGCCGTCGGGCTCGCGGACGAGCACGTCGCCCATGTGGAACCAGCCGTCGCGGAAGTCGGCGGCCGTCGCCTCCGGGTTGTTCCAGTAGCCGCTGAAGAGCGTGGGGCCGCGCATGCACAGCTCGCCGGGCACGCCGTCGGGCACGCCGCGACCGTCCGGGTCGACGAGGCGGACCTCGCAATAGGTGCTCTGCTCCTTCGGGAACGTCGTGGGCGCCTCGCCGATCGGGATGACACCGGCCGAGCACGGCGGGCAGCCGGTCTCGGTGGCACCGAACGTGTTGGCGAACGGGGCGCCCAGCAATGTCGTGATCTCGGCGATCTCCTCGGGCCGGACGAGGTCGGGCATCACGCCGCACAGCCGCACCCCCGCCGGGCGCGTGCCGCGCTCCCGCAGCGCCTGGGCGAGCCGGGCCACGGTGCCGGGCATGACGAGCAGCCACCCCAGCCGCTCGGTGGCGACGATGTCGGCCAGCTCGTCGGGCCGGAACCCGTCCACGACGACGACCTTGCCCCCGGACACGAGCGTGCTCACGGAGTTGTCGAGCGCGCCCATGTGGTGCAGCGGCGACCACGCGACGAACGCGTCGTCGCCCCCGATGCCGAGATCGGCCCGGGTGGCCATGCTCCGCACGATCTCCGCGCGGTGGCTGATGCAGGCTCCCTTGGGCAGGCCGGTGGTGCCGCTCGTGTAGATGATCACGGCGACGTCCTCGGCGCGCGCCGCGGGCGGTGCCGCCCACGGTTCGGCCGACGCGAGCGCGCGCTCGTAGGCCGCGCCGAGCACGATCCGCTTCCCCGGCAGGTCGTGGCGCTCGGCGGCGCGCTCCGACGCGAGCGTGACGGCCGGCGCGACGAGGTCGAGGCACGCCGCGAGCTCCTCGTCGGTCGCGCGCATGCTCTGGCAGGCCAGGATCGCCCCGAGGCGCCCCGCGGCGAGGAGGATCTCGAGGTACTCGGGCCGGTTCTCCGACAGCAGCGCCACCCGGTCGCCGCGGCGCACGCCGGCGGCCGCGAGCAGGCCCGCGGCGCGCCTGCTGCGTTCCGCGAGCTCGCCGTAGGTGATCCGCGACGCGCCGGCCTGCACCGCGACCCGCGCCGGGTGCAGCCGGGCCCGCGCGTCGAACAGGCTGACGATCGTGCTGTCGGCGGCCCGGACGACGAGGTCCGATCGGGACGGGTCGGTCACCGAGCCGCTCCCGGGGTGTCGACGGACCGGCCGGTGGTGGTCGGCTCGGCCGCGAGCGGCCGGACGAGCAGCACCCCGGCGATCCCGAGCAGGCTCGTCAGCAGCATCCACCCGGACACCGCCCAGCTCGACCCGCCCTGCCACGCGAGCAGCGAGGCCGCGATCAGCGGCGCCAGCCCGCCGCCGATCACCGTGCCGCCCTCGCGGCCGATCGAGACCCCGCTGAACCGGCTCCGCGTCCCGAACAGGCCCGTGAAGTAGGCGGGCTGGATGGCGTCGGCCGCCGCTGCGCCCCCGGCGATCGCGACGACGACGGCGAGGAGGATCGCCGCGAAGCTGCGCGTGTCGACGAGCCAGAAGAACGGGAACGCGAACGCGGCCTGCACCGCCAACGCGGCGAGCATGACCCGCCCGAAGCCGAAGCGGTCCCCGAGGTGGCCGTACAGCGGGCACAGCAGCGCCGCCACCAGCGAGCCGACGAGGGTGGCCGCGAGGATGGTCGGCCGCGGCAGGTCGAGCGTCGTGGTGGCGTAGGTCAGCACGAACACCGAGACGATGTAGAAGGTCGTGTTCTGCCCGACCCGCATCAGGAAGATCGCGATGATGTTGCGCGGCCGCCGCAGCGCGGCGACGATCGGCACCCGCTCGCGCCCCTCGCTGCGCTTCACCCGCTCGAACTCGGCCGTCTCGGGGAGGTCGCGGCGGATCCAGAGCCCGACGGCGACGAGCAGGACGCTCACCAGGAACGGCACGCGCCAGCCCCAGCCGAAGAGCTGGTCCTCGGTGAGCACGGAGGCGAGCGCGGTGTAGACGACCGTGCCGAGGATCAGCCCCGCGAACACCGAGGCGGACAGGAACGAGCCGTAGAACCCGGCGCGTGGGCTGCCGTTCTCCTTCGTCATGAGGGCCGCACCACCCCACTCCCCGCCCGTGCCGAGGCCCTGGACGATCCGCAGCACGACCAGCAGGGCCGGCGCGGCGACCCCGATCTGGTCGTAGGTCGGGAGCAGGCCGATGCCGACCGTGGCGACGCCCATCATGATCAGCGTCGTGACGAGGACGGTCTTGCGGCCGACCCGGTCACCGAGGTGCCCGAAGAGGATCCCGCCGAGCGGACGGGCGGCGAACCCCGTCGCGAACGTGGCGAACGACAGCAGCGCGCCGACGGTGCCGTCCTGCTCCGGGAAGAACAGCCGCGGGAAGACCAGCGCAGCCGCGGTGCCGTAGAGGAAGAAGTCGTACCACTCGATGACGGTGCCCAGCGAGACCGCTGTCGTGACCTTCTTCGTCAGCTGGGCCGGCGGTACCTCGGCCCCGGCGGGCATCGCGCTGCTCATCACGCCTCCTCGTTGAAGCTTGAGCGACTTTCGAAGCTTGACCGAGCCTCGAAGCTTGACTGAGCTTCGAAGCTTGACTGGGTTTCGCTGAGCGAATAATGTTTCGCCCTCCGAACGCGCGCAGCATGCGGCGGAGGAGGCCCCATGTCAACCCCGGCCGCGCCGGACAAGGAGCAGTTCGTCACCTCGCTGGCCCGCGGCCTCGCCGTGCTGCGGTCCTTCACCTCCGCCGGCCCCGAGCTGACCCTCACCGAGGTGGCCGCGGCCACCGACCTCAGCCCCGCCGTCGCGCGGCGCTTCCTGCTCACGCTGGTCCAGCTGGGGTACGTCAAGAAGGTCGACCGCAAGTTCGTGCTCACGCCCCAGGTGATGGAGCTGGGCGCGGGCTACCCGGACGCGATGAACCTGGCCGAGGTCGCGCAGCCGCACCTGCAGGACCTGCGGGACGAGACCGGCGACAGCGTCTCGCTGACCACCCTCGTCGGAACCGACGTCATCCACCTCTGCCACATGCAGACGGCGGGCCTGCTCCGCTTCGCCGTGACGCCCGGGAGCCGGGTACCCGCCTACGTCTCGGCCACCGGCCGCGCCATGCTCGCCTTCCAGCCGGAGGAACGCCTCGCCGCCTACTTCGCCGCGGCCGAGCTCGTCCCGCGCACCCCGCACACCGTGACCACGGAGCCCGAGCTGCGCGAACGCCTGGAGCGCGTCCGGCGCGACGGCTACGCCCTCGTCGCCGACGAGCTCGACTTCGGGATCACGGTGCTGGGCGTGCCGCTGTTCAACGACGGGGTCGCCATCGCGGGCATCAGCTGTGCCACCACCTCCGGCCGGCAGCCCACCGACGAGTTCCTGCGCTCCCGCCTCCCGCTGCTGCAGGCCGCCGCGTCGGCCCTGCGGCGCCAGCTCGACCGGTTCCCCGCCCTCGTCCACTCCCTCGACCTGGGCGTGTAGCGGC
>NZ_DATGOP010000024.1:0-84915 GCF_035305885.1 Pseudonocardia sp.
GCGCTGCCCGACTCGGCCCTGCACGCCGTGCTCGACATGCTCGCCGGCCGCTACCCGTCGGAGGAGTTCGGCGAGCTGCGCGCCCGCATCACGTGGGACCGCGTCACCGACACCCTGCAGGGCCGGCCCGGGGCGCAGCGGCTCGCCGTCACCTCCGGCGGCACCATCCCCGACCGCGGCCTGTTCACGGTCATGACGCCCGGCGGGGCCGACGGGCGCGGGTCGCGCGTCGGCGAGCTCGACGAGGAGATGGTCTACGAGTCCCGGGTCGGCGACACGTTCCTGCTCGGCACGTCGAGCTGGACGGTCGAGGACATCACCCACGACCGCGTGATCGTCACCCCGGCGCCGGGGCAGCCCGCCCGGATGCCGTTCTGGAAGGGCGAGCAGATCGGCAGGCCGCTGGAGCTGGGGCGCGCGGTCGGGGCGTTCGTGCGGGAGATGGCGAGCCTGCCGGAGGAGGCGGCGCGGGAGCGGGCCGCGGCGGCGGGGCTCGACGAGTGGGCGATCGACAACCTCGTCGCCTACCTGCAGGAGCAGCGGGAGGCCACCCGGCACGTGCCGAGCGACCGCACGATCCTCGTCGAGCGGTTCCGCGACGAGCTGGGCGACTGGCGGCTCGTCGTGCACTCGCCGTTCGGGTCCAAGGTCAACGGCCCGTGGGCGCTCGCGATCGCGGCCCGCATGCGCGAGCGGCGCGGCGTGGAGGTGCACGCTTCGGCCGCCGACGACGGCATCGTGCTGCGGCTGCCCGACGCCGTCGACGACTCCGGCGCCGAGGTCATGCCCACCGCCGAGGACGTCCTGCTGGAGCCGGCCGAGGTGGAGCAGGTGGTCGTCGCCGAGCTGGGCGGCTCGTCGCTGTACGCCTCGCGGTTCCGCGAGTGCGCGGCGCGGGCGCTGCTGCTGCCGCGCCGCGACCCGCGCCGGCGCACCCCGCTGTGGCAGCAGCGGCAACGCTCGGCGCAGCTGCTCGCCGTGGCCGGGCGCTACGAGCAGTTCCCGATCACGCTCGAGGCGATGCGCGAGTGCGTGCAGGACGTCTACGACCTGCCCGGCCTGCGCGAGCTGATGAGCGACGTGCAGGCGCGCAAGGTGAAGGTCGTCGAGATGACCACGCCCGCGCCGTCGCCGTTCGCGCGCAGCCTGCTGTTCGGCTACGTCGGGATGTTCCTCTACGAGTCCGACGCCCCGCTCGCCGAGCGCAGGGCCGCGGCGCTCTCGCTCGACTCCACGCTGCTGGCCGAGCTGCTCGGGTCGGAGGCGATCCGGGAGCTGCTCGAACCCGAGGTGGTGTCGGAGGTCGAGGCGCAGCTGCAGCGGCTCGCGCCCGAACGGCACGTGCGCGACGCAGAGGGCGCGGCCGACCTGCTGCGGTTCCTCGGCGACCTCACCACCGCCGAGGCCGAGGCGCGGGGTGCGCGCGAGGAGTGGCTGCGCGAGCTGGAGGCCGCCCGGCGCGTCATCCGGGTGCGCATCGCGGGCGAGGAGCGCTGGCTCGCGATCGAGGACGCGGGCCGGGTGCGCGACGCGCTCGGCGTGGCGCTGCCGGTCGGGGTGCCCGAGACGTTCACCGAGCCGGTGGCCGACCCCCTCGGCGACCTGGTGCTGCGCTACGCCCGCACACGCGGGCCGTTCGCCGCGGCCGAGTGCGCGGCCCGGTTCGGGCTCGGGGTCGCGGTCGTGGCGGGCACGCTCGACCAGCTGGTGGGCTCTGGGCGCCTGGTGCGCGGAGAGCTGCGCCCGCTCGCGCTGCAGCCCGCGGGGGCGCACGCGGTCGACCCGGTCGAGTACTGCGACGCCGAGGTCCTGCGGCGGCTGCGGCGGGCCTCGCTCGCGCGGCTGCGGGCCGAGGTCGAGCCGGTGGAGCAGCGGGCGCTCGGCCGGTTCCTGCCCGCCTGGCAGGGGGTGCAGACCGCGCCCGGTGGCGACCGGCGCGCCCGGATGCGCCGGGCCCCCGGTGCGGAGGACGTGGTCGGCGTCGTCGAGCAGCTCGCCGGGGCGCCGCTGCCGGCGAGCGCGCTGGAGTCGCTGGTGCTGCCCGCGCGGCTGCCCGGCTACACGCCCGCGCTGCTCGACGAGCTCACCGCGGCGGGCGAGGTCACCTGGACCGGCTGCGGCCCGCTCGCCGGCACCGACGGCTGGCTCGCCGTCGCCCCCGCCGACGTCGCCGACCTGCTGCTGCCCGAGCCCGAACCGGAGCTCGCGGCCACCCCGCTGCACCGGGCCGTCCTCGCGGCGCTGGGCCTGCCGGACCTCGACGCCCCGCCCGTCGGGGGTGGCGCGCTGTTCTTCCGCGAGCTCGCCGACCGCACGGCGCGCACGCTGCTCGACGCCGGGGAGCAGGCGCCCACCGACGACGCGGTGGTGTCGGCGATCTGGGACCTGGTCTGGGCCGGGCTGCTCACCAACGACACGCTCGCCCCGCTGCGGGCCCGGCTCGGCGGCGGCCGAGCGCCTGCGCACCGCACGCGGCGCACCCCGGGCCGGGGACGGTACGCGCAGCTGCGCGCGGGCCGCCCCGCGCTGCCCACGCGCACCGGCCCGCCGTCGGTCGCCGGGCGCTGGTCGCTCGCGGTCCCCCGCGAGCCCGACCCCACCCGCCGCGCCCACGCCCGCGCCGAGGCGTTCCTCGAGCGCCACGGCGTGCTCACCCGGGGCGCGCTCGGCACCGAGCGCGTGAGCGGCGGCTTCGCCGCGGTGTACCGGGTGCTGCGGGCGATGGAGGACTCCGGGCGGGCCCGCCGCGGCTACGTCGTCGAGGGGCTGGGCGCCGCGCAGTTCGCGGTGCCCGGGGCGATCGACCGGCTGCGGGCGCTGTCGCGGCCCGAGGGCGACGCGGAGTCCCGGCCGTCCAGCGTGGTGCTGGCCGCGGCCGACCCGGCCCAGCCCTACGGGGCGGCGCTGCCCTGGCCGCCCACCGTCGGGGAGAGCAAGCACCGCCCCGGCCGCAAGGCGGGCGCGCTGGTGGTGCTCGTCGAGGGCGCCCCGGTGCTGTACGTGGAGCGGGGCGGGAAGTCCCTGCTGTCGTTCAGCACCGAGCGGTCCGAGCTGGTCGCGGCCGCCCAGGCCCTCGCGGGCGTGGTGCACGAGGGCTGGCTGGGCAGCCTCGCGGTGGAGCGCGCCGACGGCGTCGGCTCGCTCGGCTCCGACCTCGCCGAGGTGCTCACCGAGGCCGGGTTCCGCGTCACCCCGAAGGGCCTGCGCCTGCGCGCCTGAGCGAGCACCAGGTCGGTGCCGCCCACGGTTGCGGTAATCGCTGGCGCCCCGGCCGTGCTCGCGGCACGCTCCACGCCGTGCTCACCGTCGCGCCCCACCTGCTGCGCCCCTGGTTCACCCCCGAACGACCGGGCCCGCTCGTGTACGAGCACGTCACGCGCACCGGCCACGGCACCGTGTGGGTGGACCGCTGGCCCGACCCGCGCGTCGTGGTCGCCGAGGTCAGCGGCAACCTCTCCGTGCGCGGGGACCCCGCCCGGGTGGGGCCGGAGGCCCTGGCCCGGTTCTCCGGCTTCGTCGACGCCCCACCCGAATGGCTGCCCGTGCTGCGGGCGTCCGACCCGGGGGTCGCCGCGTGGGACCGGGTGATCGCCGTCCTCCCCGACTCCGCACCGACGCCGCCGCCCCATCCGGGCGTCCGGCTGCTCACCCCCGACGACGTGCCCGCGCTCGCGTCGTTGAGCGCCGACAGCTCGTGGATCGCGAAGACCTGGGGCGACGTCGAGGGCATGCTCGCGGCGGGGGTGGCCCGCGGGGTGGTGGTCGACGGCCGGATCGCGGCGATCGCGCTGCCGTTCTACGTCGGTGGCACCTACGAGGACATCGGCGTGGTCACCGAGCCCGGGCACCGCCGGAAGGGCTTGTCCACGGCGTGCGCGGGGGCGGTGATCGCCGACATCCGCGCCCGCGGGCACGTGCCCACGTGGTGCACGTCGCCGGACAACCTGGCAAGCCGCGGCGTCGCGGCGAAGCTGGGGTTCGCGCACGTGCGCGACGACGTCCTGTACGCCCTGCGCACCCCGATCCCGAAGCCGGGCTAGAGCAGGCCGCGCTGGTAACCGGCCGCCACCGCGGAGGCGCGGTCGCGCACGTCGAGCTTGGCGTAGATGTGCAGCAGGTGGGTCTTGACCGTCGCCTCGCTGATGAACAGCGCCCGCGCCGCTTCGCGGTTGGTCGAGCCGGCCGCGACGAGCCGCAGCACCTCCAGCTCCCGCGCCGACAGCGCCTCCTGCGCGGGCGCGCGGACCTGCCCCATGAGCCGCCCCGCCACGGTAGGCGACAGCACCGCCTCCCCGCGGTGGGCCGCCCGCACCGCGCGCAGCAGCTCCTCGCGCGGGGTGTCCTTCAGCAGGTAGCCGGTGGCGCCCGCCTCGATCGCCGGCAGCACGTCCCGGTCGGTGTCGTAGGTGGTGAGCACGAGCACCCGCGCGCCGGGCACCTCGCGCCGCAGCTCGCGGATCGCGTCGACGCCGCCCATGACCGGCATCCGCAGGTCCATCAGCACGACGTCGACCGGGGTGGCCCGCGCCCGCGCGAGCGCCTCGGCGCCGTGGCCCGCCTCCCCGACCACCCGCATGTCCGGCTCGCCGTCGAGCACGCCGCGCAGCCCGTCGCGGACGACGGGGTGGTCGTCGACGACCAACACCCTGATCGGCTCCATCACCTGCTCCCAGTCACCCGGCCCCGTCACCCAGCCCCGTCACCCGGCCTCTGCCGCGATCGCCGGCACGCTCGCGCTCACCGCCGTGCCCTCGCCCGGTGCGCTCTCCACGCTGAACGTCCCCGCCACCCGGCGCACCCGCTGCTCCATCGCGAGCAGCCCGAACCCGGCCCCGTCGCGCGCACCGGGGCCGAAGCCGCGCCCGTCGTCGCGGACGTCGAGCACGACCACGTCGTCCATGTAGGACAGCGTGAGCCCGACCCTGCGGGCCTGCGCGTGTTTGGCGACGTTGGCGAGTGCCTCCTGCGCCACCCGGAACAGCGTGACCTCCAGCTCGGGCAGCAGCGGACGCGGGTCACCGGTGGTGTCGCAGGTGAGCTCGACGCCGCTGGTCTCGGCCCAGGCCTCGGCCATGTCGGCGACCGCGTCGGGCAGCCGGGCCTCGACGAGCTGCCGCGGGCCCAGCGCGTCGACCGAGCGGCGGGCCTCGGTGAGGCTCTCGCGGGCGAGCGCCGTGGCGGTGTCGATGTGGCGGCGGCGCACCACCGGGTCGTCGTCGGCGGCGCCGGCCGCCTCGAGCTGGGTGACGATGCCGGCGAGCCCCTGCGCGATCGTGTCGTGGATCTCCCGGGCCAGTCGGGCGCGCTCGTCGAGCATGCCGGCCTCCCTGGCCTGGGCGAGCAGCTGCGCGTGGAGGCTCGCGTTCTCCTCGAGCGCCTCGGACAGCCTGCGGGTGGTCGCGCCCAGCTCGTCGATGATCTCGCGCCGGCGCGTGCTCTGCTGCGACATGAACACGCCGAGGTAGGTCCCCCCGCCGCCGAGGAGCGCGTTGGCCACGGTCAGCACGGCCATCCCGGCCGCAAGACCCGGCGTGAACTCGGCGAACCGGCCACCGACCTGCGAGTACGACACGACCGCCGCGCCGGCGACGACGGCGGCGAACCGCCAGTGCCCGCGCAGGAACGCGAACGCGTGCAGGTAGACCGCGAGCACCTGGAACCCGAACAGCGGCGACGCGTACACCAGTCCGACCAGCGACGCGAGCAGCCCGCACAGGTAGACCGCGCCCGCGACCGGGTGCCGGGCCCGCGGCGCCGCGCCCGCGGTGAACACCGCGCACCACGCCACCGTCGCCGGGAGCAGGAGGCCGATCACGAGCCACGGCCACGCCGGTCCCCCGGCCAGGAACGGCGGGGTGAGCGCGAGCCCGATCGCGAGACCCGCGTAGGGGGCGTAGCGGGCGATGACGGTGTCGATGCGGTGCTCGACGGCGTCGAGCCGGCGCGCGGTCCGCTCGGCTCCCGCCGCCGGATCGCTCACCGCCGTCATCGCCTCGCTCCCACCCGGCCACGGTATCGCCGCAGCCCACCGCCGTTCGGACGTGATCCATGGTGCGCGGGCGGAGGCGTCCGCGCGATCGACCGGACCGCGCGCCCCGTCAACCGATCGGTGGATGCCGGCGGTTCGCGCTACCGTCGCCGACGTGCCCGAAGGCGACACCGTCCACCTCACCGCGAAGCGGCTGCGGGCGGCGCTGGCCGGGCACGTGCTGCAGCGCGGGGAGCTGCGCCACCCGAAGCTCGTCGAGCACGACCTGTCCGGCCGCACGGTGTTGGACGTCCGGTCGGTCGGCAAGCACCTGTTCACGCGGTTCGACGACGACCGCAGCCTGCACAGCCACCTGCGCCTGGACGGCTCGTGGCACCTCTACCGGCCCGGCATGCGCTGGCAGCGGCCCGCCCACCAGGCCAGGGCGGTGCTGGAGACGGCCGAGCGCACGGCCGTCGGGTTCAACCTGCACGACCTGGAGCTGCTGCCCACCGCCGAGGAGCAGCGCCTCGTCGGGCACCTGGGCCCCGACCTGCTCGACCCCGAGTGGGGCGAAGAGCACGCCGCGGAGGCGTTGCGCCGGTTCACCGCGCGCGGGGCGTCCGAGCTGGGGCTGGTGCTGCTCGAGCAGCGGGTGATGGCTGGCATGGGCAACCTCTACAAGACCGAGGTGTGCTTCCTGCTGGGCCTGTCGCCGTGGACGCTCGTGCGCGACGTGCCGGACCCGGCGGCCGCGATCGCGCTCTCCCGTGAGCTGCTGCTGCGCAACGCCGACCGGCCGCAGCAGTCCACGACCGGCGACCTGGCCCGCGGCCGGCAGACCTGGGTGTTCGAGCGGGGCGGTCAGCGGTGCCGCCGCTGCGGCGCCCGCATACGCACGGCGCTGCAGGGCGAGGGCGTGCACGCCCGCACGGCCTACTGGTGCCCCACCTGCCAGCCGGGCCCGTCGCCGGCCCCGGCGCGCAGGCGCCGCGGCCCGCGGGGCTGACCGGCTCAGGCGGTGCCGGACTGCTGCTGCTTCTCGACCTGCTGGGTGGGCGCGGCGGCCTGGTCGCCCGCGGTGACCTCCCCCGCGACCGGGCTGCCGTGCAGGGAGGCGCGGATCTGCTCCAGCCGGCTCGCGCCGGCCATGTCCACCGTGGACTGCTGGACCTCGAGCATGCGGGCCTGCACCGTGTTCTGGGCCAGATCGGCCTGGCCGAGGGCGTTGGCGTAGCGGCGCTCGATCTTCTCCCGGACCTCTTCCAGCGACGGGGTGTTGCCCGGCGCGGTGAGCTCGGTCATCTGGCGCAGGGAAGCGGCCGCCTGCTCCTGCATCTTCGCCTGCTCGAGCTGGCTGAGCAGCTTGGTGCGCTCGGCGATCTTCTGCTGCAGCAGCATCGAGTTGCGCTCGACGGCCTGCTTGGCCTGCGCGGCGGCCTGGATCGCCTGGTCGTGCAGGGTCTTGAGGTCCTCGACCGACTGCTCGGCGGCGACCAGCTGGGTGGCGAACGCCTGGGCGGCCTGCTCGCGCTGCTGGGCGGTGGCCTCGTCGCCCGCGGCGCGGGCCTGCTCGGCCAGCACCAGCGCCTGGCGGGCGGACGCCTGCAACTTCTCGATCTCGCCGAGCTGGCGGTTGAGCTTCATCTCCAGCTGCCGCTGGTTGCCGATCACGGCCGCCGCCTGCTGGGACAGCGCCTGGTGCTGCCGCTGGGCCTCTTCGATGGCCTGCTGGATCTGCACCTTCGGGTCGGCGTACTCGTCGACCTTGGACGAGAACAGCGCCATCAGGTACTTCCAGGCCTTCGTGAAAGCGTTGGCCATCTGCTCCGCCCTCCGAGTGCGGCGCGCTCGCCGCTGCCAGTTCGTTCGTCGTTCCAGCGCCCCGGCCCGCCGGGTGCCCTGGGCCCCATCGTGGCACCGGATCGTCCCGGCTTCCACTGATCGACGACGATATCGGGGATCATCCGGAGGCCGCCGTCGGGGCGACCCGGACCTCAGGCTACCGGGCCGAACGCCGATACGTCGGCGCCGGACGGGCCCTGGACGTGCTTCGGGCGCCCGCCGCGTGCGCGGCGGACGCCCGGATCGCGGAGGTCGGTCAGGCCCTGGATCAGGCCACGGAGGCGAGCGCCACCGGCTGTGGCGGGACCGGCGCGGCGGGCCGCGGCGCCACCGGGGCGACCGGCGCCGCCGGTGTCATCGGGGTGAACGGCCCCTCGTCGTCGGCGCCCGCCAGGCGCAGGTCCATGTGGCGCAGCCCGATGGGACGGCGCAGCCGCGCCGCCTCGGCCGCGACGGTCTCGGCCGCGATCGCCTCGGCCGCCTCCGCGAGCAGGTCGGCCAGGGCGATGTCGAGGGCCTCGCAGATGGCGGCGAGCAGCTCGCTGGAGGGCTCCTTGCGGCCCCGCTCCACCTCGGACAGGTACCCCAAGCTCACGCGCGCGCGGCGTGACACCTCCCGCAACGTGCGTCTGCGTGCCTTGCGCACGCGCCGCAGGCTGCCGCCGATCGCCTCTCTCATCAGCACCGCCATGCGACACACTCCTCCTCGCTCGCCGGTAGCGGCCGCCCGCAACCAGTGAGATCACCGTACCGACTTCCCGCCCGCCGCGTCGTCGACCGCACGTGCGCGGCGCGTACGCCCACGGCGAACACGCGCTCAACCTGCGGCTGCTGCCGCCGCCCGCAGCCGCAACGCGCGCAGCACGTAGTCCACCCCGGTGCCGACGGTGAGCGCCAGCGCGACCCCGAGCACGGACCAGCGCAGCACCCAGAACGCGGTCGCCGCGCCGAACAGCTCCGGCAGCGGCAACAGGAACAACCCGATGGCGATGGCCTGGAACAGCGTCTTCGCCTTGCCGCCCCGGCTGGCCGGGATGATCCCGTGGCGCAGCACCCAGAACCGCAGCGCCGTGATCCCCAGCTCCCGCCCCATGATCACGATCGTGACCCACCACGGGATCTGGCCGAGCATCGACAGGCCGACGAGCGCGCTCCCGGTGAGCGCCTTGTCCGCGATGGGGTCGGCGATCGTGCCGAAGGCGGTGACGAGGCCGCGGCTGCGCGCGAGCTCGCCGTCGAACCGGTCGGTGATCGCGGCGAGGACGAAGACGCCCGTAGCGGCGTACCGCCAGCCCACGTCGGTCCCGTCCTCGGCGAAGAGCACCACGAGGAACACCGGCACCAGGAGCAGCCGGACACCGGTGAGGACGTTCGCGATGTTCAGCAGCGGCGGTGGGCTCGCCGGCGCAGAGCTCACCCCGACTCCCGGGCGCCCGCCGCGGCGAGATCGCTGCGCGGGAGCCGCTCCCGCGGTGACACCAGCAGGTCGGCCCCCTCCGTTCCGACGACGACGGCGCGCACCATCTCACCCACCTCCAGACCGGAGCCGCGCTCGATCACGCACTCGCCGTCGACCTCGGGGGCCTGGTGGTCGGCGCGCCCGGTGCACTCGAAGTCCTCGTCCTCCTCGGCCTCCACGAGCACCGTGACCTCGGTCCCCACCCGGTCCTCCGCGCGCTGGGCCATCAGCTCCTCGGCGAGCGAGGTGATGTGCTCGACGCGGCGGGAGATCTCCTCGGGCGGGAGCTTGCCGTCGTAGCCGGCGGCCTCGGTGCCCTCCTCGTCGGAGTAGCCGAACACGCCCACGGCGTCCAGCCGGGCCTCGGTGAGGAACGCCTCCAGCTCCGCGAGGTCCTCCTCCGTCTCGCCCGGGAAGCCCACGATGACGTTGCTGCGGATGCCCGCCTCCGGCGCGAGGGCGCGGATCCGCTCGCACAGGCCGAGGAAGTCCTCGCGGGAGCCGAACCGGCGCATGCGCCGCAGCACCGACGGGCTCGCGTGCTGGAACGACAGGTCGAAGTAGGGGGCCACCCCCGGCGTGGTGGCGATGACCTCGAGCAGATCGGGGCGCAGCTCGGCGGGCTGCAGGTACGACAGCCGCACGCGGTCGATGCCCGGCACGTGGGTGAGCCGCGGCAGCAGGCGCGCGAGCGCCGTGGTGCCGCCGGGCAGGTCCTTGCCGTAGGAGGTGGAGTTCTCGCTGACCAGCACGAGCTCGCGCACCCCGTGCATGCCGAGCCACGCGGCCTCGGCGACGACGTCGTCCGGCGGACGGGAGACGAACGCGCCGCGGAAGGACGGGATCGCGCAGAACGCGCAGCGGCGGTCGCAGCCGGACGCGAGCTTCAGCGGCGCGACCGGGGCGTCGGAGAGCCGGGTGCGGGCGAGGTCGGGCACCCACGAGTGCCCGGGGACGGCGACGTCGCCGGCCGCCGCGGGCCGCTCCACCGGCGTGATCGGCAGCAGCGTGCGCCGGTCGACCGGGGCGTGCGGGGCGGGCGCGTGGCCCGCCAACACGTCGGAGAGCCGCTCGGCCAGCTCCGGGTAGGCGTCGAAGCCGAGCACGGCGTCGGCCTCGGGTAGGCTCTCGGCGAGCTCGGCGCCGTAGCGCTCGGCGAGGCAGCCGACGGCGACCACCTTCGCCCCGCGGGGCGCGGCGGCGTCGGCGGCGGCGAGCAGCGTGTCGATGGAGTCCTTCTTGGCCTGCTCGACGAACCCGCAGGTGTTCACGACGATGACGTCGGCGGTGCCGGAGTCGGCGTCCACCAGCTCCCAGCCGCTGCCGGTGAGCCGACCGGCGAGCTCTTCGGAGTCGACCTCGTTGCGGGCACAGCCGAGGGTGAGCAGGGCAGCACGCCGCGGAGCGTCGGGTTCGACCACGGGCACCAGGGTATCTGCCGGGGTCTTCTAGTCTGTCGGCTCGTGGGGAGACCACTCGTGCGGCGGGCCCGCACCGCCGACGTCCGGACCATCAAAGAGCTCGTGGACCACTACGCCGGACGGGTCCTGCTCGCCAAGGAACTGATCACCCTGTACGAGTCCGTGCCCGAGTTCCTCGTGGCGGAGCTCGACGGCGAGGTGGTCGGCTGCGGCGCCCTGCACGTGCTCTGGGAGGACCTCGGGGAGATCCGCACCGTCGCGGTGCACCCGCGCGTCGTCGGCCGCGGCGTGGGGCACGCGATCGTCTCCAACCTCATCGACGGCGCGCGCGAGCTGGGTCTGCAGCGGCTCTTCGTGCTCACGTTCGAGAAGCAGTTCTTCTCCCGCCACGGGTTCGAGGAGATCGACGGCACTCCCGTGGAGCCGGACGTGTTCGCCGCGATGCTGCGCTCCTACGACGCCGGTGTGGCCGAGTTCCTCGACCTCGCGCACGTCAAGCCGAACACGCTCGGCAACGTGCGCATGATGCTGCACCTGTAGCCGTCCCGACGTAGCCTGCGGTCCATGGCCGCCCCGGTCGCCGCGCCCGCGTTCCGCGCCTGCGAACGCGCGCCCGCGCCCGGGCTGCTGCCGTACGTGACCGCCTACACCGGCTACCGGCAGGAGGCGAGCGCGCCGTCGGTGCACCAGGGCGTCGCGTCCGGGCACCTGACGTTCCTGCTCTGCCTCGACGGGCGCGTCGAGATGCTCGCCAACGCCGACCCGCGCCACCCGCCGGGCAGCTTCACCGCCGCGGTCGGCGGGCTGCACGACGCTCCGGCGCGGATCGCGCAGGGCGACCCCCAGACCGGGCTGCAGCTGCGGCTCACCTGGCGCGGCGCCCGGGCCGTGCTCGGCCTGCCCGCCGCCGAGCTCGCGGGCAACACCGTCGACCTGCACGACGTGCTGGGCCGGCGCGCGGACGCGCTGCTGGAGCGCCTCGCCGCGGCCGACGGGTGGCCCGCCCGGTTCGCCCTGCTCGACGCCGAGCTCGCGGCGCTGGTGGCGGGCGGCCCGGGCGAGCGGGGGATCCCGCCCGAGGTCGGCTACGCGTGGGACCGGCTCGTCGAGACCGGCGGCAACCTGCGCATCGAGGAGCTGGCCCGCGAGGTGGGGTGGAGCAGGCGGCACCTCGCCGGGAAGTTCCGGGCCGAGACCGGGCTGGGGCCGAAGGCCGCGGCCCGGGTGATCCGGTTCGAGGCCGCGTGCGACCGGCTGCGCGCGCCCGACCGCCCGTCGCTCGCCCGGGTGGCCGCGGAGGCGGGCTACGTCGACCAGGCCCACCTGTCGCGCGACTTCCGCGACCTCGCGGGCATCCCCGCCACGGCGTGGCTCGCCGAGCGGGAGGGCGGCTGAGGCACCCGGCCGCGCTCGGCGCGAGCCGGCGCGACCCCCAGGGCGGTGGGAGCTCGCGCCGGAAGCACACGGGGTGCGGGCCCGGTCCGTGTGGTCGCTGGGCACCCGGACCCCGTCGACGATCCGGTCGCCGGGCTCGACTGTGGAGCCCAACGCGCGGTGGGAGGCGGTGGATCCCGTGTTCGCGGGCGAGGTGATCGCCCGGACCGTCCGCCTGCCCGCCTTCGCCGCGCTCCTCGAAGAACGCCGCCCGCTCGAGGAACGCCGCCCGCTCGAGGAACGCGGTGCAGAGGCGCCGCGCCCGGGCAGCTGCGGGTCGACGCCCACGAGGTGGGTGGACGCCTCGTCCGCGGCGTCGGCCGAGCCGAACCCCACCAGGGAGGCCCGGATCCCGGCCTCGTCCTCGACCACGAGGCCGGTGCGCGCGAAGTGCTGCAGCAACGGCCTCGGCAGGACCGGTGCGAGCTCCCGCGCCTACTCGGGCGTGCGCGAGTCGCTCCAGCGGGCCGGCACGCGCCGCACGATCACGCCGTGGTCGTCGACGCGCGCCTGCCGCATCCGGCTCACCCGTCGTCGTCGCCCGCCGGCTCGGGGCCACCGCCCCGGATGAGGTACAGCGCGTTCTCCAGCTCGTCCGGCTTGACCAGCACCTCGCGCGCCTTCGACCCCTCCGACGGGCCGACGATCCCCCGCGTCTCCAACAGGTCCATGAGCCGCCCCGCCTTCGCGAAGCCGACCCGCAGCTTGCGCTGCAGCATCGAGGTCGACCCGAACTGCGAGGTGATGATCAGCTCGGCCGCCTGCAGCAGCAGGTCCAGGTCGTCGCCGATGTCGGGGTCGATCTCCTTGGCCTCGCCCGCCTTCTGCGTGGTGACGCCCTCGGTGTAGGTCGGCTCGGCCTGCTCCTTGACGAAGGAGACGACGCTCGCGATCTCCTCGTCGCTGACGAACGCGCCCTGCATGCGGATGGGCTTGCTCGCCCCCATGGGCAGGTACAGCCCGTCGCCCATGCCGATGAGCTTCTCGGCGCCGGGCTGGTCGAGGATCACGCGCGAGTCGGTGAGCGACGACGTGGCGAACGCCAGCCGCGACGGCACGTTCGTCTTGATCAGGCCGGTGACGACGTCGACGGACGGGCGCTGGGTGGCGAGCACCAGGTGGATGCCCGCGGCGCGGGCCTTCTGCGTGATCCGCACGACCGCGTCCTCGACGTCGCGGGGCGCGGTCATCATCAGGTCGGCGAGCTCGTCGACGATGCACAGGATGTAGGGGTACGGCCGGTACTCCCGCTCGCTGCCCAGGGGCGCGGTGATCTCGCCCGAGCGCACCTTCCGGTTGAAGTCGTCGACGTGGCGCACCCGGTTGGCCTGCATGTCCTGGTAGCGCTGCTCCATCTCCTCCACCAGCCAGGCGAGCGCGGCCGCCGCCTTCTTCGGCTGGGTGATGATGGGCGTGATCAGGTGCGGGATGCCCTCGTACGGGGTGAGCTCGACCATCTTCGGGTCGATCAGGATCATCCGGACCTCGTCCGGGGTGGCCCGCGACAGCAGCGACACCAGCATCGAGTTCACGAAGCTCGACTTGCCGGAGCCGGTGGAGCCCGCGACCAACAGGTGCGGCATCTTCGCCAGGTTGGCGACGAGGAAGTGGCCCTCGATGTCCTTGCCCAGCCCGATGCCGAGCGGGTGCTGCTCGGCGCGGGCGGCCGACGAGCGCAGCACGTCGCCGAGGCGCACCATCTCCCGGTCGGTGTTGGGCACCTCGATGCCCACCGCCGACTTCCCGGGGATCGGCGCGAGCAGCCGCACGTTGTCGGTGGCGACGGCGTAGGAGATGTTGCGCTGCAGCTGGGTGATCTTCTCGACCTTCACGGCCGGGCCCAGCTCGATCTCGTAGCGGGTGACGGTCGGGCCGCGGGTGAAGCCCGTGACCTGGGCGTCGACGTTGAACTGCTCCAGCACGCCCGCGATCGCCTCGATCATGGCGTCGTTGGCGCGGCTGCGGGTCTTCGGCGCGGGCCCGCCGGGCAGCAGGTCGCTCGGCGGCAGCTTGTACGGGGTGCCGTCCGCGCTCTCCGTCGGCTGCACGGTCATCCGCAGCTGCTCGCCCACCGCCGCCTGCGGTTCCGGCTCGGCGGGCGGCGCGGCCGGCACGGCCGCGGGCTTGCGCTTCGGCGCGGACGGAGTCGCTTCGGCAGCGGGCGGGTCCAGCGCGTCGGGGGTCTCGTCCGGGTCCTCCCGGTAGACGTCGGCCACCCGGGAGGCCTGCCGCCTGCGCGCCGGGCGGCGCAGCGCGATCGACGGCGTCTCGCTGCCGGCGTCGGTGGCGCCCTCCTCCTCGCCGGACCGGGCGGGCTCGTCGACGGCCTGCCCGGTGAGGCGCCGGAACCGGTTCGGCACCTCGCGCACGGGGGTGCCGGTCAGCACCAGGAACGCGTAGCAGGACAGCAGCACGAGGACCGGCACCGCCACCCACTGGGTGAGCCCGGTGGCGAGCGGCGTCGCGGCGAGGTAACCGAGCGCTCCCCCGCCCCGCGGCCACTGGGCGGGCTCGTCGGGACGCCCGGCCGCGAGGTGCACGAGCCCGAGGACGCCGAGCGTGAGCAGGAGCGAGCCCACGGCGATGCGCGGCCGCGCCTCCGGGTGCGGCTCCGAGGCCATGAGCAGCACCCCGATCGCCACCAGCAGCACCGGCAGCACCCCGGACCCGAGCCCGATCACCGCGGCCACGGCTCCGGAGAGCCAGTTGCCGACCGGTCCGCCCGCGCCCCACCAGATGCCGGCGGCCGCGACGACGCCGAGCACGAGCAGCGCGACACCGAGGCCGTCGCGGCGGTGGGCGGGGTCGAGCTCGCGGGTGCGCCCGACCATGCGGCCCACCGACCTGCCCAGCCGGGCGATCCCGCGGCCGACGCCGTCGATGCCGCGGTCGATCAGGTCGGGCTGCCTGCGCGCCGGGGCGCGGCGGGTCGAGCGGCCACGCGTGGTGCCGCGCGAGGTCGACGTGCGGCGGCCCCGCGACGATCGCCGCGGCGACGCCGCCCCGGACATCGCCGCGGTGCTCCTCCCGCCGCCGGCGGTCGTCCGTCCTGCCATGCGTCCCACGTTATCCGGCGGTGACGCCCGGTCCGGTGACCGACATGCGGCCCGCGCCCACCCCGGGGACCGGCGGGGGATCAGCGGTAGCGGGTGAGCACCACCCACGTCGTGGTCCGCACCGTCTCGCGCCAGCGCTGGATGCCGTCGAGCACCTCGTCCAACTCGTGCGCGCTCGGCGCCGTCACCAGCACCATCAGGTCGTACTCGCCGGTCACCGACTCGATCTGCTCCACCCCGGGCATCGCGGAGAGCCTGCGGACGTAGCCGGCCACGTCCGCGGTGCGCACGACGACGCCGACCCGGGCGCGGTGCGCGGCCGGGCTCTCGGGCCACGCCACCTCGGCGCGGTACCCGCGGATCACGCCCGCCCGCTCGAGGCGGCGCACCCGCGCCAGCACCGCGGTGCGCGACAGACCGACCGCGCGGCCGAGCTCGGCCATCGAGGCGCGGCCGTCGGCCGCCAGGTGGGCGAGCACCCGGCGGTCGAGGTCGTCGAGCTGACGATCCGTCGGCGACACGCGCCACATCGTGGCACTTCGTCGCGGATACCGACGCTCGACGCGCTGCGGGCCGACGATCTTCGAACCGACACTGCGGGTATGACCGTTGCACCCGAGCGCGTCCACGAGACGCTGCGCCGCCACCTGCTCGTCGACGGTTTCGACCTGGTGCTCGACACCCGGGCGAGCCGCGGGTCCTGGCTGGTGGACGCCCGGGACGGGTCCCGCTGGCTGGACATGTTCAGCTTCTTCGCGTCGGCCCCGCTCGGGATGAACCACCCGGCGCTCGTCGACGACCCGGAGTTCCTCGCCGAGCTCACCGAGGTGGCGGTGAACAAGCCGTCCAACTCCGACATCTACACCACCCACATGGCGGCGTTCGTCGAGACGTTCGAGCGCGTCCTCGGCGACCCGGAGCTGCCGCACCTGTTCCTCGTCGAGGGCGGGGCGCTGGCCGTGGAGAACGCGCTCAAGTGCGCGTTCGACTGGAAACGCAGGCACAACGCGATGCACGGGCGCGGAGAGCACCTCGGCACGAAGGTGCTGCACCTGCGCAAGGCGTTCCACGGGCGCAGCGGCTACACGCTCTCGCTCACCAACACCGACCCGCGCAAGACGGCGCTGTTCCCCACCTTCGACTGGCCGCGCATCGACGTGCCGGCGATCCGCTTCCCGATCGACGTGGCCGCGGTCGAGGAGGCCGAGGCCCGCGCGCTCGCCCAGGCCCGCGCGGCGTTCGCCGCCCACCCGCACGACATCGCCTGCTTCATCGCCGAACCCATCCAGGGCGAGGGCGGCGACAACCACATGCGCGCGGAGTTCCTGCAGGCGATGCAGCGGCTGTGCCACGAGAACGACGCGCTGTTCGTGCTGGACGAGGTGCAGACCGGCTGCGGCATGACCGGCTCCGCGTGGGCCTACCAACAGCTGGGCCTGCAGCCGGACGTCGTCGCGTTCGGCAAGAAGCTGCAGGTCTGCGGGATCATGGCGGGCCGGCGCGTGGACGAGGTGCCCGACAACGTGTTCCGGGTGTCCTCGCGCATCAACTCCACCTGGGGCGGTGGGCTCACCGACATGGTGCGCTCGCGGCGCTACCTGGAGGTCATCGAGTCCGAGGGGTTGATCGAGCGGGCCGCGGCACTCGGCAAACGGCTGCTGGACGGGCTCGCCACCGTCCCCGAGGTCGACAACGTCCGCGGCCGCGGCCTCTTCGTGGCCGTGGACCTGCCCACGCCCGAGGCGCGCGACGCCGCGCTGGCCCGGCTGCACCGCGAGGAGAAGGTGCTGATCCTGGGCGGCGGGGAGCGCTCCATCCGGTTCCGCCCCGCCCTCACCGTCGGCGAGGAGGGGCTCGACCTCGCCGTCGCCGCGCTCGCCAGGGCGGTGCGGTCGTGAGCGCGCACGAGGTCGGGGCGTACGTCGGCGGCACGTGGCGCGCCGACGACCCCGGCGGCCGTCTCACGTCCGTCGACCCGGCCCGCGAGACGCCGGTCGCCACCGCCCTGCTGTCCGACGCGGGCGGGTTCGTGGACGCCTGCCACGTCGCCCGCGAGGCGCAGCGGGAGTGGGCCGCCGTGCCCGCGCCGGTGCGCGGCCGCGTCGTCGAACAGATCGGCAGGCTCGTCGAGGCCAACGCCGACGCGCTCGCGGCGCTCGTCACCCGCGAGATCGGCAAGCCGATCGTCGAGTCCCGCGGCGAGGTCCAGGAGGTCATCGACACCTGCGCGTTCTTCGCCGGCGAGGGCAGGCGCCTGTACGGGCAGACCGTGCCCAGCGAGATGCCCGACAAGCAGCTGTTCACGTTCCGGGTGCCGGTCGGGGTGGCCGCGATCGTCACCGCCGGCAACTTCCCGGTGGCCGTGCCGTCCTGGTACCTGGTGCCGGCGCTGCTGTGCGGCAACGCGGTGGTGTGGAAGCCCGCCGAGTACACGCCCGCGATCGCCGAGGCGTTCACCGAGCTGTTCGTCCGCGGCGGGCTGCCCGCCGGCGTGCTCAACACCGTGCTCGCCGACGGCCCGACCACGTTCGACGGCCTGTCCGCCGCGCTCGACGCCGGGCTCGTCGACAAGATCGGCTTCACCGGCTCGTCGGCGGTCGGCGTGCGCATCGGCGAGCTCGCCGGGCGGCACCTGCAGAGCCCCTGCCTGGAGCTGGGCGGGAAGAACCCGCTCGTCGTCATGCCCGACGCCGACCTCGACCTCGCCGTCGAGGGCGCGCTGTTCTCCGGGTTCGGCACGGCGGGCCAGCGCTGCACGTCGCTCGGCACGGCGATCGTCCACGCCTCGGTGCACGAGGAGTTCCTGCGCCGCTTCGACGCCGCCGTCCGCTCGGCGGAGGTCGGCGACCCGACCCGCACCGACGTGCTCTACGGGCCGATGATCAACGCCCGCTTCCTGGAGACGTTCGAGCGGCACCTCGACCTGGTCCGCCCGCACCACGCGCTGCACGGCTCCACCGGAACCGGCCGGATCACCCGCGCCAACCCGCGCGGCGACTTCACCGGCGAGCCCGGGCTCTACGCGCACCCGACGATCGTCGACGGCGTCACCGCCGACGACGAGCTGTACCGCACCGAGACGTTCGGCCCCATCGTCGGCGTCGCGACGTTCGAGACGTTCGACGAGGCGGTCGCGCTCGCCAACGACCACGGCTACGGCCTGTCCGCGGCGATCTACACCTCCACCCCGGTGCACGCGTTCCGGTTCCGGGAGCGGGTCACCGCGGGCATGGTGAGCGTCAACAACTCGACCTCGGGGGCCGAGGCGCACCTGCCGTTCGGCGGGAACGGACGGTCGGGCAACGGGAGCAGGCAGTCGGGGATCTGGGTGCTCGACCAGTTCACGCGGTGGCAGTCGATGAACTGGGATTACGCGGGCAAGCTGCAGAAGGCGCAGATGGACACCGCACAGCTGCCGGCGGACACCGACTTCCGGCTTCCCTGACGGCAGCGAGGCGGCGCGGCGGCAGGCCCCGAGGAGTAACGTCGCAGGTTCCCCGTTCGGGGACCGGCGAAATGGATCGCGAGGTGGCCGGTGTCGTCGCCAGACTTCCGACTGATCTTCGAATCGACCCCGGGCCTCTACCTCGTCCTCGACCCCGACTTCCGGATCGTCGCCGTCAACGACGCCTACGCGCGGGCCACGATGACCGAGCGCGGCGAGATCGTCGGGGAGGAGATGTTCACGATCTTCCCGGACAACCCGGACGACGCGACCGCCGAGGGCGTCAAGAACCTCAGGGCCTCGCTGGAGCGGGTCCGGCGGCACCGGACCACCGACGTGATGCCCGTGCAGAGGTACGACATCCGGCGCGGCGACGGGGGTTTCGAGGCGCGCTTCTGGAGCCCGACCAACGTGCCGGTGCTCGCGGCGGACGGGTCGCTGCGGTTCATCGTCCACCGGGTCGAGGACGTCACCGACTACCTGCGGCTGCAGCGCTCCGACGCGGCGCAGCAGCGCACCGTCGCCGCCCAGGCGTCGGCGGCGGCCCGGGCGAGCCGGGAGCTCAAGGAGCTCAACGCCGAGCTGGCCGACCTCAACCACCGGCTGACCGAGCTCGACACGCTCAAGAACCAGTTCTTCGCCAACGTCAGCCACGAGCTGCGCACCCCGCTCACGCTGATCCTCGCCCCGCTGGAGAAGCTGCTCGCGGAGATCCCCTCCGACGACCTGCACCACCAGCTGGTCGAGGTCGCCGACCGCAACGCCCGGCTGCTGCTGGCGCAGGTCAACGACCTGCTCGACGCGTCCCGGCTCGAGGCGGGTCGGGTCGACGTCGACTACGCCGACCTCGACGTCACCGCGCACGTGCGGCAGGCGACCGGGTTCTTCGCGACCCACGCGACCGAGCGGGGGATCGACTTCCGGGTGGTGGGGAACGGTCGGGTACGGGCCCAGCTGGACGCCGACCACCTCAACCGGATCGTGGTGAACGTCCTGTCCAACGCGTTCAAGGTCACGCCGCCGGGCGGGGTGGTGCGCTGCTCGGTCGAGCTCGGGGCCGGCGGGGCCCGGGTGGTCGTCGAGGTCGCCGACAGCGGCCCCGGCATCCCACCCGACCGGCGCGAGGTCGTGTTCGAGCGCTTCCGGCAGCTGGACGGCGCGCCCACCCGCGAGCTGCCCGGCACCGGGCTCGGCCTGTCGATCGTCCGCGAGCTGGTCGAGCTGATGCGCGGCGAGGTCGAGGTCGGGGACGCCCCGGAGGGCGGGGCGCTGTTCCGGATCACCCTGCCGGTGGCCGCGCCACCCGGCACGCCGGTCCGCCACACGACGCCGGTCCGGCCGGCCGCGCTGGTCCGGCCGGTGGCGCAGGCCGCCGCGCCGCCCGGGTTCGCGCCCCGGGGAGACGAGCCGGACGATCCGGCCCGCCCGGCGGTGCTGGTGATCGAGGACAACCCCGACCTCAACGAGCTGGTCTGCCGCACCCTCGCCGACCGCTACCGGGTGCACGCCGCGTTCGACGGGGAGGAGGGCCTGGCGATGGCCCACGACCTGCACCCGCGGCTGATCGTCTGCGACGTGATGATGCCCAAGCTCAGCGGCGAGGACCTCATCCGTCGGCTGCGCTCCGACGGCGAGGACTCGGTCCCGGTGCTGGTGATGAGCGCGCGGGCCGAGGAGGGGGCCCGCATGGCCACGCTGGAAGCGGGGGCCAACGACTACCTGGCCAAGCCGTTCTCGCTGACCGAACTGCGGGTGCGCGCCGACAACCTGGTGAACTCGGCCCTCCTGGCCGAGCGGCTGCACGTCGCCCAGCTCGCCGCCGACCGCGATCGGATCGCCACCGACCTGCACCAACGCGTGATCGGCTCCCTGTTCGAGGTCGGCATGCAGCTCGGCGGGGTGCGCGACCTGGCCACCGGGCGGGTCCGGGACCGCATCGACACGGCGATCACCCGCGTGGACGCCGTGATCCGCGAGATCCGCGCGACCATCTTCAAGGTCTGACCGAGCCGCCACGGCCGGCGAGGGACACTGTTCCCCGTGACCCCACAGGCGAGCGCCGCCCAGCGGCTCGGCGCGCACGTCCTCGCCGACGTCACCGACGTCGCGGACCCCGCGTGCTTCGACCCGGCCTTCCTCGTCGACGCGTTCCAGGACGCCCTCCGCGAGGCGGGCACCACCATCCGGCGCACCCTGGTCGAGGAGTTCACCCCGCACGGCACGAGCGTGATGGTCGTGCTCGCCGAGTCGCACGCCTCGCTGCACACCTGGCCGGAGCGGCGCACGATGCTCATCGACGCGTTCACCTGCGGGCCGGTGTCCCCGCTGCCGGTGGTCGAGAAGTTCACCGCGAAGCTCGGGCCGTGCCGGGTCGAGGTCACCCGGGTCGAGCGCGGCTGAGCCGCCACGATCCCGCCGGACCCGCTCGTGCCCGACACCCCACGCTCGAGGTGCACCTGACACTCCAGACAGCGCCGGCGGTGGTGAGACACACCCCGGGTGTGCGACGTCGCCCTGGGATGGGCCGGCGCGATGCGGGGCGCCGTCAGCAGCCGCCCGCGGGCCGGCGCAGGCTGAACGGCAGCACCGACCGGGAGCGCAGCGCCTCGGCGTCGAGGGTGGCCGGGGTGAACCCGAGCGCCCCCAGCCGCCCCACCGCCTCCCCCACCGGATCCGGGCCGCCGGCCCGCCGCCCGCAGAGGAACGCCCACTCGTGCTCGTCGCTCACGTACGGCACGACCTGGGCGAACACCTCGCCGAACCGGTCGAGCGCCGCGCGGAACGTGGCGTTGCGCCACAGCGCGGGGCTGCCCGCCTGCGACACCACCACCCCGCCGTCGGTGAGCAGATCGGCGCAGCGGCGCAGGAACGCCTCGCTGTAGAGGCGGTTGAGCTGCGCGTCGGGCTCGTCCGGCCGCTCGTCGGGCAGGTCGACCACCACGACGTCGTAGCGGTCCGCCGCGCGCTCGACGAACGCCAGCCCGTCGCCGTAGTGCACCCGGACCGGGCCCTCGTGCCGCTCGGCCGCGGCCAGCTCGGCCGGCGAGTAGCCGTACGGCAGGTGCTCGGCGCAGGCGCGCACGCAGTCGGGGTCGATGTCGACGTGGTCCACGACGCGCGCCCCCGCCGCGACCGCGAGCTGGGAGACCACCCCCTCGCTCGACCCGATCACCAGCACCCGGTCGCGGCGCGCCGCGAGCAGCGCCGCGGGCAGGTACAGCGCCTCGTGGTAGACGAGCTGGGTCGCCTCGGCGCTCTGCCGCTCGTCGTCGCAGAACAGCGTGACGCCGTGGGCGGTGTCGGCGATGAGCACGTGCTGGTACGGGGTACGCGCCTCGAACCGGACGGCGTCCACCCGCCAGTGCCGGGTGAGCCCGGCCCCGATCACCTCCACGACCTCCCGGTGCGCCATCAGCCCACCCCTCAGCCCACCAGGTGCACCGGCAGCGGCGGCAGCCCGTTGAACCCGACCGACGCGTAGGAGGCGGTGTAGGCGCCCGCGGCGAGCAGGTCCACCGCGTCCCCCGCCCGCAGCGACAGCGGCAGCGGGCACGGGGTGCGGCGGTACAGCACGTCGTCGCCGTCGCAGGTGGGCCCGGCCAGCACGACCGGCTCGGCCGGCCCGTCCCGGCCGGGCACCCGCAGCCGGTAGGCGATGGCCTCGTTCTCGGTCTCCGCGAGCCCGGAGTACCGGCCGACGTCGAGGTAGACCCAGCGCCGCTCGTCGACGCCGGGGCGGCGGGAGACCCGCAGCGCGGTCGCCCGGATCAGCCCGGCCTCGGCGACGAGCGCCCGGCCCGGCTCCAGCATCAGCGGGACGTCGCCCGCGGCGGCGCGGATCGCCGCGGCGTAGGCCGCGGCGTCCGGGACGGGCTCGCGGTAGGCGACCGGGAACCCGCCGCCGACGTCGACCACCGGCCGGGGCAGGCCCGCGTCCGCGGCCACCGCCAGCGCCTCGACCACCCCGTCGGCGAAGGCCTCCGGGCGCAGTTGCTGGGAACCGGAGTGGAAGGCGACCCCGTCGGCGACGAGCCCGGCGTCCGCCACGGCGCGGACCAGCCGGACCGCCTCCTCGCGCACCGCCCCGAACTTCGCGGCGAACGGGGTGGCGGACCCGGCGTCGGACACGAGCAGCCGCACCAGGACCCGCGCCCCGGGCGCGTGCGCGGCGAGCAGCTCGACGTCCTCGGCGCTGTCGGTGACGAACCGGCGCACCCCCGCGGCGTGCGCCGCGGCGACGTCGGCGGGCCCGCGCACCGGGTTGCCGTGGCAGATCCGCTCGGGGTCGGCCCCGGCGGCGATCGCGAGCCGCACCTCCCCGGCGCTCGCCACGTCGAACCCGCTGCCGAGGGCGGCCAGGACCCGCAGCACCTCCGGGTGCGGGCACGCCTTGACCGCGAAGTGCACGTCCGCGCCGGGCAGGAGCGTGGTGAGCCGGGCGTACCGGTCGGCCACCACCTGCGGGTCGAGCACCAGGAACGGCGTCGGGGGCGAGCCCGCGGCCAGGAACCGCTCGATGGCGGGGCTCGGCTCGGCGGGCGCCGCCCGTTCCACCACGGCGCTCAGACGGCGATCACCGTGGGCACGATCATGGGGCGGCGGCGGTAGGTCTCCCCGACCCACCGGCCCACCACCCGCCGCACGGACTGGGCGATGCGGTGGGTGTCGGTGATGCCCTCCGACTCGGTGCGCGACAGCTCGTCCTCCACCAGCGGCAGCACGGTGTCCAGGGCCTTCGGGTCGTCGGAGAAGCCCCGCCCGGAGAGCTTCGGCGGGGACACCGCGCGGCCGGTGTTCGCGTCGACGGCCACCGTGATGGAGATGAAGCCGCCCTCGCCGAGCACCAGCCGGTCGGCCAGCGTGCTCTCGCCGATGTCGCCGACCTCGAGCCCGTCGACGTACACCCGACCCACCTCGACCCGCCCGGTGATCGACGCGCGGCCGTCCACCAGGTCGACCACCACGCCGTCCTCGGCGAGCACCACCGCGTCCTCGGGCACCCCGGTCTGCACCGCGAGCCGGGCGTTGGCCCGCAGGTGGCGCCACTCGCCGTGGACGGGCATGACGTTGCTCGGCCGCACCGCGTTGTAGAGGAACAGCAGCTCGCCGGCCGGGGAGTGCCCCGACACGTGCACCTTGGCCGTGCCCTGGTGCACCACGGTGGCGCCGAGCCGGGTCAGCCCGTTGATCACCGCGAACACGGCGGTCTCGTTGCCCGGGATGAGCGAACTGGCCAGGATGATCGTGTCCTCGGGACGGATCCGCACCGAGCGGTGGTCGCCGCGCGCCATCCGGGCGAGCGCCGAGAGCGGCTCGCCCTGCGACCCGGTCGAGACGATCACCAGCTCGGAGTCGGGCAGCTCCATCGCCTCGTCGATGCCGACGAGCAGGCCGTCGGGGACGCGGAGCAGGCCGAGCTCGGCGGCGAGGCCCATGTTGCGCTCCATCGAGCGCCCGACGAAGCACACCCGGCGCCGGTGGGCGACCGCCGCATCGAGCACCTGCTGCACGCGGTGCACGTGGCTCGCGAAGCAGGCGACGATGATCCGGGCGTCGGCGCGGTGGAACACCCCGTCGAGCACGGGACCGATCTCCCGTTCGGAGATCACGAAGCCCGGGACGTCGGCGTTGGTGGAGTCGACCAGGAACAGATCCACCCCCTCGTCGCCGAGGCGGGAGAACCCGGCCAGGTCGGTGAGGCGGCCGTCGAGCGGGAGCTGGTCGAGCTTGATGTCACCGGTGTGCAGCACGAGCCCGGCCGGGGTGCGGATCGCGACGGCGAGCGCGTCGGGGATCGAGTGGTTGACGGCGAAGTACTCGCAGTCGAACACCCCGTGGTGCAGGCGCTCCCCCTCCTTCACCTCGAGCAGGTGCGGGGTGAGCCGGTGCTCCTTGCACTTGGCCGCCACGAGGGCGAGCGTGAACCGGGAGCCGACGATCGTGAGGTCCGGCCGCTGCCGCAGCAGGAACGGCACCGCGCCGATGTGGTCCTCGTGGCCGTGGGTGAGCACGAGGGCGTCGATGTCGTCGAGCCGGTCCTCGATGGCGCGGAAGTCCGGCAGGATCAGGTCGACGCCCGGCGCGTCCTCGGACGGGAACAGCACACCGCAGTCGACGACGAGCAGCCGCCCGTCGTACTCGAAGACGGTCATGTTCCGGCCGATCTCGCCGATCCCGCCGAGCGCGACCACCCGCAGCCCGCCCTCGGGGAGCGGGGGCGGCGGATGGGAGGGCAGTTCGGCCCGGTTGACCTCCTCGGGCGCCGGCGCCGGGGGGCGCGGACGGTCGCGCCGGGGCGGCCGGGAGCGACGGTCGGACCGGCGGTCGGACCGTGCTGGGGGACGACTCAAACCTTGTTCCTCTTCTTGGATGTCGGACCCGTCTGGGTTCAGTGGTAGGCGACCTCGGCCCCGATGTCGGCGGCGGCCTTCGCACCGAGCGCGCCCTGGCCGTGGTCCTCGACCCGGGTGTCGGTGGCGAGCGCGATGCCGGCGGCCTGCAGGTCGCCCGCGATCGCGGCCACCTGCTCCTCCGTGGCGGGCGGCAGCGGCAGCCGCGGGTCGCCGACGTCGATCCCGCGCAGCCGCATCGCGGTCTTGGCGAAGATCACGCCGCCGACCCGGCCCATCGCGCGGATGACCGGGATCGTCCCGTAGTGCAGGTTGCGGGCGCGGTCGACCTCGCCCGCCTCGTACGCGTCGATCATCTCGCGCAGCCGGTTGGCCACGACGTGCCCGATGACGCTGACGAACCCGACCGCGCCGACCGACAGCCACGGCAGGTTCACCGGGTCGTCGCCGGAGTAGTAGGCGAGCGTGGTGGTGGCGAGCACCTCCGTGCCGACGCGCAGGTCGTTGCGGGCGTCCTTGACGGCCACGATCCGCGGGTGCTCCGACAGCCGCTGCAGGGTCTCCAGCTCGAGCGGGATGACGCTGCGCGGGGGGATGTCGTAGAGCATCACCGGCAGGTTCGTGGCGTCGGCGATGGCCGTGAAGTGCGCGACCAGCCCGGACTGCGGCGGCCGCGAGTAGTACGGCGTGACCAGCAGCAGCCCGTGGGCGCCCGCCTTCTCCGCCTCCCGGGCGAGGTGGATGCTGTGGGCGGTGTCGTAGGTGCCGGCGCCCGCCACCACGGTGGCGCGCTCACCGACCGCGCTCACCACCGCCCTGATCAGCTCCGACTTCTCCTCGTCGGTGGTGGTGGGTCCCTCGCCGGTGGTGCCGTTGACGACCAGCCCGTCGTTGCCCAGGTCGACGAGGTGCGTGGCCAGCTCCTCGGCTTTGGCGAGATCCAGCCGCCCGTCGGCGTCGAAGGGGGTGACCATGGCGGTCAGCACGCGGCCGAAGGGGCGGCCAGGCAGGGCGGTGGGGCTCATGCGAAAACGGTACCCCGCTCGGCCCGGTCCGGACTCGTCACACTCCGCGTGGAGCGGCCTTCAGCGCCTCGACGTCCCCCGGCTCGCCCTGCAGCTCCACCCGGGCGGCGTCGCGGCCGAACGCGAACAGCACGAGCTCGCCCGGCTCGCCGACCACCGTGACGACCCCGGGCCCGGTCCGCACGACGTACCGCTCCCCCGACGGGCGGGCCAGCACCACGCCCACCGGGCTGCGCCGCAGCAGCACGCCCATCCGCCGCACGATCGCCCACAGCTCGGCGTCGCGCTCCTCGTCGGGCTCGCGGGGCTCCCACCCGGGCTCGCCGCGCCGCACGTCCTCGTGGTGGACGAAGAACTCGGTGCCGTTGGCGACCGCGTCGAGGCGTCCGATCCGCAGCGGTGACCACGACCGGGGGCCGCCGCGGAAGAGGGCGACCGCCTCCTCCCACGGCATCTCGCGGTAGGTGTTCATGGCCCGCTCGGTGAGGGCCGCGAGCGCCGGGACGAGGATCCCGGCGGCCGCGTGCGGCTGCCGTTCCCGCACCAGGAGGTGGGCCAGAAGGTCACGGGTGGTCCAGCCCGCGCAGAGCGTCGGGCGGTCCGGCCCCACCCGCAGCAGCTCGTCGCTGAGCGCCGCGCGCTCCCGGCTCGCAAGACTCATGATCCGAGCGTACCCACTCCACGATGCTTCAGGAGTATTACTCCATGCTCGATTTGATTTGGACAGGCATGGAAAGCCGCTCCTACGCTTCACGCCCACAGCAGCCCAGCCCGTGGCCGACGGATCGAAGGAGATCGTGGTGGCGCCAGCCAGGTACACCCGCCGCACCGCGCTGGCCGGTGCCGGCGCAGCGCTCGTGCTCGCCCTCGCCGCCTGCGGCGGCAACCTGGGAAGCAGCGGCGCGGGCGGCGAGCAGGCCGCGGAGTCGTTCCCGACCGGCCCGATCAACCTGGCCGTCGGCCAGGACCCCGGCGGGAGCACAGACCTGATCGCGCGGGCGCTCGCCGACCGCGTCTCCGACGACCTCGGCGTGCCCGTGCCGGTGGTGAACACGCCCGGCGCGAACGGGGCGCTGGCGGCCAAGGAGCTCGCCGGCAAGGCTCCGGACGGCCAGAACCTCATGGTCTTCAACGCCTCGCTGGCGGCCATCACGCCGCTGGCCGTGCCGGCCGACCAGGCGGTCGACATCGCCGACTTCGAGGTCGTCACCGGCATCTCGCAGGACGACTTCATCCTGGTCGCGAACCCCGCCACCGGGTTCCGCACGGTGCAGGACATCGTCAACGCCGGCCGGCCGATCACCTACGGCACCACCGGCGTGGGCACCGGCAGCCAGCTGTCGCAGGCGCTGCTGTTCGCGCAGGCGGGCATCGAGGCCAACGCGGTCCCGTTCGACGGGGCGTCGCCCGCCATGACCGCGCTGCTGGGCGGCCAGGTCGACGTCGCGGGCGTGCAGCTCGGCGACGCCAAGACCCACCTCGAGTCGGTCAACCCGATCGTGGTCTTCTCCGAGGAGCGCAGCCAGTACTTCCCCGACGTGCCCACCGCCGTCGAGGCGGGCTACGACGCCACGGTGTCGCAGTACCGCGCGGTCGTGGCCCCGAAGGGCACCCCGGCCCCGGTGCTCGACCGGCTGCGCCAGGCCTTCACCGTCGCGTTCCAGGCGCAGGAGTACCAGGACTTCAACGCCGAGCGGCTGCTCGCGCCCTACGAGGTGGACGGCGCGACCGTGATCTCGGAGTGGACCGCGGCCCGCGACCGGTACCGGGCACTGATCGACCAGTACGGCATCGCGTTCGGCGACCAGGGCTGACCCGGCGGCGCTACGGCGCGCCTCCCCTCCGGGGGATGAGCAGGGCCGCGACCCACCCGACGACCGCGAAGCCGCCGACGATCACGAGCGCCCCGGCGTACTGCCCGCCGCCGGGCACCGCCCCGGCGACGAGGGAGCCCGCGATCGCCACCCCGAGCGACGAGCCCAGGTTGGAGACGCTGCGCGACACCCCGGAGATGTCGCCCTGCACGCTCTCCGGCCACGCCGACTGCACGAGGTTGACCGACGCGGTCAGCATGATCCCGACGCCGACACCCATGCCGAACAGGCCGGGGACGTAGCTCCACACGCTGGGGTTGGTCCCGCCGAGCAGGAGCAGGAGCCCGAGCCCGAGCGCGGTGACGAAGAAGCCGAACCGGATCAGCCGGCGCCCGCTGTGCCGGCGGGCCATGCGCGGCGCGGCCCCCGACGACAGCAGCAGGCCGATCGTGGCGGGCACCAGCACCAGCCCGGTCTCGATCGCCGAGAACCCGCGGACCTGCTGGAGGAACACCGAGATCACGAAGAAGGCGCCCTGCAGGACCAGCCACTGCAGGGTCTGGGTCGCAAGGCCCAGGTTCGAGGTCAGGTCGGTGAACAGGCGGACCGACACCAAGGGGGCCCGCCCGCCCCGCTCCCTCGCCCACGAGTAGCCGAGGAACGCCGCGAGCGCCACCGCCCCGATCGCCACGTACACCCACACCGGTGAGATCCCGCCCTGCGGGATGAGCACGGTGCCGGCGATGGCGTAGTCCTGCGTGGCGGCGCCCCACCCGTAGACGCCGCTCTGCAGTACCCCGAACACCACGAGGAACAGCCCGAGCGCCGAGAGCACCGCGCCAAGGCCGTCGAACGCGGGCCGCCGGTCCGCAAGCGGCGGGTCGACGATGCCGCGGCCGAGCCAGATGATCGCCAGCACGATCAGGACCTGGAGGCCGAACGACGCCCGCCAGCTGATGTAGCTGGTCACGAGCCCGCCGATGAGCGGCCCGGCCGCGGCGCCGATCCCGGCGGCCGCGCTCACCACGCCGAAGTAGCGGGCGCGGGTGGTGGTGTCGTCGAAGAGCGTGGTGATGAGGATGTAGATCGGCGGGATGAGCAGCGCCGACCCCACGCCCTCGAGCAGGGAGTAGCCGACCATGAGCAGCGGGAGCCCCGGCGCGAACGCGGCGAGCAGCGCGCCCGCCCCGTAGACGACGAGCCCCAGCTGGAAGCAGAACTTGCGGCCCCAGATGTCGGTGAGCTTGCTGCCCGGGATCATCAGCGCCGCCATCGTCAGCGTGAACAGCGTGATGGTGGCCTGAATCCCGGCGACCGAGGTGCCGAGGTCCGTGGCGATCGAGCTGATCGCCACGTTCATGTTGGACGCGGCGTAGCTCGCGACGAACTGCGCCAGCGCCAGCGGCACGACCGCCGCCTTCGCCGCGGCCAGCGCCGCGCCGCCCGTGGTGCTGGACATGCCGGCGATGCTCGGGCACCCCGCGCCCGCCTGTCCTCACCCGGTCGGCGTGAACCGGGGCCCGCGCTCAGCCCTCCGCGGCGAACGGGCTCGAGGCGATCTCGGTGCCGTCCTCGAGCTCGGCGATCTCGAAGTCGCCGAACACGTTGGGCGCCACGCGCTGCAGCTGGCGCAGGCACTCGATCGCCAGGGCCCGGATCTCGACGTCGGCGTGCTCGGTGGCGCGCACGGCGATGAAGTGCCGCCAGGCCCGGTAGTTGCCGGTGACGACGATGCGGGTCTCCGTCGCGTTGGGCAGCACCGCCCGCGCGGCCTGCCGCGCCTGCTTGCGGCGCAACGTGGCGTCGGGGACGTCGGCGAACTTCTTCTGCAGGCCCTCGAGCAGCGCCTCGTAGGCCTCGACCGATGCCGCGGTCGCCCGCGCGAACAGCTCGTGCAGCTCCGGGTCGGCGGCGATGACGTCCGGCTCGACCATCGCGGCGTCCCGTTCGGGCACGTAGCGCTGGGAGAGCTGGCTGTAGGAGAAGTGGCGGTGCCGGATGAGCTCGTGGGTGAGCGAGCGGGAGATGCCGGTGATGTAGAAGCTCACGCTCCCGTGCTCCAGCACCGACAGGTGGCCGACCTCGAGGATGTGGCGCAGGTAGCCGGCGTTGGTCGCGGTGGCCGGGTTGGGCTTCGACCAGGACTGGTAGCACGCGCGACCCGCGAACTCGGCGAGCGCCTCCCCGCCCTCGGCGTCGGTGGTCCACGGCACGTCCGCCGGCGGGATGAACTCGGTCTTGGCGACCAGCTGCACGACCGGCGACACGGGCTGGGGCATGGCCGAAGCGTAACCTGACATCACGTGACATCACGTTGCTCCTTGACTGACGTCAGTAGTGACGCCATAGTGGCGTCATGGACCTGAGCCAGTACGTGCAGCAGCTGCGCGAGGACCTCGCGTCGGCGGCTGCTGCCGGCGACGAGCAGACGCAGCGCACGGCCGCGCTGCTCGGCGCGGCCATCGAGCCCGCGGCGCGGCTCGCGATCATGAACGCCCTCTCCGACCTGGCGGCCGAGGTCACCGCAGCGCTCGGCGACCGCGTGGTCGAGGTGCGCCTCGACGGCCGCGACGTCCGCGTGTCGGTGAGCCGGGACGAAGGGGCCGAGGCCGAACCGGAGGACGGCCCGCCGCCGCCTCCTCCCGGCGGTGGTTTCGGCGACTTCCGGGGCGCCGACGGCGGGGACATCAGCCGCATCACGCTGCGGCTCGTCGAGCAGATCAAGAACCAGGCCGAGCAGGCCGCGGCGGCGCAGGGCATGTCGCTGAACTCGTGGGTCGCGCAGGCCGTGCAGGGGGCGCTCGCGGGTCACCGCAAGCACGGCCGCCACGGCGACTGGACGCGCGACCGCGGGGGCAAGCGCCTGCGCGGCTGGGTGGAGGGGTGAGCGACGTGAGCGAGATCGACAACGGCTTCGCGAAGAGCGGCTTCGACGACGAGTCCGGTCCGGGCCTGGTCCGCCAGCAGAGCTGGCGCGTCGACGGGCCGGCCGAGCTGGAGCTCGCCGCGGATGTCGGCCGGATCCGGGTGCACCTCGCAGACCTCGGTGACGAGGGCGGCGAGCTGCGCGTCGAGGTCCGCCACGACCCGACCGCGGGCAACGCCTGGACCCAGGGCCTCACCGGCCTGATCAACTGGCTGGGCAACGCCGCGGGGGCCGGGTTCGGCGTCGACACCGATCAGCTCGCGGTCGACGCCGTCTCGGCAGCGGAGATCAGCTACTCGGAGGGCTCGCGCAGGCTGGTGGTGCGCTCCTCCCAGGAGCTTCCGCTGCGCGCGGTGCCGCTCGCCATCACCGTGTGGGCGCCGACGCGCTCCCGCCTCGGCGCGCGGATCGGCGCGGGCGACGTGCGGGTGAGCGGCCGGGCCGGGTGGGCCGCGGTGCGCACCGGCACCGGCAACGCCACGCTCGACGCCGTCGACGGCGACGCCGACATCACCACCGGGTCCGGAGCCATCGACCTCGGCCCGGTCACCGGGCGGGCGCGGCTGCGCACCGGATCGGGTGCGGTGCGGGCGGCCACCACCGGCGGGCCCGCCGAGATCAAGACCGGCAGCGGCGACGTCGTGCTGGGCGAGGTGAAGGGCGACGTGCGGCTGCGCACCGGCTCCGGTGACGTCACCGTCTCCGACGCCCGCAGCGGGGACCTGGAGTTCTCCACCGGCTCGGGCACCGTGCGCATCGGCGTGCACCCGGGCGTGGCCGCCGAGCTCGACGTGGCCTCCGGCTCCGGCACGGCGCGCAGTGAGCTGACCGTGTCGAGCGAGCCACCGGAGCGCCCGACGGCGCTGCACGTGCGCGGGCGCACCGGCAGCGGCGACGTCCTCGTCGCCCGCGCCGCGGTTCCGGCCTGAGCGACACGTGCCCGCCCGGCCGGCGTGGGGGGATCCCGGGTGTGGGGGCCCGGGGGCCTGCCGGTGCGGGAGCCGCCGCGGGGCCGGCCGTCGTCCGGCCCCGCGGTGGGGCGGCACCCTCGTCGACGGGGAGCGACGGGGGTGCCGTACGCCCCACCCCCTCCCCCGGCCCGGTCAGACCGCGGGGACACCGGCGGCGCAGCGGCGCCGCAGCGGGTCGGCGAGGTCGCCCCGCTCCCCCACCTCGACCCCGTCGAGCCCGAGCCACCCGGCCATGACGTGCAGCTCCTCGGCCAGCTCCGCGGTGACGCGCGAGACGTCCACGCCGGGCTCGGCGAACGCGCCGGGCACGCGCAGCACGCCCGCGGCGCGGTCGGCCTTGAGGTCGACGCGACCGACCAGCTCCCCGTCCAGCAGGAACGGGTAGACGTAGTAGCCGTACTGCCGTTTCGGCTCCGGCACGTAGATCTCGATGCGGTAGCGGAAGCCGAACATCCGCTCCGTGCGGTCCCGCTCCCAGATCAGCGGGTCGAACGGGCACAGCAGGGCGCGGCCGGTGATCCGGCGCGGCACGCGGGCGCCCGGCAGCCGGTACGCGGGCCGCTCCCAGCCGCGCACCTGCACCCGCTCGAGCTCCCCGGCCTCGACCAGCTCGGCGACCGCCGCCTGGCTGCGCGCAGGCGCGATGCGGTAGTAGTCGCGCAGCTCCGGCTCGGTGGCGACCCCGAGCGCCGCCGCCGACCCGAGGACGAGGGTGCGGGCGGCCTCGGCTGCGTCGGGCCGCGGCGCGGCCAGCACCTCGGGCGGGAGCACGCGCTCGGGCAGGTCGTAGAGGCGCTCGAAGTGGCGGCGGGTGCCGGTGGTGAGCACGCCGGTGCCGAACAGGTACTCGCAGATGCGCTTGACGTCCGACCGCTCCCACCACGACGCCCCCGACGGGCGCGGCCGGGTGGGTGCCTCGAGCGCCTTCTCCAACGCGCCCGCGCCGATCGGGCCGCGCTCCTTGACCACGGCCAGCACGTCGTCGACCAGGCCGGGGTGGCGGTCGACGATCGCCTCGTAGCTGCGCCACCAGCGCTCGCGGAAGGCGCCGGACCACAGCAGCGGCCACTCCTGCACGGGCAGCAGGCTCGCCTCGTGGGCCCAGGCCTCGACCAGCAGCCGCGGCCGGCGCGCGGAGTGGGCCCACGCGGCGTCGTCGACCAGCGCGCGGTCGTAGGGCCCGAGCCGGCTGAACACGGGCATGTAGTGGGCGCGCACCGCGACGTTGACCGAGTCGAGCTGCAGGAGCCGGATCCGGCCGAGCACGCGTTGCAGGTGGCGGCGGGTGGGCCGCCCGGACGGCCGCGGGTCGGCGAACCCCTGTGCGGCCAGGGCCGCCCGGCGGGCGGCGGCGGGGCCGATCGTCTCGACGGTGCGCGTCACACCGTGGATGGTGCCAGCTGCCCCCGACGATTCCGGGGGCGCTCCGCGGCCACGACCACGACCACCGCGAGCAGCACCACCGCGCCACCCACCAGCTGCGCGGCGGAGAACCGCTCGCCCGCCACCAGCGCGCCGAGCAGCACGGCGATCACCGGGTTCACGTACGCGTAGGTCGCCACGGTGGACACCGGCAGCGCCGCGAGCGCGTACGCGTAGGCGCTGAACGCCACCACGGACACGACCACGGTGAGGTAGGCCCACGCCCACCACCCCTCCGGCGCGACCGCGCCGAGGTCCGGCCGGTCGCCCGCCACGGCGCTGCCGGCCGCGAGGATCGCCCCGCCGACCAGCATCTGGACCGCGGCCAGCGCGAACGGGTCGGACGGGGCGGGCAGCCGGGTGGTGGCGAACGTGCCGCACGCCCACCCGACCGCGGCCAGCACCACCAGCCACGGCCCCCACCAGGCGCTGCCGAACACGCCGCCGGACCCGGCCGACGGGCCGGCGAGCAGCAGCACGGCGAGGCCTACCACCCCGAGCCCGACCCCGCCCACGGTGGCGCGGCGCGGCGCGTCCCCGGTGAGCGCCCGCAGCACCACGATCCACATCGGCACCGACGCGATCAGCATGGCGGCGAGCCCGGACGCGACGTGCTGCTGGGCGACGACGACGAGCCCGTTCCCCCACGCCGGCAGCAGCAGCCCGGCGAGCGCCGTCGTGCCCAGCTGCGACCAGGTCATCCGGAACGCCCGCCGGCCGCGCACCGCCAGCACGATCAGCCCCAGCAGCGCGCCGCCGACGAGGAACCGGGCGGCCGCGGCGAACAGCGGCGGGAAGTGCGTGACGACGAGCCGGTTGCCGAGGTAGGTCGAGCCCCACAGCACGTAGACCACGCCGAGCGCGACCCATGCGAGGGCGGACGGGCGGGAAGGGGCGTTCACCCCCACAACGTTGCCATGGCGAACCATCCCCGGCCGCCACTGTGGTGGCGGCGTGGGATTGGATGGGTACATGGCCACCGCCACCGTTCGCCCCGCGAGGCCGGCCGACGTCGACGAGATCGTCCGCATCCAGGCCACCACCTGGTCCACCGCCTACGCCGGGCTGGTGCCCGCCGCGGCGATCGAGGGCCTGCGCACCCCCGCCGCGCGGGCGGCGTGGGCGGCCGCGGTCGAGGCGGGCGAGGGCCACCACGTGCTCGTCGCCACCGAGGGCGCGTGGACCGTCGGCTTCTGCGCCGCGGCCCCCGCCCGCGAGCCGGAGGGCGCGGTCCCGCCGTCCGGCCCGACGCTCGGGCCCGAGGCGTGGGCGGAGATCAGCGCCCTGCTGGTGGAGCCGCGCTGGGGCCGCCGCGGCCACGGCGGCCGCCTGCTCGCCACCGCCGCCGCCCACCTGCGCGAGGACGGCGCCCGCTACGGCCTGGCCTGGGTCCCGGAGGCCGACCTCGCCTCCCGCAGCTTCTACGAGTCCGCCGGCTGGCAGCTCGACGGCACCGTGCGCGTGCTCGACACCGGTGAGGGCGAGCTGCGCGAGGTGCGGATCACCGGCTCACTGGACCTCGAGCTGCGCTGACACCTCTCCCGACCACGCGCCGAGCGCGCTCTCGCGGGCGGTGGGGCGCGCCGGCTCGATCGTCGTGGCCAGCCGCTCACAGGCCGAGGAGCGGCTCCAGGCCGACCGTGAGGCCGGGCCGGTCGCGGACCGCCCGCACCGCCATGATCACGCCGGGCATGAACGAGACGCGGTCGAACGAGTCGTGCCGGATCGTGAGCGCCTCGCCGGTGCTGCCGAGCACCACCTCCTGGTGGGCCACCAGGCCGGGCAGGCGCACCGCGTGCACGTGCACCCCCTCGACCTGGGCGCCCCGGGCGCCCGGCAGCTCGGAGGTGGTGGCGTCGGGCACCGCTGCGGCGCCAGCCTCGGCGCGCGCCGCGGCGATCTGCGCCGCCGTGTGCACGGCCGTGCCCGACGGCGCGTCGACCTTGCCCGCGTGGTGCAGCTCGATCACCTCGGCCGACTCGAAGAACCGGGCCGCGGTCCGGGCGAACTGCATCATGAGCACCGCCCCGATGCCGAAGTTCGGGGCGATCAGCACGTGACCGGGCCGCGCCTCGAGCCGGGCGCGCACGTCGGCGAGCCGGGCCTCGTCGAACCCGCTGGTGCCGACGACGGCCGCGATGTCGTGGTCGATGCAGAACTGCAGGTTGTCCAGCACGACGCCGGGGTGGGTGAAGTCGACGGCCACCTGCACGCCCGCGTCGGTGAGCGCGGAGAGCGGGTCGCCCGCGTCGACCTGCGCCACGAGCGAGAGCCCGTCGGCCGCCTCCACGGCCTTGCAGACCTGCGTGCCCATCCGTCCTCGCGCGCCCAGCACGCCGACCCTGATCTCGGAGCTCACGCCGCGAAGGGTAGTGCCGCCGCTAGGAGGCGAGGACCAGCGCCCCGGCCCAGACCGCGGCGGCGAGCAGGCCCGCGGCGAGCTCGATCAGGATGCTCCACCCGACGGCCGCGAGCGCCTTGCGGGTGGACGGCCACGCGGTCTCGTGGCCGCCGAGCCGGACCAGCTCGGCGAGGTAGACCCCGAGCACGAACCCGAGGAAGAGCCCGACGACCGGGATCAGGAAGAACCCGATCACGCCGAGCAGCGCTCCGGTCGCGAGCGTGCGGCCGGGCACCCCGGACTCGCGCAGGCGCCGTCCGGGCAGCAGGTACTTCACCACCGTCCCGGCCACCGCGATCGCGACCGCGACGCCCAGCACGGTCCAGGCCGTGGCGTCGGCCCGCGCCACGGCCCACACGGCGATGCCGGCCACCACGAGCACCAGCCCGGGCAGGATCGGCACCACGATGCCGACGATGCCGACCGCGACGAGCAGCGCGGCGATGACGGTGATCGGGTCCACGCGTCGTCAGCCGTCCTCGGCCAGCGCCCGCAGGGAGCCGGGCAGGTCGCGCTCGTCGTCGTAGGGGCCCACGACCGCCGCGGTGAGCGGGGCGGCGAGCAGCTCCTTGGCGAGCTCCTTGACCTCGTCGGCCGTGACGGCGGAGATCAGGTCGAGGCTCTCTGCGATCGTGCGCTGGCGGCCGTAGTCCAGCTCGTTGCGCCCGATCCGGTTCATCCGCGACGGGGTGTCCTCCAGCCCCAGCACCAGGCCGCCGCGCAGGTTGCCCTGGGCGCGCGCGATCTCGGTGGGGGTGAGCCCGTCCGCGGCCACCTCGGTGAGGACGGCCCGCACGACCGACGCGACCTCGTCGACCCGGTCCGGAGCGCACCCGGCGTACACCGAGAGGCTGCCTGCGTCGGCGTAGGTGGCGAGCGCCGAGTACACCGAGTAGGCCAGGCCGCGCTGCTCGCGCACCTGCTGGAACAGCCGGGAGCTCGGCCCGCCGCCCAGCGCCGTGTTGAGCACGGTGAGCGCCGAGCGCCGCGGGTCGTGGCGGTCGAGGGCGGGCACGCCGAGCATCAGGTGCACCTGCTCGGTGTCCTCCGGCCGCAGCACGAGGCGCGGCCCGGCGGCGAGCCGCACGGGGCCGGGCCGCCGCGGCGGCACGGGCGAGGCGTTGCCCGCCCGCTCGGCCGCGCGGGCGAGCGCGGCCGACACGAGCTCGACCACCTCGTCGTGCACGAGGTTGCCCGCCGCCGCCACCACCATCCGCGGGGTGGTGTACTCGCCGCTCCAGAACTCGTGGAGCGTCTCCCGGGTCATCCGGCGGATCGACTCCTCCGAGCCGATCACCGGCCGCCCGAGCGGGTGGTCGCCGAACAGCGCCTCGTCGAACAGCTCGCCGAGCAGGTCCTCGGGGTCGTCGTCGCGCATGGCGATCTCCTCGAGCACGACCCCGCGCTCGATCTCGACGTCCGGCGGCGCCAGCGTGGCGTCGGTGACGACGTCGGCGAGCACGTCCACCGCGAGCGGCAGGTCGGCGTCGAGCACGTGCGCGTAGTAGCAGGTGTGCTCCTTCGCGGTGAACGCGTTGAGGTCGCCGCCGACGGCGTCGAACTGCTCGGCGATCTCCACCGCGCTGCGCCGGTGGGTGCCCTTGAACAGCAGGTGTTCGAGGTAGTGCGCGGCCCCCGCCTGGCGCGGGGACTCGTCACGGGAGCCGATGCCGATCCAGATCCCGATCGAGACCGACCGCACGCCGGGCACCGCCTCGGTGACGACGCGCAGCCCTCCCGGGAGCTCGGTGCGCACGACGTCGCCGGGGGCGGCGGCCGCAGCCCCCGCCCCCGGCAGCAGAACGCCTGTCAACTGGGCGAGACCGCCTCTGCCTCGTCGTTGTCCTCCGCCTCGGCCGGCGCCGTGCCGTTGGCCGACTCCTCGACCACCGGGACCAGGCTGACCTTGCCCCGGTTGTCGATGTCGGTGACCTCGACGCGGATCTTGTCGCCGACCTTCACGACGTCCTCGACCTTACCGACGCGCTTGCCCTGCCCGAGCTTCGAGATGTGGACGAGCCCGTCCTTGCCGGGCACCAGCGAGACGAACGCGCCGAACGCCGCGGTCTTGACGACCGTGCCGAGGAACCGCTCGCCGATCTTCGGCAGCTGCGGGTTGGCGATCGCGTTGATGAGCGCGATGGCCTCCTCCGCCGACGGCCCGTCGGCCGCGCCGACGTAGATCGTGCCGTCGTCCTCGATGGAGATGTCGGCGCCGGTCTGCTCGGTGATCGAGTTGATCATCTTGCCCTTCGGGCCGATGACCTCGCCGATCTTGTCGACCGGCACCTTGATCGCCGTGACGCGCGGCGCGTACCGGCTCATCTCGTCCGGCCGGTCGATCGCCTCGTTGATGACCTCGAGGATCGTCAGCCGGGCGTCCTTGGCCTGCTGCAGCGCGGCGGCGAGCACCTCGGACGGGATGCCGTCGAGCTTGGTGTCCAGCTGCAGCGCCGTGACGAACTCGGCCGTGCCGGCGACCTTGAAGTCCATGTCGCCGAAGGCGTCCTCGGCGCCGAGGATGTCGGTGAGGGCGACGTAGCGCATCTGCCCGTCGACCTCGTCCGACACCAGGCCCATCGCGATGCCCGCCACCGGGGCCTTGAGCGGCACGCCGGCGTTGAGCAGCGACATCGTGGAGGCGCAGACCGAGCCCATCGACGTCGAGCCGTTGGACCCCAGCGCCTCCGAGACCTGCCGGATGGCGTACGGGAACTCCTCGCGCGACGGCAGCACCGGCAGCAGCGCCCGCTCGGCGAGCGCGCCGTGGCCGATCTCGCGGCGCTTGGGCGAGCCCACGCGGCCGGTCTCGCCGGTGGAGTACGGCGGGAAGTTGTAGTGGTGCAGGTACCGCTTGTGCGTCTCCGGGCTCAGCGAGTCGAGCTGCTGCTCCATGCGCAGCATGTTCAGCGTGGTGACGCCCAGGATCTGGGTCTCGCCGCGCTCGAACAGCGCCGAGCCGTGGGCGCGCGGGACCACGTCGACCTCGGCCGTCAGCGGCCGGATGTCGGTGATCCCGCGCCCGTCGATGCGGATCTGGTCGCGCAGGATGCGCTCGCGCACCAGCTTCTTGTTGAGCGAGCGGAACGCGGCGCCCAGCTCCTTCTCGCGGCCCTCGAACTTCTCCTGCAGGGAGGTGAGGACGTTGAGCTTGATCTCGTCGAGCCGGTTCTCCCGCTCCTGCTTGCCCGCGATGGTGAGCGCGGCGGCCAGGTCGTCCTTCGCGGCCGCCTCGACGGCCTCGTAGGCGTCCGGCTGGTAGGCCGGGTAGACGGGGAACGTGGCGGTGGGCTTCGCGGCGACGTCGGCCAGCCGCTGCTGGGCGATGCACAGCGTGCGGATGAACGGCTTGGCCGCCTCCAGCCCCTGCGCGACGACCTCCTCGGTGGGCGCCTGCGCGCCCCCGGCGACGAGCTCGATCGTGGAGGTGGTGGCCTCAGCCTCCACCATCATGATCGCGACGTCGTCGCCGACGATCCGGCCCGCGACGACCATGTCGAACACGGCGCGCTCGAGGTCCTCGTACTGCGGGAACGCGACCCACTGCCCGTCGATCAGCGCGACGCGCACGCCGCCGATCGGACCGCTGAACGGCAGGCCCGCCAGCTGGGTGGAGGCCGACGCGGCGTTGATGGCCAGCGCGTCGTAGGGGTCCTGCGGGTTCAGCGACAGGACCGTGACGACGATCTGGACCTCGTTGCGCAGGCCGTCGACGAACGACGGGCGCAGCGGGCGGTCGATCAGGCGGCAGGTGAGGATCGCGTCCGTGCCCGGGCGGCCCTCCCGGCGGAAGAACGAGCCGGGGATGCGCCCGACGGCGTACATCCGCTCCTCGACGTCCACCGTGAGCGGGAAGAAGTCGAAGTGCTCCTTGGGCTGCTTGGAGGCCGTGGTGGCCGACAGCAGCATGGTCTCGTCGTCGAGGTAGGCGACGACGGATCCGGCGGCCTGGCGCGCGAGGCGCCCGGTCTCGAACCGGACGGTGCGGGTGCCGAAGCTCCCGTTGTCGATGACGGCACTGGTCTCGTGCACGTCCTCAAGAGGGTCGGTCATGTGGTCCTTCTTCTTCGCCGACCCCACGCCTGCACCGGCTTGATCCTCGGCCTAGCCGGTCTTCGATCGAAGCCCCCGGGACCTTCGTCCCGGGAGCCACTACCGAGGACCGGCGGATCGTGTGCGGCGCGGCGTGGCGTCTTCTCGGCTCGGGTTTCTAGTTGTTCTGGTGGGAATGCAGTGCCGGCCCGGACCGAGGAGCTGGTCCGGGCCGGCGTCGGGTCAGCGGCGGAGGCCGAGACGCTCGATCAGGGACCGGTAGCGCGCGACGTCCACCGAAGCCAGGTACTTCAGCAGCCTGCGGCGACGGCCGACCAGCAGCAGCAGGCCGCGGCGGGAGTGGTGGTCGTGCTTGTGCTGCTTCAGGTGCTCGGTGAGGTCGCTGATCCGCTTGGTGAGCAGCGCGACCTGAGCCTCGGGCGAACCGGTGTCGCCCGGGTGGAGACCGTAGGTCTCCAGGATCTGCTTCTTCTCTGCGGCGTCGAGTGCCACGTGGTTCCTCTTCCTTCGATGTGCCGTGATACCCGCATCCCCGCGCTGCGGGGGCGGAAGGCGGTACCGGCCGCCACGGACTGCAGCCGGACCCGGTACGCCACGTTACCAGCCACGATGCGCGAGGCGAATCCGCCTCCACCCCGGCGTGGCGCGCCCCGTGACCGCCGCCGGAGGGTCACCCCCCGGGCCGGCTCGCGGCCTGCCGGAGCACCTCGGCGAGCTCCGGGAAGGCCGGGCCGAGCGCCGCCGCCGCGGCGGCGAGGCGGGCCGGGTCGGACACCCGGCGCAGCACCGCGGCCGCCGAGACGCCCCGGTGGACCACCGGGCGCGGCCCTTCCCGGCGCGGCCCCCGCGGGCCGGGCCCGGCGTTCCACTGCCACCGGGCCTCGGCGACCTCGGCGAGCAGCCCGTCGACGACCCCGCGGTCGATCGGGGGAGGAAGCCCGCGGCAGCGCTGGTCGAGCAACAGCAACCGGGCGAGCACCGCGGGATCGCCGATCTTCACCCGGCGCGCGCTCACCAGCTGGCTGAGCATCGCGGGGCTGATGCCCAGCGTGCGCGCCAGCCGGGCCTGGGAGATGCCGAGCGCGCCCGTGATGCGGCGGACCCGCTCCCCGAGCGGGGCGCCGTAGAGCTCGCGCTGCCGCTCCCGGTTCTCGACGATCCTGGCGCTCGTCGCCTCCCCGCCCGCCATGCCCAGGATGCTCGCAGGTCTGCCCGCCTCCGCGGGGCCGAACGGGAAAACCCGGCCTATCCGAGCAGCTCGCGGGTGCGGGCGACGTCGCGGTGCATCTGCTCGACGAGCGCGGTCACGTCGTCGAACCGCTCCTGTCCGCGCAGGCGGTGGACGAAGTCGAGCGCCACCTCGAACCCGTAGAAGTCCTCGTCGACGTCGAGCACGTACGCCTCGACGGTGCGCTCCTTGCCCGAGAACGTCGGGTTGGTGCCCACCGAGATCGCGGCGGGCATGGACCTGCCCTTGATCTCGAAGTGGCCCGCGTAGACGCCGTCGGCGGGGAGCGCGGTGTACGGGGCGGTCGACAGGTTCGCCGTGGGGAAGCCGAGCTCGCGGCCGCGCCGGTCGCCGTGCACGACCACGCCCTCCACGCGGTGCGGCCGGCCGAGCGCGGCGGCGGCCGCGGCGACGTCGCCCGCGTCGATGCAGGCGCGGATGTAGGTGGAGGAGAACGTGATGCCGTCGTCGGTGATCAGGTCGAGGCCCTCGACGCCGAAGCCGAACCGCTGGCCGAGCCGGGTCAGCAGGGCCACGTCCCCCGCCGCCTTGTGCCCGAACGTGAAGTTGCGCCCCACCACGACGTCGGCGGCGTGCAGCCGCTCCACGAGCACCTCGTGGACGAACACGTCCGCCTCGGTGCGGGCCAGCTCCGGGGTGAACGGCAGCACGAGGAACGCGTCGATGCCGAGCTCGGCCACCAGCTCGGCCCGCCGCCGCAGCGTGGTGAGCCGCGCCGGGTGGCTGCCCGGGCGCACGACCTCGGCCGGGTGCGGGTCGAACGTCACCAGCACGGCCGGGAGCCCCCGCTCCCGGGCGCGGTCCACCGCGCGGCCGATGAGCTGCTGGTGGCCCCGGTGGACCCCGTCGAACACACCGACGGTGACGACGCTGCGCCCCCAGCCGGTCGGCACGGCCTCCAGCCCCCGCCAGCGCTGCACGGGATGCAGCCTACGAGACCCCCCGCGCACCCCCGCGAGTGCGGTCCCACGTCCGGGCGGTCACCCCCCGCTCGCGCAGCACCGCCTTGCGGACCTTGCCGTTCTCGGTGAGCGGCAGCTCGGCGACGACGTCGACGTAGCGCGGGATCGCGAACCGGGCGAGCCGCGGCTCGCACCACGCGGTCAGCTCGGCCGGGTCGACCTCGCACCCGTCGCGCGGCACGACCGCGGCCATCACCTCGTCCTCCCCCAGCTCGGAGGGCACCGCGAACACGGCGACCGCCGCCACGGCCGGGTGTTCGGCGAGGACCTGCTCGACCTCGAGGGAGGAGATGTTCTCGCCGCGGCGGCGGATCGAGTCGGTGAGCCGGTCGAGGAAGCGCAGCCACCCGTCCGGCTCGCGCACCACCCGGTCGCCGGTGTGGAACCACAGGTCCCGGTACGCGGCGGCGGTCGCGGCCGGGTTCTCGAAGTAGCCGGTGGCGTAGGCGAAGGGCCGCCGCGAGCGGCAGACGAGCTCGCCGGGCTCGCCGTCGGGCACGTCGAGCCCGTCGGCGTCGACGACGCGGACCTCGTGGTCGGGCAGCACCACGCCCATGTGGCCGGGCCGCTGCGCCAGCGGGTGCGCGCCGATCACCATGTTCGTCTCGGTGGAGCCGTAGCCGTCGACCAGCAGCACGCCGAACCGCTCCCGGAACGCCGCGTGCGCGGCGGCGGGCGTGGCGGGCGAGAGCGCGATCCGCACGCGGTGGGCGGTGTCGGCCGCGCCGGCGGGCCTGCTCAGCAGGATCTGCACCATCGCGCCGAGCAGGTAGGTGACGGTCGCGCCGGCCGCGCTCACCTCGTCCCAGAACCGCGACGCGGAGAACCGCCCGCCGAGGACGTACGTCGCGCCCGCGCACACCGCCTGGAAGAACGCGTTGAGCGCGTTGGTGTGGAACAGCGGCAGGCACGTGTACAGCACGTCGTCCTCGGTGATCTCCAGGCACTCGCCGACGATCACGCCCCACCAGCAGAACTGCGCGTGCGGGCAGCACACGCCCTTGGGCAGGCCGGTGGTCCCGGAGGTGTAGAGGATCGCGAGCGTGTCGCCCGGCGCGGCCGGGCGGGGCGCGCGCGGCTCGCCGGGTGCGGGGAACGACTCCCCCACCACCCAGCGCTCCACCGGCACGTCGACCGCGTCGAGGACGCCGACGAGCTCCGGCTCGACCACCACGACCCGGGCCCCGGAGTCGGTGAGCGCGTGCCGCAGCCCCGCCCCGCGCAGCGCCGTGTTGAGCGGGACGGCGATCGCGCCGAGCCACGCGCAGCCCAGCACGATCTCCAGCAGCTCGAGCCGGTTGCCGCACAGCAAGGCGACCCGGTCGCCCTCGGCGACGCCGCGCGCCGCCATCGCCCCGGCCGCGCGCGCGGCGCGCTCCACCGCCGCGCGGTAGGACCACGTCGCGCCCCCGTGCACGACGAGCGGCTTGTCGCCGTAGCGGCGCGCCTGCCGCTCCAGCAGGCGCGGCACGGTCCTCTCCGCATCGGGCAGGTCGCGCACCGGGCTGCGGTGGGTCGGCAGCAGCGGCGTGCCCCCCGGCACGAACGCCGCCCCCGGCTCGCGCCACGCGCTCACCGGCACCACGGTCCCCGCCGGCACGTCCTGCTCGAGCCGGCCGACGACGACCGCGCCCCGGTCGGTGCGCAGGCTCGCGAGCCGGGTGCCCGCGGCGTCCACGGTCACCTGCTCGACCACCGCCTCCCGGCAGGGCACGGGCCGCAGCTGCGTGCCGTGGCAGCGGGGACACGCCGCGCGCGGCGGGAAGTGGGCGTGCCCGCAGGCGGGGCACCCGGCCAGCTCGATCACGCGCCTCCCTCCAGCACGACCGCGTTCGCGCAGGCCCCGTAGCGGTACAGCACCATCCCGTAGCCGGTGACGAGCGCGAGCCGGGCGCGGTCGACCTGCCGCTCGCCCGCCCGGCCGGACAGCTGCAGCACCGCCTCGACGAGACCGTGCATGCCGCCCGCCGCGCCCGCCTGCCCGGCCGACAGCTGCCCGCCCGACGGGTTGAGCGGCCAGCCGTCGCGGGCGAGCCGCGCGTGCAGGAAGGCGTGCGGGTCGGGGGCGCAGCCGAGGTCGGCGAGCTGCACGAGCACCATCACCGGGTAGTCGTCGTAGACGCACGCGAGGTCCACGTCGTCGGGCCCGGCCCCGGCGGCGTCCCACAGCCGGTCGGCGACCTGCGCGAGCCCGGTCACCAGGCCGTCGCCCTCCTGCCCGTCGGGGTTGTGCCGGGAGACCGACGCCCGCACCCGGACCCCGCGGCCGTCGCCGGTGAGCACGAGCGCGTCGGCGCCCGCGACCACCGGCACGCAGTCGAAGCGCCGCAGCGGCGCCGCCACCACCGGGGCGTCGAGGTAGTCGGCGAGCGACAGCGGCGCCCGGTACACCGCACCGGGGTTGCGCGCGGCCCAGCGCCGCTGGGCGAGCGGGATCTGCGCGTAGTCGGTGTCGGTGAGGCCGTGGGCGGCCGCGTGCCGCTGGGTGAGCAGCGCGAACAGCGCGTTCGGCCCGCGCAGCGGCAGTGGGGTGAGCGACTCGGCGGTGGCCCGGTTGTAGGTGGCGGTGAGCCGGGCGAACGCCGCGCGGTCGAGGTGGTCGCCCGCCACGAGCACGACCACGCGCGCGTCCCCCGCCTCGATCGCGCGCACGGCGTGCTGGAGGAGGTTGATCCCGCTCGCGCCGCCGTGCGGGTCCTGCATGATCCAGTCCAGCCGCAGGCCGAGCCGCCAGGCGAGGTCGATCGCGTGATCGGGGGCGAGGGAGAAGCTCGCCACGCCGAGCCCGTCCACGTCGGCGGGCCGCAGCCCGGCCGCGTCGAGCGCGCCCAGCACGGCGGCGGTGAGCAGTTGCTCGGTCGTGCGGGAGCTCCGGCGGGCATAGGGCTCCTCGTACGCCGCGACGATGCCTGCCGCGCTCACCGCGCCCCGACCGCCCCGAGGTCAGTGGCGGCGGTCTCCCGGGAGGCGAGCACCGCGGCCACCGTGATCGCGCCCATCACCGCGAGGTAGCCCGCCACCGGCCACCAGCCGCCCGCCCACGCCAGCAGCGCCGTCGCGATGAGCGGGGAGAGCCCGCCCGCGAGCACCGACGCAAGCTCGTGTCCGATCGCCACGCCGCTGTAGCGCACCCCGCTGCCGAACAGCTCGCTGAAGAACGCGGGCTGGGTGCCGATCATCGCCCCGTGGCAGACGGCGTTGGCGACGACCACGGCGAGGATCACCAGAGCCGGCTGCCGGGTGTCGAGCAGCACGAAGAACGGCCACGCCCACGCGACCACCGCGACCGCGCCGAACGCGTACACCGGCCTGCGCCCGACCCGGTCCGACAGCGCGCCCCACGCCGGCATCGCGAGCGCCTCCAGGGCCATCCCGAGCACGACCGCGGTGAGGGTGACCTCGCCGGGCACCCCGATCCGGCTCGCGTAGGCGAGCACGAACGTGAGGAAGATGTACGAACCGCCGTTCTCGGCGATACGCGCCCCGAACGTCACGAGCACCGCGCGCGGGTGCCTGCGCACCGCCTCCAGCGCGGGCACGCGGTGCCGCTCGCGGGTCTCGGCGAACGCCGCGGTCTCGAGCACCTTCAGCCGGATCACCAGCCCCGCGCCCATGAGCAGGGCGCCGAGGAGGAACGGCACCCGCCAGCCCCAGGCCAGGAACTGCTCCTCGTCGGTCACCGCGGCCACCACCGCGAACACCAGCGCGGAGAGCACGAACCCGAACCCGACCCCGGTCTGCGAGAGCGCCGAGAGCATCCCGCGACGCTTCGGGTCGGCGTTCTCGCTGATCAGGAGCACGCCGCCGCCCCACTCCCCGCCGACCGCGATGCCCTGCACCACGCGCAGGACGGTCAGCAGCACCGGCGCGGCGATACCGATCCGGTCGTAGGTGGGCAGCAGCCCGATGAGGAACGTGGCCGCGCCCATGATCGTGAGCGTCGCGACGAGCATCGACCGGCGCCCGATCCGGTCGCCGAAGTGCCCGAAGACGAGCCCGCCGAGCGGGCGGGCCGCGAAACCGAGCGCGTACGTGCCGAACGCGGCGATCGTCCCGGCGAGCGGGTCGACGGTGGGGAAGAACAGCTGGTTGAACACCAGCGCGGCCGCGGTGCCGTAGAGGAAGAAGTCGTACCACTCCAGCGCGTTGCCCACGAGGGACGCGACCACGGCCCGGCGGATCGGGGTGCGGTTCGGGGTGCGGCCCGGGGTGGTCGTCGCGGCGGGTCTCATGGCGGCCTCCTCGGCGATCGATCGTGACCCGCGCCACGACCCGCTCGGAACGCCTGCGGTCCGCTCAGTGGCCCACCTGCTGACGGCCGGCCCGGGCCTCCAGCCGCTGCGACAACCCGCCCGCCGTGCGCCGCACCGCCGCCGCGAACGCGGGGACGTCGAGCCGGCTGATCGGTGCCACCACCGTCAGCGCGGCGATCACCGCGCCGCCGGCCCGCACGGGCGCGGCGACGGCGCCGTAGCCGTCGACGAGCTCCTGCCGGTCCACCGCGTAGCCCTGCCCGCGGACGCGCTCCAGCTCCGCCGCGAGCCGCTGCGGGTCGGTGATCGTGCGCCGGGTGCGCCGCACCAGGCCGGCCCCGACCGTGCGCGCGAACAGCTCCGGCGGCCCGAACGCGAGCACGACCTTGCCGGAGGCGCCGCAGTGCAGCGGCACCCGCCCCTCGACCAGGGTCACCACCTGCCCCCGGCCGCGGCTGCCGACGTAGATCTCGCCGAAGTGGATCTCGCCGTGGCCCGGCAGGGCGAGCACCGCCGTCTCGTGGGTGAGGTGGCTCAGCTCCTCCAGGTACGGCGCCGCCGCCACCCGCAGCGACCGGTGCGCGGGCACCCGCGCCCCCAGCTCGGCGAGCCAGGCTCCGAGCCGGTACCCGCCGTCCGACCGGTCGAGCAGCTCGCACGCCACCAGCTCCTGCGCGATCCGCCGGGCCGTGGTGCGGGGCAGCCCGCTGCGGCGGGCCAGCTCGTTGACGCCCAGCTGCGTGGTGTGCGCGTCGAAGCAGTCCAGGATGAGGCGCGCCTTCTGCAGGACGGGCTTCCCCGGGGTGTCGGGCACGTGCACCTCCCCGGTCCGGGTGTGCGGGCAGGGTATCCGCCGGGGTGATCGCGATGACACCGTTCGGGAGCGGGCGTCACACCGGGTCGCAACACCGCCGGTGCTTGCATCGCGGTCGTGCACCGCTACGGAGGTACCGACCTGGTGCGCCGCGAGCGCCGCTGGCCCGGCGTCGCGGTCGACCGGGTGCGCTGGCACGCCCCCGCCGGCACGACCGGCGAGATCTGCAAGGGCGAACACCAGCTGTTCGTCTCGGTCGCCGGTTCGGCGGGCCGGCTGCGGGCGCGCGCGGCGGACGGCTCCCGCTACACGGGGTGCAGCTTCCCGGGCGCGGTGACGTTCGTGCCCGCGGGCTGCCACCGGTTCGCCCAGTACGAGGGCGGCACCCTGGACTACATCGGCATCCGGATCCGGCCGGAGGCCTGCCCGCGCGGCGTGCCCGCGGGCGGGCTACGGCCGTTCACCAACCGGCCGGACCCGCTGGTGCACCGGCTCGCGCTCGCCCTCGACGCGAACCAGGACGGGCCGGCCGGGTCGTTGTTCGCCGAGAGCGCGGCGGCGCTGCTGCTCGCCCACCTGCACCGGGCGGGCGGGGGCGACGACGGGGACGCGCCACCGAGGCCGTCGCGGCGGGCGATCCGGCAGGTCGTCGACCACATCGAGGCGCACCTGCACTCGGCGCTGCGCATCAGCGAGCTCGCCGAGGTCGCCGGCCTCGAGCCGCACCACTTCCGCCGCGCGTTCAAGGCCGCGACGGGCCTGCCGCCGCACCGGTACGTCACCGAGCGGCGGCTGGCCCGCGCGGCCGAGCTGCTGCGCGACCCGAACGGCCCGCCCATCGCCGACGTCGCGGCCCGGGTGGGTTTTTCCAGCCAGAGCCACCTCACCACGGCGTTCGGCCGCCAGTACGGCCTCACCCCGGCCGCCTACCGGGCCGCGCACCGCTAGGGTCCGCCCGCCGGGTGCGGCTGAGGCAGGCGCACCAGGCCCTCGGTGAACGTCTTGCCCGGGTACCACGGGACGTCGCCGATGCCCGCGAACCCCGGGATGTCCTGCATGAAGCGCAGCATCTCGGCGCGCTCGGCCTCGTCCGGCAACGGCCGGTACATCGTGGCGAGGTTCTCCCGCACGTGCTCGGGCTCGGTGGTGGCCGGGATGACGCACGTGACCGCGGGGTGGGCGGCGACGTAGGACAGGAAGAACTCCGCCCAGGACGCGCAGCCCCGTTCCCGGGCGAAATCCGGCAGCGGCCGGTCGCCGACGACGTGGTGGAGCCTGCCCTTCTCCAGCGGCATGTTCACCATCACGGCGACCCCGTGGTCGGCCGCGAGCGGCAGGAGGCGCTCCTCGGCGGACCGCTCGAACAGCGAGTAGCGGATCTGGATGAAGTCGACCAGGCCGCTCTGGATCGGGCGGACCATGCCGGCGTACTGGTACGGCTCGTGCGAGGTGAGCCCGACGTAGCGGATCTGCCCCTCCTCCTTCAGCCGCCGCAGGACGGGCAGGACCATGCCGACGTTGGTCATGCTGTGGATGCCGACGACGTCGATCCGGTCGCGGTGCAGGCGCTGCTGGGACCGCCGGAACTGGCGCAGCGTGTGGCTGTCGTCGAACGCGTACTCGCCGCAGTTCCAGCTCTTGTCGGTGAGGAAGAGCCGGTCGGTGAGCCCGAGCTCGCGGGCGAACTCCCCGACGTTGGCCTCGGAGGCGCCGTACAGGGCCGAGGTGTCGACGACCCGCCCGCCGCCGTCGAAGAACTCCTGCAGGACGGCCGGGATGAACGAGCGGTCCGTCTCGGGCCGCCGGTCGAAGGTCATGAACGACCCGAGCCCGATCAGCGGCACCTCACCCCCGCCCGCGGGCAGCGGTCGCACGTGGGGCGTCGGGGTGTCCTGCGCGGGCCGCGCGCCCGCCGCGCCGGGCGGCCAGAGCCCGGCGGCGGCTGCGGTGCCGCCCGCGGCGGCCGCGGCGACGGTGGCGCCCGCGGCGGCCAGGAAGGCGCGGCGCGACGTGCGACGACCCGATTGCGGTGCTGATCCGTTCATGATCACACCGTCGCGCCGCGGCGGGCCGCCGGTCTTCCACGTCCCGGCGGTCGTTTCACGCGTTGGCGGTGGCCCAGCTCTCAGGTGGCGGCCGGGGCGAGCACGACCAGGGGGCGGGCGTGGCGGCCCTTGTCGGCCACGAGGGCGAGCACCCGGCCGTCGGGGGCGAACACGCCGTGCGTGCCGGGCCGCCCCGTCGGCGGGAGCGGGCGGCCGTGGGAGATGTCGGCGGCCTGGGCGGCGTCCAGGTCGCGGCGGGGGAACGCCATGGCGACCGCGGCGTCGAGCGGGACGACCGCGGACGGGTCGGCCTCCAGCGCCTCGAGGGTGCGGGCGTGGTCGAGGGTGAACGGGCCGACGCGGGTGCGGCGCAGCGCGGTGAGGTGCCCGCCCACCCCCAGCGCCGCGCCCAGGTCGCGGGCGAGCGCGCGCACGTAGGTGCCCGAGGAGCACTCGACGGCGACGTCGAGGTCGGGGCCGCGGCGGGCGAGCAGCCGGAACTCCGACACGGTGACCGGCCGCGCGGCGAGCACGACCTCCTCCCCCGCGCGCACCCGGGCGTAGGCGCGCTGCCCGTTGACCTTGATCGCGCTGACCGCGCTGGGGACCTGCTCGATGTCGCCGGTCAGCGCCGCCATGGCCTCTTCGATCGCGGCGTCGGTGACGCCGCTCGCGTCGGCGGTGGCGACGACCTCGCCCTCCGCGTCGTCGGTGCGGGTGGTGACGCCGAGGCGGATCGTGGCGGTGTAGGCCTTCGTGTCGAGGGCGAGGTGGCCGAGGATCTTGGTGCCGCGCCCGACGCCGCACACCAGCACCCCGGTGGCCATCGGGTCGAGCGTGCCGGCGTGGCCGATCTTGCGGGTGCGCAGGATCCGCCGGAGGCGGGCGACGACGTCGTGCGAGGTCATGCCTGCCGGCTTGTCGACGATCACGAGGCCGGGCGCGGGGGCGTCCACGCCGTCGATTCTCGCAATTCACGCGCCCCGCGCCGGACCCACCGGATACCGTCACCGCCGTTCGCAGGTCAGGGGGGCCTCACATGGATCGAGCCACGGCGGGTGACGTGCTGCGCCGGGCGGCGAGCGCGCGGCCGCGGGACCTCGTCGTCGCCGCCGTCCTGGTGTCGGTGCACCAGCTGGCGGAGGCCGCGGTGCCGGTGGCGGTCGGCTGGGTGATCGATCTCGGGGTGGTCGGGCGCGACTCGGGCGCGCTGCTGCGCTGGCTCGGGGTGGTCACCGCGGTGTTCGCGGTGCTCGCCACCAGCGCCTACTTCGGCTACTACCTGGCCGCCCGCACCGAGCGGCTGGCGGCCCACCGGGTGCGGATGGACGTGGTCTCCCGCGTGCTGCACCCCGCGGGCGGCGCCCCCGGCCGCCCGGGCGAGCTGGTGAGCACGGCCGGGGCCGACGCCGACCGGGCCGGCGAGGTGTGCACGGTCGTCGTCGGCGGGGTGGCGGCGCTGACCGCGCTGGCCGGCGGCGCCGTGGTGCTGCTGGACGCGTCGGTGGTGCTCGGGCTGGTGGTGCTGGGCGGGGTTCCGCTCGTGCTGCTGGCCTCCCGGCTGCTGGCGCGGCCGCTGGTCGGGCGGGCCGAGGCCGAGCAGGAGTCCCTGGCGGCGGCGACGGCGGTGGCCACCGACGTCGTCACCGGCCTGCGCGTGATCAAGGGGATCGGCGGGGAGGACGCGGCGGACGCGTCCTACCGCGCCGCGAGCCGGGCCGCGCTGCGCGCCCGCCTGGCCGCCGCGAAGTGGGCGGGCGGCTACCTCGGGGCCACCAACGCGATCACCGGGCTGTTCCTCGTGGTCGTGGCCTGGGTCGCCGGCAGGCTCGCCCTGGACGGCACGATCAGCGTCGGCGAGCTGGTGGCGGGGGTCGGGCTGGCGCAGTTCCTGATCGGACCGCTGGAGCGGCTCACCGAGCTGGGCGCGGTGCTCGCGGGCGCCCGGGGGGCGGCGCGGCGCACGGCCGCCGTGCTCGCCGCGCCGCCCGCCGTCACCGCGGGCACCGGCGTGCTCCCGGCCCGCCCCGCCGGCACGCTGCGGGTGCGGCTGCCCGACGGGCCCGCCCTCGAGGTGGCGGCGGGCGAGCACGTCGGCGTGGTCACCCTGCAGGCGGCCGACGCGGCGCGGCTGCTCGACGCGCTCGCCCGCGACGCCGACGCCCCGGTCGAGCTCGACGGCACCGACCTGCGCGGGGTCGCGCTCGACGAGGCCCGCCGCGCGGTGCTCGTCGCCCGGCACGAGGCCACCCTCTTCGAGGGCACCGTCGCCGACACCACCGGACGCGACCCGGCGCCGCTGGCGGCCGCCGCGGCCGACGAGGTGGTGGACACGCTGCCGGCCGGGCTCGACAGCGACGTGGGCGAGCGCGGGCGCACCCTGTCCGGCGGGCAGCGGCAGCGCCTCGGCCTGGCCAGGGCGCTCGCCGAGGACCCGGCCGTGCTGGTGCTGCACGACCCCACCACCGCCGTCGACGCCGCCACCGAGCACCGCATCGCCGACGGCGTGGCGACGCTGCGGGCGGGCCGCACCACCGTGGTGGTGGCCTCCAGCCCGGCGCTGCTCGCCCGCTGCGACCGCGTGCTGGTCGTCGACGGCGGGGCGGTCGTCGCGTCCGGCTCCCACGCCGAGCTGATCGCCGACCCGCGCTACCGGCAGGCGGTGCTCGCATGACCGTGCTGCCCGTGGCGGCCCTCGCCCGCACCCGCCGCGCCCTCGGCGAGCTGATGGCGCCGCACCGCGCGCTGCTCGCCGCCACCGCGGCCGCCCTGGTGCTGGCCTCGGTCGCGATGCTCGTGGTGCCGCCGCTGCTCGGCCGGATCGTCGACGCGGTGATCGACCGCGGCGCGGCGGGCCTCGTCGACGGGCTCGCGCTCGCCATCCTCGCCGCGCTCCTGGCGCGCGCGGTGTTCTCCGCGCTCGGCTCGGTGCTGGTGGCCCGGCTCGGTGAGCAGGTGCTCGCCGCGCTGCGCGAACGCGTGGTCCGCCGCGCGCTCGACGTGCCGCTCGCCGACGTCGAACGGGCGGGCACCGGCGACCTGCTGCAGCGCGTCGGCGGCGACATCTCGGTGATCTCCGAGGGCGTGCGCCGGGCGATCCCCACCGTCGTGATCTCCCTGCTCGACGTCGGCCTCACCCTGGTCGGGCTCACCGTGCTCGACTGGCGCCTCGCGCTCGCCGGGCTCACGCCGCTGCCGATCTGGGTGCTGGTCTCCCGTTGGTACGCGCGCGCGTCGGGGCGGCTCTACGCCGCGGAGCGGCTGGCCGAGGGCGAGCGCACCCAGTCCCTGTTGGCCGGGGTGGGCGGCGCCGCCACCGTGCGCGCCTTCCGGCGCCGCGGCGCCCAGCTCGCGCGCATCGACCGCCGCTCGCGGGTGGCCGTCGACGCCTCGCTCGCCGCGGCGCACGCCGAGCGCAAGTTCGGGCTGGCCATGAACGGGGCGGAGCTCGTCGGCGTGCTCGCCATCCTCGTCACCGGCTTCCTGCTGGTGCGCGCCGACGCCGTCACCGTCGGCGCCGCCACCGCCGCCGCGCTGTACTTCCTGCGGCTGTTCGACCCGATCGGGGTCATGCTGTACCTGCTCGACGAGGCGCAGTCGGCGGGCGCAGCGCTGGCCCGCCTGGTCGGGGTGGCCGACATGCCGGCACCACCCGCCCCGCTGCACCCGCGCACGCCCGCGCACGCCGGCGTGCGGCTCCGCGGGATCCGGCACGCCTACGACGGCGGCCCCGAGGTGCTGCACGGCGTCGACCTGGAGATCGCCCCCGGGGAGCGGGTCGCGGTCGTCGGCACGAGCGGTGCGGGCAAGACCACCCTCGGCGCCGTCCTCGCCGGGGTGCACCGGCCCACCGCGGGCACCGTCGAGATCGGCGGGGTCGGTCTCGACGAGATCGCCGACCTGCGCCGCCACGTCGCCCTCGTCACCCAGGAGGTGCACGTGTTCGCCGGGACCGTCGCCGACAACCTGCGCCTGGCCCGCCCCGGCGCCACCGACGACGAGCTCACCGCCGCCCTGCGCGCCGTCGAGGCGCCGCTCGCGCTCACCGACGTCGTCGGCGACGGCGACGGCGGCGAGCTGTCGGCCACCCGCGCCCAGCAGCTCGCGCTGGCCCGGCTGGTGCTCGCCGATCCCGCCGTCGCCGTGCTCGACGAGGCCACCGCCGAGGCCGGCAGCGCGGGCGCGCGCACCCTCGAACGCGCCGCCGCGGCCGCGCTCGCCGGGCGCACCGCCGTCGTGATCGCCCACCGCCTCACCCAGGCCGCCACCGCCGACCGGGTCGTGGTGCTCGACAAGGGGCGGATCGTCGAGGCCGGGCGCCACGACGAGCTGGTCGCCGCGGGCGGCCACTACGCCGACCTCTGGTCGGCCTGGGCCGCGCCGCGGAGCCGGTGACGGCGCGGGCGCACCGTCGCGGGCCTCAGCCGCCGGCGCCGTACCGGGCGAGGAAGGTGGTCACCGCCTCGTCCGCGACGCGGCGCAGGTCCTCGGGGGATGTGCGAGCCCGGGCCCGCGCAGGGTCGACCGGTTGAGCGGCCCTCCCACCACGAGCCACACGAACTGCTCGGCGGCGACGTCGGCATCGGGAACGGTGAGCAGGCCGCGCCGATCCAGCTCGCGCAGGCTCCCGGCGAGCGGGCCGAGGTTGCGGTCCCAGCTGCGCGCGGCGTACTGCTCCGCGACCTCGGGGAAGGAATCGGCCTCGGCGGCGACGAGCGCGCGCATCCGCAGCACCGGTGTGCTGAGGATCCCGGCCTGCAGCACCTCGGCCATCCGGGACAGGCCGGTGCGCGCGTCGAGGGCCCCGGCCAGCGCGCGGGCGTGCGGAGCCATGGAGTCGTGGCCCTGGTCCACCCCGTCGCGCACCACGGCCGCGTAGAGCGCGTCCTTCGACGGCCAGGCGGCGTAGAGCGACTGCTTGGAGATGCGGGCCCGGCGCGCGACGGCGTCCATCGTCGTCCCGCGAAGGCCCTTGGCCAGGAACTCCGCGCGCGGGCCGGGCGCCATGCTCGTCGTCGGGGTCGCGGTGGCCGGCGTCGCCGCCTTCGTCCTCAGCTCCGCCCACTACTCGCTGACGGCGCCCCTCAAGCGGCGCGCACTCGGCGACGCGACGCCCGACCGGGGCGCGGTCGTCCCGGTGGAAGTGGTCCTCGAGCTGGTGCGCACCGTCGTCGTCGCGGTCGCCTTCGGCTGGATCGCCGCGCAGGCCGGGCTCATCGGTTTGCCCGGCGGGATCGGCCTGGCCGTCGTGCTCTGGGCGGCGTTCCCGGTGGTGCTGCTCGTCGGATCGGTCACCCGGGAGGGCGTCGCGCCGGTGACCGCCGCGATCCACGCCGGCGACCTGCTGCTCAAGCTGCTGCTCGTCGCGCTCGCCGTCGGCCTGCTGCACCGAGGTACGCGGGGTTCGCGTGCGCTCGGCGCCCCCGTGAGCGGGTACGCGCTCCCCCGGGCGCGTACCCGCTCACGCCCCCTCGCCCGCCCGGGTCAGCCGCTCCCCAACAGTGCCCGGGCCACCAGTGCGGCGCGCCAGTCGAGCGCCGCGCGTTCCTTCTCCGCCTCCAACGGGCGGCCGCGCATCGTCCACAGGTGCTGGGCCTGCCGCCAGGTCTCGCTGCGCGACGCCAGCAGCGCGAGGCCGCTCGCGTCGTCGCGGGAGTGCGCGTCGGCCGCCTCGTTGGCGAGCCGAGCGATCTGCGCGGTCAGCGCCTGCACCACGGCCTGCTCGGCGGGCCCGGGGCCGCGTCCGAGCAGCGTGCACACGCTCACGACCGCAGGCGGGAGGTCGAAGGAGACCAGCGCGTGCGCGCCCGCGAGCGCAGTGCGGGCCGGGTCGCCCGAGCCGCCCTCCCAGCGGGTGAGGAGGACCTGCCACACCCGCGGCGTCCCGCTCCCCTTGGCGTGGGCGCGCACGGCGCGCAGGTAGCGACGCGCGAGCTCCGCCACGAGCTCCGTCCGGAACTCCGCGTCCAGCTGCCCGCCCGCATCGTCCGGCGGCGCGACGGCGACCAGCAGCCTGCCGACCGGGCCCGCACCGAACCCGTGCTCGCCCGCGTCGGCGCCCTCCTGCAACCCCGCCACGGCGTCGACGACGCACGGGCGGCCCCGATCCCCCGTCTCGACCGCCCCCGACTCGCTCGCCACCTACACCGTTCCTCCTCGTCGAGGCCTCTCCACGGGCGGCCTCCTGCCCTCCGGCGCGGCCGCCGGCGAGGAGGAGAGCCATCCCGGGCGCGTGCAGATACCCGGTCGCGCGATTTAGGGCGTCCGATCCACCCGGCGTAAGGCATTGACCTGACGACAGCGGCCCGCGATCGCACGAGCCTGTGGTGCACGTTGCCCGCCCCACGAGGAGCTCGCGATGACGACCCCGGCGCCCACCGCCAACGACCGGCTGCTGCGCGCGGCCGCCGACGGTGACGAGCGGGCCTGGGCCGAGATCGTCGAGCGCTACCGAGGACTGGTGTGCGCCGTGGTCCACTCCTACCGGCTGCAGGACGCCGACGCCCACGACGCCGAGCAGCGCACGTGGCTGCGCCTGGTGGAGCACAGCGACGCGGTGCGCGACCCGCAGCGCCTCGGCGGCTGGCTCGCCACCACGGCGTCGCGGGAATGCCTGCGGATGCTGCGCGAGAACCGCCCCGTGGTCACCGATGAGCTCGACGCCGTCCCCGACCCGGACCGCGGCGTCGAGGAGCGGGTCGTCGACGCCGACACCGTCGCCCGGCTGTGGCGGATCGTCGCGGCGCTCCCGCCCCGCGGCCGCACGATCATGATGGAGCTCTTCGCCGACGAGCCACGCCCGTACGCGGAGGTGGCCAGGGCCACCGGAATCCCGGTCGGGAGCCTCGGGCCGAGCCGCGCCCGGCTCATCCACCGCGTGCGCCGCTGCTTCGACTCGGGCGCCGTGGTGGGCGCCTGACACCCAGCGGGGGGTGGTTGCAGCACGGCCACCTCCGCGCCACCGCGTTGCGGGGAGGTGGCCGTGCTGCAACCGGGACTCAGGTCCGCTGCCGGCGGGCGCGCAGGAACACCGCGCTCGCCTGCACCCGGCTGTGGACACCGAGCTTGGCGTAGATGCGGCTGACGTGAACCCCGACGGTCTTCTCGCTGATGAACAGCCGCTGCGCGATCTCCCGGTTGGTGCGGCCCGCGGCGAGCTCGGTGAGCACCTCCAGCTCGCGGGCGGTGAGGGCGGCGAGCTCGTCGTCGACCGCGGCGGGCGGCTCCGGCTCCGGCGCGGGCGCCGGCTCGTCCAGGCCGATCCGCGCGCGCTCGGCGAGGTCGGCGATCTCGGCCAACATCGGGACGGCGCCGAGGTCGCGCGCGATCCGGGCGGCGTGGCGCAGCGACTCGGCGGCCGCCGCCGAGCTCGCCCGGGTTGCGAGCAGGGCCTCGGCCCGCCGCAGGTGGGCGTACGCGCTCGGGTAGGGCTGGCTGCTCGCCCGCCAGATCTCGGCGACGCGTTCCCAGGCCACCGGGTCCGAGCGCCCCGCGGCGCGCCCGTCCTCGGCCGCGCTCATCTCCACGAACCCGAGCACGAGGTCGCGCACCGCGGGCACGGACGCCTCCGCGATCCGGGCCAGCTCGGCGACGTGATGGCGCAGGCGGACGTCGGTGCCGTCGTCGGGGCGGCGCACCCCGAGGCGGGTGCACTCGGCGCGGGCGCGGGCGCCGTGCCAGATCAGCGGCGCCACCAGCCAGACGTCGTCGGAGCCCTGCTCCACGACGTCGAGCCCGGTGGCGACGTGGTCGAGCGCGAGGTCGGGGCGCTCCCGCCACATCGCCAAGCCCGCCCACAGCGTCAGCAGGGGCAGCCGGTAGCGCGGCCCGACGGTGGCGGCCGACTGCGCGTCGACGGCCTCGAGGTCGTCCTCGGCGGCGTCGAACCGCCCGCGGCCGGTGTGCAGGCGGGCCCGGGCGAGGCGCAGCTCGAGCGCCTCGGCACCGGCGGGGGCGAGCTCCCACGCCTCGGCGATCGTGTCGTCGGCCTCGTCCCAGCGCCCGATGCGGAACAGGCCGTTGGCCGCGACGGCGAGCATGCCCGCCCCGGCGCTGCGGGCGAGCCCCAGCTCGTGGGCGCGGGCCGCGCCCGCCCGCGCGATCGCGATGCCGCGGTCCAGCTCGTTCAGCGGGCCGGAGAGCAGCTCGGCGAGGCTGCGGTGGGCGCGCACGATCTCCAGCGGCTCCCCCGCCCGCTCGGCCACCTCGATCGACTCCCGCAGCGCCGCCTCGCCCGCCTCGGGGTCCTGCAGGTAGGCGAGCCCGAAGCCGAGCGTCGCGAGCGCCCGCGCCTCCTGCACGGCCAGGCCGAGCCGGCGGGCGAGCTCGAGGGCGCGGCCCGCGGTCTCGTGCGCGGCGGCGTAGTCGCCCGCCGTCCACAGCGCCGACGCGTGACCGCCGAGGACCTCGGCGCGCTCCCGTTCGGCGCCGTCGGCCGGCAGCGCCGCGGTGGCCCGGCCGAAGGCCCCCGCCGCCTCCGCGCCGCGGCCCGCCGCCACCAGGTACTGGCCGGTGCGGGCGTGCAGCAGGGCGGCCTCGAGGTCGGGTGCGCCCGGGTCGTCGGCCGGTTCGAGCAGGTCGAGCCGCTCGGCCAGCAGCGCGACGGCCTGGTCGGCGTCGCCTGCGAGGTGCGCGGCCTCCGCGGCCCGCTCCAGGCAGGCCTCGCGCGGGACGGGCGGCGCGTCCACCTCCCCCGCGAGCCGGGCGGCGCGCAGCCAGTGCCGGTGCGCCTCCGCGTAGCCGCGCACGCGGTCGGCCGCCTCGGCCGCGGCCACCGCCGCGGCGGCGGCCCGGTCCCGGTCGCCCGCGCCGTGCCAGTGGTGGGCCACCCGAGCGTCGACGCCGGGCAGCTCGCGGGCCCACGCCTGCTCGAGCGCGGTGGCGTAGCGGCGGTGCAGGTCCATCCGCTCCCCGGGCAGCAGCTCGCCCACCACGACGTCGGTCAGCAGGCCGTGGCGCAGCTGGTAGCCGTCGGCCGCGGCGTCCACGACCACCACCCCGGCGTCCACGCCCTCGCGCAGGGCGTCGAGCAGCCACGGCTCCCCGCCGAGCACGGCCTCCAGCAGCCGGTGCGGCAGCGGCCCGTCGGCGAGCGCGACCGCGCGCACCGCGCGCAGCGCGGGCGCCGACAGCCGCGCCAGCCGGGTGAGCACCAGCTCGCGCAGGGTGTCCGGCAAGGCGGCGGGGTCGCCGTCGAGCGCGGCGCGCAGCGTCTCCTCGGCGATGAAGGCGTTGCCCGCGGACCGCTTCCACACCAGCTCGACGAGGTCGGGGCGGCCGGGGGCGAGGGCGGCGACCAGCTCTGCCACGGCGTCGCGATCCAGCGGGGGCAGCTCGACGCTGCGCACCTGGCGGTGCCGCGCGAGCTCGCGGATCACGGTGCGGGCCGGGGTCGGGGCCGGCGCGCCGGGCTCGCTGCGGTGGGTCCCGACGAGCAGCAGCCGCTCGTCGGCGAGGTTCGCCACGAGGTAGGCCAGCAGGTCGAGGGTGGAGCGGTCGGCCCACTGCACGTCCTCGACGACGAGCACGACGACCGCCTCGGCCGCCAGCCGGGACACGACGCGGTGCAGCAGCTCGAGCGTCTGCACCCGGGCCAGCGGTTCGGCCGCGGCCCGCAGCACGAGCAGCTCGTCCAGCTGGTCGGACCACGGGGCGAGCGCGCGGCGGGCGTCCTCGCCCCGCGGGGAGCGCAGCAGCGCGCGCACCGCCGACACCACCGGCCAGAACGGCGGGCTCTCGGCGATGTCGGTGGCCGCGCCGAACAGGACCGTCGCGCCCGTGCCCTCGGCCCGGGCGACGAGCTCCTGCACGAGGCGGGTCTTGCCGATCCCCGCGTCGCCGTTCAGGAAGATCGTGGCCATCCGGCCGTGCCGCGCCGCCTCCAGGGCGGCCAGCAGTTCTGCGAGTTGTTCCCCCCGACCGACCAAGGGGCGCTGGGGCCGTCGCTCGGTCACGTCCTGCGACGCTACTGCCCCCGTCCCGCCCGCGACCAGGCCATCGCCCCCGGCAGGACCGGGGCAGCCGGGCACGGACATGATCGAAGAACGTATCAGGCGCACCAGCCGGTGCTCCTTGATCGGGACGGAAGGGAGTTGCCGATGGGAGAGATCGCCCGCGAGCCGGCGTCCACGGGGAGCACCCAGCGCCTGGCCGAGCTGGCCGGGGACGCACCGCCGACGTCGATCCCCGAGGTGGTCAAACGGTTGGCAGAGATCCGCGACTACGCCGCGAGCACCTCCCTGCTCGGCGAGAACGACGGGATCGCGGCGTTCACGAAGCTCTACCACGTCATCACGACCCGGGTCGGCGAGATGGTCGACAGCGGGCGGTTCCGGTCCTCGCCGTTCCTCGTGCGGCTCGACCTCGAGTTCGCCGAGCGCTACTTCCAGGCGCTGCGCAGCTACGCCGCCGACATCCACACCACCCCCGGGGTGTGGCGGGTGCTGTTCGACAACCGCAGCGACCCGAAGGTGCCCCCGGTCAACTTCGCGGTGCTCGGGGTCAACGCCCACATCAACTACGACCTCGCGCACGCGCTCATCGCGACGTGGCGCCACGTCGAGCCGGACGGCGACGGCCCGGACAGCGCGCAGTACCACGACTACCGCCTGATCAACGACGTCTTCGAGATGGAGATGGACGGTCTGCGCGAGGAGCTGGACTCGCTGCTGTCGGCCGGTCCGGACGGCGCGCCGTGGGACGTCGGCGCGAACTGGCTCGCCGACCTCGTCGTGACCTTCACCCGCGACCTCGCCTGGGACGAGGCGAAGCGGGTCTGGCAGGCCGGGGCCACCCCCGAGGTGTGCCGGGCGTCCGAGCGCAAGCTCGACCGGACCGCCACCTTCATCGCCGAGGGCGTGCTCCGGCTGCCGCTGCCCTTCTGAAAACGCCTCGCCCGGCGCGCGGCGCCGCGGCCACCATGGCCGCGTGGGACACATCGAGGCGATGGGCGTCGAGCACCGGCTGCCCGACGGGCGCACGCTGTTCTCCGACGTGTCGTTCCGGGTCTCGGACGGCGCGAAGGTCGCGCTCGTCGGGCCGAACGGGGCGGGCAAGACCACGCTGCTGCGGATGGTCGCGGGCGAGCTCACCCCGGCCGCCGGGAGCATCGCCCGCAGCGGCGGGCTCGGGGTGATGCGCCAGTTCATCGGCTCGATCACCGACGGCACCACCCTCGCCGACCTCGCCCTGTCGCTCGCCCCGGAGCCGATCCGCGCCGCCGGGGAGCGGCTGCGCGCCGCCGAGCGGGCCCTCGACGAGGGCGAGCGCTCCCAGCTGCGCTACGCCGAGGCGCTCGCCGCGTGGGGCGAGGCGGGCGGGTACGAGGCCGAGGTGGCGTTCGACACCGCGTCCGTCGCGGCGCTCGGGCTGCCCTGGGAGGAGGTGCGCGACCGGCCGGTCGGCACGCTGTCGGGCGGCGAGCAGAAGCGGTTCGCGCTGGAGCTGCTGCTGCGCGGCCCGGACGAGGTGCTGCTGCTGGACGAGCCGGACAACTTCCTCGACGTGCCCGGCAAGCGGTGGCTGGAGGAGCGTCTCGACGAGTCGCCCAAGAGCGTGCTGTACGTGAGCCACGACCGCGAGCTCCTGGCCCGCACCGCCCAGCGGGTGGTCACCGTCGAGGCGGGGTCGGCCTGGGTGCACCCGGGCGGCTTCGCGTCGTGGCACGCCGCCCGCGCGGCCCGCCACGACCGGCTCGACGAGGCCCGCCGCCGCTGGGACGAGGAGCGGGCCAAGCTGGAGCGCCTCGTCGTGCACTACAAGGTCAAGGCGGCCCACAACGACGGCATGGCCTCACGCCTGCAGGCCGCGCGCACCCGGCTCGCCAAGTTCCTCGAGGCCGGTCCGCCCCCGGAGAAGCCGCGCGAGCAGAACGTCCGGATGCGGCTACGCGGGGCCCGCACCGGGAAGCGGGCGGTGGTGTGCGAGCAGCTGGAGCTGGACGGGCTCACCTACCCGTTCGACCTGGAGGTCTGGTACGGCGACCGGGTGGCGGTGCTCGGCGGCAACGGCACCGGCAAGTCGCACTTCCTGCGGCTGCTCGCCGGTGGCGGCACCGACCCGGAGCCGGGCGCGGTGCCCGCGAGCGGGCTCGCGCTCGCGCCGGTGGCCCACCACGGCGTGGCCCGGCTCGGGGCGAGGGTGCGCCCCGGGCACTTCTCCCAGACCCACGACCGCCCCGAGCTCACCGGGCGCACGCCGGTGGAGGTCCTCGTCGACGGCGACGCCGACCGCCCCGGCATGCCCCGTGGGGAGGCGATGCGGGCGCTCGCCCGCTACGAGCTCGCCGGCCAGGCCGAGCAGCGCTTCGAAACGCTTTCCGGGGGACAGCAGGCGCGGCTGCTCGTGCTGCTGCTGGAGCTGTCCGGGGCCACCCTGCTCCTGCTCGACGAGCCCACCGACAACCTCGACCTCGCCTCGGCCGAGGCCCTCGAGGAGGCGCTCGCGGCGTTCGAGGGCACGGTGCTCGCGGTCACCCACGACCGCTGGTTCGCCCGCGGGTTCGACCGCTTCCTGCTGTTCGCCGGCGACGGCGAGGTCACCGAGACCCCGGAGCCGGTGTGGGAACCAGCGGCGCGCGCCGCGGCGCCCGCGAAGTGAGCGCGCCTCGGGCGGTCAGACCAGCGATGTGAAGAACGTGATGACCGACTCCGCGCCTTCGCGCAGCAGCGAGCCGATGTCCTGCACCGTGTCGGCCGCGCTGTCCGGGTCCACGAAGACCCAGAACACGAGGAGCGCGATGACCAGGAGTCCGACGATTCTCTTCACGTACACCCGATTCGTGGCCCAGAAGGATGACGATGTGCGGTGCATTGTCTACCGCAGGTGACGCGTTCGGGCATAGCGACACTCAGGAACGAACCGCTCCTGTCACCGCCCAGTGATCTCCGCGGGCGCGCAACCCCACCGCGACGAGGCGGATCACCATGAACAGCGCGAGCCCCGACCAGATGCCGGCGAGCCCCCAGCCGAAGGCGAGCGACGCCCAGATCAGCGGGAGGAAGCCGAGCACGGCGGCGATGATCGTCGACGTCCGCAGGAACGCCGCGTCCCCGGCGCCGAGCAGCACGCCGTCGAGGGCGAACACGACCCCGGCGATCGGCTGCATCGCCGTGAAGAACCACCACGGCACGGGCACGGCCGCGAGCACGGCGGCGTCGGGGGTGAACACCGGCGGCAGCACGCCGGACAGGCAGGCGAACAGCACGCCGAAGCCGATCCCGAGCCAGAGCCCGTAGCGGGTGACCTGCCCGGCGAGCGCCCTCGCCCGCTGCGCGCCGCGGTCGGGCGAGCCGAGCGCGGCGCCGACGAGGGCCTGGGCGGCGATCGCGACGGCGTCGAGCACGAGCGCCTGGAAGAACCACAGCTGCAACACGATCTGGTGCGCCGCGATGCTGGCCGCCCCGAACCGGGTGGCGACCGCGGCCGCGGACAGGAAGCACGCCTGGAACGCGAGGCTGCGGGCGAGCAGGTCCCTGGCCAGCGCGAGCTGGGCGCGCAGCACGGCGGGCGCGGGCCGCAGCGGCACCGCGCCGGCGCGGGCGGCCCGCACGAGCGCCACGAGGAACAGGGTGGCTCCCAGCGACTGGCCGACGACGTTGGCGAGGGCCGAACCGACCAGGCCCAGCCCGCCCCACCCGCCGAGGCCGTGCACCAGCACCGGGCACAGCACCGCCGACAGCCCGTTGCCCGCGAGCACGTAGCGCAGCGGGCGCACGGTGTCCTGCACCCCGCGCATCCACCCGTTGCCCGCGAGCGTGACGAGCACCATCGGGGCGCCCCACAGCGCCACCCGCAGCCACGAGGTGGCGGCGTCCGCGATCGCGCCGCCGTCGCCCAGCGCCTCGGCGACGGGGCGGGCGACCAGCTGGCCGACCCCCAGCACCAGGAGCCCGACGGCGAGCGCGAGCCACGTGGCCTGCACGCCCTCCCCGACGGCGTCGCCGTGGCGCCCTGCCCCGTGCAGGCGGGCCGCGCGCGAGGTGGTGCCGTAGGACAGGAAATTCAGCTGGCTCGTGACCTGGGCGAACACCACCGCGGCGACCGCCAGGCCGGCCAGGGCGACCGCCCCGAGCCGCCCGACCACGGCGGTGTCGACCAGCAGGTAGAGCGGCTCGGCGGCGAGCACCGGGAGCGCGGGCGCGGCGAGCCGCAGCACCTCCCGCGCGGGGACGCGGTCCGGCGCGGTGGTCATCCCTCGTCGCGCGGGCGGCGGCACACGTAGACGAACGCCGGCGGCAGGTTGCGCCAGACCGTGGAGCTCACCAGCACCTCGTCGAAGGTGTCGCGCAGCCTGCGCCGGAACCGGCGCGCGGCGCGCAGCGTCATCCCGTGCAGGTAGGCGAACGTGGTGAACGCGCCGCGGTCGCCGATCACCCGGCTGATCTCACCGAGCAGAGCCTCCTGGGTGGCGTCGTCGAACAGCGCCCACGGCAGCCCGCAGATCACGGCGTCGACCTCGGAGATGCCCCGCTCGGCGAGCAGCTTGCCCAGGTCGGCGGCGTTGCCCTGCACGACGTCGAGGTCGGGCCGGGTGCGGCGCAGGTACGCGACCATGTCCGGGTCCAGCTCGACGGCGAGGTGCCGTCCGCCCTCCGGCAGCCGCTCGGCGATCACCGCGCTCACCGCGCCGGTGCCCGGGCCCAGCTCCACCACGACCGGGGTCCCGGTGCGGGGCACGACCGACGCGAGCACCGCGCCGAGGCGCGGCGAGCTCGGCGCGATCGCGCCCATCGTCGCCGGACGGCGCAGCGCCGCGGCGAGGAAGGCGCGACGGGCGGACCGCGCGTCCGCGGGGGTGGTGTCGGGCGTCATGCAGGGTGCCTCCGAAATCGTTCGGTTCCGACGAACGGCGCGTCCGTCGGAACCTATCCGGCGAACGCGCCGTTCATCGGAACGGGGCGGGGCCGCGGTGGCCCCGGGCTATGCGGCGAGGGCGGTGCGGATCGCGGCGAGGACCTCCTCCTCGGTGCCCTCGCGGGTGAAGCCGGCCGCCATCGCGTGACCGCCCCCGCCGAGCGCGGTGGCGATGGCGGCGACGTCCACCCTGCCGGTCGAGCGCAGCGACACCCGCCAGCGGTTCTCCTCGACCTGCATGACCGACGCCACCACCTCGGCCTCCGCCGCGGTGCGCAGCACCTCCACCACGCTGTCGATCTCCTCGGGCCGGTACCGGCGCACGTCGGCCAGCGGGATCGTGGTGTAGAGCAGCCCCGACGGTTCGAGCACGGCCCGCTCGAGCGCGCCCCCGAGCCCCTCGAACCAGGCGAACGGGTGGCTGTCCATCAGCGCCCTGGTGAGCGGCTCCGGATCGGCGCCCGCCTCCACCAGCTCGGCGGCGAGCCGGTGCGCGGCCGGCCCGGCGGTGCGAAACCCCCGGGTGTCGGTGACGAGCCCGGCGTAGAGGCACCGCGCCACGTCGGGGTCGATGGGCGCGCCCATCGCGACGAGCACCCGGTGCGCCAGCACGACCGTGGCCTCCACCTGGGGGTCGAGCACCTGCACGTCGCCGAACCCCGGGTTGGTGGCGTGGTGGTCGAGCATGACCGTGCGGCCCGCGGTGTCGAGCAGCCGGGCGAGGGAGCCGAGCCGACCCGGCTCCGCCGCGTCGCAGCTCACGAGCACCTCCGGCGCCGGGTTCACCAGCGGCGCCGGGACCAGCAGGCCCTCCACGTCGAGCGGGGCGAGGGACTCCGGCGCGGCGTCCGGCCGCGCGAACGACACCTGCACGACCGCGCCGCGCCGGTGCAGCGCGATCCCGAGCGCGAGCGCGCTGCCGAGCGCGTCCGCGTCGGGATCGAGGTGGGCCAGGAGCGTGACCGTCCCGGCCCCCGCCAGGACCTCCGCGGCCTCGGTGACCGCCTGGTCGACGGTGACGGCCCGGCTCACTCCTCCTCGGCCCCGTCGCGCTCCCGCGGCGCCCGGTACGGGTTCGGGTCGCCCGCGGGGCGGGCGGTCGCCGCCAGCCGGGCGACCTCGGCGTCGGACTCGCGGGTCCGGGCGAGCAGCTCCTCCATGCGGCGGGCCTCCTCCGGCACCTGGTCGGGGACGAAGGTGAGCGACGGGGTGTGCCGGATCCCGGTCCCCGCGCCCACCAGCGAGCGCAGCACGCCGGTGGCGCTCGCGAGCGCGGCCGCCGCGCCCGCGTGGTCGGGCTCGGCGTCCACCCGCTCCCCCATCACCGTGTAGTACACGGTGGCCTCGCGCAGGTCCCCCGTGACCCGGGTGTCGGTGATGGTCACCATCTTGAGCCGAGGGTCCTTGACCTCGTGCTCCAGCGCGTCCGCAACGATCTGCGTGATCCGCTTGGACAGCCGCCGCGCACGGGCGTGGTCCACCACAACTACAGCCCTCCCAGGATCGTGCTAGTCCTCGGGACCCAGCATGCGATGCCGGGCCGAGAGCAGTTCGAGCTCCGGCCGGGCGGCGACGAGCCGCTCGCACCGGTCCAGGACCTCGGTGACGTGCCCGGAGTCGGCGGCGACGCAGCACACGCCGAGCAGGGCGCGCCGGTAAAGGTCGAGGTGCCCCGCCTCGGCGACGGCCACCTCGAACTTGCGGCGCAGTTCGGCCAGCACCGGCCGGACCACGGACCTCTTCTGCTTGAGCGAACGGACGTCCCCGAGCAGGACGTCCAGCTCCAGTGCCCCGACGAACATGGTTCTCCGACGAGAGCGGGGACCGGCCGCAGCGGCCGGTCCCCGCGTTCGCGCTAGCTCCTCGGCTTCTCGCGCATCTCGAACGTCTCGACGACGTCCCCGTGCTTGATGTCGCTGAACCCGCCCAGGGTGAGACCGCACTCGAAGCCCTCGCGGACCTCGACCACGTCGTCCTTCACGCGGCGGAGCGAGGCGATCGTCAGGTTGTCGGCCACCACCACGCTGTCGCGCAGCAGCCGCGCCTTGGCGTTGCGCCGGATGACGCCGCTCATCACGAGGCAACCGGCGATCGTGCCGAACCGGGACGACCGGAAGATCTCGCGGACCTCGGCCCGACCGAGCTCGACCTCCTCGTACTCCGGCTTGAGCATGCCCTTGAGGGCCTGCTCGATCTCCTCGATGGCCTGGTAGATCACCGTGTAGTAGCGGATCTCCACGCCCTCGCGGTTGGCGAGCTCGGTGGCCTTGCCCTCGGCCCGGACGTTGAAGCCCAGGACGATGGCGTCGGACGCCGTGGCGAGGTTGACGTCGCCCTCGGTGATGCCACCGACGCCGCGGTGGATCACCCGGAGCTCGACCTCGTCGCCCACCTCGATCTTCATGAGCGCGTCCTCGAGCGCCTCGACGGTACCCGAGTTGTCGCCCTTGATGATCAGGTTGAGGGTGCTCGTCTCCTTGAGCGCGGCGTCCAGGTCCTCGAGGCTGACGCGCTTGCGCCGGCTCGCCAGCTCGGCGTTGCGCTCGCGGGCGCGCCGCCGGTCGGCGATCTGGCGGGCCACCCGGTCCTCGTCGACGACGAGGAACGTGTCGCCCGCGCCCGGCACGGACGTGAAGCCGATGACCTGCACCGGCCGCGACGGCAGCGCCTCGGTGACGTCGTTGCCGTACTCGTCGAGCATGCGCCGGACGCGCCCGGAGGCGTCGCCCGCGACGATCGAGTCGCCGATCCGCAGCGTGCCGCGCTGCACCAGCACCGTGGCCACCGGGCCGCGGCCGCGGTCGAGGTGGGCCTCGATCGCGACGCCCTGGGCGGCCATCTTCGGGTTGGCCCGCAGGTCCAGCGCCGCGTCCGCGGTGAGCAGGATCGCCTCGAGCAGCTGGTCGATGTTCGTGCCCTGCTTCGCGGAGATGTCGACGAACATCGTGTCGCCGCCGTACTCCTCCGCGACCAGCCCGTACTCGGTGAGCTGCTGGCGGATCTTCGCCGGGTTCGCGCCCTCGACGTCGATCTTGTTCACCGCGACCACGATCGGCACGTCGGCGGCCTGGGCGTGGTTGATCGCCTCCACCGTCTGCGGCATCACACCGTCGTCGGCGGCGACCACGATCACCGCGATGTCGGTGGACTTCGCACCGCGGGCACGCATGGCGGTGAACGCCTCGTGACCCGGGGTGTCGATGAAGGTGATCAGCCGCTCTTCGCCGTCGAGCTCGGTCTTGACCTGGTAGGCGCCGATGTGCTGGGTGATGCCGCCGGCCTCGCCCTCGCGGACGTTGGTCTTGCGGATCGTGTCCAGCAGTCGCGTCTTACCGTGGTCGACGTGACCCATGATGGTCACGACCGGCGGCCGGACCTCCAGGTCCTCCTCGGTGCCCTCGTTCTCGCCGTAGGAGATGTCGAAGGAGTCGAGGAGCTCGCGGTCCTCCTCCTCCGGGCTCACGACCTGGACGTTGTAGTTCATCTCGGTGCCGAGCAGCTCGAGCACCTCGTCGGACACCGACTGGGTGGCCGTCACCATCTCGCCGAGGTGGAACAGCACCTGCACCAGCGACGCCGGGTTGGCGTTGATCTTCTCGGCGAAGTCGGTGAGCGACGCGCCGCGCGGCAGCCGGATCGTCTCGCCGTTGCCCTTGGGCAGGCGGATACCGCCCACCGAGGGCGCCTGCATCGAGTCGAACTCCTGGCGCTTCTGCCGCTTCGACTTGCGGCCCTTGCGCGCCGGGCCGCCGGGACGGCCGAACGCACCCGCGGCACCGCCGCGACCGCGACCGCCACCACCGGGGCGACCACCGCCGGGACCACCGCGGAAACCGCCCGCCGGGGCGCCGCCACCGGGACGGAAGCCACCGCCCGGACGACCGCCGCCACCGGGACGACCGCCGCCACCGGGGCCGCGGCCACCGGGGCCACCACGGCCACCGGCACCGGCACCGGCACCGGGCCGACCGGCCGCGGGCCGCGGCGGCATCATGCCCGGGTTCGGGCGCGGAGGCATGTTGCCGGGCGACGGACGCGGGCCACCCCGCCCGGGCTCACCGGGACGCGGCGGCTGCGGACGCGGGCCACCGGGGCGCGGACCGCCCTGGCCCTGGCCGCCCTGGCTCGGGGCCTGCCCACCGGGGGGCGGGCCGGGACGCGGCGGCTGCGGGCGCGGCGGGGCGCCGGAGCCGACGCCGAACGGGTTGTTGCCGACCCGCGGCGTGCGCGGGCCGGGCCGCGGCGCGGCCGGACGCGGCGGGACCACGCCCGAGGACTCGGCCGCGGGACGCTGCTGCTGACCGGGCGTGGGGCCAGGGCGCGGGCCGGGCCGGGGACCGGGGCGCTGCTGGCCCGGGGCGGGCGGCGCCGCAGGCGAGCCGGACGCGGCCGCCGGGCGCTGCTGGGTCTGCGGCTGCTGGGCCGCCGGGCGCTGGGGCTCGCTGCGCGGGGCCTCCGGACGCGGCGCAGCGGGCGGCGGCCCGGGGCGCGGCCCCGGACGCGGGCCCGCGGGGCGCTCGGCGCCCGGCGCGGGTGCCGCCGGGGATTCGGCCGCCGGACGCTCCGGACGGCGGGGCGGGCCCGGGACCGGGCCACCGGATCGCGGCGAGGCGCTGCCGGGGGTGGTGGCGGCTCCGCCGCCGGGACGCGGACGTCCCCCACCACCGCCTGCACCGCCACCGCGACGACGGCCGTCGGCGGCTTCGCCGCCACCCGCGAGGGACTCGCGGAGCTTGCGCGCCACCGGCGCTTCGACCGTCGACGACGGCGACTTCACGTACTCACCGAGATCCTGCAACTTGCTCAGGACCTGCTTGCTGCTGACTCCGAGCTCCTTCGCGAGCTCGTGCACGCGGGCCTTGCCTGCCACTGCACTCCTTGCTTACCGGAGGCCGGGCGGCGGCACCGCTCGACCTCGAACCTAGTGTCGAAGCACGTTCATGGTGCGATCTTCACGGCTGGCTCATGACGGGTCGACCTTGCTTCCTGGTGTGTCGGACCCGGGTGTCTCCCGGGCCCCGCTGGTACGCACGGAGCCGATGTGGGCCCGCACCGGGGCGGGGTCCAGCGGCCCCTGGACGCGAAGCGCCCTCGGGAACGCCGAGCGCCGCTCGGCACGGTCCAGGCACTCCTTGGCGGGGTGCAGCCACGCACCACGCCCGGGGAGCCTGCGCCGCGGGTCCGGGGTCAGTACCCCGTCCACCGCGACGACCCTCAACAGACCGTCGACCACATCCCGGCGCCGGCAACCGACGCACGTCCTGACGGGTCGTGCGGAGAGCCGGACCCGGTTGGTGGGCCGGTGTGGAGTGTAGCGCAGCACCTGCGTCCGCTCCCCCTCCCCGCTTGCTCGACCGATCAGCCGACCGACTCCGTCTGAGGCGTGTCGAGGGCCCCGCGCGGGTCGGCGTCGCTGCGGATGTCGATGCGCCAGCCGGTCAGCCGGGCCGCCAACCGGGCGTTCTGCCCTTCCTTGCCGATCGCGAGCGACAGCTGGAAGTCCGGCACGACCACCCGGGCGGTCTTCGTGCGGGCGTCGAGGATCGTGACCGAAACCACCTTCGACGGCGAGAGCGCGTTGCCGACGAACGTGGCCGGGTCCTCGGACCAGTCGATGATGTCGATCTTCTCCCCGCCCAGCTCGCTCATCACCCCGCGCACCCGGGCGCCGACCGGGCCGATGCACGCGCCCTTCGGGTTGACCCCGGGCACCGTGGAGCGCACGGCGATCTTGGAGCGGTGTCCCGCCTCCCGGGCGACCGCGACGATCTCCACCGAGCCGTCGACGATCTCGGGCACCTCGAGCGCGAACAGCTTGCGCACGAGGTTGGGATGCGTACGGCTCAACGTGATCTGCGTCCCGCGCATTCCCCGGCTGACGCCGACCACGTAGCAGCGGATGCGCTCGCCGTGCTCGTAGCGCTCGCCGGGCACCTGCTCGGCCTGCGGCAGGATGCCCTCGGTGCCACCCTGCAGCTGGACGATCACCACGCCGCGGGCGTTGGCACGGGCGTCGCGCTGGATCACGCCCGCGACGACCTCGCCCTCCTTGGCGGCGAACTCGCCGTAGGTGCGCTCGTGCTCGGCGTCGCGCAGCCGCTGCACGATCACCTGGCGGGCGGTCGTGGCGGCGATCCGCCCGAAGCCCTCGGGGGTGTCGTCCCACTCGGTGTCGACGGTGCCGTCGGGACCGATCTCCTGGGCGAGCACCCGCACGGCGCCGGTCTTGCGGTCGATGTCGATCCGCGCGTGCGGCTGGTGGCCGTCGGTGTGCTTGTACGCGGTGAGCAGGGCGGTCTCGATCGCCTCGATGACCGTGTCGAACGGGATGTCCTTCTCGCGCTCGATCGTCCGCAGCGCCGCGATGTCGACGTTCACGCCGTACCCTCCTCCTGCAGCAGCGCCACCTCGCGCTCCGGCGCGGGCCGGAACTCCACCTGCACGCCCGCGTGAGCCACGTCGGCGTAGCGCACCTCGCGCCGCCGGCCGTCGACGAGCACGGTGACGGACTCCTCCCCTGCCCTGCCGACGCGACCGGTGAACCGCGTGCCGTCGTGCAGGCGGACCGCCACCTGGCGCAGGTACGCCCTCTTCCAGTGTCGCTGCCGCGTGAGGGGGCGGTCGACCCCGGGCGAGGTGACCTCCAGGGTGTAGGAGCCCTCGATGAGGTGCTCGTGGCGGTCCAGCTCCGCGGAGATCGCCCGCGAGACGGCCGCGATGTCGTCCAGGCCGACGCCCTCGTCCGAATCGACCACCACCTTGACGGTGTGGCGGCGGCCCGCGGCGCGGACGTCGAGGTGCTCGAGCTCGAACCCGGCGTCCTCGACGATCGGCGCCAGCACGCCGTGCAGCGCACCGGGCTTCGGCCCGGCATCCTGCGCGGGGCGGGGGGAGGGCATCGCGTCTACTCCTACGAACGGTGTGGGTCTGACAGGGTATCGCGCCGCCCCGCGGGGGCCTGCGGGCCGTTACCCCCCGTGCACCCCCCGGCACCCGCCCGGGGGCGGGGCCGGGTGGCAGGATGTGCGGCCGGCGTGCGCGGAGGGGACGGTCCCGCGCCCGGGGGGCTTGAGGAGACGTGGTGGCTCGAGCGGCGTGGAGCAGGCGACGCGTGCTCGCCGGCCTGCTGTTCCTGCCGCCCGCGCTCGCCGGCTGCGGCCTCGGCGGCGGGTCCGGCTCGGACGAGCCCGACCCGCTGATCGCGCTCGCCGACGCCGCGCGCGCCGACGCCGCCCTCGCGGCCGCCGCGGTGGCCGCCGACCGGCGCCTCGCCGACGCGCTGCAGCCGCTCGTCGACGCGCGCACCGAGCACGCCGCCGCGCTCGAGGCCGAGATCGCCCGGCTCGACCCGGACCGGCCCAGCCCCGCCCCCGCGCCGCCGCCGCCCGGCCGCCCCGGCCGCGCCGAGGTGCAGCAGGCGGTGCTCGCGTCCGGGCGGGCCGCCGGGGAGGTCGCGCTCACCCTGCCGCCCGAGCGGGTGGGGCTCGTGGCGTCGGTGGCCGCGTGCTGCAACGCCTACGCGGAGGTGCTGGCGTGACGTCGTCGAACCCGCGGATCGACGAGACCTCCGTCGCCGCCCTCCAGAACGCGCTCGCGGCCGAGCACGCGGCGATCTGGAGCTACGCGCTCGCGGTGGCCTTCCTGTCCGGCGCCGACGCGACGCGCGCCCGGGAGGACGAGGAGGCCCACCGCGAACTGCGCGCCCAGATCGAGGAGACCCTGGCCCAGCTCGGGGAGCCCGCGGCATCCGCCCAGCCCGCCTACGCCACGCCCCGCCCGGTCACCGACGCGGCGTCGGCGGCCGAGCTCGCCGTCGTCGCCGAGAGCGACACGATCGCCGCGTGGCGATCGGTGCTCGAGCGCTCCCGCGACCGGGCCCTGCGCCAGGCCGCCCTGGACACGATGAGCGCGGCGACGCTGCGCTGCGCCCGCTGGCGGGCCGCCATCGGCCGGACGCCGACGATCCCGGTGTTCCCGGGCCTGCAGTAGCGCCTCGATCAGGCCCGCAGCGCCGCCAGGGCGCGCTCGACGTCGGCCTCGGTGTTGTAGAGGTGGAACGACACGCGGGCCGCCCCGGCCCGGGTCGCGCTCACCACGCCCGCCTCGGCCAGCCGCCGCGCCGCGTCCGGGCGTGGCACGGACACGATCGCCGAGCCGCCGGGCGCCATCCCCAGCCCGGCCCGGAAGGCGTCGGCCAGCCCCACGCAGTGCGCGTGCACGGCGGCGCGGTCGAGGCCGGCGAGCCACGGCAGGGCCGCGGCCGCGCCGACGTGGCAGTACCACGCGGGCGAGGTGTCGAGCGCGCGCGCGTCCGGGGCGAGGGTCATCGGCAGGCCGTAGACGTCCGTCCAGCGGTCGGCGCTCGCGTACCACCCCGCCGCGGCCGGCACGGCGGAAAGCTCCGGCCGGATCGCCATCCACGCGACCCCGCGCGGGCTGAGCAGCCACTTGTAGCCCGCGGCGACGACGGCGTCGGCCCAGGAGACGTCGGCGTCGAGCCAGCCGAGCGACTGGGTGGCGTCCAGCAGCACCCGGGTGCCGCCCGCCCGGGCCGCGCGCAGATCGTCGAGGTCGACGACGCGTCCGTCAGCGGACTGGACGACGCTCACCGCCACCAGGTCGAACTCGCCCGCCCGGCGGCCCACCTCGGCGAGCTCGACCTCGGTGACCTCGACACCGCGCTCCGCCTGCGCGGCGAACGGCCACGTCACGCTCGTGAACTCGCCCGCGGCGACCAGCACCCGGGCTCCAGGGGGCAGGGCGGTCGCGACCAGCCCGACGAGCGCCGAGACCGCGGGCCCGATCGCCACCCGCGCCACGTCCACCCCGACCAGGTCGGCGAAGCCCTGCCGGGCCCGCGCGACCGGCTCGTCGTACTCCCCCGCCCGGCCCGCGCCGGTGCGCCACGCGGTGATCGCCTCGGCCACCGCGGCGCCCGCCGCGGCGGGCGGGATGCCGATGCTCGCCGTGTTCAGGTAACCGTCAGGGACGTCGAACTCCGCACCGAATGCCTCACGCACGAGAGGGGACACTACGGCGGTGGACACCCAGCTGATCGAGATCCGCACCGGCGGCCGGGAGGCCGTCGTCGACCTCACCGGCGAGATCGCCGCGTTCCTGCGCTCCGTGGGCGCCCGCGACGGGCTGCTCAACGTGTGGGTCCCGCACGCCACGGCCGGGCTCGCCGTGATCGAGACCGGCGCCGGGAGCGACACCGACCTGCTGGCCGCGCTGCGCGACCTGCTGCCCGCCGACGACCGGTGGACCCACCGGCACGGCAGCCCGGGCCACGGCCGCGACCACGTGCTCCCCGCGTTCATCGCGCCGTCGATGTCGGTCCCCGTGCTGGGCGGGCGCACCGCGCTGGGCACGTGGCAGTCGGTGTGCCTGGTCGACACCAACCGCGACAACCCCGTCCGCAACGTCCGGCTCTCGTTCCTCCCCGGCTGACCCGCACCCGGAGCGCAACCCACCCGCACCGAGAGCGCGACTCGCCGACACTCGGGGCGCGACTCGCCGGGGCTTCGGCGAGTCGCGCTCTGCGTGTCCGCGAGTCGCGCTCTCGGTGTCGGTGAGTCGCGGGCTCAGCGCAGGGCAGCGAGCCGGTCGGCCACCTCGGCGGCCGTGCGGAGCCGGTCCGGGCCGTCGGCGGTGCAGTCGCGCACCAGCGAGGCCTCGTCCGGGTCGAGGGCGGGGTGCAGCTGCGGACCGGACTGCAGCTCGCGGATCGCGCCCAGCGCGTGCCCCGGCAGTTCCCCGTAGAGGCCGGCGCCCGACAGCACGCGGTGGATCGTGGCGCCGAGCGCCCACACCTCGGTGCGCCGAGACGGGGGCGCGCCGTCGAGCAGGTCGGGGTCGCGGAACTCCAGCACCCCGCCGCGGCCCGCTCCCGGCACGACCACGCCCGGGGTCAGCACGCCCGACAGGCCCGGCTCCGCCAGCCGGCCGCCGACGGCGCCGTCGTCCTCCTCGACGAGCAGGACGTTACCGGGGTGGATCGCGCCGTGGACGATCCCGGCGTCGTGCAGCTCGTGGGCGCCGCGGGCGGCGTGCTCCAACGCGACGAGGGCGACCTCGCGGGCAAGCGCGCCGGCCGGAGCCGCGAGCGAACCGAGCGGGTGGAACTCCATGGCGTAGGCGAAGTTCTCACCGAGCACGGCGTCGAACACCCGCACGACGTACCGGGACCCGACGGCCTCGGCCGCCCGCAGCAGCCGCACCGCGCGGTCGAACGCGGGCTCGCCCACCCGCTCGGTGAACACCTTGACCACCACGCCCTCGCCGTGGTGTCCCGGCGGCCGGGCGAGGTAGCAGCGGGCGTGCGGCCCTTCACCCAGCAGGCCGAGGACCTCGTACTCGGTGATCGGTCCGGGGGCCAGCGTGGCGGTCGGGTCCAACCGGGCGCCCACCTACCGCGAGCCGGACGGCGCCTCGAACTGGAAGCTGCGGCCCCCGATCCGCACCCGCGTGCCGGGCACCAGCCGGTGCGTCTCCCCCGCGGGCAGCTGGGTCCAGCCCTGCTCCCCGGGCGGGGAGACGAACGTGCCGTTGCGCGAGCCGACGTCGACCAGCAGCGCCTCCCACCCGTTCAGCACGATCTGCGCGTGGACGCGCGACACCGCGCCGGACGCGTCCTCCAGGGCGAGCGAGCGCAGCGCGCCGGAGGCGACCCGCGGGTCGGCCTCCGGCATCCGGCCCATGAGGTACTCCGCGTCGACGGCGTAGGTGGCACCGTCGTCGAACACGAGCAGGCCGACCGGCGGGCGCTGCTCCTCGGAGCCGTTGTCGACGACGAGCCCGCTGGTGGCCTCCTCCGAGTCCTGCCCGTCGGGCGCGGCGCCCATGATCCGCTCCGAACGCAGGGCGGTGGTGTGCGGCGTCTCACCGTCCGAGCTCGGCGCGTCGGCCAGCGGGTGGGCCTGCGGGGCCTCCTGGGCGGGGACGCCGAGGCGCGGCGTGCCGTCGCCGGAGCCGTCGAGCGACCCGCCGTCGGCGGGCGGCCCCACGGGCTCGGGCGCGATCGGCGGGATCGAGCCGATCCGGGTCTCCTCCACCGGGCCGTGGCCGAGGCCCGGCTGGTCGGCCCCGGGGTCGCCGGGGGCGAAGTCGTCGGATCCGCGCTCGTCGGAGAGCTCGCTGTGCTCCGGCTCCTCCGGCCGCTCGCCGTCGCCCTCGGCCGCGGCCTCGTCGTCGGCGAGGCGGTGCCGGCGCCGCCGCCGTTCGGACGGTCCGATGGCGGCGAGGCCGGACTCGGCGCCGCCGTCCGGGGCGCCGAACCAGCCCTCGATCCGCTCCGGCCGCCCGCCGTCGCGGTCGCGGTCGTCGCTCCACGGGCTCCGCTCGCTCTCCTGGGCGTCGGACCCGGCGAGCAGGTCGTAGCTCGCGCCGTTGGCGGCCCCGGTGCGGACGTCGCCGTCGGGCTCGTCGCCGTTCTGCTCCGGCTCGGGCTCGCGCAGGTCGTCGGCGCGGTCGGCGTCCGGTTCCTCGTCGTGGGCCTGCGGGCCGGCTTCGGCGTCGGAGGTGCGGCCGAGGTCGCTCACCGCCCCGCGGCGCGGCACCCACCCCCGGTGCGCGACGCCGTTGGAGCCCGACGGCACCGGCCGCAGGTGGGCTCGGCCGGAAGGCCGCTCGGCCCCGCCCCCGGGGTCGCCGGGACGGTAGGCCTCGAGGGAGCCGAGCCCGCGCGAACGCAGCCCGTTGCCCGCGCCGTCGCCCGGGTAGTGCGCGTCGCCGGACGCGGTGGGCGCGGGGTCGGTGCCCCACTGGCGCTCCGCGGCGGAGACATCGAGCCACCGGGACTCGGTCTGGCGACGGGCCGCCTCCTCGTCGACGTCGACCGAGCCGTGGTCGCCGTTCGGCACGAGGACGGCGCCCGCGCCGGGCACCACGCCCGCGCGCAGGTCGTGCACCCCGTCGACGAGGCCGGGCGGGATGGGGCCGCCCTCGAGGGCGAGCACCACGGGCGCGTCGGGCCGCGGGAGCAGCCGGTCGGTCCACGCCACCGCCTGGGCGCCGGACAGCGCGATCTGGCGGTCCGGCACCACCACCCCCACGGCCCCGTACAGGAACACCGCCCACTGCTCGCCGCGCTGCGCGCCCGAGCGGGGGTCGGCCCCGGTGACGGCGACGGTGCCGAAGCGCAGGCCCTCACCGGGCGCGTCGGGTCCGCCGAGCCAGGCGGCGAGCCTGCGGGCCAGCGCCCGTCCCGGCTCCGGCCCGGCCGCGGTGGCGCACACGTCGAGGAGCTGGCGCAGCACGTTGCGGTCGGCGCACTCGGCGACGCAGACCACCCCGGGCCAGCGCCCCACGACACCGGCACCGGGCACGACGGCGGCGCGCAGCGCGTCGAAGTCCACTGGGTCTACCTCCCACGCGGCGGCCGCAGGCGGACCGGCGGCGCGGCCGGCCCGCCACCGGCCAGGTGACGGTCAGGGTCGTGCATTACTGCGTACGGATGACGGGAACGGTACGGGGCGGGCGAGTCGCCTTCGCATCCGCACCACCGTCGTCGCAGGTGGTGACGACGCGAACCGGCTCCGTGACCAGGATGGCGCCGTCGTTGCACGAGGCTCAGTCGACCACGAACGGGTGACACCCGACCAGACCGGTCGCCGCTCACCGGATGCAGGTCAGCGCGCGCCGACGAGCTGGACCAGGTGGGTGACGGCGGACTCGACCGCGATCTCCTGCCGTTCACCGCTCCGGCGGTCCTTCACCTCGATCACACCGTTCGCCAGGCCCCGGCCGACCACGACGATCGTCGGCACCCCGATCAGCTCGGCGTCGGTGAACTTGACGCCGGGCGTGGCCTTGCGGTCGTCGAGCAGGACGCGCACGCCGGCCGCGTCGAGGTCGGCGGCGAGCCGCTCCGCGCCCGCGACGATCTCGTCGGTCTTGCCCGCGATCACGACGTGGACGTCGGCGGGGGCGACCGCGCGGGGCCAGATCAGGCCCGCCTCGTCGTGGCTCTGTTCGGCGATCGCCGCGACCAGCCGGGACACACCGATGCCGTAGGAGCCCATCGTGATCCGCACCGGCTTGCCGTCGGCGCCGAGCGCGTCGAGCTGCGCCGCGTCGGAGTACTTGCGACCGAGCTGGAACACGTGCCCGATCTCGATGCCGCGCGCGGACTCGAGCGGCCCCGAGCCGTCGGGCGCGGGGTCGCCCTCGCGCACCTCGGCGGCCTCGATCGTGCCGTCGGGGGTGAAGTCGCGGCCGCAGACGAGGTCGACGACGTGGTGGTCGGGCTTGTCGGCGCCGGTGACCCACGCCGTGCCGGGCACGACGCGCGGGTCGACGAGGTAGCGCACGCCGTTCGCGGCGAGCGCCGCCGGCCCGATGTAGCCCTTGACCAGGAACGGGTGGGCGGCGAAGTCGGCGTCGTCGAGCAGCGCGACCTCGGCGGGGTCGAGCGCCGCCTCGAGCCGCTTCATGTCGACCTCGCGGTCGCCGGGCACGCCGATCCCGAGCAGCTCCCACTCGTCCGAGCCCGGCTGCCGCGTCTTGACCAGGACGTTCTTGAGCGTGTCGGCCGCGGTGAAGGTGCGGCCGAGGCCCGACTTCTCGTTGAGGAAGTCGACCAGCGACTCGATCGTGGGGGTGTCGGGCGTGTGGTGCGCCTGCGCCGGGGGCAGCCCCTCGATCGGCCGCGCGGGCGGCGCCGGGGTGGTGACCGCCTCGACGTTGGCCGCGTACCCGCCGGGGCTGCGCACGTAGGTGTCCTCACCGGTGGGCGCGACGGCGAGGAACTCCTCCGACGCCGACCCGCCCATCGCGCCCGACGTCGCCTTGACGATCACGTACTCCAGGCCGAGTCGATCGAAGATCCGCACGTAGGCGTCGCGGTGCAGCCGGTAGGACTCCGAGAGCCCCTCGTCGGTGAGGTCGAACGAGTAGGAGTCCTTCATGAGGAACTCGCGGCCGCGCAGGATGCCGGCGCGGGGTCGCGCCTCGTCCCGGTACTTGGTCTGGATCTGGTACAGGATGACCGGGTAGTCCTTGTAGGACGAGTACTCGCCCTTCACCAGGAGCGTGAACAGCTCCTCGTGGGTGGGGCCCAGGAGGTAGTCGCCGCCCCTGCGGTCCTTGAGCCGGAAGATGTTGGGGCCGTACTCGGTCCAGCGCCCGGTCGCCTCGTAGGGCTCCTTCGGCAGCAACGCGGGGAACTGGATCTCCTGGGCGCCGATGGCGTCCATCTCCTCGCGCACGATCCGCTCGATGTTGCGCAGGACCCGCAGCCCCAGCGGGAGCCAGGTGTAGATCCCCGGCGCGACGCGCCGGACGTAACCGGCGCGGACGAGCAGCTTGTGGCTCGGTACCTCCGCGTCGGCCGGGTCCTCGCGCAGGGTCCGCAGGAACAGCGACGACATCCGGGTCAGCACCCGGGACAGGGTAGCGACGCCCGCGGAAGGCAGTTGCGCCGGTCACCGCTGTCGCGGGCCCGCCGGGCGGTCCCCGAGCAGGTGCGCGTTGGGCTCGCTCGCCGCCTGTGCGAGCTCCGGCAGCTCGACCACCTCCACGCCCGCGGCGCGCAGCCGCTGCGCGCCCCGGCCGTCGACGAACACCGCGGGCTCGCGCCAGGCGAACACCACGCGCTGCACACCCGCGGCGAGGATCAGGTCGCTGCAGGTCAGCCGGCGGGACAGGCGTGCGCTGCACGGTTCGAGCGAGCTGTAGACGGTGGTGCCGGCGGGGGCCCGCCAGCCGGGGCCGAGGTCGGCGAGCGCGGACTCCTCGGCGTGGTCGAGCGGGTCGCGGCGGCGCGACCACCCCTGCGCGAGCACCGTGCCCTCGGCGTCGACGACCAGCGCGCCCACCGAGAACGCGGTGTCCGACGGCGGGCAGCGCCGCGCCAGCTCGACGGCGCGCGCGAGCAGCTCCCGGTCGTCACGCACCGCGGCCGCCGAGCAGGTAGCGCAGGAGCACGAGGTCGCCGATCGGACGCGCCTCGGCGAGCCGCATCCGGTGCGCGGAGTCGTGCGGGAACCGCCCGGGCCCGACGAACCGCGGCGCGTCGGCCTCACCCACGAAGAACGGCGCGACGACCAGCTGCAGCTCGTCGGCCACGCCCGCGGTGAGGAACAGCGTGTGCACCGCGGTGCCGCCCTCCACCATGAGGCGCCGGACGCCGCGGCGGCACAGGTCGTCGAGCAGCCGGTGCACCTCGACCGGGTGGCCCGCGTCGACGACCTCGGCGACGGCGCCCACGGCCGTGCGCGCCGTCTCCAGGCCGGGGCTCGCGACGTAGACGATCTTGGCCGTGTCGCCGGTGGTGAAGAAGCGCGCCCCGGGGTCGAGATCACCCGAGCCGGTCAGCGTGACCTTGGTCGGGTGCGGCGGGCGGCCCGCGGCCACCCGGGCCGCCCGCCGCCGCTCGGACCGCACCAGCAGCCGCGGGTCGTCCCGGCGCAGCGTGGTGGCGCCGACGAGGATCGCGTCGACGCCGGCGCGCTCCTCGTCGACCCGGTCGAGGTCGGCGGCGTCGGACAGCAGCAGCGGCTCGGGCCCGCTGTCGTCGATGTGGCCGTCCACCGACATCGCGGCCGACAGCAGCACGTAGGGGCGGTCGGGCACGGGTAGATCCTCCCGCACGCCGGGGCGCTCGCGTCGGGCCGCCTGGCCGGCCTGTTCACACGGGACTTCCCGTCGGCATGGTCACCGTCGACCGCGCGAGCCCGGTGACGCTCTCGGAGTTCGGGGCGGCGGCGCCGGAGACCGAGGCGCTGCAGAGCCACGACGGCGCGTTCATCACGCCGGCGCCGCCCCCGTAGGGGGTCCGCTGCTCCGGCTGCCGGCGCGTGCCGGAGCCCCGGGCGGGCAAGAACCGCCTGCACCTCGACCTCGGCGCCCCCGACGGTCAGCGGCAGGCCGAGGCGGAGCGCCTCGTGGCGCTCGGGGCCACCGTGCTCGGCGAGCGCGGCGACCCCGCCGTCTTCTCCTCCGCCACGCTCATCGGCCCCGAGGGCGACGAGTTCGGCGGCGGCGAGCAGGAGGGATCACCCCTCGAGCAGCTCCTTGACGAGCGCGCCCACGGCGGCGGCCTCGATGAGGAACCCGTCGTGCCCGTACGGGGAGTCGATCACGCGCAGCGGCTCGGCACCGGGGATGCCGTCGGCCAGCTCGGCCTGCTGCTCGAGCGGGTAGAGCCGGTCGGAGCTCACCCCGGCCACCAGCGTCCGGGCCGTCACCCGGGACAGGGCCGCCTGGACGCCGCCGCGGCCGCGGCCCACGTCGTGGGCGTTCATCAGCTCGGTGAGCCGGACGTAGGACATGGCGTCGAAGCGGCGCACCAGCTTGCGGGCGTGGTGGTCGAGGTAGGACTCCACCGCGTAGCGGCCGCCGCGCCACGGGTCCTCGCCGTCCTGCGGGTCCCGGCCGAACCGTTCGTCGAGCTCCACGGCGCTGCGGTAGCTCAGGTGCGCGATCCGCCGGGCCACCCCGAGGCCGCGGTGCGGGCCCTGCCCCGGCGGGGCGTCGTGGTAGTCGCCGCCGTTCCAGCCGGGGTCGTCGCGGATCGCCGCGAGCTGCGGCGCCGCCCACCCGATCTGGTCGGCCGTGGACGCGGCGGGGCAGGCCAGGAGGCACAGCCGGGCCACCCGGTCGGGCTCGGTGGCCGCCCACTCCAGCGCGCGCATGCCGCCCATGGAGCCGCCGATCACCAGCGCCCAGGTCCGCACGCCCAGCTCGTCGGCGAGCACCCGCTCGGCCGCCACCGAGTCCCGCGCGGTGACGAACGGGAACCGGCTCCCCCACGGCCTGCCGTCGGGGGCGGTCGATGCGGGGCCGGTGCTGCCCTGGCAGCCGCCCACGATGTTCGGGGCCACCACGAACCAGCGGTCGGGGTCGAGCGCCCTGCCCGGCCCGATCAGCGCGTCCCACCAACCGGGGGTGGGGTGGCCGGGCCCGGCCGGACCGCTCACGTGGCTGTCGCCGGTGAGGGCGTGCAGCACGAGCACCGCGTTGGAGGCGTCCGCGTTCAGCGTGCCCCACGTCTCGTAGGCGATCCGGACGCCGGGCAGCTCGCCGCCCGCTTCGAGGGGCAGCGGTTCCGGCAGCGTGATCCACTGCCTGCGCCCGGGGTCGTCGCCCTCCCGCCATGCACCGGTGGCGGGCGGGAGCTCTGTGTCTATCGCGGTCACGGGCCCGCCCGACCCACCACTTCGAGCCCGATCACGCCGACGACCGTAATCAACGGGTCGCGGGCGGCACAACATAGGGTGCGCCACGTGCTGGTCCTGCTTCCCCCGTCGGAGACGAAGCGCGACGGCGGCGACGGACCGCCGCTGCGGCTCGACGCGCTCTCCCACCCGGCCCTGGACGGCGTCCGCAAGGCGCTCGTCGACGAGCTCGTCGAGCTCGCCGCCGACCCGCCCGCGTGCCGCGCCGCGCTCGGCCTCTCCCCGGCGCAGGACGCCGAGATCGCCCGCAACGCCGCGCTGTGGACCTCCCCCACCCTGCCCGCCCTGCACCGCTACACCGGCGTGCTCTACGACGCCCTCGACGCGGGTTCGCTGCGCGGGGCCGCCGCCGCGCGCGCCCGCGCCCGGCTCGCGATCGGCTCGGCGCTGTTCGGGCTGCTGCGCGCCGACGACCCGGTGCCCGCCTACCGGCTCTCCGCCGGCTCGTCGCTCCCCTCGGGCGGCACCCTGGCCGCCCGGTGGAAGCCGGTGCTCGAACCCGAGCTCGCCACCATCGCCGCCGCGGAGCTGGTCGTCGACCTGCGCTCGGGCTCCTACGCCGCGCTGGGGCGCGTGCCGGGGGCGGTCACGGTGACCGTCCTCGCCGAGCGGCCGGACGGGCGCCGCAGCGTCGTGAGCCACTTCAACAAGGCGCACAAGGGCAGGCTCGCCCGCGCACTCGCGAGCACCCGCGCCGAGCCGACCGACGCCGCGGGCGTCGCCGCGGTCGCGCGGCGGGCCGGGATGCGCGTGGAGCGCACGGGCGCCGCGCTGCAGGTCGTCGTGCCCGCGTAGATCGACGCCGCAAATCGGTTGCCGCGGGCCCGCCCATCGGGGAAGGTGCCCACATCCGCATCGGGTCGCCGGGCTCCGGCGTGATCGTCGAGGAGGTGCCGACATGTCGACGCCTGTCGTGGACGTGGCGCGTCCTCGTCCGATCCCCGCCGCCCCGCGCTGATCCCGCTCCCGGCGCGCGGGGCGCACACTCCACTGGAGCCCCGCGTTGAACGACTACGAGTCGTACTCCGAGATCTACGAACGCACGTCCTCGCGCCGCAAGCCGCGCCGCCGCCGCTTCGATGACGAGGAACCCACCCGCACCACCCGCCGCCGGCCCGACCTGTCGGCGCTCGACGAGCGCCTCGGCGCCGACGTCGACGGCCCGCCCGAGGGCGACCGCTGGTCCACGTGGGACGGCGCCGAACACGGGCCGCACCCGCGCCCGGCATGGGTGGTCACCGAGCACGCCGCGGTCGACACCGAGCTCGGCGTGCTCAAGACCGGCAAGGAGGCCGACGTCCACCTGATCGAGCGCGCCGTGCCGGGCACCGGCAGGCGCGCCCTGATGGCCGCGAAGCGCTACCGCAGCTCCGAACGCCGCATGTTCCACCGCGACGCCGGTTACCTCGAGGGCAGGCGCGTGCGCCGGTCCCGCGAGATGCGGGCGATGGCCAACCGCACCGCCTTCGGCCGGGACATCCTGGCCGGGCAGTGGGCGAACGCCGAGTTCGCCGCGCTGTCGCGGCTGTGGGCGGGCGGCGTCGCGGTGCCCTACCCGGTGCAGTGCAGCGGCACCGAGGTGCTGCTGGAATTCGTCGGCGACGCCGACGGCACGGCCGCGCCGCGGCTGGCCCAGCTGCGCCCGGACCCCGACGAGCTGTGTGATCTGTGGCACCAGCTCGGCGAGGCCCTGCTCGGGCTGGCCCGCCACGGCCTCACCCACGGCGACCTGTCCGCCTACAACCTCCTGGTGCACGACGGGCGGCTGGTGCTGATCGACCTGCCGCAGGTCGTGGACGTGGTGAGCAACCCGCAGGGCCCCCGGTTCCTGGAGCGGGACGTGCGGCGGATCGGCGAGTGGTTCACCGCCCGCGGCCTGACCCCGGAGGCCGGCTCGCCCGATGCCCTGCTCGGAAAGCTGCGCACCGAGCTGGGAATGCCCGGGGACCCCGCGGTGTCACAGGAATAGCTCGCTCGGAAAGGTGCACGGCCGGGGGCTCGGCTACGATGATCGCGAGCGCCCGGCCACACCGGCCCTTTCGCGGGCGCTGTCCCGCACCACCCGAACAACGGCGCACGATGCGCCAGGGCTCGTCCCGAGGTTTCCAGCCGCCCCTCCGGCGCTGCTTCTCCGCGCGACGTGCCACGTCCCGGAGGTTCCTCCTTGTCTTCACCCTTCTCCCGCCGTGCCCACGACCCGGCCGACCCGCGGTCGCGTCGCAGCGGCGGCGGCCGCTCCCGCTCCCCGCGCGGCCGTTCGCGCACCCCGCGCACCCGTCCCCCGCTCGCTCCCGTCGCCCCGGTCGAGCAGCTGTGGACGGCCCCCGAGGCGGGCATGCCGTCGTTCGCCGAGCTCGGCCTGCCCGGGCCGGTCGTCGGTGCGCTCGCCGCGCACGGCTTCACCGAGCCGTTCCCGATCCAGGCGGCCACGCTGCCCGACACCCTCGCCGGCCGCGACCTGCTCGGGCGCGGGCAGACCGGCTCGGGCAAGACCCTCGCCTTCGGCCTCGCGCTGCTGTCCCGGCTCGCCGGCGGGCGGGCCCGCCCCGGACGGCCGCGCGGGCTCGTCCTCGTCCCCACCCGCGAGCTGGCCCAGCAGGTCGACGACGCGCTCGCCCCGTTCGCGCGGGCGCTGGGCCTGTCCACGGCGGTGATCGTGGGCGGGCTGTCGTTCCACCGGCAGGCCGCTGCCGTGCAGCGCGGGGTCGACCTCGTCGTCGCCACGCCCGGCCGGCTCACCGACCACCTCGACCAGCGCACGTGCGACCTCGCGCAGGTCGAGGTCACGGTGCTCGACGAGGCCGACCGCATGTCGGACATGGGCTTCCTGCCCCAGGTCAAGGCGATCCTCGACCGCACCCCCGCGGGCGGGCAGCGGCTGCTGTTCTCCGCCACGCTCGACAACGAGGTGGGCGCGCTGGTCGACCGGTACCTCACCGACCCGGTGACCCGCGCCGTGGCCCCGGCGACGGCGCAGGTGGCGACGATGGACCACCACGTCCTGCTCGTCGAGCCGGCCGCGAAAGCGGCGGTCGTCGCCCACATCGCGGCGCGCGACGGGCGCACCATCCTGTTCGCCCGCACCAAGCACGGCGTCGACCGGCTCGTCAAGGCGCTGCGGCGCCAGGGCGTCGTGGCGGCCGCGCTGCACGGCGGCAAGGCGCAGAACGCCCGCAACCGGGCGATCGCCGAGTTCAAGGAGGGCCGCACGCCGGTGCTCGTGGCCACCGACGTGGCCGCGCGCGGCATCCACGTCGACGACGTGAGCCTGGTCGTGCACGTCGACCCGCCCGCCGACCCCAAGGACTACCTGCACCGGGCGGGGCGCACCGCGCGGGCGGGCGACTCCGGCACGGTCGTCACGCTCGTGACCGCCGACGAGCGGCGCGATGTCGAGCGGATGATGCGGCTCGCCGGCGTGCGGGCGGCGCAGACGCCGGTGACCGCGGGCGGCGGCGAGCTGGCCCGGATCACGGGCGCCCGCCCGCCGTCCGGGGTGCCGGTCGCGCCGCCCGCGGCGCCCGCGCAGCAGCAGTCGCGGCGGCCCCGCCCGGGCGGGCGGCCGTCCCGCGGCGGGCGGCGCAGGCGGCCGACCGCCGCCTGACCGTTACCGGTTCGTGTCCTGTTCGGAGCATTCTCAGCCCGGCCACAGGGTCGCCCTGCCACGGTCGACACGAACCACCCGAACCGGACGCCGAGGTACCCGTGCACGCTTCCCGTCATCGAGGCCGGCTCGCCGCGGCGCTCGCGGTCCTGACCGCGGCGCTGGTGGCGTGCTCGGCCGAAGAGCCCGCCCCGACGCCGACGCTCCCGTCACCGAACGAGACGCTGCCGCCGATCGAGCTCGAGGGTGACTGGACGTGGACCCCGCAGCCGGGGCCGCTGGAGCTGGGGGTGACCCACACCCAGAAGAGCCTGGACGAAAGCGGCAGCGACCCCGAGGCCCGCCGGCGCGGGATCGAGATCCTGTCG
>NZ_DATGOP010000025.1:0-12934 GCF_035305885.1 Pseudonocardia sp.
GCGGTTCCACCATGCCGGGCCACCAGACGAAGTGCTGCCCGTCGGCCTGCTCGCGCAGCCCTCGGGCGTCGAGGACGTCGGCCCAGTCGTCGACCGCGGCCACCGCCCCGCGGCCGTGGCGCAGCTGCGCCCGCACGAGCTCGGCGCGAACCGGTCGGGGCAGCCCGTGGAACGCCTGCTCGTCGAGCCGGACGACCGCGAGGTCCCCGGGCACGTTCCACAGCTCGTAGGTGTCGCGGAGCTCGGGGGAGACCTCGCACCGGGGCTCGGGCGCCAACCCGAACTCCGCCGCCTCCCGTGTGGTCAGGAAGAACGGCTGGCGTTCCGGCGCGAGCCACCGGGCCCAGCGGCGGAGAAGCGAGGGCTCGACGACGATCCCCAGAACCTCCACCGCGGCACGGTACGCGGCCCGAGACTGTGCGCATGCGCGTCCACCTGCTGACCAGCGAGGACCACCGCACCTTCGACACGGCGGTCCGGACCTTCCGCCGGATCGACGGCGTCGACCACGGCCCGTTCCTGCGCCACCCGGCCTCCGTCGCGTTCGTCGCGACCGAGGGCGACCGGGTCATGGGCTGGGCGTGGGGTACGCGTCAGCGGCACGCGGCCGGCTACTCGCAGGTGCAGCTCTACGAGATCGAGGTCGTCGAGCCGGCCCGACGGCGCGGGGCCGGCCGCGCCCTCCCCACCGCGTTCCTGGATCTCGCGCGGCGAGAGGGTCACCAGAAGGTGTGGCTCCTCACCGATGCGCACGACACGGCGGCACAGGCGCTCTACCGGTCGACCCGCGGCGAGCCCTCCCACCACGACGATCTCGGCTTCTGGTGGCAGCTCGGTGCGAAAGCGGGTCCGAGCGGCCCGGAAGATCGTCCGGACCGGCCCTGACCTGGTCGGGGTGGCGGGATTTGAACCCACGGCCCCTCGCTCCCAAAGCGAGTGCGCTACCAAGCTGCGCCACACCCCGTCGAGCGGAGTCTAGGCGGCAGCACCTGGGCCGGGACACCGGATACCGGGTGGGCCCGACCACGTCACAGGGGGTCGGGTAATCTCGGCGTCACGTGCGGGCGTAGCTCAATGGTAGAGCCCCAGTCTTCCAAACTGGCGACGCGGGTTCGATTCCCGTCGCCCGCTCCACGCCGCTGACCAGCGGAAACGGCCGCCGCTCCGATCACAGGAGGGGCGGCCGAGTCGTCTTCGGAACCGCCGGCTCGCGGATCACGGCGCCGCCGAGCGCGCCCCGCCCCTTCCCGGCGACGACGAAGCCCGTCCGGCAGGAGAGGCGCACCGCCGGGTCGAGGATGTGGACGTCGAGGGCCGGCCGGTCGGGGCCGCGCCGGACGGCGAGCAGCCGGCAGCCGGCGGCCGACGCGGTGACCGCGCGCGGGGGAGCGCCATGGCGACGACCAGCTCGGGGACCGGGGCGCCGTCGAGGCCCACGGCCGGCAGCGGCTCCCGGAATTGCCACCAGGCCGCGCCGGCCCGCCGGCCCTCGTCGTCGACCGACAGCACGCTCGCGTCCGGCTCCGCGGGAAGCCCACGCAGCAGCGCGGGATCGTCGGGCGGGGGCGGCCGGCCGTCGACCGCCGATGCGAGCCGGGCCATCTCGACGATGAACGCGGCATCGGAGGGGGCGCCGGTGCGGACCGGTACCCGCGCAGCGTAGATCCGGAACCCGGTTTCGCCCGTGGAGATGAACCGGGTTCCGCCGGCCACCGGCGCCCTAGCGTGACGCGCATGCAGCGAGCGATCACCGGCGTGGCGGCAGGCGTCCCGTTCACCGCTCTCCCGCCCGTCGAAGGCGGTCCCGCTCCGCTGATCGTCACCTGGCACATGCTCGACGCGCCCTGCTCGGACGCCGCGTTCGCCGCCGCGCTGCCGATGCACGGCGTCCCCGCGTGGCGGGTGCACCTCGGGATGCCGATGTGCGGGGCGCGCATGGTCGACGGCCGCATGGACGCCGTTGGCGAACTGATCCGCGAGGACGCCCTGATGGCGTACCTGTACCCGTTCGTCCGGCAGGCGAGCGAGGAGTTCCCGGCCGCACTCGCGTCGATCCGACGGCAACTTCCGGTGGAGGACGGCCCGCTCGGCGTGCTCGGTGGCTCCCTCGGCGGGGCCGTCGCGCTGCGGGTCCTCGCCGACACCGACGTCCCGGTCTTCGCCGGCGCCGTCGTGAACGCCGCCATCCGGATGCGGACGGTGGTGGACCTCTTCCCGCACGACCCGTACGACGCCGAGTCCGAGCGGTCGGTCGACGGCCTCGACTTCCTCGCCAAGGCGCCCGCCATCGCCGATCGCGCGCCGCTGCTGGTCGTGAGCGGCGAGCGGGACCACCCCGGCCTGCGCGCCGATGCGGTGCGGCTCGCCGAGGCGCTGGGGGAGCGGGGCGAGCTGCTGTCGATCCCGGGGCTCGCGCACCCGCTGGCCGACCAGCCGGGCATCGAGCCCGCGCCGCAGCTGCCGATCGCGCGCGAGGTGGACGCGGGCCTGGTCAGGTGGTTCCGTCGGCACCTGGAGGCGCGCCGGTAGCGTCCACCGACGGCGACGGCGCGGCGAACGTGACCGTCCCGGCCGCCCCGTCCACGGTGATCACCTGCCCGGTCGTGATGAGCCGGGTGGCGTCGCGCACGCAGATGACGGCCGGGATGCCGTACTCGCGGGCCACGGTCGGCCCGTGCGCCATTGCGGCCCCGGTCTCGGTGACCAGGCCGCCTGCCGTCATGAACAGCGGGGTCCAGCCGGGATCGGTGGTCGGTGCGACGAGGATCTCGCCCGGCTCGACGTGCGCCCCGGCGGGGTCGAGGATCACGCGCGCCGGGCCGGTCGCCGTGCCGGGTGCGGCCGCCATGCCGGTCAGCGCGCCGTCGGGCGCCGGGGCGGCGGGCGCCAACGCCTCCGGGTTGGTCCCGTCGGAGAGCAGGAGCCCGGGGACGCTGCGGCGGCGCATCTCCCGCGCGTGCTCGGCCCGTCGGGCCGCGATCCGGTCGCGGAACTCGCCGCCGGACGTGGTCGCGGTCAGGGCCTCGGCGAACTCGAGGAACACGATGTCGTCGGCCCGGTCGAGCACCCCGCGGTCGCGCAGCTCGGCGCCCGCGGCGAGGAGCTGCCTGCGCATCTCGGCGAGCGGGTACAGCCAGGCGAACTTCGGCAGCTCCCGCAGCCCGGCGAGCGCGCGCGAGCGCCGCAGGAGGAAGCCGGCGAGCCGCGCCCGAACCGGCCGGGTGCGCCGGGCGCGGGCCACCAGCTCGTCGATCTTCGCCTCCGCCTCGGCGGCCGCTCGCCGGAAGCGCAGGTCGGGGAACTGCTGCGGGTCCGACACCCGCAGGTAGCCCGCGATCGCGGCGAACACCGGGGCGGGGTCCTCGGCCCACCGCGGCACCCCCACGTCGATCTCGGCCGCGCCGCGGTGCCCGTACGCGCGCAGGAACTCGCCCAGCCCGATCTCCGGCAGGTCGCCGGCGAGGTAGCGGGCGGCGAGTTCGGTGGGCGGTGTGTTCAGCAGCAGGTCGCGGTGTTCGGCCGCGCCCCGCGCGAGCCGCCACAGCGCAAGGTCCATCTCGGTCGTCACGTTGTGCGGCATCCCGCGCAGCGTCTCGTCGACCTCGTCCGCGGTCGCCACGCCGCGCAGCAGGCCGACCGCCCCCGCCCGCGCGATCAGGGCCCCGTACAGCGGCGGCAGCATCTCCGCCACGCCGATGGTCATGAACGCCCCCTGCAGCTCGGCCGCTGCGCGCAGGCGTTCGGAGCTGCTCCGAGCCGTCTCGATGCGGGACAACCGCTGCAGGTGCGCGCAGGCGCGGAACGCCCGGTCCCGCGCGCGCCCGGGCCGGGCGAGGGCGCCGACGATGCCGATGATCAGCCCGGGTACCACCCGGGCTGCCACCGTGATCGCGACGCGCAGCCGGAAGGGCCTGCCGGGCAGCGGGGCGAACCGGGGATCGTCCAGCACCCGGGCCAGGCTCGCCGCCACCCGCGGCCCGTAGATCCGCATGGACTCCGGCAGCCGCTTGCGCGCGGGCCGGTAGCGGACCCACGGCGTGAGGTCGAGGTACATCCGGCCGGCCACGTCGACGATGCCCGCACGGCTGGTGAGCGGGTCGGTCGGGACGCCGATGGACCGCAGGTACTGCGCCATCACCAGCCGCATCACCGAGATCCCCATCGGTGTGAACGGGCGCAGCATGCCCTGCATGTGCCCGACCTCGAAGTACACGCGCGGACCGGGGGGCGGTGAGTCGGGCAGCGGGAACAGCGTCGTGATCGGCCTTGACTGCAGCAGCCACAGCGTGCCGTCCCGGTCGAAGGCGAACTCGATGTCCTGCGGGCGGCCCAACCGCCGCTGGACCCGTTCGCCGGCCTCGCGGAGCTCGCGCAGCTGCGCGGTCGTGAGGCAACCGCCCGCGTCCGCGGGCGGCCGCTCGGTCAGCACGTAGTGGTCGGCGTCGGTGGTGCCCTCGACGACGGCGTCCCCCAGCCCGGCGACGGCGTCGACGACCATCTCCGTGCGCGTCCCGGTGATCGGGTTCGCGGTGAACAGCACCCCCGCCGCGGCCGGGTCGACCATCCGCTGGACGACAACGGCCATGCCGACATCGGCGTCACGGAAGCCGCCCGCCTCGCGGTAGGCGGTGGCGCGCTCGGTCCCGAGCGACGCCCGGCACCGCGCCACGGCGTCGAGCAGCGCGTCGACGCCGCGGACGTTCAAGAACGTCTCGTGCTGACCCGCGAAGCTCGCGTCGGGCAGGTCCTCGGCGGTGGCGCTGGACCGCACGGCGACGGCGCCGGCCCCGAGCCGCTCGTAGGCCTCGCCGATCCGCCGCCGCAGGTCGTCGGTGAGCTCACCGGCCGCGGTGGTGATGCAGAACCCGTCGGGCACCCGCTCGCCCGCCCTGATCAGCGCGGCGAGGCCGGCGGCCTTGCCGCCGACGAGCGCGACCTCGGCCGGGTCGACCTCGGCGAGGGGGATCAGCGGAACCGACGACGTGACGGTCATGGCGTGCTCCATCCAGCCCGAACCAACGCGACGCCGACCAGGCTTCCCGGCACACCTGGGGGCGAGCTTACGCCGCGGGCGGTTTCACGCCAGCGCGTCGGCGAGGTGGGTCCCGAGCGACGTCCACGCCCGCCGCGCCGACGTCTCGTCGTACCGCACCCCCGCCTCGGGGCTGTTCGCCGTCGGTGCCACGAGCGGACGCGCATGCGCCCACCAGCTCTTCAGGAAAGCCACATCCATGTACCTGGGCTTCGTGGATGTGGCTTTCCTGAAGGAGGGGATCTCGCCAGGATCTGTCGATCCGGGGCACCGCCGTTCGTGTAGGGGGTGACCCACCGGAAAGGAGTCACGATGGCCCGCTACCTGCTCAGCATCTACCAGCCGGTAGGCGACCCGCCGCCGCCCGAGGTGCTCGACCCGATCATGCAGGAGCTGGAGAAGGTGAACGACGAGATGCGCGCCGCGGGGGCGTGGGTGTTCGCCGCGGGCCTGCACGACCCCAGCACGGCCACGGTGCTGCGCGCCCGGGAGGGCGAGGTGCTCGTCACCGACGGGCCGTTCGCCGAGGGCAAGGAGCACCTCGGCGGGTTCACCGTCATCGAGGCGCCCGACCTGGACGCCGCGCTGGAGTGGGGGCGGAAGGTCGCGACGGTGCTGCCGCTGCCGATCGAGGTGCGGCCGCTGCACGTCGGCACCTGCTGACGAGCCGTGCTCACCGCCGCGGAGATCGAGGGGATCTTCGCCCGCGAGTACGGCCGGGCGGTCGCGGTCCTGACCCGCCTCCTCGGCGACATCGACCTCGCCGAGGAGGCGGTGCAGGACGCCTTCGCGACCGCCGTCGAGCGGTGGCCGCGAAGCGGCCTGCCGCCCAGCCCGGCGGGCTGGATCATCACGACCGCCCGCAACCGGGCGATCGACCGCCTCCGCCGCGAGGCCTCCCGCGCGGACCGGCACGCGCAGGCGGCGCTGCTGCACGCCGTGGAAGCCGAACCGGACGAGGAGCTCGCCGTGCGCGACGACCGCCTGCGGTTGATCTTCACCTGCTGCCACCCCGCGCTCGGCCCGGCCGCCCGGGTGGCGCTGACGCTGCGGCTGCTCGGCGGCCTGACCACGGCCGAGATCGCCCGCGCGTTCCTGGTCCCCGAGCCGACGATGGCGCAGCGGATCGTCCGGGCGAAGGGCAAGATCCGCACGGCGCGGATCCCCTACCGCGTGCCCGACGAGAGCGAGCTGCCGGACCGGCTGCGGGCGGTGCTCGCCGTCGTCTACCTCGTGTTCAACGAGGGGTACGCGGCCAGCGGGGGAGACCGGCTGGTCCGGGACGACCTCTGCACGGAGGCGATCCGGCTCGGCAGGCTGCTGGCCGAGCTGATGCCCGACGAGCCGGAGGTGATCGGCCTGCTGGCGCTGATGCTGCTCGTCGAGGCTCGCCGCCCCGCCCGCACGACGGCCGACGGCGACCTCGTGCTGCTCGCCGACCAGGACCGCGGGCGGTGGGACCGCGCGCTCGTCGCCGAGGGCCAGGAGCTGGTCCGGCGGTGCCTGCGCCGCGGCAGGCCGGGCCCCTACCAGATCCAGGCCGCCATCCAGGCCGTGCACAGCGACGCGCCCACCGCGGAGGCCACGGACTGGCGCCAGATCGTGGCGCTCTACGACCAGCTCCTCGCCGTCGCGCCGAGCCCCGTGGTGGCGTTGAACCGGGCGGTCGCCGTCGCCGAGGTCGAGGGGCCCGCCGCGGGCCTCGAGCTGGTCGACGCGCTGGGCCTCGACGGCCACCTCGACGGCTACGACGTGTTCCACGCCGTGCGGGCCGACCTGTTGCGCAGGCTCGGCCGCATCGCCGAGGCGCGCGGGGCCTACGACGCCGCGATCGAGCGGACCGGCAACGCGGTGGAACGCGCCTTCCTGGAACGCAGGCGGGCCGAGCTCGTCGAGGGATGATCACCCGGACGCGCCGCACCGGTCACCCGCTCGGAACGTGCACGCCTCGGCGCGGAACGTGACGGAATCCGGTTCCCGGCCGGTGTACCGCCCGGGATCGATCACCGTGCGTGGCCGGTTTCCCGCTCGGTCCAGGGCCTGAACGTGCATCCCGAACCGGCGCACACGATGGTGGGACATCCGTAGTGGTGGCGCACGCCGCGTGGTTGGCGTTTTTTCGTTCGATTGTGTCCGCGCGGTGTTCACCCGTTCAGGAGCCGAAGGTGTGGAAGAAGGCAGGAATCGTCGTACCCGCGAGCCTGGCTGCCGTGCTGGCGCTGGCGCCGGCCGCCAACGCGAGCGGGTCGCCGGAGGGCGCCGAGGACGCCGAGCAGGTCATCACCGGCGACGACGCCCCACAGGACGGCCTGGTCAACCTCGGTGACCTCAACGTGCTGAACGGCCTGAACGTCTGCCCCGACCTCACCGCGGTGGTGGGCCCGGGCAACGTGCTCGGCATTCTCGGAAACGGAACGTCGGACCAGGACGTCGCCGACGCCCCGATCACGTGCGAGGCGACCGCGAAACGGTGATATCAGCCCTCGAATCCGCTGAGAAACGGCACCCGGCCAGGAGGGCCGTTTCTCGGTTTTCGGTCAGCGGGCAGGCAGCCACGCCGCGATGGACTCCCGCCTGCCCCAGGCGATAAGGGCGACGATCACGAAGATGATCGCGGGGGTGATCACCAGGGTCGGCTGGTCGAGCACGACCGCCTGGGTGTAGGCGGCGCAGACCATGAAACCCATCAGTCCGACGGCCGCGGGGCCGGCCAGCCGCGGGATCATCAGGCCGAGCCCGCCCGCGAGCTCCACGGCGCCGGTGACGTAGCGGAACCACTGCCCGGCGCCGATCTCGTCGAAGATCTGGATCGCGTACGGGTCGCCCCAGAACTTCGGCGCCGCCGACGCGACGACCAGGAAAAGACCGACCAGGATCTGCAGGGTCCACAGCGTGACGCTCGTCGCGCGGGACGGGGTGCGAGGCGCCCGGCGCCGGGCAGTGGGGTCGGTGGCGAGCTCGGTCATCTTCTCCTCCGGGTGGCGTGGTCGTGGTGTCGCGAGGTAGGACCCGGGGGCGCGCAGGAACTCATCGGTCGGGGGAGCGTTCGATGGCGGGTGGGACCTCGGAGCCGGGCCGGTCGGTGCTCGACCGGGCGCTCGCGGTGCTGGGGTCGTTCTCCGACGAGCGGCCCGAGCAGACGCTCGGGGAGATCGTGGCGGCCACCGGGCTCGCCGCGGCCACCGTGCACCGGTTGGTCGCCGAGCTCGTGGCCTGGGGCGCCCTCGAGCGGCCCGCGCGCGGGCGGTACCGGATCGGGATCCGGCTGTGGCAGGTCGGTTCCCTCGCCCCGCTCGCCCGCGACCTGCGCGACGCCGCGCTGCCGTACCTGCAGGACCTCGGCGCCGTCACCGGCCAGGTCGTGCACCTCGTGGTGCTCGACGGCCACCAGGCGCTGTTCCTCGAACGGCTGCCGGGCCACGCGGACGTCCCGGTGCGCTCGCGCGTGGGCAGGCGGATGCCCGCCCACGCCAGCGGCCCCGGGAAGGTGCTGCTCGCGTACGCGCCGCAGCAGGTCGTCGCCGAGGTGATCGCCCGCGGGTTGCCGCGCATGGCGAAGGGCACGATCACCGACCCGCACGAGCTGACCGTCGCGCTCGCCGAGATCCGCAGGGTGGGCTACTGCCTGTCGCGCGACGAGATGACCGACGGCGCGGCCTCGGTCGCGGCCCCGATCGTCGGCCCGACCGGCGACGTGGTGGCGAGCGTCTCCGTGGTGGTGCCGAGCAGCACCGAGAACCTCCAGCCGCTGGTGCCCGCGGTGCTGCTGACCGCCTCCGCCGTGGGCCGCGCCCTCGTCCCCCGATCCCGGTTTTCCGCTCAGTGCGAGGACGTCCTGACGGCGCGCGAGCGCCGTGCCGATACTCCGCCGCATGTCCGCGGATCCAACGCAGAATCCCGCGCAGAACTCGGCGCAGAACCCGGCCCGCGCCCGTGAGGGCGCCCGGTGGGTGGCTCCGCTCGCGTGGTCGTCGGTGGCCCTCGAGGGCTTCGACCTGGTCGTGCTCGGTGTCGTCCTGTCCCCGATGCTCCGCGACGGGGTCTGGGGACTCACGCCGAACACCGGGGCGTTGATCTCCTCGGTGGGCCTCGTCGGCGTGATGGTCGGGGCGATCGCGATCGGCGCGATCACCGACATCATCGGCAGGCGTCGGGCGCTGCTCTACACCGTCACCGGGTTCTCGGTGCTCACGCTGCTGTGCGCGGTGGCCCCGGACCCCTGGACGTTCGGCGCCTTGCGCTTCCTCGCCGGGCTCGGCCTGGGCGGGGTGCTGCCGGTGGCGATCGCGCTGGTCAACGAGTACGCCAAGGTCGGGAAGGGCGGTGGTGCGACCACCGTGCTGATGACCGGCTACCACGTCGGCGCCGTGGTCACCGCGCTGCTCGGGATCGTCGTCATCCCCGCGCTGGGCTGGCGGGCGATGTTCGTCATCGGGGCGCTTCCCGCGCTCGTCCTGGTGCCGCTGATCGTGCGGTACCTGCCCGAGTCGGAGTCGTTCCTCGCCGACAAGGAGCGCGAGCGGCACAACCCCGTCGCGATCCTCTTCCGCGGCGGGTACCTGCGCGCCACGATCGCGTTCTGGGTGGCTTCGTTCATGGGCCTGCTGCTGGTCTACGGCCTGAACACGTGGCTGCCGGAGATCATGCGGTCGGCCGGGTACGAACTGGGGGCCGCGCTCGCGCTGCTGCTCGTGCTGAACATCGGCGCGATCGTCGGCCTGCTGGTGGCCGGGCAGGTCGCCAACCGGATCGGGGTGCGGCCCGCCGTGCTCGCCTGGTTCGCCGCGGCCGCGCTGTTCCTCGCGCTGCTGTCGATCCGGCTGCCCGGGATCGGCGTGTACGTCGGCGTGCTGCTGGCCGGGGTGTTCGTGTTCAGCGCGCAGGTGCTCGTCTACGCCTACATCAGCCAGCACTACCCGGCCGCGGCTCGCGGCACCGCGATCGGCGCGGCCAGCGGGGTGGGCCGCTTCGGCGCGATCAGCGGCCCGCTGATCGGCGGCGCGCTGCTCACGGCGGGGATCGCCTACCCGTGGGGCTTCTACGTCTTCGCGGTGGTCGCGGCGGTGGGCGGGCTCGCCGTGGCGGCGGTCGGGGCCGCGCGGGAGGTGAACGCGTGAGCCGCACCGTCCGCGACGCCACGTTCGACGTCCTGCGCCGCCACGGGCTCACCACGATCTTCGCCAACCCCGGGTCGACGGAGATCCCGTTCCTCACCGACCTGCCCGACGACATCGAGTTCGTCCTCGCCCTGCACGAGGGATCCGTCGTCGGCATGGCCACCGGGTGGGCGACCGCGCTGGAACGGCCCGCCCTGGTCAACCTGCACACCACCGCCGGCCTGGGCAACGCGGTCGGGGCGCTGGCCACAGCGCGGGTGAACCGCGTGCCGCTGGTCGTGCTGGTGGGCCAGCAGGACCGGCGCCACCTCGCGCTCCAGCCCTTCCTCGCGGGCGAGCTGGAGGGGCTCGCGGGCAGCTACCCGGTGTGGGTGCGCACGCCCGCGCGGCCGCAGGACGTGCCGGGTGCGGTGGCGAGGGCGTGGCACGAGGCGCGCGCCGGTCGGGGCCCGGCGCTGGTCGTCGTGCCGAGCGACGACTGGTCGGCGCCCGCGGAGGACGGCCCGGTCCCGGCCCCCGCGGTGCTGCGCCGGGCCGACGCCGCCCGGCCCGAGGCCGTCGACGAGCTCGCCGCCCTCGTCGCCGGGGCGACGTCCCCGGTGCTCGTGGTGGGGGCCGACGCCGACTCCCCGGCGACCTGGCGGGCGCTGGTCCGGCTGGCGGAGCGGCTGCGCTGCCCGGTGTGGCAGGAGCCGTTCGCGGCGCGCGCCGGCTTCCCGCAGGACCACCCGCAGTTCGCCGGGCACCTGCCCGCCGGGCGGTCGGGGCTGCGGGACGCGCTCGCCGGGCACGACCTCGTCCTCGCGGTCGGGGCGCCGGTGTTCCGCCAGTACCCGTACGAGGAGGGGCCGCTCGTCGAGGCGGGCACGACCGTCGCGATCGTCACCGACGACCAGGAGGACGCTCACCACAGCCCGGCCGACCTCGCCGTGCTCGCGGACCCGGCCGCGGTGTGCGCGTTGCTCGCCGAGCGGGTGCCGGACCGGCCGGGCGCCGAGCCGCCCGTCGTCTCCCGGGCCCCGGCGCCGCCCGGGCCGGGGGAGGGCGAGCCGCTGCGGGCCGCGCACGTGATGGCGGCGCTCGCCGCGCGCGTCCCGGCGGAGACCGTGGTCGTCGAGGAGACGCCGTCCAGCCGCCCGGACCTGCACCGGCTGCTGCCCGCGCGCAGCCCGCTCGGGTTCTTGAGCGCCGCGATGGGCGGGCTGGGGTTCGGCCTGCCCGCGGCGATCGGGGTGCGGATGGCGGCCCCGACCCGCCCGGTGGTGGCGGTGGTGGGCGACGGGTCGTCGCTCTACGGGATCCAGGCGCTGTGGAGCGCGGCGCACTACGGCGTGGGCGTGCTGTTCGTCGTGCTCGCCAACGGCGGCTACGCGATCATGGACCGGCTCGCCGCGCAGCGCGGCGGCAAGCCGCCGTGGCCGGGGTTCGCCGAGGTCAGCATCGCCGGGCTGGCCGAGTCGCTCGGGTGCCCGGCCCGCCGCGTCGCCGACCACGCCGCGCTCGTCGCGGCCCTCGACGAGGTCGTGCCCACGCTGCGCGAGCGCTCTCAGCCGCTCGTCCTCGAGGTGGCGGTCGTATCGGAGTAAAACCGCGTACCTTGTACTCGGTACAGTGTACGCGCTAACCTGCCGCGCATGATCCTGGTGACGGGGGCGACGGGCAACATCGGGCGGCTGGTCGTCGACGAGCTGCTCGCGGCCGGGGCGACGGACGTGCGGGCGTTGACGAACAAGCCGGAGAAGGCGGCGCTGCCACCGCAGGTCGAGGTCGTCCGCGGCTACATCGGCCGCCCGGAGACGCTCGGCGGGGTGTTCGACGGGGTCGAGAAGATGTACCTCGCGCCGCTGGAGTCGACGGTCGGCGAGGTCACCGCCATGGCCGTCAAGGCAGGCGTGCGCTACATCGTCGACGTGTCCGGCCCGAAGGACTCGTGGTGGGCCCCGGTCGCCACCGCCGTCGAGGAGTCGGGGGCGGCCTGGACCCACCTGTCGCCGGGCGAGTTCATGGACAACATGCTGGTCTGGGCCGAGCAGATCCGGACCACCGGCCAGGTGCGCGACGGCTACCCGGGCGCGGCGAACGCGCCCATCGACATGGCCGACATCGCGGCCGTGGCGGCGAAGGTGCTGCTCACCGACGGCCACGCCGGCAAGGAGTACCTGCTCACCGGCCCGGAGACGCTCACCCGGGCGGAGATGGTGCGCCACATCGGCGCCGCGCTGGGGCGGGAGATCCCGCTCGTCGAGGTGAGCCACGAGGAGGCGGTCGCCGTGCTGGAGCCCGCGATGGGGGAGTTCGCGCGGTGGTACGTCGACGGGATGCGCGACCTCGTGCAGCACCCGCAGGAGGCCAACCGGCTGGTCGAGGAGATCACCGGGCGGCCGGCCACCACGTTCGCGCAGTGGGCCCGCAAGAAGGCCGACGCGTTCCGGTGAACGAGCGGCCCCGCCCGCACCCGTAGCCGCCCCCGCGCCGTTCGCCGGAAGAGAGTCTGTACCAAGTGGTACAGTCGCCGGCGTGCAGGGGGACGCGAAGGCGGCGCTGCTCGACGCCGCGATCGCCCACCTCGCCGAGCACGGCCTCGGCGGGGCCACCCTCCGCAGCATCGCGTCGGCGATCGGCACCAGCCACCGGATGCTGATCTACCACTTCGGCTCGCGCGACGGGCTCCTGCTCGCGGTCGTGCGCCGCGTCGAGGAGCAGCAGCGCGCCGCCATCGCCGAGCTCGCCGCCGACGAGCACGCCTCCGCCGCCGAGCTGACCCGCCGCATGTGGCAGCGGGTCG
>NZ_DATGOP010000026.1:0-29125 GCF_035305885.1 Pseudonocardia sp.
CGTCAGCGCCCGCACGCGGCGGCTGGTGGAGGCCGAGGCCGAGCGGATCGGCTACGTGCCCAACACGCTCGCGCGCTCGCTGGTGCTCGGCTCGGCGATGACGCTCGGCCTGGTGATCACCACCCCGTCCAACCCGTTCTACGCGCAGCTGATCCACGGCGTGGAGGTGCAGGGCCGCAAGCACGGCTACTCGATGCTGCTGCTCGTCACCGACGAGTCGGAGGAGATCGAGCGGCGGGCGGTGGAGTCGCTGCTGCGGGCCGCCGTCGACGGCGTGCTCGCGGTGCCGGTGCAGGGCGGGTCCGACCCGTGGCCGCGGCTCGCCACCGCCGGGATCCCGCTCGTGCTGGTCAACCGCGACCTGCCGCCGGGCAAGCACGACTTCGTCGGCATCGACTACGAGCAGGGCGCCTACGACGCCACCGTCCACGCGATCCAGGCCGGCGCGCGGCGGATCTGGATGCTCGAGGAGGACCTGCCGATCACCACGATCGCGGGCCGCGTCGCCGGGTTCCGGCGGGCCATGGCCGAGGCCGGTCTTCCGGTGCCCGACGAGGCGGTGCGGTCCGTGCCGACCCGCCGCCACGAGTCCGCGGCGCTGCCGTGGCAGCCGCAGGAGTCCTACGTCGTGGCGCAGGAGATCGTCGACCACGCCGAGCGGCCCGACGCCGTGCTGGTCGGCAACGACTACTTCGCGCTCGGGCTCTACCGGGCCCTGGCCGAGCGCGGGCTGCGCGTGCCCGACGACATGCTCGTGCTCGGCTACGGCGACTTCCCGTTCTCCGGGTTCCTCACCCCGCCGCTCACGAGCGTGCGGCTGCCCGCCTACGAGGTGGGTGCCTCGGCGGTCGACCTGCTCGTCGAACGGGTGCGCGACCGGTCGGCCGCGCCCGCGCAGAAGCGGCTGCTGCGGCCCGACCTCGTGGTGCGCCCGTCCTCGACGCTGGTCGCTCGTAGCTAGCGGTACTCGGCGAGGATCTCGTCGACGTCGTCGAGCCCGCGCCACTCGTCGAGGAGGAACTCGTAGACCTGGGTCTCGGTCATCTCCGGGAACTCCTCGGTCATCGTGCTGACGACGCGGTCGGCCTCCTCCCGGGAGAGGCCGCGGGTCAACGCCTCGCTCAGGTACCGCCGGCGGACGGCGAGGGGGCGGCCCCGCCGGCCTCTCGCCCGGGCAGGCCTTCACGCCACTGCGCGATCTCGTCCGATCTCGCCGCCGCCCAGCCCGGTGCCCCGTCGACCTCGACGTCGGGTTCGGGGAACGGCTGGGCGAGCCGGCCGGGTAGCGGGAGCGCCACTTGTGCACGGCGTGCCGGCTCACCCCGACGGCCTCGGCGATGCCGAGGACGCCGAGGTAGCGCTCCGTCGTGGCGAAAACCTTGTCTCTTGCGTGGACAAGGATCCCGCCTGCCGTCAACGAGCGGCCCGACCTCATCGCATGAGCTCGACGACCGGCTCGAACGCCTCGTAGTACGGATCGTGCACCGTGACGTAGGAGAAGCCGTAGCGCTCCCGGGACGCGCGCAGCTGCTCGGCCATCTGCTCGTGCGTGCCGATCAGCAGGTACGGGGTCTCGAGGATCTCCTCGGCGGTCATCCGGCCGCTGAAGCGGGCGACGAGGTCCTCGGCCGCGGAGCGCCGGTCGAGGGTGGGCACGACCATCTGCACGAGCAGGTGCCACTCGATGTCGTCGGCCCGCTCGCCCGCCTGCTCGCGGACGAACCGCACGCGCTCGTCGGCCTCCGCCGCCGTGCCGAGCCGGAACGTGCCCGGCGGCTCTCCGCGCACCTGGTAGGCGCCCGCGACCCCGACGATGTCGGCGTGCCGGGCCGCGACCGACAGCACCCGGTCGCCGGTGCCGCCGACGATCAGCGGCGGGCCCGAGCCGCCGAACCCGCTGCGCTGCACCGGGACCGGGGAGTGCCCGCCGGGCAGCGCCGCGAGGTCGGTGGCGAAGTAGCGGCGCAGCTCGGTGATCGTCTCCTCCAGCCGGCGGGCCCGCGCGCCGAACGGCTCCCACGGGATGCCCGCGGTGTCGAACTCGTGCTTCATGTGCCCCGCGCCCAACCCCAGCTCCAGTCGGCCGCCGGAGAGGACGTCGACCGACGCGGCCTCCCTCGCCAGCAGCGCGGGGTTCCAGAACGGCGCGTTCAGCACGAGCGTGCCGACCCGCAGCCGCTCGGTGGCGTCCGCCGCGGCCTGCAGGACGGGGAACGGCGCGGGCGCGCCGAGGTGGTCGGGGGCGAACACGGTGTCGAACCCCGCGCGCTCCGCCCGCCGGCAGCGCTCCTGGAGCGCGTCGCGCGACGGGATCCCGAAGACGTTGAAGGAGAACCGGAACTCGCCAGCCACGCCCGAGCACCCTGCCGCGGCGGCCGGGCCCGGGCAAGGAGGTTCGCCCTCGGCTGATCTTGTTCACCCCTGGCGAGGTCCGATGCCCAGCACGACGACGTCCGGCGCGCCGCGCTCGACCGGCACCTCGAGCGTGGTGACCTCGGCGAACAGCCCGCCCATCCGCGCCGCGAGCGCGGGGGAGGGGGCGGCGCACCACACCGCCAGCACGCCGCCGGGCGCGAGCGCGCGGGCGGCCGCGGCGAGGCCGGAGTCGGTGTAGAGGCGGGCGTTGGCCGGGCTGACGAGCCAGTCCGGCCCGTTGTCGGTGTCGAGGCAGATCGCCTCGAGCGATGCCGGGGTGGCGGCCGCGATCGTGTCGACCACGTCCCCCTCGTGCACCCTGACCCGCGGGTCGGCGAGCGCGTCGCCGTGCAGCGCGGCGAGCGGGCCGCGGTTCCAGCGGATCACCGCGGCCTCGCGCTCCACCACGTCGACCGCGCTCACCGCCGGGTGCTCGAGCGCCGCGGCGAGCGAGAACCCGACCCCGAGCCCGCCGATGAGCACGCGCCCCGGCGCGGGCATGCGGTCGGCCGTGGCGGTGACGAGCAGCCGTTCCGACCGCCCACCGCGGGTGTCCATGAGGAAGACCCCGTTGGCGACGATCTCGTGGTGCTCGCCGTCGCGGCGCAGCACCAGCTCGCCCGCGAGGCCGGTGGTGCGTTCGACGACCTCAGCGGTCACGGCTCGTCCCTCCGGCAGACGTACGTGCAGTTCTGCGGGCGCGGAGTGGCGTACACCCGCACGTCGGTGAACCCCGCGGCGGCGAGCATCTCGCGGGCCCGCTCCCGGCCCCACACCGCCCCGAGCCCAGTGTCGCCGGTCGCGAGCGCGGTGGGCACGCAGAACAGCAGGCTGGTGCCGTAGGCCAACGGAGCGTGCGGGTCGCCGGCGTTGTTCTCGAGCCGGCTGGAGAAGTTCGTGTCGACCATGACGAAGACGCCGTCCGGGGCGAGCGCGTCGTGGATCCTGCGCAGCACGTCCTGCGGCGCGGCCTGGTCGTGGATCGCGTCGAACGCGCAGATCACGTCGTAGGGCTCGGCGGGGGAGAGGTCGGCGGCGTCGGCCACGGCGAACGCGGCGTTGGTCAGGCCCAGCTCGGCGCGCTCGGCCCCGGCCTCGGCGATCGTGTCGACGGCGATGTCGAGCCCTTCGAACCGGGAGGCGGGGAACTCCCGCGCCAGCACGTTCACGGCGTGGCCGGTGCCGCAGCCGAGGTCGAGGACGCGCGCGCCCGCGCGCAGGCGCTCGAGCAGACCCGGCACGGGGGCGAGGAAGCCGTCGACGAGGTGCTCGTCGTACACGTGGCGCCAGGTCTCGCCGAGCCCGCCCACCGAGGCCGCGGCGTACTCGGCGATCGGGACGCCACCGCCCTCGCGGAAGCAGCGCTCGACCTGCGGCAGCACCGACCCGAGCGTGCCCAGGCTGTTGGCGACGGGGCCGACGTTGTGCGCGGTGGCGCCGGTGAGGAACGCGGCGTGCGCAGCGGGCAGCGCGTACCGCTCGTCGGCCGGGTCGTACTCGACGATCCCGCCGGTCACCATCCCGCCCAGCCACTCGCGCACGTACCGCTCGTGCAGCCCGGCCCGCTCGGCGAGCTCCGCGCTGGTGGCGGGCCCGCGCGCGGCGGCCTCGAACAGCCCGGTGCGGTGGCCGATGCCGATCAGCATCGTGAGCACGCCCCCGGTGAGCACCCCCAGCAGGTGCTCGCCGAAGGGGCGGGTGCGATCCGGGTCGGGGTCCACGGCACCGAGTCTTCCAGCCGCCGCGCGAGGGGGCCGCGTTGACAGAGATTAGATATCTAACCTATTTTCGCCCGGGACTAGGACAAGGAGGTCGGACATGCGGACAGTCCTGAGAGCCACCGTGGCGATGGCTGCCGCCGCCCTCGCGGCGGCCGGCTGCGCGGGCGGCGGTGGCGAGACCGGTGGGGGCGAGGCCGCGGAACCGCTCACCGTCTGGCAGTACTACGGCGACGAGTCGATGCCGACCGGCAAGCCGTTCTACGACCTCGTCGCCCGCTACGAGCAGCAGACCGGCACCGACGTCGAGATCCGCTTCATCCCGTTCGACGACTTCAACCGCACCCTGACCCAGGCCGCGGCGGCGGGCGACGGCCCGGACGTCGCCCTGATCAACGCGTTCGACACCGCCGCCATGGCCGAGGCCGGCGTGATCGAGGACCTGACCGACCGGGTGCAGGAGTGGGGCGAGCAGGGCCACTACTTCCCGACCGGCTGGGAGACCACGCAGGTCGACGGGCGCACCTACGGGATCCCGCACCTCGCCGACGCCTACGCCGTCTACTACAACACCGAGATGGTGCAGGAGCCGCCCACGACGTGGGCCGAGATGGAGTCCACCGCGGCGGCGCTCGCCGCCGAGGGCCGCGCCGGGCTCGCGGTGAGCGGCATCGAGGGCGCCGAGGGCGCCACCGGCCTCCTCATCCGGATGCTCGCGGCGGGTGCCCAGCCGACGGAGATCGACAGTCCCGGCGGGCACGCCGCGCTCGCGTCGTTCCAGCGGATGGTCGACAGCGGCGCGCTCTCACAGGGCTTCCTCACCTGGACCGAGGACGACGCGAAGAACCAGTTCGCCACCGGCCAGGCCGCCATGATGATCAACTCGGCGACCTATGTGAACATCCTGCGCGAGGAGAACCCCGATCTGCAGTGGAGCGTGGCCGTGCTGCCGTCGGAGACGACCGGGCAGACCATGCTGTCGGCGGAGAACCTGACGATCGGGGCCACCAGCGACGACCCCGACCGGGCGTGGGACCTCATCAGCTTCATGCAGCGCCCCGAGGAGCTGCAGACCTACCTGCCGGACCGCAACAAGCTGCCCGCGCGCGACGACGTGCCGGGCACGGCCGAGGACCCGGTCCGCGCCGTCTTCGCCGAGCAGCTGCAGCAGGCGTGGGCGCCCGACGCCGCGCTCGCACCCCACAACACCGAGGTGCTGACCGCGCTGCAGGGCGCGCTTCAGCAGACGATCAGCGGCACCCCCGTCGCCGACGCCGCCCGCACCGCGCAGGCCGCGATCGACGAGGCGCTCGGGACGTCATGACCGTGATCGAGGCCGACGCGGTGCGCGAACGGCCCCGCACGCCCGCCCCGGCCCCGCGGCCGCAGCGGGCCGCGGGGGCCGGAGCCGACGGGCTGTTCCTGCTGCCCGCGGTGCTGTTCGTCGCCGTCACGGTGGTCTACCCGCTGGTGTACAGCGTGCTGCAGGCGTTCCAGGACGTCGGGCTGCGCGAGGTCATCCGGGGCGGCGCCGACTGGGTGGGCCTGGCCAACTTCGCCGACCAGTTCGGCCGCCCCGAGTTCTGGCAGGCGCTGTGGCTGTCGCTGGTCTACACCGTCGGCACCGTCGCGCTGAGCTACGCGGGCGGGCTCGCGCTCGCGCTGCTGTTCCTGCGCGAGTTCCCCGGTCGCAACCTCATGCGGGCGCTGCTGCTGCTCGCCTGGATCCTGCCGACCGTCGTGGGCGCGAACCTGTGGCGCTGGATGCTCGACGGCTCCTACGGGCTGCTCAACGCGGCACTGCGCGGCCTCGGCCTCATCGAGGGCGACGTCTTCTGGCTCGGCCAGCCCGGGTCCGCGCTGTTCTCGGTCGTCCTGGCCACGGCGTGGAGCTTCGCGCCGTTCGCGATGATCCTGCTGGTCGCCGGGCTGCAGAGCGTGCCGGCGGTGCTGTACGAGGCAGCCCGCATCGACGGCGCGTCGGCCTGGCAGCAGTTCCGGCACATCACGCTGCCCGCGCTGCGGCCCGTCAGCATCACCGTGATGCTGTTGATCTTCATCTTCGCCTTCAAGACCTTCGACACCATCTACCTGATGACCAGGGGCGGCCCGGGCGGGGCGACGCTCACGCTGCCGCTCTACGCCTTCCAGGAGGCCTTCGAGTTCCGCCGCTACGACACCGCGGCGGTGGCCACCACCGTGATGCTGGTCGTGCCGCTGGTGCTGTCGATCTTCTACTTCCGGTCGCTGCGCAGGGAGGAGGCGGCATGACCCGGGAGCGGATCCGGCTCGGCGTCGGCGTCGCCGTCACGGCGGTCTACCTGCTGCCCGTCTACTGGATGCTGGTCACCTCGTTCAAGCAGCAGGCCGACGTGTTCGCGCGACCGCCCGCGCTCGTGCCGATGCCGCCGACCACCAGCGCCTACCGCAATGCCGTCCTCGGCGACCCGGACATCGCCCGGGGCCTGCTCAACACGTTCGTCATCGCGACCGGCACCACGCTGCTCACGCTGGTCGTGGCCGTCCCGGCCGCGTACGCGCTCGCCCGGTTGCGCGTCCGGTGGGTCACGCCCGCCCTGCTGCTGTTCCTCGCCGTGCAGATGATCCCGGCGGTCAACCTGGCCCTGCCGATGTTCGTGCTGTTCGGGCGGGTCGGGCTGGTCAACACCTACCTCGGGCTGATCGTCGCGAACTGCTCGCTGTCGATCCCGCTGGCCATCACGATCATGCGGCCGTACTTCCTGTCGGTGCCCGGCGAGGTCCTCGAGGCCGCCCGTGTGGACGGCTGCACGACGTTCGGCGCGTTCCTCCGCGTGGCGCTGCCCGTCAGCGTCCCCGGGTTGATCACGATGTCGGTCGTCAGCTTCCTCGGCGCGTGGGGCGAGTTCGTGTTCGGCCTCGCGCTCGCCACCGGTGAGGAGCTGCAACCGATCAGCGTGGTGATCGCGAAGCTCACCAACGCGTTCGGCACCCGGTGGAACGAGCTGATGGCGGTGTCCGCGGTGGTGGCCGTGCCCGTGATCGTGCTGTTCGTGCTGCTCCAGCGTTACATCGTGGCCGGTCTGACCGACGGTGCCACCAAGGGTTAGGAAGGACTTGCATGCTCGAGATCTGGGCCGCCACCCCGACGCCGTTCACCGCCGACGGCAAGCTCGCCCTCGACGTCGTCGCGGCGCAGGCCGCGCACCTGCACGCGGCGGGGGTGGCCGGGGTGTTCGTCGGCGGGACCACCGGCGAGTTCGCGGCCATGGACACCGCCGAGCGGCAGTCGCTCGTGGAGGCGTGGCAGGACGCCCGCCCGGCCGGCCTCAAGCTGGGTGTGCACGTGGGCCACACCGACCTCGCGCAGGCGCAGCAGCTCGCGGCGCACGCCGAGTCCTGCGGGGCCGACCTGGTCGGCGCCGTCGGGCCGTACTACGGCGACGCGCCCACGCTCGACGAGCTGGTGGCGCACCTGGCCGAGATCGCCGCCGCCGCGCCGGCCACGCCGTTCGGCTTCTACCACATCCCGAGCATGACCGGGTCGCACCACCGGCCGTCCGAGGTGGTCGCGGCGCTCGCCGCGGCCGCGCCGACGACCGCCGCGGTGAAGTTCACCGACGGCGACCTGCTGGAGTTCGACCTGACCCGCTCCGCCACCCCGGGGCTCGCCGCCTACTTCGGGCGCGACGAGCTGCTGCCCGCCGCCCTCGCCTTCGGCGCCGAGAGGGTGATCGGCACCCTCTACGCCGTGATGGCGCCGCTCGCCCACGCCGTCGCGGCGGCCTTCGAGCGCGGGGAGCCCGCGGAGGCCTACCGGCTGCACGAGCCGTTCCGGCAGGTGGCGCGCGCGGCCGGCACCGGCGGCGGGCTCGGGTTCCTCAAGGCTTTCCTCAACCGGCTCGGCCCGGACAGCGGGCCCGCACGGTCGCCGTACCGCCGCCCGGACGACGCCGCCGTCGACGAGCTCGCCGCGGTTGTACGGGCGGCGTTGGAGGGGGTCGATGGCTGAGAAGCGCAACCCCATCTACCTCGAGGCGCAGGCGCGGCTGCGCGACTTCATCACCGAGGCCGGCCTGCAGCCGGGGGATCGGCTGCCGCCGGAGGCCGCGCTCGCCGAACGTCTCGGGGTGAGCCGGCTGTCGCTGCGCGAGGCGACCCGCAGCCTGCAGACCCTCGGCGTCATCGAGGCCCGCCACGGCAACGGCCTGTTCGTCTCGGCGTTCTCCTTCCGCCCGTTGATCGAACAGCTGCCCTACGGGCTCGCCGCCGCGGGCACCGGCCTGGAGGAGATCCTCACCGCGCGCGAGGCGATGGAGGTCGGGCTGATGCCGGCCGTCGCTCGGCTGAACCCGCAGGTCGAGCTGGCCGAGTGCGCTCGGCTGGCCGACGAGATGACCGCGTTGGAGGAGCGGGGCGAGCCGATCACCGAGGTCGACAAGCGGTTCCACCTGCTGCTGTACCGGGCGCTGCGCAACCCGCTCGTCGACAACCTCATCGAGGTCTTCTGGGAGCTGTTCACCCGGCTCGGCGACTCGATCCCGGTGCCGCCCGAGGGCGGGCGCGGCGCGGTCCACCTGGGGATCATCCGGGCGCTGCAGTCCGGCGACCCGTCGGAGAGCATCGCGGCGATGCAGCAGCACTTCGACGACATCCGGGCGCGCGCGGCCCTGCTGCGCGCCCCGGCGGAGGACGCGGGCTGAGGTGGTGCGGCCGCTGACCGCCTCCACGCTGCGCGGGGTGTGGGCCACCGCGCTGCTGCCGATCCGCGACGACGAGACCATCGACTTCGACCGGCTGGCCACCGCCCTGGACCGCGTGCTCGCCTCCGGCGTGCACGGCGTCTACACCAACGGCACCGCCGGGGAGTTCCACACGCTCACCGACGCCGAGTACGACCGGCTGCACGAGCTCGTGGCGCAGCGGTGCGCGGCGGCGGGCGTGCCGTTCCAGCTCGGGGCGGGCCACCCCAGCGGCCAGCTGTCGCTGCAGCGGATCGCCCGCGCCGCCGCGCTGCGGCCGTCCGCGATCCAGGTGGTGCTGCCGGACTGGCTGCCGCTCGGGCCGGACGAGGTGCTCGCCGCCGTCGCGCGGATGGCCGAGGTGGCCGACGGCGTGCCGTTGGTCCTCTACAACCCGCCGTGCGCCAAGACCCAGGTTCCCCCGGAGCTTCACGGCAGGCTCGCCGCCGAGGTGCCCGCGCTGATCGGCGTCAAGGTGCCCGGCGGGGACGACGACTGGTACCGGCGGATGGCCGACGCCGTCGGCGGGCGCCTGGCGATCTTCGTGGCCGGCCACACGCTCGCCTCCGGGTACGCCCGCGGCGCGGCCGGCGCCTACTCCAACGTGGCCTGCCTGAGCCCGTCCGGCGCCGCCCGCTGGTACGCGCAGATCACCACCGACCTCGCGGCGGCGCTCGCGTTCGAGCGGCGGCTGCGCGGGTTCCTCGACACCCGCATCGCCCCGCTCGCCCGCGCCGGCTACAGCGACCCGGCGCTGGACAAGGCGCTCGGCGCCATCGGCGGGTGGGCCCCGATCGGCACCCGGGTGCGCTGGCCGCACCGCTGGGTGCCGGAGGAGCGGATCCCCGCGCTGCGCGCCGCGGCCCGGGAGGCGGTGCCCGAGCTGTTCTGCGGCCTCACACCCGCCGAGCACGGCAGCTGGTAGGACCTGCGGCGTGGGTTCTCACCGCACCGTGAGGAGCATCATCGAATGGCCGGGGATGCGCTCGGAGTACTGCTGGCTGCCGCCGCAGGACGAGCCGACCGTCACCCGTCCCCACCAGCTCGGGATCTCGTTCTCCGCGCACCGCGCCCAGGAGTGGGAGTCCGGCGGCCGCGCCGTGCGCGCCGACATCCCCGCGGGCGCGGCGTTCGTCACCGGCGAGGAAGCCATCACCTGGGGCGGCGTGTCGACCCCGACCGAGGCGCTGGAGATCTACCCCGATCCCGCGCTCGTGCGTCGCCACGCCGGCGGCGCCGTGCAGGTCGAGGGCGCCCACTGCGTGCGGGACGGCGTGCTGTTCGGGATGGCGACCCTGGTCAAGCGGGCGCACGTCGTCGGGGGAGGGCTGACCGACATCGAGGCCAGCACGCTGGCCCACCGCCTCGTCGCCCACATGCTGCGCAACCACGCCCGCAGCGCCGCCGTCCCGCGGGCCCGCGCGGTCGGCGTGCTGGACCGGCGGACCGTCGAGCGGGTCACCGATTACGTCGACGCCGACCTCGCCGGCCCGATCACCCTCGACCGGATGGCCGACGTCGCCGCGCTCAGCCCGTACCACTTCGCGCGGGCGTTCAAGGCGACCACCGGCCTCGCCCCGCACCGGTTCGTCACCGCGCGCCGGCTGGAGGCGGCCAAGGCTGCGCTGCTCACGTCGAAGGCGAGCGTCGTGGACGTGGCCCACTCGGTGGGGTTCGCCAACGTGAGCCACTTCCGGCGGCTGTTCCGCCGCGAGTTCGGGGTGGCACCGGGCGAGCTGCGCCGCTGAGCGACCGCAAGATCGGACCCTCCCGGAGCGGGCGAACCTCGGGCAGTCTTCCGCCCGTGGTAGCTCACGACGATCCCGCGGCGGTACTCACCCGCCTCCTGCACGCCATCGACGACCTCGATTGGGACGGCGTCCGCGCCTGCCTCGCCGACCAGGTGCGCACCGACTACACCGAGCTGTTCGGCGGTGAGCCGGAGACCCTGCCCGCCGACGACCTCGTCGAGCGGTGGAAGGGCCTCGTGCCCGGCTTCGACGCCACCCAGCACATGACCGGCCCGTGCCTGGTCGAGGAGCGCGACGGTGGCCTCGTGGTGCAGACGCACGTGCGCGCCTACCACCGGCTCGGCGACGAAGTGTGGGGTGTGCACGGGCACTACGTGGTGCCGCTGGAGCGCACGGACGCGGGCTGGCGGATCGCCGGCATCACGCTGCGGATGTTCTACCAGGAGGGCGACAAGGACCTCCCCGGCCGCGCCGCCGAGCGGGCGGGGCGGTCCCCGCGGGTGGCGAGGGCGTCGTAGCGCTCGGCCGGCCCTGCGTTGCCTCCCGGTGGCGCCGCGAAGTGAGCGGCCCCTCCGGGCAGGCTTCGCAGGGCAGGCCGGGACCTGCCCGGTCGGGCGCGGCGCCGCCGGCAGCGGGTGCTCACCGGTGCGGCGCGTTCTCGGGTGGCGTTGAGTGCTTCCCTCTCCGCCGATCTGCTGATCATGCGCGCACGGTCCGGGCGAGCACCCGCCGGGTTGTGCGGAACCTGGCCGGTGTTCGGGGCGTCCATCGGGCGTCGGCCGCCGCCGGCGGGGCTGATCCTGGCGATGGCTCCAGCGGGTTCCGCGGGACCCGCCGCGCCGCTGGTCCGGCTCAGCGCGCTGGTGAGGCCCGCCGTCGGGATGGCGGACCGGGCGGGGCGTTCACGCCCGAGTGGGCCGGTAGGTAGGTTCCCCGCCTCGCCGTCACGGCAGCCGGGAGAACCAGGCCAGCGACCCGGCCGCCGCGCCGAGGGCCGCGAGCAGCGCGAAGGCGAGCACGGCGTCGGTGACCTCGCGTTCCTCGGTGCGGTACCCGATCGACGAGCCGATGTCGGCGTACACCTGCTCCAGCTCGGCGGCCGTCTCCGCCCGGTAGGCGAGGCCGCCGCTGCCCTCGGCGAGCCGGGCGAGCGCCTCGACGTCGGCGGGCACGCGCACGGTGTCGCCGTCGATCGTCGCGGTGCCGGCCGGGGTGCCGTAGGCGATCGTCGACACCGGGATCCCGGCCGCTGCGGCCTCGCGCGCGGCGGCGGGGATCGGGGTGCCGGTGGTGTTGGCGCCGTCGGACAGCAGGACGATGCGGGCGGGTGGCGGCTCGGGGCCGTCGTCGGCCGTGCGGACCGCCTCGATGGAGGCGAGCACCGCGTCGCCGATCGCGGTGCCGGACCCGAGGGAGATCCGGTCGAACGCGCGGGTCACCGCGGCCCGGTCGGGGGTCGGCGGCACGGGCACGGAGCTGCGGCCGTCGAACAGCACCAGCCCGACGGGGAACGCCTCGGGCAGCTCGGCGACGAACCGCCGGGCGGCGCCCACCGCGGCCTCGATCCGGGACGGGGCGACGTCGCGCGCGCCCATCGACAGCGACACGTCGACGGCCACGACGATCGTGGCCCGCTCCCGCGGCACCTGCACCTCCAGCACCGGCCGGGCCATGGCCAGTACGAGGGCGGTGACGGTCAGCAGGAACGCGATCGCGGGCACGTGGCGGCGCCAGCCCGGCTCGCGCGGCATCACCCGCTCCAACAGGGGGAGGGCGGCGAACCGGACGGCGTAGCGGCTGCGGCGGCGCTGCACCACGAGGTAGGCGACGATCAGGGCCGCCACCGCGGACAGCAGCGCGAGCCAGGCGGGGGCGAGGAACCTCATCGGACGCTCCGGCGGTGTCGGGCGGTGCGCCGGCGCACCGCGAGGAACCGGGCGACGTCACCGACCCAGTCGCGGTCGGTGCGCAGCACGACGTGGTCGGCGCCCGCGGTCCGCACGGCGGCCGCGGTGGCGGCGCGGTGCGCGGCGACGGCCTGCGCGTAGCGCTCGCGCAGCCTCCGGTCGCCGGTGTGGACACGGGTGGTCCGGCCGGACTCCGGGTCGACGAGCGTGAGCGGCCCGACGTCGGGCAGCACCGCCTCCCGTCGGTCGGTCACCTCGACCGCGATGACGTCGTGGCGGGCCGCGAGGCGCCGCAGGGGGACGACCCAGGTCATCGGCTCGTCGGGGCTGCGCGGCAGCAGGTCCGAGACCACCACCCGCAGCCCCGGCCTGCGGTGCTCGCGGTGCATCCGCTCCAGCGCGGCGGCGAGGTCGAGGCCTCGCCCCGCCCCCTGCGGGGCGCGGGGCGAGGTGAGCAGCTCGCGCAGGAGCTGGTGGGCCGCCCGCCGGCCGGGGCGGGCCGGGAACGTCCGCGGCACCGGCCCGCCGACGAGGTGGACGCCGAGCCGGTTGCCGGGCCGGTCGGTCAGCGCGAGCACCGCCGCCACCACCGCGACGGCGAGGTCGCGCTTCTCCATCACGGCGGTGCCGAAGTCCATGCTCGCCGACGCGTCGACGAGCACCCACGTCGTGAGGTCCGGTTCGGCGATGCTCGCGCGGACGTGGGGCTCACCGGCCCGGGCCGTGACGTTCCAGTCCATGCGCCGCACGTCGTCCTGCGCGGGTTGGTAGGGCCGGACGTCGTCGAGCTCGGTGCCGGGCCCGGTCCGCCGCCCGAGCCGGTCGCCGTGCAGCAGACCGTCGAGGCGGCGGCGGATGGCGAGCTCCTGGCCCCGCAGCGCGCGCTCGGCGGCCGCGAGGTCCAGGCGCGCGGTATCCGGGCGGGTCACGCCGCCTCGTCCTGGGTCGGGGTGACCCGCGGGGCGGGCACCGCGCCGAGGACCCGGGCCACCAGCGCCCGCGGCGGCACGCCGTCGACCAGCGCGTCGTAGGACAGCACCAGCCGGTGGGCGAGCACGTCGGGGGCGACGTCGGTGATGTCGCCGGGCAGGACGTAGGTGCGGCCGCGCAGCAGCGCGAGCGCCCGGGCGGCGGCGACCAGCCCGAGCGTGGCGCGCGGGCTCACGCCGAACTGCAGCGCCGCCGCCACGTCCGCAAGCCCGTACGCCGCCGGGTCGCGGGTGGCGAGCACCAGCCGCACCGCGTACTCGGCGCTGGCGTGGTGGACGAACACGCGGTCGGCCGCGCGCTGCAGCGCGAGGACGCGCTCCGGGTCGAGCACCCGCGTCGGCGCCGGCGGATCGACGCCCATCCGCCCGAGGATCGTGAGTTCCTCGACGCCGGACGGGTACCCCATGTCGATCTTGAGCAGGAAGCGGTCCCGCTGCGCCTCGGGCAGCTCGTAGACCCCGTCGGACTCGATGGGGTTCTGCGTGGCGAGCACGAGGAACGGCGACGGCAGCGGGTGGCTCTGCCCGCCGATCGTCACCTGCCGCTCGGCCATCGCCTCGAGCAGCGCCGACTGCACCTTCGCCGGGGCACGGTTGATCTCGTCGGCGAGCACGACGGTGGCGAAGACCGGCCCGAGCTCGACGTCGAAGGTCTCGCTCGACGGGCGCCAGATCCGGGTGCCGACGATGTCGCCGGGCACGAGGTCGGGCGTGAACTGCACGCGGGAGAACGTCCCGCCGGTCACGGTGGCGAGCGTGCGGACGGCCAGGGTCTTCGCGACCCCGGGCACGCCCTCGAGCAGGCAGTGGCCCCGCGCGAGCAGGGCCACCACCATCCGCTCGAGCGCGTGGTCCTGCCCGACCACCACGCGCTTGACCTCGAACAGCGCCTTCTCGAGCAGGGCCGTCGCATTCAGGGCGGGTTCGGCCGGGACGGCCTGGCTCACAGCCGGATCGCGGCGTTCGCGGCACCGCCGGTGGCACCCCGCGGGCAGTCGGGGTCCTGCACGTCCTGCGCGGGGCGCAGGCCGGCGGGCCCGCCCTGCTCGACGCCGACGGCGTTCGACGGGGCGCTCGGCGCCGGGTTCGCCGCGAGCGCCACGCCGCCGACGACGAGCGCCCCGGCGGTGAGCAGACCGGCGAGGACGATGCGTGCGGTTCTGGACACGGTGACCTCCGGTTGGGTTCGGGCCGGCCCGTCCCGCGCCACGGGGGGCACGCGCGGGCGGGCCGGCTGGGGGACCGGTGGCGAGGGGTGGACCACCGGATGGGTCGAAGCACACCAGGCGGGGGCGAAAACCTCGGGAAGCCCGACCGAAAGCGGACCGAAAAGGACGGCGCAGTGCGGGTCACGCAGTCGATAACGTCGCGGCATGCGGCTGCTGGTGGTCGAGGACGCACAGGACCTGGCGAGCGCGCTGAAGGTGGGGCTGGGCCGCGCGGGGTACGCGGTGGACGTCGCGCTCACGGGCGCGGAGGCCGTCGACAAGCTCGGTCTCGCCGCCTACGACCTGCTCGTGCTGGACCTCAACCTGCCCGACATGGACGGCTTCGCGCTCTGCCGCGGGGTGCGCGACGGCAGCATCACCGGGCCGAGCGGCACCGACCTGCGGATCCTCATGCTCACCGCGCGGGGCGAGCTCGCCGACCGCGTCCGCGGCCTCGACGAGGGCGCCGACGACTACCTGGTCAAGCCGTTCGCGCTGGCCGAGCTGCTGGCCAGAGCCCGCGCCCTGCTGCGCCGCGACAACGGCGGCGGCACCGCCGTCCTCACCGTCGGCGACCTGTCGCTCGACGACGGGCGCAGCACCGCCGCCCGCGGCGACCGCGAGCTGTCGCTCACCCGCAAGGAGTTCGCGGTGCTGCGCTACCTCATGCACCGGCCGGGCCACGTCGTGTCGGCCGAGGAGCTGCTCGAGCACGTCTGGGACGAGAACACCGACCCGTTCACCCAGACCGTGCGGGTCACGGTCGGCACGCTGCGGCGGAAGATCACCGGCGACGGGGAGGAACCGTTGATCGAGACCGTGATCGGGCGCGGCTACCGGCTGCGCGAGCCCGCCGGATGACGGCGCGGATGGCGGCGCGGATGGCGGCGCGGATGGCGGCGGGGATGGAGACGCGATGAGACCCCGACGGCCGGCGTGGACGCAGACGATCCGGTTCCGGCTCGCCGCCACCTACTCGCTCGTGCTGTTCGCGCTGGCCGCGCTCGTCGTCGGCGCGGTGTACGCGGTGGTGTCCGAGAGCGTCGACGCCGCGCCGCTCAACCCGATCACCGTGCAGAAGGTGAAGGAGGTCGGCGGGGAGCTGGTGCTCAAGGAGGGCGAGCAGTTCCAGGCCGCCGACCTCGCGAGCGTGCAGCAGGCGGTCAACCACAAGGCGCTGCTGCTCATGCGCGACGCCTCGGTGGGGGCGCTGGGTAGCCTGCTGGTGGCGAGCTTCGGCGTGGGCTGGTGGCTGTCGGGGCGGGTGCTGCGCCCGGTGCAGCGGGTCACGGCGGCCGCGCGGGAGATCAGCGCCACCGACCTCTCGCGCCGCATCGCCCTCGGCGGGCCCCGCGACGAGCTGCGCGACCTCGCCGACACCGTCGACGACATGCTCGCCCGGCTGGACCGCGCGTTCGCCGCGCAGCGGCAGATGATCGACGACGCGTCCCACGAGCTGCGCAACCCGCTCGCCGTCATCCAGATCAACCTCGACGCCGTGCTGTCGCGCGACGACGTCGACGCCGAGGAGCGGCAGCGGGCGAGCGCGGTGACGGCGCGGGCCACCCAGCGGATGGGCAGCCTCATCGAGGACCTGCTCGCCGCCGCCCGCCGGGCCGCGCCCGCGTTCACCGACACCGACGTGGACCTCGGGGCCGTCGCCGACGAGGCCGCGGACGGGTTCGCCCTGCTCGCCGACAGCGACGGCCTGCGCCTCGACCGCCGTATCACCCCGGGCCTCGGCGTGATCGGCGACGTCGACGCGCTGCGCCGGGCCGCCGACAACCTGCTGTCGAACGCGGTGCGGGTCTCGCCCCCGGGCGGCGAGATCGTGATCGCCACCGGGCGCACCGGCGGGTGGGCGTGGCTCGCCGTGCGCGACCACGGCCCGGGCATCGCGCCCGAGCACCAGGAGCGGGTGTTCGACCGGTTCTGGCGGGGGCCGGAGGGCACGCGCCGTCGCGACCGGGGCACCGGCCTCGGGCTCGCGATCGTCCGCCAGGTCGTGGAGAGCCACGGCGGCACGGTGGCGGTGCACAGCGCGCCGGGGCAGGGCGCCACGTTCGTGCTGTGGCTGCCGCTGCGCGGGGCAGGCGTCACCGAGCGTACCCACCGCCCGCCCGCGCAGGACCCGCTCGCCCCTCGGGTGTCCCCCTGACCAGGCGGCTCAGACGGCTGCCCGGCGGCGCGCCCGGTGGGCGGCGACGTTGACCCGGTTGCCGCACACCTCCGGCACGCAGTAGCGGCGGCGCCCGGACCGGCTGGTGTCGACGAACATGCCCGCGCAGGTCGGCGCGGCGCAGTGGCGGAACCGGTCGGGGCCCAGCGCGCGGAGCGTCGCGAGCAGCGCGGTGCCGGTGAGCAGGGCGAGCTCCTCGGCGATCGAGGCGGCGGGACGGGAGCGCACCAGCCACTGCAGCCGCCCCTCGGCGTCGGGGCGCAGGTCGAGGCCGCCCGCTGCGGTGGTGAGGGCGGCCGCGCCCGCGGCGTCGGGGTGCTCGAAGAGCGCGCGCAGCCTGCGCCGGAGGGTGTGCACGGCGGCGACGTCGGCGGCGGTGACATCGGCCGGGGCCGGCTCGCCCGCCGCGGGGCGCAGGCCGCGTTCGGCGAGGAAGCGGGCGAGCGCGGCGGCGTCGGGGATCAGCTCGCCCGGGCCGACCATCACCTCGGGGGCGGTGTTGACCAGGTCGGTGGCGACCGCCGCCCCGAACCTGTAATCGTCCAACAGGAGTTGCACCCCTTACCGCCTCTCCCGTACCGTGTAATGGGTGAAACCAGTCTACACCCCTGTACGGGTTCGCCCGGGCGTGGTGCTGGTCGGGTTGCTCGCGCTGGCGCTCAACCTGCGGACCGCACTGGCCGGGTACCCGCCGCTCATCGACGCCGTGCGCGCCGACCTCGGGTTCTCGGCGGGTGCCGCGGGGTTCGTGCAGACCGGCGCCGTGCTCATGATGGCCGCCGGGTCGCTCGCGGGCCCGGCCGCCGCGCGGCGCGGGGGCCCGGAGCGCGCGCTCGTCGGCGCGGTCGCCCTCGTCGCGCTCGGCAGCCTCGTGCGGGGCGTCCCCGCCGCGGGGCCGCTGGTGGCGGGCAGCCTGCTCGCCGGGTTCGGCATCGGCGTGGCCGGGGTGCTGCTCACCGGGGTGGTCAAGGAGCACCTCGCCGACCACGCGGGCACCGTCACCGGCGGGTACGTGGTCGCGATGATGATCCCGTCCACGGTCGCGAGCGCGGTGGCGGTGCCGCTCGCCGTGGCGGTGGGCGGCTGGTCGCTCGCGCTGGCCGTGTGGGCGGTGCCCGCGGTGATCGCCCTCGCCGCGTGGGTCCCCGTGGCGCGCCGGGTGGAGCGGCCCGCGCGGGCGGAGCGGACCCGGCTGCCGTGGCGCGACCCCTTCGCGCGGCTGGCGGCCGCTCACCAGTCCGCGGCGTCGCTCCTGGTGTACGGCTGGATGACGTGGCTCGCGCCCTACCTCACGAGCCGCGGGTGGAGCCCGGCCGACGCGGGCGTGGTCCTCGCGGTGTGGGCGGCCGCCCAGGTGCCCGGCGCGCTGGTGATCCCCGCGCTCGCCGAGCGGTCCGGGCGGTGGCGGCTGTGGTCGCTGGTCGCGCTCGCCACCATCGTGGTGGGCACCCTCGGCCTGCTGGTCGCGCCGCTGCCGCCGGTGGTCGGCCCGTGGCCGTGGGCCGTGCTCGTCGGGATCGGGTCGGGGGCGGGCTTCCCGCTCGGGCTGGCCGTGGTGGCCTGGCGCACCCCGGACGCCGCGGCCAGCGCCGCGACCAGCGGCATGGCCCTCGGCGTCGGCTACACCGTCGCCGGCACCGGCCCCTTCCTCATGGGGCTGTTGATCGACCTGACCGCGGGCTACGCCGCCGCCATCGGGGTGCTGGTCGTCGCGGCGGCCGTGCAGGCGGCCGCGATCGTCCGCATCGGTGACGGCAGGCGGGCCGCCTGAGGCGGCATCAGCCCGCCCCGTATCAGCGCCGCCCCGTATCAGCGCCGCACCGTGTAGTGCAGGTGCAGCACGCGGTCGCCCCGCACCACCTGGTCGGGGTCGTCCAGCAGCACCGTGCCGGCGTGGCCGCCGAAGAAACGCACGCCCTCCCCGAGCACCACCGGGACGACGTCCATAGCGACCTCGTCGACCAGCCCGGCCGAGAACGCCTGCCCGCCGACGTCGCCCGCGGCCACGTCGACGACCCCGTCACCCGCGAGCTCCGCCGCGAGCGCGATCCCCTCCTCGACCGAGCCGGCGGTGTGGAACGGCGCGTCCGGGTGCGCGGCGAGCCACTCCGGCGGCAGCGGCCGGTGGGTGACGACGACCAGCTGCTCGCCGGCGGCGGTCTTGCCGTCCCAGCCGTTGGTGGTGTCGAACAGGCGGCGGCCGATCACGGTGGCGTCGACGGCGTCCCAGCGCGGCTGGACGTGCTCGGCGGAGGCCCGCGAGACGCGGAACGTCCAGCCGCTCGGCCGCGCGACCAGCTCGGTGTCCCCGTTGAAGTACCAGTCGAACAGCGGGCCCACCGAGTGGTCGGGGCGGGCGATGTAGCCGTCCACCGACACGGCCGCCCCCATCACGACCCTGGCCATCGGTCTCCTCCTTTCGCAGGTCTCGGCGCGTCAGCGGTCGTGTGCCCGCAGCCAGGCGACGTAGTCGGCGACCGAGCGCTCGACGTCGTAGGCGGGCTCGAAACCGGTGTCGGCGGAGAGCCGGGTGATGTCGAGGTACGTGCCGGCGGGCCGGTCGGGGTTGCGCCCCTCCGGGAGGGTGATGCCCGCGCCGGGCACGGCGGCGTTGATCGCCGCGGCGACCTCGCCGTAGCGCACCGGCCGACCGCTCGAGACGTTGTAGGTCCGGTGGGTGAGCCGGTCCGCGCACACGAGCAGCGCGATCGCCCGGCCGCAGTCCTTCACGTAGCACAGGTCGGTGCGGTCGTCGGCGAACGCGGCGGGTCGGGGCGGGGTGAGGTCGGGGTCCTCGCCCCGTACCGCCGCGCTGACCAGGCGGGGCAGCGGCGTGAACGGGTTGTCGGGTGGGCCCAGCGGACCCCAGATGGTGCCGATCCGCAGGCCGACCGCCTCGAACCCGGCGTGCTCGCCGGCCAGCGCTGCGAACAGCTCCGCGGTCTTCTTGAACACCGGGATCTGGTGCGCCGCCACCGCGGGCAGCGCGGCGTCCTCGCGCAGCGGGACCTCGTCGACGCCCAGGTACACCGCGATGCTGCTGGCGACGCAGAAGCGCCGCACGCCCCACTTCGCCGCGGCCTCCAGGGCGTTGAGCAGGCCGACGGCGTCGGCGCGCAGGTACTCGACCGGGTCGGGCAGGTCGTAGCGGGCGGCCGCGAGGTGCACGACGGCGGTGATGTCGTGCCGCTTGCCGATGTCGAGGAAGGCCGCCCCGTCGGCGGTGTCCAGCGGCTCGACGACCACGCGGCCGTCCGGTTCGTCCGCCAGGAACTCCGGCAGCCGGCTGGAGCGGTGCGCGGTGAGCACCACCGGCTCGCCGAGGTCGAGCAGCGCGCGTGCGGTGTGCGAGCCGATGGATCCCAGCCCGCCGGTGACGAGTATCACGTTCCCCCCGGGTGCGTCGCGGGCGGGCCACCGCGGCCCGCCGTCGCCGCGACGCTAGGCGGCGGGCGGGCCACCGTTCTTGAACGGAACGGCCACCCGCCCGCCGGGGATCAGGACGTGGCCGCGGCCCCCAGCTGCCGCACCAGGTCGGCCCACGGCCGCCCCGCCTTGTCCTTCCCACTCATCACCGACACCGGCAGCGGCCAGTCGATGGCGAGGTCCGGGTCGTCGTAGCGCACCGTGACATCCTCGGTGGGGTCGTGCGGGGCGTCGATGCGGTAGCAGGTGTCGGCCTCGGTGAGGGCCTGGAAGCCGTGCAGGCAGCCGCGCGGGATGTAGATGCTCCGCATGGTCTCGTCGTCGAGCCGGAACGTCTCGACGCGGCCGAAGGTGGGCGAGCCGGGCCGGGCGTCCACGACGACGTCGAAGATGGCCCCGCGGGCACAGCGCACCAGTTTCGCCTCGCCGTGCCCGACCCGGCCGTGGAGTCCGCGCAGTCCGGCGCGTACCGTGCGCGACTGGGAGTCCTGCAGGAACGCGTGCGGGTCCACGCCAGCGCCTCGCGCCACGTCGGCGTCGAAGGTGCGGCTGAACCAGCCGCGTTCGTCGCGGTGCGGCGACGGCTCGAACACCAGGAGGCCGGCGATCCCGGTCTCTCGGACGTGCATGCTGCCTCCACCGGCGGGTGCTCACGACGTGCGTTCGATGTGCCTGGGTGACGTCCCCGGCCTCCGGGCCGACCCTACCGCTGAGCGTTTCGACAGCACTGGACCCGAACTGCACCACTGCCCCCGCGTGCCGGACCGATCCGGGAGACCGATGGTGACCGCCACCCCCGTTTGCCGCTCCTGCCACCGCACCGACGGAGACATCGTCCTCGACCTCGGCGAGCAGCCGTCGTCCGAGCTCTTCCCCAAGATCGACGATCCCGGCCCCGACGAGCTGTTCCCGCTGCGGATGTGGCTGTGCACCGGCTGCGGGCTGGCGCAGCTGGCCGACGACGCCGACGTGCCGGAGGAGGTCGTCGGCGCCGAGCCGGCCGCGCTCACCGCGCAGCGGGCCGACGCGGTGCGCGCGCTCGCCGCGGCCGGGGCGCTGCCTTCGGGCGGCACCGCGGCGGAGTTCCCCAGCCCGCACGGCGGCACGTGGCTCGACCTGCTCGCCGAGCACGGCTTCACCGCCGTGCCCCGCGAGGAGGGGGCCGACCTGGTCGTCGACGGCTGCTTCGGCGTGATGCACGAGCGCGACCAGGACGCGGCCATCCGGGAGCGCACCGCGGCCGTGCGGCCGGGCGGCCGCCTGGTCGTGCAGTACCACTCGCTGCACGCGATCGTCGCCGGCTCGCAGTGGAACGCGCTGCGGCTGGGCCACTACGCCTACTACTCCACCCCGGCCATGATCGGGATGCTGCGGCGGGCCGGGTTCACGGTCACGACCGCCCGCCGGTTCCCGCTCTACGGCGGCACGGTCGCGCTGGTGGCGGCCCGCACGTCCGAGTCGCCCACCGTGGACACCGCGGCGGTGGACGCCGTGGTCGCGCCCGAGCTCGCCGCGGGCGTGCTGCTGCCCGGCAAGGTCGGCGTGCTGCAGCAGTCGGTGCGCCGCACGGCCGGGTCGTTGCGGGAGATGCTCGTCGCGCAGCGGGCGGCGGGCCGACGGGTGTACGGCTACGCGGCGGCCTCGCGGGCGGTGTCGCTGCTGCGCCTGGCCGACCTGGACGCCACGCTGCTGCGGGGGGTCGCCGACGCCTCGCCGGACAAGCAGGACCGCCGCATGCCCGGCACCGACATCCCGATCATCACCCCGGAGGAGCTGGTCGCCGCCGAGCCGGACGTCGTGCTCGTGTTCGTCTCCGAGCTCGTGGCCGAGGCGAAGGCGGCGCTGCCGGAGATCGAGCGGCGCGGCGGCACCTGGGTGGACGCGGGCGCGGGCCGTTAGCGCGCGGGCGCGAGCGTCGTGGCGAGTCGTGCGGCGAGGCGGTCGGGCAGCGGGCTGTCCTTGCGGCGCAGGGCCGGCCGCTCGACGAGGTACCAGGACGCCGCCGCGGGCAGCAGCGCGAGCGCGACCGACACCGGCACGTACACCGCGGCGGGCGCCGCGGCCAGCGCGGTCAGCATCAGCAGCTGCTGCAGCGGCCAGTGGTAGATGTACAGGCCGTACGACAGGTCCGCGGGCATCCGCCACGTGAAGCCCGTGCCCGCCCACAGGCACAGGTAGGTGAACGGGACCGCGCCGAGCACCCGGTAGTCGTCGAACAGCGCGATGCTCAGGCCGAACAGGCCGGCCGCGGCGGCCGCGAGGTCACCGCGCATCGGGATGCGGTCGGCGTACAGGCAGGCGGTGGCGCCCAGCAGGAACATCAGCGACAGCCGGATGATCCGGTGGTCGAGCAGCACCGGCAGCCCGGCCTCCTGCAGCGCCGTGAGCACGAGCAGCACGCCCGCTGCGGCCGGGACGAGCACGGGGCGGCGGCGCAGCAGGCCGAACCCGCCGAGCACCCCCACGACCGCGTAGCAGAACGCCTCGAACGCGAGCGTCCACAGCGAGCCGTTGAAGCTGTCCCCCTTCGGCAGGTCGGCGAGGATGCCCGCGATGTCGAAGTGGACGATCAGAAGGCCCGCGTTCTCGATCACGTAGTCGAACGCCGACGGCGTGCCGGTGAACGCGACCATCGGCGACATGCCCTGCATCGCGGCGGCGACCGGCGCCGCGACGAACGCGACCACCAGCAGGCACACCCAGAACCCCGGCATGATCCGCAGGAACCGGTGCCAGGCGAAGCGCGGGAACGAGCTCAGCCGGAACCAGCTGAGCGTGACCAGGAAGCCGCTGAGGAGGAAGAATCCGTCGAGGGCGAAGTCGCCGACGCCGGACTGGCCGATCCGCGGGTGGCTGCCGTCGTAGGCGGACATGCCGTGGTCGACCGCGACGAGCACGGCGAACAGCAGCCGCAACGCGTCGAAGCCGTTGCGGCGCGGGTCGAAGCGCTCCTCCAGGCTCGGCATGGGTCCTTCCGGTCGCAGTGCGGGTGGACGTCACCCACACTGCGACCGGATCGCTGAACCGACGCTGAGAGGAATCGATCTCGGGGGATCACCCGAGGATGCCCACCGCCCACATGAGGGTGAGCAGCACCATCCAGATCACGAGGGCCACGAGGATCCGCAGCCACAGCCGCTTCAGCAAGGGATCAGGCGAGTCCGAGGTTGTCCAGCACGAGCAGCACCGACAGGAACCCGAAGAACAGGAACGACACGGCCAGCACCGCCAGCCGCACGCCCCCGACTTGCAGCTCCTTCGGCAGCGCCTTGCGGTTGAGCTGGATCAGCAGCCCCGAGTAGATGAACATCTGGACGCCCGCGATCGAGGACGAGATCACCAGCAGCAGGAACGGCTGGTCGACGCCCGAGATCAGGATCAGCGAGCCCACGACGATCATGAGCCACACGCAGACGGCGTACAGCCGGCTCTCGGTCCAGAACTCGCTGTCCTTCAGCGCGTTGATCTTCAGCTGGTCGGCGATCAGGCGGCTGGTGTAGTCGAGGATGCCCAGGTTGGTCGAGAACAGGGCGAAGACGGCGGCGCACCAGAACGCGATACCGAACCACGGCGCCACCGTCTCCTGCAGGACCTGCCCCTCCAGGAGCAGGAAGTCGAGGTTCTGCTCCTCGACCTGGCCGACCGGCAGCGTCGAGTACGCCAGCACCGTCATGATGATCAGCGAGATGACGCCGACCAGGAAGAACGTGATGAACTGCTCCCAGTTGGCGATCCGCCACCAGCCCCGCCACCGCTTCATGTTCGCCTCGTCGGTCGGGAACATGTACCCGAGCGAGGGCCTGGCCTCCTCCTGGCCGGTGAGGGGAGAGACGATCTTGGGCATGAGGGCGCCCATGCCCATCCCCTTGTCGCGGATGTAGTTGCTCTGCACGAGGTTGTTCGCCCCGCCCGCGCCGGCGAACGCCAGCGCGCCGAGCAGCAGCGCGACGTCGAGGTTCGCGTGCCCGACCGGGAACCCGATGCCGTCGGTGAACAGCGCGCCCCACGCCTCGCCCGTCGTGGCCACCGGGATCGCGACGACCACGAAGAGCATGATCAGCGCGACCAGCACGAACTGGATCTTCTCGACGGCCTGGTAGACGACGGGGGAGAGGGTGAGGGTGATGCCGATCGCGATCAGCGCGGCGATCGTGATCGGCACGATCGGGGCGTCCTCGCCCATGCCGAACACGAACGACAGGGCCGTGGAGGCCCCGGTCGCCCAGCCGGGCCAGAAGTTCTGGCAGAGCGCGAAGATGATGAACAGCCACCACCACGGCTTCCAGAACCGGGCGAAGCCGGTGAGCGCCGTCTCGCCGGTGGCGAGCGTGTAGCGCTCGATCTCCATGTTGAGGAAGAACTGGATCGCGAACCCGACGACGGCCGCCCACATGAACGTGAAGCCGACCTGCGTGGTGATGTAGGGCCACAGGACGATCTCCCCGGACCCGATCGCCGTGGCCAGGATGATCACGCTGGCCCCGGTGACCTTCCGCAGCGGCACCGGTTCGGGCAGGTCCCTGAAGTCGACGGCCGGTAGGTACTTGCTCGGCAGTGTCGTCCGGCTCTGCTCGGCCACCGCGCCTCCTCGCGCGTCGAGGTGGCTCACGCCACCGCCCTGCACCCGTCGCCTCACCCGAATGGATGAGGATGCGTCGCATCGCATCAGCACCGGTAAACGCTGTCAAGCGCTGGCGGATCACGACTGCATACACATCAGATGTGCGCGTGGTTCGCGCTGGTGAGCGCCTTGCTGTGGGCGACGAGGCGGGGGTAGTCGACCGCCACCCCGGACAGCAGCGCCTCGACCGCGTGCTCCACCTCCTCGTCGGTGAGGGGGGCGTGGCCGAACAGCGCGCGGTAGTGCACGAGCGAGGACAGCATGTCCAGCACGAGCTCGCGGTCGATGTCGGCGCGCAGGTCGCCGCGCGCCACCGCCCGCTCCAGCATCTGCCCGACCGCCGTGCGCGGGGGCTCGAACAGCGTGGTGAGGAACGCGTCGCGCAGCTCGGGAACGGTGGCGCAGTCGGCGAAGAGCGCGGCGAGCACCCCGGGGCGGATGCGCCGGAAGGCTGCGAGGAAGACGTGGATCCCCTCGCCGAGGTCGCACAGCGTGCACCCGGTGTCGGGCACCGGTGAATCGCCGAGCCGGGAGGCCAGCGCGGCCAGCGCGAGGTGCTGGCGGGTCGGCCAGCGTCGGTAGATCGCGGGCTTGGTGGCCCCGGCCCGACGGGCCACCTCTTCGATGGTGAGCCGCCCGTAGCCGGTCTCGTCGAGCACGGCGAGCGTCGCCTCGAGGACGGCGGCGTCGATGTGCGGGTCTCGCGGGCGACCAGGGGGCATGGCGTACAGGCTATCGTTCTGTTACGTTCCGGTGCGTAATGAAATGGAGGTGGACGATGACCACGACCGACCTCGTCCGGGCGGGACGCCGCGAGTGGACCGCGCTCGCCGCGCTCATGCTCCCGACGCTGATCATCGCGATGGACCTCGCGGTGCTCATCCTCGCGATCCCGGCGCTCGGCGAGTCGCTGCGCCCGAGCGGCACCCAGCTGCTGTGGATCACCGACGTCTACGGCTTCCTCATCGCCGGGTCGCTGGTCACGATGGGCACCCTCGGCGACCGCATCGGGCGCAGGCGGCTGCTGCTCGCCGGGGCCACCGCGTTCGGCCTCGCCAGCCTGCTCGCCGCGTACGCCCCGACCGCCGAGGCGCTCATCGCCGCCCGTGCCCTGCAGGGGATCGCGGGCGCCACCCTCATGCCGTCCACCCTCTCGCTGCTGCGCAGCCTGTTCCTCGACGAGTCGCAGCGCCGCGTCGCGATCGGGGTGTGGGTCACCACGTTCTCGGCGGGCACCGTCGTCGGCCCGCTCGTCGCCGGCGTGCTGCTGCAGCACTTCTGGTGGGGGTCGGTGTTCCTGCTCAACCTCCCGGTGATGGCGGCCCTGCTGGTGGTCGGGCCGCGGCTGCTGCCGGAGGTGCGCGACCCGAACCCGGGCCGGTTCGACCTGCCCGGCGCCGCGCTGTCGGTGGTTGCGCTCCTCGCCCTGGTCTACGGCGTGAAGCGGTTCGCCGAGCACGGTGCGGACCCGGTGGCGCTGCTGGCGGTGCTGGTCGGTGCGGGCGTCGGTGCGCTGTTCGTGCGCAGGCAGCGGCGCACCGCGCACCCGCTGCTCGACCTCGGGCTGTTCGCCTCCGTCGCCTTCCGCGTCTCCGTGCTGGTCAACATCGCGCTCGGCGTGATGCTCGCCGGCATCTTCCTGTTCGTCGCCCAGTACCTGCAGCTCGTGCTCGGGATGACACCGCTCGCGGCCGGGCTGTGGCTGATCCTGCCGACGGCGGGCATCGTGGCCGGGTCGCTGTCGACCCCGCTGCTGGTGAAGCGCATCCCTCCGGCCCGCGTGGTGAGCGGCGGGCTCGCGGTCGCGGCGGCGGGGATGGCGATCCTCGCGCAGCTCGGGTCGGGTCCGAGCTTCGCCCTGCTCACGGTCGGCATGGTCGTGCTCGCGGTCGGGGCCGCCCCGGCGTCCACACTGAGCGTCGACCTGATCATCGGCTCCGCGCCGCCGGAACGGGCCGGTTCGGCCTCGGCGGTGTCGGAGACCGGCGGCGAGCTGGGCAACGCGCTCGGCATCGCGCTGCTGGGCAGCATCGGGGTCGCGGTCTACCGCGCCGCGATGACTCGGGGCGTGCCGCCGTCCGCGGCGGGTGAGCTGGCGCCGGACCAGCTGGAGTCCGCCACGGCCACCCTCGCCGGGGCCTACGAGGCGGCGGCCCGGCTCGCGCCCGCGGCGGGCGCGGAGCTGATCGACGCGGCGACGCGCGCGTTCGTCGCCGGCATGCAGGTCGCGGCCTGGACCGGGGCGGCGTTCGCGGTGGTCCTCGCCGTGGCCGCCCGCGTCCTGCTGGGCCGGCCGGGCGCGTGATCGCCGTTCGGTGCGGCACGTAAGCTCGGCGGCCTGATGTCAGAGGTCCTCGCAGAGCCGGACCGGGTTCCGGCCGAGGCGCGCAGGCGCCGAACGTTCGCCGTGATCAGCCATCCGGACGCGGGCAAGTCGACGCTCACCGAGGCGCTCGCGCTCTACGCCGAGGTGATCGACACCGCGGGGGCCGTGCACGGCAAGGCGGGCCGTCGCGGCGTCACGTCGGACTGGATGGAGATGGAGCGCAAACGCGGCATCTCCATCACCTCCGCGGTGCTGCAGTTCGCCTACCGCGACTGCGTGATCAACCTGCTCGACACCCCGGGCCACGGCGACTTCTCCGAGGACACCTACCGGGTGCTCGCCGCCGTCGACGCCGCGGTGATGCTGCTCGACGCCGCGAAGGGCCTCGAACCGCAGACGCTCAAGCTGTTCGACGTCTGCCGGGCGCGCGGGATCCCGGTGATCACGTTCGTCAACAAGTGGGACCGGCCCGGCCGTGAGCCCCTCGAGCTGCTCGACGAGGTGGAGCAGACGATCGGGCTGCGGCCGATGCCGCTCACCTGGCCGGTCGGGATCGCGGGCGAGCTGCGTGGGCTCGTCGAGGTGGAGACGGGGGAGTTCACCCGGTTCAGCCGCACGGCGGGCGGGGCCACCCGGGCCGAGGCCGAGGTGGTGCCGGAGGCCGAGATCGCCGCCGCCGAGCCGGAGTTCTGGGCCACGGCGCAGGAGGAGCTGGCGCTGCTCGAGGAGATCGGCGCCGGGTTCGACGAGAAGGACTTCCTCGCAGGCACCGCCACCCCTGTGCTCTTCGGCGCCGCGCTCATCGGCGTCGGCGTCGCGCGCCTCCTGGACGCCCTGGTCGACCTCGCGCCCGCGCCCGAGCCGCGCGCGGACGTCGACGGCAACCCCCGCCCCCTCGACGCCCCGACCTCCGGCCTGGTGTTCAAGGTGCAGGCCGGGATGGACCGCGCCCACCGCGACCGGATGGCGTTCGTGCGGATCTGCTCGGGCCGCTTCGAGCGCGGCATGGTGCTCACCCACGCCGCCACCGGGCGCCCGTTCGCCACCAAGTACGCGCAGGCGGTGTTCGGCCAGCAGCGCACCACCGTCGAGGAGGCGTTCCCCGGCGACATCGTCGGCCTGGTCAACGCGGGCGCGCTGCGCCCCGGCGACACCCTCTACGCGGGCGACCCGGTGCACTTCCCACCGATCCCCAGCTTCGCCCCCGAGCACTTCGCCGTGGTGCGCAGCGCCGACTCGGGCGCGTTCAAGCAGTTCCGCCGCGGCATCGACCAGCTCGACGGCGAGGGCGTCATCCAGGTGCTGGTCTCCGACCTGCGCGGCGAGCAGGCCCCGGTGCTGGCCGCGGTCGGCCCGCTGCAGTTCGAGGTGGTGACCTCGCGGCTGGAGTCGGAGTTCCGCGCGCCCGTCACGCTCGAGCACCTCGGCTACTCGATCGCCCGCCGCACCGACGAGGCGGGCGCCGAGCTGCTGGCCGGCCAGAGCGAGGTGGAGGTGCTCACCCGCCGCTCCGACGGCGCCCTGCTCGCGGTGTTCAGCAACAAGTGGCGGATGGAGACCATCCGCCGCAAGTTCGCCGACCTGGTGCTCGAGCCGCTGCCTGCGGGGAGCGTCCGCTGACCGGCGCGGCCTGACGGGTGCGGCGGTGCCCGACCCCCCGCCCGGGCACCGCCGAGCCGGCTCTCCCCCCGCTGGGCGCCGGCCGCGCGTCCGCATGGGACCGCGCGATCGCCGGGCGTCCCCCGAAAACCCGGCACCGGACGCCGGAGCCGGCAGGCCGACGTTACGCAGTAGCGGGATGCCCGGGCGAGGATCTCCTCGCCCAGCGACGGCCCGGATCGGTAGCGGATCGCCCAGTGACGCG
>NZ_DATGOP010000027.1:0-11217 GCF_035305885.1 Pseudonocardia sp.
GCACCCGGCCCACCCCGGTGTCCGGCGCCCGCTGCGGCTCGGCGGCGGGGGCGGCGGCCAGGGCGAGGGCCTCCGGGGTGCGCCGCTCGAACACCAGCCGCGGGCTGAGCGCGAGCCCGTGCCTGCGGGCCTGGCCGACCAACCCGATCGAGATGATGCTGTCGCCACCGAGCTCGAAGAAGTCGTCGTCGACGCCGACCCCGCCCACGCCCAGCAGGCGTTCGAACAGCTCGCAGAGCAGCCGTTCGGCGTCGGTGCGCGGGGCCCGCCGCGGCCGCGCCGAGGTGAAGGCCGGCTCGGGCAGGGCCGCGGTGTCGAGCTTGCCGTTGACGGTCAGCGGCAGGTCGGGCACCGGGACGAGCGCGGCCGGCACCATGTGCGCAGGCAGCCGCTCCGCGAGCCGCGCGCGCACGGCCGCGACCAGCGCCTCGTCGCCGCCCGGGTGCTCGACCGCCGGCACGACGTAGCCGACGAGCCGCTTGAGCCCGGACGGCCGGTGGGTGTGCACGACCACCGCCGCCCTGGCGACCTCGTCCAGCGACTCGAGGGCGGCCACGACCTCCCCGGGCTCGATCCGGTATCCGCGGATCTTGACCTGGTCGTCGGTGCGGCCGAGGAAGTCGATGTTGCCGTCCGGGCGCCGGACGACGAGGTCGCCGGTGCGGTACATGCGCCCGCCCGGTTCGGGGGCGTACGGGTCGGCGACGAAGCGTTCGGCGGTGAGCGCGGCCCGCCGGTGGTAGCCGCGGGCCAGCCCGACGCCCGCGATGTACAGCTCGCCGGGGCAGCCGACGGGCACCGGGCGCAGGGCCCGGTCCAGCACGTAGGCCCGCGTGTTGTGGATCGCCCGGCCCACGGTGGGGGTGGCGCTGTCGCCGGTGCCGCCGCCGAGGGTGTTGATCGTGTACTCGGTGGGCCCGTACAGGTTGTAGCCGGCCACGCCGTCGGTGTCGCGCAGCGCGGCCCACACCGACTCGGTCACGGCCTCGCCGCCGAGCAGCACCAGCGCCGGCCGGTGCTCGCCGTCGAGCAGGCCGGAGTCGAGCAGGGCCTGCGCGAACGTGGGCGTCACGTTGATCACGTCGATGCGCTGGTCGCGGCAGTAGTCGACCAGCCTGCGGGCGTCGCGGCGCAGCTCCTCGTCGCAGACGTGCACCTCGTGGCCCTCGACGAGCCAGAGCAGCTCCTCCCACGACATGTCGAAGGAGAACGACACGGTGTGCGCGATCCGCAGCGTGCGCCCGCCCGCGGCCGCGACCACCGGGCCGAAGATCTCGGCGCGGTGGTTGGCCAGCATGTTGGTCAGCCCGCGGTACGGGGTGACCACGCCCTTCGGGGTGCCGGTCGACCCGGACGTGTAGATCAGGTACGCCGGGTGCTCCAGCCGGTCCGGGTCCCCTGCGGTGAACCCGGGGCGCTCGGAGTCCGTCGGGGGCGTGGGCGGGAGCGCGTCGAGCTCGTCGCCCACCCGCGGGTCGTCGAGCCGCACCACCGGCACGCCGTCGGGCGCCGGAACGGCGCCCCCGACCGCGAGCACGCACACCGGGTCGGCATCGGCGAGCATCACGGCGAGCCGCTGGGCGGGATGCTCCAGGTCGAGCGGCAGGTAGGCCGCGCCGGTGCGCAGCGTGGCGAACAGCGCCGCGACCATGTCCGCGCCGCGCGGCAGCGCCAGCCCGACCACCCGCTCCGGTCCGGCCCCGCGGGCGAGCAGCAGCCGGGCGAGGCGGTTGATCCGCGCGTCGAGCTCGGCGAACGAGAGCCGCTCGGACCCGCAGACCAGCGCGGTGGCGTCGCCCCGCTCCGCGGCCGTGCGGACGAGCGTCTCGGCGACCGACTCGGTGCGAAGCGGCCGGGCCGATGCGGCCCAGTCGTGCTCGAGGACGGCCCGTTCGCCGGGCCCGAGCAGCTCCACCCGGCCGAGCGGGCGGTCCGGGTCGGCGACGAGCTGCGCCGCCACCGCGGCCACGCGCCGCAGCAGCGCCTCGGCGTCGGCGTCGGCCACCGCGGGGTCGTGCTCCACGGTGAGCCCCAGCTCGGCCCCGGGCGTCGCGATGATCACCAGCGGGTAGTGGGTGGCGTCGACGTGGCTGCGCCCCACGACCCCGGCGGCGGCGAGCGTCTCCCGTGGGATGTCGGCGAAGTTCTGCAGCACGAACAGCGTGTCGAACAGCGTCTGCTGCCCGGCGGCGCGCTGGATGGCGCCGAGCCCGAGGAACTCGTGCTCGGCCAGCGCGAGCCGCTCGTCCTGCAGGCGGCGCAGGAACGCGCCGACGGCCTCGGCCGGGTCGGTGCGCACCCGCGTCGGCACGGTGTTGAGCAGCTGCCCGACGACGTGCTCGGCCCCGGGCAGCTCGGGTGGCCTGCCGGCGACCGTGGTGCCGAACACGACGTCGTCGCGGCCGGTGAGGCCGCCCACGACCAGCCCCCACGCCGCGTTGAGCACGGTGTTGAGCGTGACGCCGCAGCGCCGGGCGCCGTCCTGCACCGCCGCGGTGGCCTCCGCGGGGAGGGTGATCGCGGTGCGCCGTGGGACCGCGGCGGCCGGTCCGGGGCGGGTCGACAACCCCGGACCGGCCAGGGTGGGCCCGTCGAGACCGGCGAGCGCGTCGGCCCAGGCGGCCCGGGCCGCGTCCTCGTCGCGTTCGGCGAGCCAGCGCAGGTACTCCGGGAAGCTCCCGGCGGGCGGCAGCGCGTCCGGGGCGCCCCCGGCGTAGAGGGTGAACAGCTGGTCGAACAGCGTGCTGTGCGACCAGCCGTCCCAGGCGAGCAGGTGGTAGGTGACCACGAGCCGGTCCCGGCCGCCGGGCAGGCGCACGAGCGACATCCGGAACAGCGGGGGAGCGGTCAGGTCGAACCGGCGGGTCCGGTCGGCGTGCGCGATCGCCGCGGCCCGCTGCTCGGCCCCGGCCGGGTCCAGGCCGGACAGGTCGTGCTCGGTGAGCGGGTCGCCGGTGCCGCCGCGGACGACCTGGCAGACCTCGCCCTCGACCTCGACGAAGGCGCACCGCAGGGTGGGGTGCCGCAGCTGCACGAGGTGCGTCGCCCCGCGCAGCCGGGCGAGGTCGGCCCGGTGGTCCAGCTCGAACGCCGTCTGCCCGGTGTAGAGGTCCAGCGCGCCGGCGTCGTCGAACACGGCCTGGACGTACAGCCCGGACTGCAGCGGCGAGAGCGGCCAGACGTCGGTGAGGTCGCCGAACCGCTCGCGCAGCGCGGCGAGGGTGGCGAGGTCCAGCCGCACCAGCTCCAGCGGGCCGACCGGGGGCCGGGCCTGCGCCGGGGCGCGTTCGACGGTCGCGACCAGCGCGAGCGCCTCCGGGGTCCGGGCGGAGAAGACCTGGCGGGGGGTGAGGACCAGGCCCCGTTCCCTGGCCTTGCCGACGAGCGCGATCGAGCTGATGCTGTCGCCGCCGAGCTGGAAGAAGTCGTCGTCGGCGCCGACGCACGCGGCGCCGAGCAGCTCGGCGAACAGCGCGCAGAGCGTGCGCTCGACCGCGGTGCGCGGCGGGCGGCCGCCCGCCCCGGTGAACACGGGCGCCGGGAGCGCCGCGGTGTCCAGCTTGCCGTTCGCGGTGAGCGGCAGCTCCTCGACTGCCGTGATCGCGGCCGGGACCATGTGCGCCGGCAGCAGGCTGGCGAGGTGGCCGCGCAGCTCGGCGGCGGACGCCCCGGCCGCCGGGTCAGCGGGCACCGCGTAGGCCACCAGCCGGGTCAGGCCCGCGGCGTCGTGGACGACCACCGCGGCCTGGGCGACCCGCGGGTGGGCCTCCAGCGCCGCGACGATCTCGCCGGGTTCGATCCGGTATCCGCGGATCTTGACCTGGTTGTCGGTGCGGCCGAGGAAGTCGATCGTGCCGTCGGGGCGGCGGCGGACCAGATCGCCGGTGCGGTACATGCGCCCGCCCGGTTCGGGGGCGTACGGGTCGGCGACGAAGCGTTCCGCGGTGAGCCCGGGCCGGCCGTGGTAGCCGCGGGCCAGCCCGACGCCCGCGAGGTACAGCTCGCCGGGCGCGCCGTCGAGCACCGGGCGCAGCGCGCCGTCGAGGATGTAGGCGCGGGTGCCCCGCACCGGCCGGCCGACGGCGGGGGTGGCGCTGTCGGTGACCGCGGCGCCGAGCGCGTTGATGCTGAACTCGGTGGGCCCGTAGAGGTTCACGCCGTCGGTGCGCGGCGCGTCGCGCAACGCCGTCCACACCGAGTCGGTGACCGCCTCGCCGCCGAGCAGCACGAGCGCGGGCACGTGCTCGCCGTCGAGCAGGCCACCGTCGAGCAGCGCGCGGGCGTAGGTGGGCGTCACGTTCACGACGTCGATGCGCTGCGTGCGGCAGTGGTCGACCAGCCGGGGGGCGTCGCGGCGCAGGTCCTCGTCGCACAGGTGCAGCTCGTGCCCGGCGACCAGCCACAGCAGCTCGTCCCACGACATGTCGAAGGCGAACGAGGTGGTGAGCGCGACGCGCAGCCGCCGGGCGCCCGCCGCGGCGAGCGCCCGCGGCATGACCTCGGCCTCCGAGTGGGCGAGCATGTTGGCCAGGCCGCGGTGGGGGACGAGCACGCCCTTCGGGGTGCCGGTGGAGCCGGAGGTGAACATCAGGTAGGCCGGGTGGTCGAGCCGGCCGGGGGTGCCGGGCGCGAACCCGGGCACCTCGTCCAGGGCGGGCAGACCGGCGAGCTCGGCGTCGACCCCGGGGTCGTCCAGCCGGAGCGCGGGCACGCCCAGCCCGGGGTCGTCGGTCGCGGTGGTCACCACGCAGAGCGGCCGCGCGTCGGCGACCATCGCCGACAGTCGCGCGGGCGGGAGCTCCAGGTCGAGCGGCAGGTACGCCGCGCCGGTCCGCATGACGGCGAACAGGGCGGCCACGAGGTCGGGCGAGCGCGGCAGGGCGAGCGCGACGACCCGCTCCGGGCCTGCGCCGCCGGCCCGCAGCAGGCGGGCGATGGAGTCGATCCGCGCGTCGAGCTCGCCGAACGTGAGCCGCTCGTCGCCGCAGACGAGGGCGGTCTCGTGCGGGGTCGCCGCGGCCACGGCCGCGAGTCGCTCGGCCACGGTCCGGTCGGCCACGGCCTGGTCGGCGGCGTCGCGTTCGGCGGCCGACCAGGTGGCGCGCAGCGCGGCGGCCTCCCCGGGAGCGAGCACGTCGACGCGGCCGACCGGCTCGTCGACGTGCTCGAGCATGCGCTCGACGGTGGCCGCGAGCCGCGCCAGCAGGGCGGTGGCGGTCGCGGGGGCCACCGCGTTCGGCCGGTACTGCAGCGTGAACCGCACCCGCGTCTCGGGCGCGACCACCAGCGCGAGCGGGTAGTGGGTGGCGTCGGTGTAGTCGACGTAGCGGGCGCCGGCCGCGGCGAGCACCGCCGGGTCCGGCTTCGGGAAGTTCTGCAGCACGAACAGGGTGTCGAACAGCGTCTGCCGCCCGGCGGCGCGCTGGATCTCGGCGAGGCCGGCGTGCTCGTGGTCGACGAGCGCGGCCCGCTCCCGCTGGATGCGCTGCAGCAGGTCGCGCACCGGCTCGGCGAGGTCGATCCGGACCCGGGCGGGGACGGTGTTGAGGAACTGGCCGATCGCGCGGTCGCTGCCCGGCAGCTCCGGCGGGCGGCCGGCGACCGTGGTGCCGAACACGACGTCGGTGCGCCCGACGAACCCGCCCAGGGTGATCGCCCAGGCCGCGTTGAGCACGGTGTTGACGGTCACCCCGAGCGCGCGGGCGCCCTCGCGCAGCGCCGCGTCCGCCCCGGTGGACAGCTCCAGCTCGGCCGTCGACGGCAGGACCGGCGCGTCGTCCGACGCGGTGTGCTGCGGCGGCGCGACCAGCGTGGGGCCGTCCAGCCCGGCCAGCGCGTCGCGCCAGGCGGCGTCGGCGGCGGCGCGGTCCCGCCCGGCGAGCCAGCGGGGATGGTCGAGGTGCGACGGTGGCGGGGCCAGCCCCGGGTCGGTGCCGTCGTGGGCGAGCAGCAGGAACAGCTCGTGCAGGACGACGTGGTGCGACCAGCCGTCCCACGCGGTGAGGTGCTGGGTGAGCACCACGCGGTGCCGGTCGCCGGGCAGGCGGGCCAGGACGATCCGGAACAGCGGGGGAGCGGCCAGGTCGAACCGCCGGGCCCGCTGCTCGGTCGCCACGGCCGCGAGCCGGGCGAGCGCGTCGTCGGGGGCGAGGTCGGTGAGGTCGACCTCCTCGACGGGGACGGTGGCCGTCGGCAGGACGACCTGCACCGGCGCCGGGACGTCGTCGCCGACGAGGGCGGCGCGCAGGAACGCGTGCCGCGAAAGGAGCGTGGCGCACGCGCGGCGGAGCACGGCGCCGTCGAGCGGGCGGTCGAACTCGAACACGTGCTGTGCGGTGTAGGGGTCCGCGGCGCCGGAGGAACCCTCGAACAGCGACTGGAAGTACAGCCCGGCCTGCAGCGGTGCGGCGGGGAACACCGCGTCCGGGCCGATCCCGTAGCGGGCCGCCACCCGCCGCGCGATCTCCGGGTCGAGCAGCGGCGCGGACCGCTCCGCCTCCGGTTCGGCCGGGTCGGCGGCGGCCGGGTGGCGGGCGGCCAGCGCCTCCGCGGTGCGCAGCTCCATCAGCTCGCGCACCCGCACGCGCAGCCCGTCCTCGTGGGCCGCCCGGATCACCCGGACCGCGGTGATGCTGTCACCCCCGAGGGCGAAGAAGTCGTCCTCGGGCCCCACCTCGGGCAGGTCCAACGCGGCGGCGAGCCGCGTGCACCAGGCCCGCTCGGCGTCGTCGCGGGGCGGGCGGCCGCCGCCGGACTCGAGCGGGGGCGGCGGCAGCGCCGCGCGGTCGAGCTTGCCGTTCGGGGTCATCGGCAGTCCGCCGGGCAGCGGCACCAGCGCCGTCGGCACCATGTACTCCGGCAGCGTGTCGGCCAGCCGGGCCCGCAGCTCGGCGGGCTCTCTGGCGCCGTCGCCGAGCACGACGTAGCCGACCAGCATCTTCCGGCCGGGCCGGTCCTCGCGTACCACGACCGCGGCGTGGGTGACGCCGGGCTGCGCGAGCAGCGCCGCCTCGATCTCGCCGGGTTCGATGCGGTAGCCGCGCAGCTTCACCTGCTGGTCGCTGCGGCCGAGGAAGTCGAGGGTGCCGTCGGGGCGCCAGCGGGCCCGGTCGCCGGTGCGGTACATCCGCGAGCCGTCGGCCGCGAACGGGTCGGCGACGAACCGCGAGGCGGTGAGCGCCGGCCGGCCGCGGTAGCCGCGGGCGAGCCCGCGCCCGGCGACGTACAGCTCGCCGACCTCGCCGACCCCGACCGGGCGCAGCGCGTCGTCGAGCACGTAGGCGTGGGTGTTCGGGTCGGGGCGGCCGATCGGAGCCGGACCGGTCCAGCCGGGCTCGGCCGTCCACAGGGTGGAGTTCACCGTCGCCTCGGTCAGCCCGTACGCGGTGACCACCCGCAGCGGGCCGGCGAAGCGCCGGATCACCTCCGGCGGCACCGTCTCGGTGCCGACCACCAGCACCGCGCCCTCGGGCAGCCGCGCGTCCGGCGGGAGCGCGGCGACCAGCGACGGCGGGAGGATCATGTGGGTGACCCGGTGCGCGACCAGGTACTCGGTGAGCTCGGGGCCCGCCACGCGGCGGTGGGCGGGCACCAGCACGGCGGTGCCGCCGACGCACAGCGACATGGTCAGGTCCCACACCGCCACGTCGAACCCGATGGAGGCGAACTGCGCGACCCGGCTCGTCGCGTCGACACCGAGCCGGTCGACGGCGGTCGCGACGAGGCTGCCGATGCCCTCGTGGGTGAGCACCGCGCCCTTCGGCCTGCCCGTGGAGCCGGAGGTGTAGATGACGTACGCGGCCCGGTCGAGCTCGATCGGGCCGCCGAGCTCGGCGTCGTCGAGGTCGGCCCCGGACAGCTGCGCCAGTTCGGCCGCCGCCCCCGCGGTGTCGACGACGAGCGTGGTGGTGCCCGCCGGGAGCTCCGCGGCCAGCTCGGCGGTGGTGAGCACCAGGCCGGCCCCGGAGTCCGCGACGAGGTGGGCGATCCGCTCGGCCGGGTGGTCCAGGTCGAGCGGGAGGAACGCCGCACCCGCCTTGAGCACGGCGAGCAGCGCGACCACCAGCTCGGGGGCGCGGGGCAGGGCGAGCCCGACGACGTCCTCGGCGCCCACCCCGCGGGCCCGCAGCAGCCGGGCCAGCCGGTTGGCGCGCTCGTTGAGCTCGCGGTAGGTGAGCGACCGGTCCTCGCAGACCACCGCGGTCGCGGCCGGCCGCTCGGCGGCCCGCGCCTCGAACAGCCGCGACCAGGTCTTCTCCTCCACCGGGCGCCACGGGGCGCGGGCCCACGGTGTCAGCTCGTCGATGCTCGCCGCCGTCACCGTCGCGCGTCCATCCGCTCCAGCTCGGGAACGACCCGCTCCAGCGCGTACGGGATGCTGAGCACGGTGTTGAACGTGATCGCGGCGCCGGGGAACGGCGGCGTGGTGTAGTCGAAGTAGCCGACCCGGCCCTCGCGGACGACGTCGAGCCGGTTGTAGATCGGGTCGTCGCGCAGGACCTCGAGCGTCTCCGGGTCGGAGGTCCAGGCGAGCCGGTCGACGTCGAGCAGCTGGTACTCCTCGGCGCTGACGGTGGCCACGTTGTCCTGCACCCGCGGCTCGATCCACGGCGGCCGGGTCTGGAAGCCGAGCTCGGCGAAGAACCGCGACTTCGGGTCCTGGGGGGAGAACACCTGGTAGGTGCCGCCCTCCGCGGTGGCCATCACGAGCAGCGTCATCCCCGCCCACTGCGGGTGCGCCGCCCTGACCTCGGCGAAGCGCTGCTCGACCTCCGCCACCAGCTGCTTCGCCCGCTCCTCGCGCCCGAGCGCCCGGCCGACGGTGAGGGTCATGTCCTGCCACGGGGCACCCCACGGGTCGTACTCCGCCGGGTGCGCCACCGTCGGCGCGATCTTCGACAGGGTGTCGTACTCGGACTGGTCGAGGCCCTCGTACAGGGCGAGGATCAGGTCCGGCTGCAGCGCCGCCACCTTCTCGAAGTTGATCTCTCCGGCGTTCGACACGATCTCCGGCACGTGGCCGCCCGCGGCCTCGGTGGCCCACGGGAAGATCGCCCCGGGCTGCTCGTCGAACCACTCGGTGGTGCCGACCGGCTTCACCCCGAGCGCGAGCACCGGGTCCTGGTCGCTCCAGCCGATCGTCACCACCCGCTGCGGCGGAGCGGTGATCGTGGTGGAGCCGAGGGCGTGGTCGATCGTGACCGGCATCCCGGTGGCCTGTTGCTGCGGCGACGTCGGCGACTCGGGGGACGACGCCGGGGGCGCGCCGCACGCGGACGTGGCCACGGCGAGCGCGGCGGCCGCGGCGACCAGCCAGCGGCCTGCGACGGGGCGGAACATCGGGGGATTCACTCCTGGGGTAGCGGAACGGCGAGGACGGCGCGGCGGCTGGTCAGGCGGGCGGCTCGGCCGCTTCCTGCGCGCGCCGCAGCGACCGCGGGCGCAGGTCGGTCCAGTGCCGCTCGATGTGGTCGAGGCACTCCTGCCTGCCGGCGTCCGCGAGCGCGACCCGCCAGCCCGCGGGCACCGGGACGAACGCGGGCCACAGCGAGTGCTGCCCCTCGTCGTTGACCAACACGTGGAAGGTGCCGTTCGGGTCGTCGAACGGGTTGCTGGACATACGTGTCCCCTTCTTCCGGGATCGGGGGAGTCAGACGGTCGCGCCCGCGCGGGCGACGATCGATTCGACGATCTCGCCGCTGCGCACGGCGATGTTGGACAGCAGCGTCGAGGACAGCCCGTGGGTGTGCTCGGTGGCGCCCTGCACGTAGATGCCGGCCCGCACCTCGGGGTTCGTGGCGACCCGGTAGTCGCGGTCGATGACGAGCCGGCCCGCCTCGTCGCGCCGGCAGCTGCCGGCGAGCTCGCCCAGCAGCGCGCAGGGGTCGGAGGGTCGGTAGCCGGTCGCGTACACCACCAGGTCCGCGGTCAGCGCCTCGCGGGTGCCGTCCAGCAGGGACTCGACGGCGACCTTGACGTGGTCGCCCGCGGCGACCGCCTCGGTCACCCGGCTCACGTTGAGGAAGCGCAGGCGCTCCCGGCCGCTGACCTTCTCGTGGTAGTGCCTGCGGTAGAGCGACTCGATCAGCTCCGGATCGACCACCGAGTAGTTCGTGTTGGCGTGGTAGCCGAGGATCATCCGCTTGACCTCGGCGGGCGCTGTGAAGAACTCGTCCACCGCGGCCGGGTCGAAGACGCGGTTGGCGAACGAGGTGTCGTCGGCCGGGCTGTAGCCGTAGCGGTGGAACACCGCCCACACCTGCGCCCGCTCGAACCGCCGGTGCAGGTGCTCCACCGCCTCGGCCGCGCTCTGCCCGGCCCCGACCACGATCACCCGCTCCGGGTCGACGATGCGGTCGATGCGGTGCAGCAGGTCCCGGGAGTGCCAGATCCGCTCACCGGGCACCACCCCGTCCGGCAGCTGCGGGGTGAGCCCGGTGGCCAGCACGACGTTGCGGGTGCGCAACCGGCCGCGGGTGGTCACGACGTCGAGCAGGTCGGGGGCGCCCGGCACCGGGTCGACGCCGGTGACCTCGGTGCCGTAGTCGACGTCGCCGGCGAACCGGCGCGCGACCCACTCGAGGTAGTCGTGGAACTCCAGCCGCGTCGGGAAGGCGCTGCCGTAGTTGATGAAGTCGACGAGCCGGTCGTGGTCGTGCAGGTAGGACAGGAAGCCGTACTCGCTGGCCGGGTTGCGCAGGGTGACGAGGTCCTTGAGGAAGCTGACCTGCATGGTCGCGTCCTCGAGCAGCATCCCCCGGTGCCAGCCGAACTCGGCCTGTCGCTCCACGAAGCGCGCCCGCAGCCGGGCGGAGGTGTTCGCGTCGTGCTCCGCGACGGCGGCGTTGTGCTCCGCGATCGCCACGGCCAGCGCCAGGTTCGACGGCCCGAAACCGACCCCCACCAGGTCCAGCGGCCCGTCCTGTGTCATCCGCACGCCCTCTCCCTCGAGATCAACCTTGCCCACCCTCATATAAGGTGAGCCTCACTTCAATAGGTTGATCGAGAGGGGCGGCCTACATCACACAGACGGCCGAGCCCGTGACACTCCGCGTCCGGGTCAGGTGTCGCGGTGGTCGACCCGGATCTCCCAGGGGGCGAGGGGTTGGTCGCCGAGTTGGGTGTCGTCGCCGCTGAGGTTGGCCACGACGACGCCGTCGGGGGCGCGGAAGGCGAGCAGGTGGGGTCGGGTGGGGGAGCGGCCGATCTCGACGTCGC
>NZ_DATGOP010000028.1:0-12200 GCF_035305885.1 Pseudonocardia sp.
GCGTGGAGCATCCGCGGCCCGCCGAGCGGACCGAGCGGTCCCACGACACCCGACACCGGCACGCCGCGGCCGACCGGCCCGTCGTCGACGTCCCCGACGACCGGCGGCGCCGCGCCGCCGACGGAGAAGCCGGGTGGGAAGGCGGCGGCGGAGTCGACCGGCAGGCCCACCGAGGAGCCGATCGAGCGCGGCTCCCTGCGCCGGAGGCTGGGCGCGGCGTTCGGCTGGGTCGGCGGACGCGGCAAGGACCGGGAGCCGACGGACGCCGAGAAGGCCTACCGGGCCGCCCTCGACCGGAGCTCGGTCGCTCAGGCCGAGCTGGCGCGGGTTGCCGCTTGGGTGCCGTGGCTCGTGGAGTGGGTCGGCAAGGACCGCACCCGCAGCGATCTCCTCGTGCGCAAGCAGGTGGCGCGCGCGGTCGGCATGAGCCAGCAGGAGGTCGCCGCCCTGGTCGCCCTGGCCCGGATGCAGCAGCGGCGGCTCGACCCGCCGGCGCGGCTGGCCCCGGGCATCCTGGAGATGACCGCGAACGAGGCGCTGAAGGCGGTCGAGACCGAGGTCGAGCGGCTGAAGGCGAACGCGGAGAGGGCGGCCGAAGAGCTGCGCGCGGCCCGGGCGGCGCTGGACGCGGAGCGCGCCACCGGCGGGCCGGCCTCGGGTGGCACCACCGGCGGTGGCGCCGCCACGAGCGGGCTGCGCAAGCCGCATGGCTCCAGGCTGGCGGAGGGCAAGTTCCGCCGCTGGCTGTTCGGGGTGCGGATGTCCCCGGACGAGCGCGCCGGGCTCGCGAGCCGGCTGCGGGCCGGCGGCGGCCTGCCCACCACGACCGGGCTGCCCGCCGAGCTGCTGCCGCTGTGGCAGCTGGCCGCCGCCGAGCTCCTGGAGGGGGTCCACGACGGTCCGGCGATGGCCGAGCTGCTCGCCCGGTACCCGCGCGGTCCGCCGAAGGTCGAGTTCCACTGGCTGTTCGCCCCGGTCGTCGACCGCACCACGGGGCTGGCCGCGGACGCCGGGCACAAGTGGACCGGGGACGGCACGCTGCACGTCTACGTCAGCGACACCGGCTCGGCGGCGGGCGTGCTGCACGAGCTCGTGGAGGCGGTGTTCGCGCGGTGGGCCGGGTTCACGCCCGCGCAGGCGCACGCCATCGCGGTGCTCGCCGAGCGCGGCGTGACGGACCCGGCGCAGCGGGAGGGCTCGTGGCTGACCGCGCGGGCCCGGGCCGAGATCGACCAGCTGGGGCGCGAGCGGCGGATCGACGCGCTCACCGTGCTCGTGCGCGGCTACGACGACGTCCGCGCGCACATCAGCGAGGTGTTCCAGGCGCGGCCCGAGTGGCGCGACCTGCTGCTCGGGTACGCCGCGGAGTTCCACGAGCTCGCCGAGGCGACGATGCGCCCGCTGGTGGACGCTTACGTCGCCCAGCGCCGCCACGCCCGGGCCTGGGCCTTCCTACCGACCATCAAGCGCAGGCTCGTGGCGGCGGTGACCGAGGCCGCGGCCCGCACCGGCCTGGACGCGGCGGCCGACGAGTTCAACCGCGCGGCAGAGCGGCTCGAGGAGGCGGCGAAGGCGTGGGCCGGCCGTGCCGACCTGGCGGCGTTCGCGGTCGCGGCGCTGCGCGCGGCGGACCCGGCGCTCACCGAGGAGGCGGCGATCGAACGGGCCCGCGTGCTGCTTGACCTGCCGGCTGCGGTGGTTGCCCACGCGGTGTACAGCGGACAGCCGGCGACGCCGCCCGCGCACTGGAACCCCGAGGTCGAGGCGGCCACGCAGCTGCGGGCGATGATGGACACCCGCCGGAAGGCGCTGGAGGACGGCAGCGAGCGGCTGGACCGGACGCTACGGGCGTTCGGGGACGTGCTCATCCGGGAGGACCCGGCGAACCCCGGCTTCTACCAGGCGGTGCGCGACGCGGTCGTCGAGGCGTCCCGGCAGGGGATGTCGAACTTCCGCATCCACAAGTCGACCGGGATCGACTTCGCGACCGTCGCCGAGATGACCGGCAAGATGGAGCCGAACCCGCGCGAGCGGATGCCCATCGTCGACAAGGTCATCCAGTCCTACGCCGCGGTCTGGGCGTGGGCGAACCCGAAGGCCGCCCCGCCGCGCGAGTACCGGGCCGCCGCGAACTCGATCGACACCCGCGACCTCGGTGAGCTGAAGGCGCGGCTGGTCGCGCTCGGCGTCGAGGAGCGGGCCGCGGACCTGGTGGGCAGGGAGCGCCGTGCGCTCGACCTGCTGTGGGACACCCACCTGCACCACAACGACTACTCCGACCCGCGCTACACCCGCATCGCGAGCCAGTTGAGCTACATGCGGTCCGCGGGCATGCAGGGCGTGGTGATCCTCTCGCCGATCCCGCAGCGCGGGCGCGGGGTGTTCACCGCGGGCTCCGGCACCTTCTACTACGCGCAGATCGGCGTCGTGCGGCTCGGCATCACGTTCGGGGTGCCGATGCTGAGGATGCACGGCAAGTTCCCGGACGTCCGGCTGTTCGACGGCGTCCGCGCCCTGCGGGCGAAGGACCCCGACCTCGGCTGGCGGGCCGTGCCGGGCATCTCGGGTGCCCGCGTCGACATCCCGGGCGCGCGGGGCTACCTGCACGCGATGCTGATCACGCACCCCGACCTGGCGTACGCGGTCGCCGAGACCACGTTCGCCAAGGAGGGCGTGACCAGGCTCCTGGGTCGCCAGGCCGCGCACGTCCTCAACCCGGACTACCTGGCCTACGCCGGTAAGCTGATCGACGCCGCCCGCCACATCAAGGTGTCGCTGGCCAAGGGCCACATCAGCCACCGCTACCTGGCGACGGTGGCGCCGGGCCTGGTCGAGGTGTTCCCGGCCGGTGGCGGCGCGACCTCGCTCGACCCGGTCGCGCTGCTCGAGCGGCTGAACGACAACCGGCGCGAGCTGGAGCAGCTGCTCGACGAGGTGTCGCTGCACCGCAAGGCGCGCAGCCTCGCCCGGGCCGCGGCGAAGGCCTACCGGTCCGACACCGGCGAGCTGCAGATGTACAGCCCGCACACCGAGGAGCTGCTGCGGGCGTCGCAGGAGACCGGCCAGATGGTGATCATCCACAACGATGCCGGTCTGGCCCGGTTGGGGATCGACGGCCTCTACAAGGCCGGGGCGACCGACGAGCGCTACCTGATGCCGCTGATCGGCCTGCTGCGCAAGTACGAGGGCGCGAACGTCGTGCTGGCGCACCTCGGGCTGGGCAAGTGGACGACGTTCTCCGACCACCACCTCGAGGTCATCGACTGGATCCTGCGGAACTTCCCCGAGGAGCAGGTCAACTTCGACGTCTCGTGGAACGACCTCGCGCAGCACATCAAGGCGAGCGAGAAGACCCGCAAGCGGTTCGTCCAGCTGGTGCTGGACCACCCGACCCGGTTCCTGTGGGGGTCGGACTCGGTCAAGGCGCCGACGCTCGACAACTACGAGCGGCACTACCACGACATGACGCCGCTGTTCGAGGAGATCGAGTCGCGCCCCGGCGGCAAGCGGGCGGTCCAGCTGGTGCTGCACGGCAACGCCGCCCGCGTGATGGGCAACGCGCGCCGCCGCGGCCAGCAGTGGGCGTTCGACGAGATCACCTCGGGCAAGTGGGACGAGTTCCTCGACGCGCTGCCCGCCCACCGCAGGCAGTTCGTCCTCGACTGGGTCGAGGAGCAGCGGGCCGCCGGCCGCGTCGCCACCCGCGGCGAGGACGGGACGATCCCCGCGACCGGCCCGGGCAACTGGCGCCGGCACGAGCAGATGCAGTCGTTCATCCGCTGGCACTGGGCCGTCACCGGCAAGGTCGTCGAGGGCAAGGACACCCTGCGGCTGCGGTGGCGCGCGCTGCGGCTGATCGCGAGCGACGCGAAGATCGTGGCCGGCGAACGGCTCACGCAGCTGGCGCTGTGGTGGAAGGAGCGCGACGGGCTGCGGCCCGCCGAGGACGCCGCGGCGCTCGGCGTGAACTACACGCCCGAGGCGATCGTGGCCGCCCAGCAGGTCGACATCGTCACCGGCACCAAGGCGCACGGCCCCGACCGGCGCGACTGGATGAACAAGGTGCTCGACGACGTGGACGGCACCCAGCGGGAGGCCGTCGAGACCGAGCGTCGGATCGGCGAGCTGCGCAAGGAGCTGCGCAAGAAGTTCCGCATCAACTTCGCGATCGGCGTCGGCCTGATGGCGACGGGGGCGTGGTTCGCCTGGTTCGGGCCGCTGCCCGAGCTGGTGCCGGCCGGCGTGTTCGCGATGTCGAACAGCCTGGCGTTCATCGTCAGGGGTCTGCTCACCGTGGCCCGCACCGCGCACGGCCAGCAGGCGCGCGTGTTCGGCGAGTCGATCATCGAGCGGGGCCGCATCGACCTCAACGTGATCGCGTGGCAGGCCAACCTGATCCGCAAGTACCTGCCCGACGAGCTCACCCGCGTCGTCGGCAGGTGGGACCCCGAGCTCGTCGAGCAGAAGCTGGCCGAGTTCGACCGGCTCACCGACGAGTTCCTCAAGCTGGCCGCCGCGATCCGCTACGCGCCGCTGAACGGGGTGTCGGTGGCGGCCCGGCAGAAGCTCGCGGTATCGGAGTACTCCACCTACCAGGACCGGATCAGCCGCCTGATCGGTGCGACCGCCAACTCGATCGTCGGGCTGAACCCGCACTCGGGCATCACCGGGCGCCTGGTGCACACCACGCTCGCGACCACGTTCACGATCAACCTGGTCGGTCACATCGCGCTCGCGCTCACCGCGCCCGACCCGCTGACGTTCACGGTCAACGCCGCGTACGCGATCTCCGACGCGATCTTCGGGCTGCACGCCGTCGCGGGCGCCGCGAGCGGCTGGGCGGGTTACGACATCAGCACCCACCCGTGGTTCCGGTTCATGGTCCAGGGGCCCGGCTTCCTCGTGTTGACGGCGGCGAACTTCCTGCTCGGAGTGCAGTTCGCGGTCGCAGGCGAGATCATCCCGGCGCTCTCGGCGGTGGTGCTCACCGCCACGACCGCCTACGTGCTGAACCGCGGGGTTGCCCTCGAGCTGAACCTGGGCCGGCGGGCGCCCAAGCGCGGCGCGGCCGCGAACTTCATGATCGGCTCGTCGCTCATCGCGCTGGGCTTGATGGGCCTCAGCCCGGGCAGCGCGGTGGTGCAGCTCATCGGCCTCGGCATCGGCGCCTCCGTGCCGATCGTCATCGTCGCGCGGCGCGTGGTGGAGCAGATCGCCGCCGTCATCCCGCGCCGGCACGTGCCGAACCGGTCGCTGACGGCGCGTCCCGGCGGCCCGCCGTCGTCCGGGCCGCGCGGCCCCACCGGGCCGACCGGACCGAGCGGCCCGACGGGGTCGAGCGGGCCGACCGGATCGGCGGGGCCCGCCGCGCCGAGCACCCCGGCGAAGCCCCGCCGCGCCGGACGGGTCGCGCGCGTGGCCGTGGTCGCGGGCGCCCTCGGCGTGCTGCTGTTCGGCGGGCCGGTCGACAGCGGCTCGTCGCGGCCCCTGCCGCCGTCCGCGACCCCGTCGATCAGCGCACCCACCACGCCGGGCGGCGGGCAGCCCGCCGCCGTGGTGCCGACCCCGGCGACGCCGAGCCCGTCGGCAGGCGGTACGGCGCACCCGGCCACGTCGCCCGCGACGACGAACCCGCAGCCGGGGCAGCCGGGTATCCGCGCCCCGCCGGGGAACGAGGGGATGTCACCGCTCGTCCGCGGGCTGCTCGCCGCGGGCGCAGCGCTCGGCGCGCTGGGCGCCGCCGTCGCGGTGTGGTTCGGGCTGCGCGCGTGGTGGCGCCACCGCGCGGCCCTGCTGAGGCCGTCCGGGTCCGCGTACCCCGACCTGGTGATCCGCGTGGCCACCGCGGCCGACGTCGACGAGATCGTGCGGCTGCGTCGCGAGCGTGCTGCCTGGCTCGCCGCCCGCGGTTCGGACCAGTGGAGCGGCGGCATCACGCTCGAGGCCTGGCGGGCGCGGGTCGAGGAGTCGGTGCGAGCCGGCCAGACGTACATGGCCACCACCCGCGACGGCCGGGTGCTGGGCACCATCGCGATCGACTTCCAGGCCACGCCAGGGCTGTGGACGGCGGAGGAGCTCGCCACCGCGGTGATGGTGCACCGCCTGATCGTCAGCGTGGACGCCGCCGGCCAGGGCGTGGGCGCGGCGCTGCTGGCGCACGCCGACCGCATCGCGGTCGAGAACGGCCGGGAGTGGGTCCGGCTCGACGCGTGGACGACGAACGCCGAGCTGCACCAATTGCACGTGCGGTTCGGGTTCACCCACGTGCGCACGGTGACCGGGGCGGCGACCCGGTCGGCCGCCGCCCTGTTCGAGCGCCGGGTCGGCACGACCCGGCCGGTCGCGCCCTCCGGCCCCGCGCCGGGCCACCGGTACGGGGAGATCGACGTTCCCGACGACGCCAAGGGCACGCCGGTCGAGCGCCAGTGGGCGCGCCTGCTCGTCTCCACGGCGGCGTGGGCCGCCCTGCCCGCGTTCACGGTGGCCGCCGCGGTGGGGATCGCCGCGACCGCCCTGACCGGCTGGGGAGCGCTGCTCGCCGTCGCGGTCCACGGCCTGGCCACCCTGGCCCACGGCCTGGTGGCGATCGCCGCGGCGCGGATCGCGGCACCGCGGTTCGACACCGCCGCCAACCGGCTGGTCGGGCTGTCCGTCCTGGCCGCGGGCGTGCTGATCGGCGTCGACGCGCTCACGGGGGCGCACCTGGTGAGCGGCTCGCCGTGGTGGGTCGTCGGGGGCGGCGCGCTGGGTCTCGCGGCCTACGGCGCTGCCGGCCACCGGCTGTCCACGCATGCCGGCGGGCACGCCGGCAAGGCCTTCACCGCGCACGCGCTGTCCGGGGCCGTCGCCTCGCTCGCGGTCGGGCTCGCCGGGGCGGCGGCGCTGGTCGGGCTGCCGGCCGCGGTGTCCGACCAGGTCGCCGCCGCGGTCGTGTCGGGGCTGGCCGTGCTCACGGCCATCGGGGTCACGACCGGCCGCGCCGTCGGCCCGAACGAGCTCTCCCACCCGATCAGGTGGCTGCGCAACCTCGGCCGCGGCGTCGCCGACCTCGTCACATTGCTCGACCGCGGCCTGGCGCAGCCGCTGCGGCACCTCCGCAGCGGCTGGCGGGAGATGCGGCGCTGGTGGGCCGAGTACCGCGTCCGCCGGGTGATGCGGGGCGACGTGATCGCGCTGCCGATCGACGACCCGCGGCTGACCCGGATCCGCGGCATGCGCGAGGCGGTGTCGCTCAGCGAGCGGTTCACGGTCGTCGGCGACCTGGTGGTCCGCGCCTGGAGCGTCTGGCACCGGCCCGTCGACCACACCCTGATCCCGCTCGGCCCGGACGAGCTGATCGCGGTGCGGCGCGACGCCGCGCTGCACGCCTTGAACAACGGCCTCACGGCCTGGCAGGTGGGCAGGCTGCTCGGCCTGCCGCGGCGTGAGGTGACCCGCTGGGTGGAGGCCGGGCGGGTCCCGACCCCGGCCGCGGTGGCCCACGACGAGGCGATCGCCCGCAACGACGAGGCCGTGCTCCGGCTACACGAGTTCACCCGCAACTCCGTGCCGTGGCTCGTGATGAGGCTGCGGTCCACCGGCAGGCGGACCGAGGCCGAGGCGATCGAGGCGGTGGCCGCGGCGCTGGGCCTCCCGTCGGACGTGGTGGCCGCGATCGCCCGGGATCCCGACCTGCCGCTGGACCCGCCGGGCGAGCCGCTGGCACCGGGCATCCTCGAGATGCCTCCGGCCAAGGCGCTGCGCGCCGTCGAGGCGCACCGCAAGCGGCTGGAGGCGGCGGTCGCGCGCACCACGGCCGAGGTGCGCGCCACGCGCGCCGCCCTCGACGCCGAGAAGGTGGCAGGCGCCGGCGTCCTGAACGCCGCCGGGCCCGTCACCGGGCCGGCGTCGACGTCCGGGCTGCGCAAGCCGCACGGTTCGCGCATGGACGAGACCGCGTTCGGGCGCAAGCTGGGCGGGCGGCCCCTGTCGCGGGCCACGCGGTCCGCCATGGCGGAGCAGCTGCGTGCGGGCGGCACGTTGCCGGCTGGGCCGAACGAGCCGTCCGACTTGGTCGGGCTGTGGCGGGAGGCCGCCGCCGAGTACCTCGACGGGGTGTTCGACGGCCCCGCGGCGTCCGAGCTGCGCCGCCGCTACCCGGCCGCCCCGAGGGCGCCGCCCGCGATCGTGTTCCGGCGGCTGAACCGGCCGATCACGGACCGACGGATGGGCCTGTCCGCCGACGCCGGCCACCGGTTCGGCCCCGACGGCACGCTTCACGTGTACACGAACGACCCCGCCGGCGTGCTGCACGAGCTGGTCGAGGCGCTGTTCGCGCCGTGGGCCGGGTTCACCCCCCAGCAGGCGCACACCATCGCCGTGCTGGCCGAGCGGGCGGTCGCCGACCCCGCCCACCGCGACGGCGAGCTGCTCACCGCGCGCGCCCGCCGCGAGCTCGGCGAGCTCGCGGCCGACGGCCGGGCGGACGTGCTGACCGTGCTCGCGGGCGAGTACGGGCAGGTGCGCGACCACCTCCGAAGGGTCTTCGTCGGACAGCGGCGCTGGCTGCCGGTCGTGATGCGCTACGCCTCGGAGTTCCACAGCGCGGTGGTCACCGCGCAGCGCGAGGCGGTCGCACGGCAGGAGCGGCGCCGGCGATGGGCTCGGTGGCACGGCTACGCGTTCTCGGTACGGCGCAGGCTGGTGGCCGTTGTCGACGCCCACAGCGAGGCGGTCGACCGGGCGCTCGACGCCTACGACGCCGCCGTGCGCGACCTGCACGGCGCCGTCGAGCGGTGGGACGGTCGCCGCGAGTGGGCGTCGTTCACCGTCGCCGCGCTGCGGAACTCCGACGCGTCCCTCACCGAGCGAGCGGCGATCGCCCGCGCCGCGACCCTGCTCGAGCTGCCTGCCGTGATCGTGGAGGCCGCCGTCGCCGCCGACCGGCCCGCCGCGGCGCCGCCGGGGTGGACCGAGGGCGCCGACGTCGCCGTCCTCCTGCGCGGCCTCCTGCAGGGCATCCACCACGACCTGCAGCACGCCACCACGCGGGTGGACGAGCGGCTGGAGGACGAGGGCCGGGCGCTCGTCGCCTTCTACGAGGCCGTGCGGGACGCGGTCGTCCAGGCGTCCAAGAGCGGCATGTCCAACTTCCGGATCCACAAGATCACCGGAATCCCGTTCGACCGTGTCGCCGACATGACCCGGATCCCGGAGGCGAACCCGGCCGAGCGATTGCGCTGGGTCGACAAGTTCATCCCGATCCGCGCCGCGGTGTGGGCGCGCTGGCGAGGCTGGGTGGCCGGCGTTCCGCCGGTGCCCGCGGAGCTGCGGGCGGCGACCGCGGCGCTCGACACCAGCGACGTCGACCTGCTGCGCGAGCGGCTGGTCGAGCTCGGGGTCGAGCCGCGGGCAGCCGAGCTGATCGGCAAGCAGCGCCGCGCGCTGGGGCTGCTGTGGGACACGCACCTGCACCACAACGATTACTCCGACCCGCGCTACGTGCGGATCGAGAACCAGCTGAAGATGATGCGGGCCGCCGGGCACCAGGGCACGGTGGTGCTCTCGCCGATCCCGCAGCGCGGCATGGGCCTGTTCACCGCGGGGTCGGGCACCTTCTACTACGCCCAGATCGGGGTCTACCGGCTCGGCATCACGTTCAACGTGCCGATGCTGGCCATGCGCGGGAAGTTCCCGGACGTCCGGCTGTTCGACGCCGTCCGGTCCCTCGACGCGAACCTGCGGTGGCGGGTGATCCCGGGGATCTCCGGTGCGCGGCTGGACATCCCGGGGGCGCGCGGCTACCTGCACGCGATGCTGATCACGCACCCCGACCTGGCGTACGCGGTCGCGGAGACCACGTTCGCCAAGGAGGGCGTGACCCGCCTGCTCGGCCCGCAGGCGGCCCACGTGCTCAACCCCGAGTACCTCGACTACGCGGGCGAGCTGATCAGCGCCGCCGAGGTCGTCAAGAAGGCGCTGCGCGACGGGCACGTCACCTTCGCGCACCTGCGGCAGGTGGCACCCGGGCTCGCCGCCGTGTTCCCGGCCGACCACGGCCCCACCAGCCTGAACGTGCTGGAGCTGCTCGAGCGGCTGACCGCCAACCTCGCCGGCCTGCGCACCCTGCTGCGCGACCTGTCCAGGCACCGGCTGGCCGAGACGCTCCCGGACAGCGCGCCCGACGTGTACTCGCCGCACACCCGCGAGCTGCTGCAGGCCTCGTCGGAGACCGGCCAAGCGGTGATCATCCACAACGACGCGGGCCTCGCCCGGCTCCGCGCCGATGGCCTCTACCTGGCCGGCGCCCCCGACGAGCGGTTCTTCGTGCCGCTGCTCGGCCTGCTGCGGCAGTACCCGAAGGCCAATGTCGTGCTCGCGCACCTCGGCACGGGAAAGTGGACGACGCTCTCGGTGCACCACCTCGAGGCGATCGACTGGGTGCTGCGCACCTTCCCCGCCGAGCAGGTCAACTTCGACGTCTCCTGGAACGACCTGGCCCAGCACATCTACGCCGACGCGAGGATCCGCAAGCGGTTCGTCCGGCTCGTCCTGGATCACCCGACCCGGTTCCTGTGGGGGTCGGACTCGGTCAAGGCTCCCACCGAGGACAACTACGAGCGGCACTACCACGACATGACGCCGCTGTTCGAGGAGATCGAGTCGCACCGCGGCGGCAAGCGAGCCGTCCAGTTGGTGCTGCACACCAACGCGCACCGGGTGTACGGCAACGCACGGCGCCGCGGCCAGCAGTGGGCCTTCGACGAGATCACCTCGGGCGCGTGGGACGACTTCCTGCGGGCGCTGCCGGTCGAGCGGGAGCGGTTCGTCCGCACCTGGGTGGAGGAGCAGCGCGCCGCCGGACGCCGCAACGATCCGAACCACATCCCGGTCGGCCCGGGCAACTGGCACGCGCACCAGCAGATGCGCTCGATGCTGCGCTGGCACCACGCGGTCACCCCGGCCGTCGTGGTGGGGCGCAACACCTTCGGCCTCTACAAGCGGGCCCTGCAGCTCGCGGCCTCCGAGCAGGTCGCCAAGGCGCGGGGCCGGCTGGACGGGCTGGCCGACGCCTGGCTCGCCCGCAAGGGCATGCGCCCGGCGGAACGGGCCACCGAGCTCGGGGTCGACTACAGCGTCCAGGCCATGGTGCTCGCGGCACAGGTCGACGCCGCCACGCGCACCACCCCGGGATCCCCGGAACGCACCGAGTGGATGGACGCGGTCCGGGACGACGTGGAGGAGACCCAGCAGAAGGCCGTTCAGGCCGAGCGCGACATCGCCGACATGCGCAAGACCCTGCGCAAGCGGTTCCGGGTGAACATGGTGGTCGGCGGCGTGCTCATGGGCCTCGGTGTGGCAATGGCGTTCGGCCCGGTCACCGCGCTCGCCCCCACCGGGATCCTCACGATCACCAACAGCGCGGCGTTCATCGTGCGCGGCACGATCACCCTGATCCGCACCGCGCACACCCAGCAGGCGCGGGTGTTCGGCGAGTCGATCATCGAGCGCGGCCGGATCGACCTGAACGTGATCGCCTGGCAGGCGCACGTGATCCGCAAGAACCTGCCCTACGAGCTCGAGCCCGTCCCCGGCCGGGGCCGCGACGCCCACCTGCGTCACGTGCTCGGCGAGTTCGACCGGCTCACCGACGAGTTCGTGCGGCTGGCCGCGGTGCTGCGCTACACGCCGCTGCTGCCCGGCGAGCGGGTCTCCGACCGCCAGAAGCTGGCGATCAAGGAGTACTCGACCTACCAGGACCGGATCAGCCGGCTGATCGGGGCGACCGCCAACTCGATCACGGACATGAACCCGCACTCGGGCCGCTTCGGCACGGCCCTGCACACCACGTTGGCGGCCACGTTCCTGATCAACCTGGTCGGGCACATCGCGCTCGCCGCGACCAGCGGTGGCCTCGCGTTCTGGGTCAACGCCATCTACGCCGTCGCCGACACGGCGTTCCTGCTGCACGCCGCCGCCTCCGCGGCCAGCGGCCGGGCCGGCTACGACATCGGCGGGCACCCGCGGTTCCGGTGGATGGTGCAGGTCATCGGCTTCCCGGTGCTGACGGTGGCCAACTTCCTGCTCACCATGCAGTTCGCGTCCGAGTGGCAGTTCCCGGCCGCGGTGGCCGCCGCGGTGCTCACCGGCACCACCTACTACGCCTCGCGCCTCGGTGTGGCGCTCGAGCTGTCGCTCGGCCGCAAGGCCCCCAAGCGGGG
>NZ_DATGOP010000029.1:0-100119 GCF_035305885.1 Pseudonocardia sp.
TGGCGAGATCTCGGCGCAGGACGTCCGGATCCGGGTCGGAGAAGCGGACTCGTTGCAGGGATGATGCCGCGGCACGGGCGGCGCCCACGACGAGGAGTCCCGACATGACGAGACCGCTCCGGTTCGGGGTCGTCGCCCCGCTCACGACCGACCCGTCGGCGTGGCTGGACCGCGTGCGCCGCATCGCCGACAGCGGCTACTCGACGCTCCTCGTGCCCGACGTCCCGCAGTGGCAGCCCGCCCCCGAGCCGATGCTCGCCACCGCAGCGGCCCACACCGGCCTGCGGGTGGGCACCTGGGTGTACGCGGTCCCGCTGCGCCCGGCGCTGATGGTGGCGTGGCAGGCGCACTCGCTGTCGCTGCTCACCGACGGGCGCTTCGAGCTGGGCATCGGCGCCGGCCGGCCGGGGATCGAGGAGGAGGTGGAGCGGCTCGGGCTCCCGCCGGTCCCGCCGGCCGAGCGGCTCGCGCGGATGCGGGAGACCGTCGCTGTGCTGCGCGAGCTCGACGGCCCCGACCGGCACACCCCGGTGGTGATGGCCGTGAGCGGCCCGAAGGCGCGGGCGCTGGCCGCCGAGGTGGCCGACACGATCACGTTCGCGTTGCACGAGGTGCCGCGGACAGAGGTGGCGGGCCTGGCGGCCGAGGCCGGCGCCGCGCGGGACGACCTCGAGTTGGCGCTGCACGTGCCGGTCGTGGGCGACACGGTCGCGGGGTTCATGGCGCCCCCGGACACGTCCCCGGACGCCCTGCGCGCGATGGACTCGCTGGCCGTGCTCCCCGCCGACCCGGTGGCCGCCGCCGAGGAGGTGCAGCGGCGGCGGGAGGAGATCGGCTTCTCCTACTTCGTGGTCGGCGACGCGGGCGCCGATGCGTTCGCGTCGGTCGTGGCCGAGCTCGCCGGGCGGTAGCCGCCCGCCGCGCCGTCGAGGTGCGCGGAGAGCCACTCGAACACCCGGGCCTGCGTCAGCGCGCGGGCGAGCGGCTGGCAGTGCAGGTCCGCCCCGTCGGCCGCGGTGAACCGGACGACCTCGTGCGGCGCGGTGAGCAGGGCCGCGAGCTCGTCGGACTGTCCCGGCCAGAACCGCTCCCCCTCCGGGTCGGTGATCAGGAGCGGGGTGCGGATCCGGTCCGCCACGTCGCGCAGCTGGTACCGGCGCACCTCGGTGAACAGGTCGAACGGGTCCTCGATCCGGTACGGGCGGGCGCGGAAGGCGAAGGTCCGTTCGGCGTCCGGATCCGGCTCGGCCTCGGCGAGGTAACGGTTGAACAGATCCTTCTGTCCGGTGTCGAGCAGCTGGACCATCTCCGGTGGCAGGTTCGCCATCCACGAGGCGGACACGTCGACGACCCCGGGATCGGCCACGGCCGCCCGGAACCGGTGCTCGAAGGCCAGTGCCCGGGGCAGCCAGTACCCGGCCTGGCTGATCCCGTAGGCCAGGAGCGCCGACGCGTCGACGTCCGGGCGGGCGACGAGCGCGTCGACCACGGGGGTGAGCACGGCCTCCCAGTCCGGCCGGAACGCGGTGCCGTGTTCGAACAGCATCGACTGCTGCCCGGGGCCGTCGTAGACGAAGGCGTTCCAGCCGCGGGCGAGCGCCCCGGCGCCCGCCGCCGACCAGAGCGCGGGCAGGGCGCCGTCGCTGCCGTTGGTGATCACCAGCGTCGGCCGCGCCGCCCCCTCGGCGGCCGGGCGCAGCAGGTAGCCCGGCATGGGCGGGCCGTCCGCGGGGACGTCGACGCGCACGTGCCTGCCGCGGGACCGGTCGATCATCGCGTCCCAGGCGCGGCGGCCCGCGCGGAACGTCGGAATCAGCACGGCGTCGGCGAGGTCTGAAGGCAGGCCGTCGACCGCGCCCAGCGCGCGCGAGTACGCCGCCGACCCCGCGAGCCACGCCCACGCCGACGCCGCGTCGTCGGCGAGTGACGCGGCGAGCTCGGCGAGCTGGCCCGCCCGGTTGGTCCACGCGGTGAACCAGCTCGACCGGTCGCCGTCGGCGATGCGGGCCGCCGTGGCGAGCCACATGCCGGGGTCGCCCACCCCGTTCGCGGTGTCGCCGAGGGCGCAGCGGAACTCGAAGTCGAAGTCCGGGTCGGTGAAGAAGGGCCGGGTGGCCGGTGAGGACGTCGTCATCGTCGCCTCCGGGGTTCGGGTCACCCCTGCTGACTCGCTCCCGGGGCCCGCGACGACACGCCCGCCCGCCTCACATCCCGGGGTGCTGCCTCGTCGAGGAGGTGACCACGTACGAGCAGAGAGGAGACCGACCGCGTGGAACCCCTCACCGCCACGATCGTCTACTACAGCGCCACCGGCACCCTGCACGCGCTCGCCCTCGCGGTGGCCGAGGGCGCGGAGAAGGCCGGCGCCGAGGTCAGGCTGCGCAAGGTCGCCGAGACCGCGCCGCAGGCGGCGATCGAGGCCGATCCCGCGTGGGAGCAGCACCTGCGCGACACCGCCGACGTGCCCGTCGTCGAACTCGACGACCTGGCCTGGGCCGACGCGGTGCTGTTCGGCACCCCCACCCGCTTCGGCAACCCGGCCGCGCAGCTCAAGGCGTTCCTCGACTCCGCGGGACCCCTCTGGTTCGCCGGAGGGCTCGCCGGGAAGGTCTACTCGGCGTTCACCGCGAGCAACACCGCCCACGGCGGGCAGGAGTCCACGATCCTCGCGCTGAGCAACGTCTTCTACCACTGGGGCGGGATCATCGTGCCGCCCGGCTACACCGACCCCGTCCAGTTCCGCTCCGGCAACCCCTACGGCACCTCGCACGTGGCAGGCGAGGGTGCGCCCGGGGAGGTCGTCCTCGAGGCGGCCCGCCACCAGGGCCGCCGCGCCGTCGAGACGGCGGCCGCGCTCAAGGCCGGACGCGCGGCGTAGGGGCGACGATGGGCGACACACCGCAGGACGAGATCGCCGCGCTGCTCGACGAACGGGTCGAGGCGTGCCGCGCCAAGGACGTCGACCGCCTGATGGCGCTGTACTCCCCCGACGTCGTCTACTTCGACGTCGTGCCACCGCTGCGTTTCACGGGGACCGATGCGGTGCGCCGGAACTTCCGGCGGTGGTTCGCCGAGTACGAGGGCCCGATCGGGCTCACCACCGTCGACCAGCGGGTCGCGGTGGACGGCGACGTCGCGTTCGCGCACATGATCCACCACGACTCCGGGTCGCTCGACGCCGCGAGCGACACGCACGAGCGCGCCGAGGAACGGAACCTCTGGCTGCGCTCGACGGTCTGCTTGCGCCGGACCGAGCACGGGTGGCGGATCACGCACGAGCACATCTCGCTCCCCGTCGACCCGCGGACCATGCGGGCCGTGCCGGACCTCGCGCCCTGACCGTCGGCGGACCCCGACCGCGGGGCCCCGGCCGAGCCGGCGGGTGCCCCGCGGTGGGCTGGGACGAGCGCGTCACGGAGCCCATCGGCGCCGGGGCACCCCGGGCTGGTGCGGGCGAGGGCCCGGTGTCACACCCCGCGGCTAGCGTGCACGGCGGCCGTCCGAAGGGAGTCCCCGTGGAGCTCACGTCCCACCTGCCGCCCGCCGACCGCGAACGGGTCGAGTCGCGGTTGCGGCACAACCTCATGGCCTGGCTGACCACGGTGCGGCCCGACGGCCAGCCGATCAGCGTGCCCGTGTGGTTCCTGCTGCGCGACGACGAGACGATCCTGGTCTACAGCCGGCCGGGCAAGCAGAAGCTGCGCAACATCGCCGCCAACCCGAGGGTGAGCCTCGGGCTGGACGTCACCGACCTCGGCCGCAACATCGTGCGCCTGGAGGGCACCGCCGCGGTCGCCGACGACGTGCCGCCCGCGGACCGCCAGCCCGCCTACCTGGCCAAGTACACCGAACGGATCGGCGCCCTGTTCGGCACCCCGGAACGGTTCGCCGAGCTCTTCAGCGTCCCGGTCGTCATCACGCCGACGCGGCTGCACTCCTGACCCGGCGCAGCGGCTGCAACGCCTCCGCCCAGGCGATCACCTCCGACAACATCCCCTGCAGCGACTCGACCCGCGACGGCTGGGGCTTGAACTCGGTGAAGTCGACGAAGTCGGTGAACACCGACAGCGAGACCTGGTCGGCGACGTCGGCCACCCTGAGCTGCCCCAGCACCTGGCGGAGCTGCTCGACGGCCCGGACCCCACCGTCACCGCCGTAGCCGACGAACCCGGCCGACTTGTGGTTCCACTCCTGGTAGAGGAAGTCGATCGCGTTCTTCAGCGCGGCCGGCATCCCGTGGTTGTACTCGGGCGTGACGAAGACGAACCCGTCGAAGGCGCGGATGGTGTCCGCCCACCGCAGGGTGTGCGGCTGCTGGTAGTTCCCCAGCAGCGGGGACAGCGGTTCGTCGAGCATCGGCAGGTCGATCTCGCGCAAGTCGATCAGCGAGAACTCCGCGTCCCCCCGCTCGGATGCGACCTCGTGCACCCACCTCGCCACCGACTCGCCCGCGCGCTGGGGCCGCACGCTCCCGAGGATGATCGCGATATTGGTCATGACCTCGACGGTATGCGCGCGCTGCGAGACGATCCATGCGTCAGAATCCGACTGACATACGCGATCGTCTTCCTGATACGGGATCCGGCTAGACTGGCGCGTCGTGGACGTCCTCAGCCAGGCGATCGTCGTGATGCGCAGCGGGGCGCCACGCTCCTTCGAGGTCGAGTGCCACGCCCCGTGGGGGCGGCGCTACCCCGCGGTGGCGGGTGCGGGGTTCCACGTGATCCTGCAGGGATCCGCGTGGCTGATCCCGCGCGACGGCGAGCCGCGGACACTCGGCCTCGGCGACGTCGTGCTGCTGCCCCACGGCACGCCGCACGGCATGGCCGACCGGCCGGACACCCCGCTGCGGGAGATGGACCACGACGAGCCCGCCGAGCCGGTTGGGTCCTACCGGGTCACGATCGGTCCGGACGGCCCCGGCACGTCGGCCCCACCCACCGCGATGCTGTGCGGCAGCTACGTGCTCGACCGGTCGCGCACGCACCCGCTGGTGGCCGACCTGCCCGAGGTGGTCCACATCCCGGCGCGGCTCGGCAGGCACCCCGAGCTGCGCGCCGCCGTCGACCTGCTCGCCGCCGAGCTGCAGGCCGTCCGCACCGGCTCGGGGGTCGCGGTGACGGCCCTCCTGGACCTGATGCTCGTGCAGATCCTGCGCGCCTGGTACGACGAGCGGCCCGATTCGGGGTGGGGCGCCGCCCTCGCCGACCCGGCCGTCAGCACCGCGCTGCGCCTGATCCACACCCACCCCGAACGGCCGTGGACGGTGGCGGGCCTCGCCGCCGAGGTCGGGCTCTCGCGCGCGGCGTTCGCGCGCCGGTTCCGCGAGCTCGTCGCGTGGGCCCCGCTGAACTACCTGACGTGGTGGCGGATGGTGCTCGCCGCCCGGATGCTGCGCGATTCGCACGCGCCGCTGGCCACCATCGCCCGCCGCGTCGGTTACACCTCCGAGTTCGCGTTCGCGAACGCCTTCAAGCGCGAGCACGGGATCGCGCCCGGGCGCTACCGCGCCGACCACCGGTCCGCGCCGCCCGCGGTGGCGGCGGCCGCCACGTGAGCGCGATGCCCCATCCATCACCGTCAGCAGGGACGACACCAAAGCAGTCGAGCACAGCTCCCGCCGACCTCCGCGTGCACGGACGGGTCGAACCTGGCTACGAGCCCCTGGCGGATGCTTCGCCCGCATCTTCACCGAAGAGGAGCTCGGCGCCGGGCTCTGCGTAGTGCACGGCGGACGGGCTTTTTCGTCGACCTACAGGGCGGGCACCGCCGACGAAACCACGGGAACCGCGCGGACGGCCGACATGGGCGTGAGCCGGCCCAGAGCACGCGCCCGGCGGCCAGGTCCGCGTTCTCGGTCTCAACCAGCGGATATCGACGACCGCGACACCAACCCAGCACTCTCCGCGATCTTGCGAACCGAGGGGATCCGAGGTGCGCAGGCGCCACTGCTCACCACGCACGGTCCGCGCCACGACCGGCGAGGCAGCCGCGGACACGCCGGCGGCGCGACCGACAGCGCTGCGACGATCACCGGCCCGCCTGCGATCGATCGCGCACCCGGTGCCGGGTCCGCGCCGGGCTGCTACTTGCCGAAGTCGGAGCACAGGACGACCCCTGAGTCGTCGAAGTGGCGCCGCGCCCCAGGCCTTCGTGTCCAGCCCCTCGGCTCCGTCCACCGGGGGACGTTCCCCCAGGACCACGCGCGTGGTAGCCGGGGCTGGCGCCTCGTGTCCAGCAGATGACGCAGTGATAACTTTCTATCAGTTCTGCAACTTGTCTATTGACCGGGACGGGGCCGTGCCCCAAACTTCGTGCGAACCGGTCAAGCAAGAACGCCACGTTCTCGATCTTCCGCCCGCTGTCGACCCGCCGCGCGCCGCCCGACGCCACCCGCAGACGATCCACTCGATCCGGGAGACCACCATGTCGATCAGTCACGACGAACCGCTCATCGAACTCGATGGCGTATGCCGCTCGTTCGGCAGCGGCGAGACGCGGGTGGATGCCGTCCGCGACGTGGACCTCGCGATCGGGGAAGGCGAGATCGTCACGGTCGTCGGCCCCAGCGGCTGTGGCAAGTCGAGTTTGCTGAACATGCTCGCCTGCCTCGAACACCCCGACAGGGGCGAGCTCCGTCTCCGCGGAAGGCCGGCGGCCGAAGCGGACGTGGAGATCGGGTATGTGACGCAATCCGATTCGCTTTTCCCGTGGCGGACGCTGCTCGCGAACGTCGAGTATCCGCTTGAGATCCGCGGTGTATCGAAGGCGGAACGCCGGGAGCGGGCGGTGGCCATGCTCGCCCGCGTCGGTCTGTCCGGTTTCGAGAATCACCTAACCCGCCAGCTGTCAGGCGGAATGCGACAACGCGGGAACATCGCGCGGGCCCTCGTCTACGATCCTGACATCGTCCTGATGGACGAACCGTTCGGCGCGCTGGACGCCCAGACCCGCCTGCTGCAACAACGGCAGCTCCAGGCCATCTGCGCCGAGGAACGCAAGACCGTCGTGTTCATCACCCACGATCTGCACGAGGCGATCCTGCTCGGCGACCGGGTCGTCGTCATGACGGCACGGCCCGGGTCGATCAAGATGGTCCGCGACGTCGGTCTGGACCGCCCCCGCGACCTCGACCACATCCACGAGGAACCGCGGTTCCAGCAGCTCATGACCGAGCTGTGGGACGCGCTGCGCGACGAAGTCCTGCGTGCGGCGCCCGCTGCCGCGACGGCGGTGGCATCGTGACCCGCGCGACGACGACGGCCAGCCGGCGCAAGCAGGTACCGGAGCGCGCGACGGCCCGCTCCCACGTCAAGAGGCTCCCGATCTGGGCGCAGAGCGTCCTGCTGCTCGTCGCGGTGCTCGCCGTCTGGCAATTCGTCTCGGGCCGGCTGGTCGATCCGTTCTACCTCCCGGCCCCCTCCGAGATCGTGACGTCGTTGTGGCTCTCCGCCGTGGACGGGTCGCTCTGGGCGAACCTGTGGACCACATTGCAGGAGACGATGATCGGGTTCTGCATCGGGGCGACCGCGGCGCTCGTCGCGGGCGTGATCTTTGGTCGCTCGCCGCGGGTCGCAGCGGTCCTGGACCCGTTCCTGGTCGCCCTCAACGCCACCCCGCGCGTGGCGCTGGCCCCGCTCTTCGTCGTGTGGTTCGGGATCGGTTTGCTCTCGAAGGTGATCCTCGTGATCACGATGGTCTTCTTCATCGTCTTCTACAACACGTTCCAAGGAGTCCGCAGCGTCGATGCCACCTACATCCGGGTGGCCACCGTCATGGGCGCGTCACAGCGGCAGATCTTCCGGACGGTCATCCTCCCGGCGGCCACTCCGCTGATCGTCCTCGGTTTGAAACTCTCGATCCCGTTCGCCCTCATCGGCGCCGTCATCGGCGAGTTCATCGCGTCGAGCGCCGGCCTCGGATTCCAGATCAAGCTCGCGTCCAACACCTACGACACCGCCGGAACGATGGCGGGGATCTTCGTCCTGATGGCCGTGGCCGTCCTCATCGACCTGGCTTTGAATCGTCTCGCTCGACGAATTCTGTTCTGGCAGCCCGAGAGCGCCGAACGCACCACGTCGAGCACCATGTGAGCGAGGAGGCAACGTGAGCACCACCATCCCCCTCTCGCGACGCCAGGCTCTGCGCGGCATGGCGATGCTCGCCGGCCTCAGCCTGGCCGGCCCGGTGCTGTCGTCCTGCGCCGGCGGCGGAACGGGCCCCGACGGCGCGCGCCGGGTCCGGCTGACGCAGGCGGTGAACTCCCTCGCCTACGCGCAGAACTACATCGCGCAGCGAGCGGGCTTCTACCGCGAGGCAGGACTGGTCGTCGAAACGGTGGTCACCGATGGCGGCGGGCCGGACGTCCAGGCCGTGCTCGCAGGCAGCGCGGAGTTCACGATCAACGACGGTGGCCAGGTGGTCACCGCGCTGGCTGGCAACCGCCGCGTGACCGCGGTCGCCGCGACGTTCGACCGCTGCCTGGTCAACGCAACGATCTCGGTGCGGGCGGCGCAGCGGCTGGGCATCGATCCGTCCACCCCGCTGGACCGCAAGATCGCGGCGCTACCCGGCCTGCGGATCGGCGTGACCGCCCCGGGCGCGCTCACCTGGCAGATCGCCCGGTACAACCTGGTGGGCGCCGGCTCCGATCCGGACGCGGCGACGCTGGTCGCCCTGGGCGGCGGCCCCGCAGTTCTCGCCGCGCTCGAGACCGACCAGGTGGACGTCATCTACATCAGCATCCCGTTCGGCGAGGAGGCCGTGAACCGTGGCATCGGCCTTACGCTGATCGACCACAGCGCGGGCGAGGACCCGAACCTTTCCCGGTTCATGATGGAAGGGCTGTGGGTCACCCCCGACGCCATGGAGGAGAACGGCAACACCGTCGCCGCGATGGTGTCAGCGCTGCGGCGCTCGTCTGACTTCATCCGCACGGCGCCCTCCGAGGAGATCGCGGAATTGCTCGAACCGGACTTCACCAACTTCGGACGCGAGGTGCTGCTCACGGCCGTGGAGCGGCTCAAGGGCGCGGTGCCTGCCGACGCCCGCTGGGACGCCACCGCCCAGGCCACAACCGAGCGGGTGCTGCAGACCAATGGGCTGCTGCGGCCCGATGCGCCACCGATCGCCTCGATCGTCGACGACCGGTTCCTGACGTGAGCTCCGCACGGCGCGCCGGGCGGGCGGACCGTTCCGCAGAGCACGACCACCTGATCCGCACCGCGAAGACCATCGCCGACGGCATCGGCGCGATGTTCGGCCGCAACTGCGAGATCGCGGTCCACGACCTGCGTGACCCAACCCGGTCCCTCGTCCACCTGGTCAACGGGCACATCAGCGGCCGGCAGCTGGGCCACCCGATCCGGGACCTCATCTACGCGGTACTGCCCAACATCGGCCCGAGCGACGTGCTGGCCAACTACCCGACCGACCTGCCTGACGGCCGGGTCCTGAAGTCGACCACGTGCCTGCTGCGCGACAGCGCGGGGGAACCGCTCGTCGCGCTCTGCATGAACCTCGACATCAGCTCGATGGCCGCGGCGAAGGAGACGTTGGAGCAGCTCACCGCGATGACGGAGCTGGACACCCGGCCCGGGGAGCCGTCACCCGAGCTCGGCACCGCGGCCGTGGTGGACATCCTGCGCGTGCTCGTGCGCAACACCGCCAAGCAGTTCAGCCGCCCGCCCCACCGGCTCACCAAGGACGAGCGGCTGCAGGCCATCGCGTTCCTCGACTCGAAGGGGGCCTTCCTCATCAAGGGGGCCGTCCCGCTGGTCGCGGAGACGTTCGGCGTGTCCGAACCTTCCGTGTACCGCTACCTCGATCAGGTCAGGGCCGCGCGTCAGTCCGAGAGCTGACGCGCCGCTCCAGCACACCGGCGGATCCCGCCGTCGCCGTCACCGCCGTGCGGTGACCGTACGCCCCACCGGAGGCAATAGTTGATTACGCACGTCGTCCTGTTCCGGTTCCACCCGGAGGCGCGCGCACACCTGGAGAGCGCCCGCGCCGCGCTCGCCTCGCTCGGCACCCGCGTGCCAGAGGTGCGGAGCCTGTCGGTCGGCATCAACGTCCTGGCATCCGAGCGCGCCTACGACCTCGGTCTCATCGCCGAGTTCGACGATCTCGACGCGCTGGCGGCCTACCGCGCCCACCCCGTCCACAAGGACGTGGCGCACACGGTCGACCGGTACTGCACGTCGACGGTGTCGGTGGACTATGAGAGCTGAGCCCTCACCCACCACGGCCAACGCGGTCCCGTCGCCACGGGTGATCGTCTGCGTCGGGTTCAACCACCGCGACTCCCAGCGGGCGATGGGTGCGCCTGACCGCGCCGAACCACTGCTGTTCCTCAAGCCGGCCAGGTCGGTGGCCGGACCGGGCGCGCCGATTCGCTGCCCCGACGGCGTCGACGCACTCGACGTCTCCGCCGAGCTCGCCGTCGTCATCGGCCGCCCGACCCGGTGCGTGACCCCGGAGCAGGCCGTGGGGCACATCGAAGGCTTCACCTGCGCCAACGATGTCGCCGTCCGCGAATGGATGCGCTCGGAGGCCCAGTGGTTCGCCGCGAAGGGCGCCGACGGGTTCTGCCCGCTCGGTCCGAGAACCGTCCCGCTCGACGACCTCGACCGACGGCGCATCACCTTGCGGATCAACGGCGAGGTGCGCCGATCGGGCACGGTCGGTGAGCTGATCTGGAGCGTGCCGGAGCTGGTCGCGCTGGCGACCCGGCACGTGACCCTCGGACCCGGTGACATCATCCTCACCGGCTCACCCGCGGCACCCGCCACCGCGCACCCCGGTGACCACGTCGAGGTCACTGTGGACGGAATCGGCACGCTCATCAACCCGATCGTGGGCACCGGAAGGGAGGGACCGGCTTCGTGATCGTCGACGACATCCGCCAACCGACCTCGCTGCGGGCCGCGGGCCAACTGCTCGACGAACTCGGTGATGACGGCCGCGTTGTCGCCGGGGGCACCGCCGTCATCCTGATGATCAGGCAGCGGCTGCTGTCGACATCAACCCTGGTCAGTCTGGCCCGGGTCACCGACGCCCGCTACCGCGGGATCGACGCGCGGGAGGCGCACCTGCGGATCGGGGGCGGCGAGCGGCTCGCAGACGTCGCCGCCCACCCCGCCGTCCGGCGCCTGTTGCCAGCCCTCGGTACGGCGTGTGCCTCGGTCGGAAACGTCCGCATCCGCAACCGAGCGACGATCGCGGGGAACGTCGCCGAGGCCGACTATTCGTCGGACCCACCCGCGGTGCTGGTCGCGCTGGACGCACAGGTCGACGTCACCGGCCCGGATGGCGACCGGCGCATCCCCGCCTCCGAGCTGTTCCTTGGCTACTACGAGACCGCCCTGCAGGACTCCGAGGTGATCGCCGGGTTCGAAGTCCCGCTGCTCCCTAGCGGTGTCGGTACGGCCTACGTCCGGTACACCAGCCGCGCGTCGGAGGACCGGCCATGTGTCGGGGTCGCCGCCGTGCTCGGGGTCACCCCCGGCGGGCGGATCGAGCACATCCGCGTCGCGGTTGGCGCGGTCGCCGACACGCCACGGATGTTGCCCGCGGTGCTGGCCGACGCCACCGGCAGGCCGGCATCCCCCGAGGTGTTCGCCGACGTCGCGAACGCCTACGCCCAGCAGCTCGATCCGCTCGACGACGAGCGCGGTTCGGCCTGGTACCGCACCCGCATGATCGAGGTACACGTGCGGCGGGCCCTGGCCGAGGCCCATCGGAGGGCAGCCCGATGACCAGCACGCTCAGCGAGACGCCCCGGACGCCCGACGCCCACGACCGCGTGCTCGGCACCCTCCCGATGGCGGTGCACGTCCGCCTTCCCGGCATGCTGCACGCCACCGTCGTCCGCAGCCCGGCCGCGCATGGGCAGCTGCGCGGGATCGACGCGACGGCGGCCCGTGCCGTGCCCGGCGTGGTCGCCGTGCTCACCGCAGCCGACCTCGACGGCGCCGTGCCGGTGTTCGGCGAGGCCACCGCCGATCAACCGGTGCTGGCCGACGGGCGGGTCCGGTACGCGGGCGAGCCGGTCGCGCTGGTCGTCGCCGAGGACGAGTTCGCAGCCTCCGAGGCGGCTGCCGCGGTCGAGCTGGACGTGCAGGTGCTGCCCCACATCACCGACGCGCACCGGGCTCTCGATCCGGACGCGCCGCTGGTGCACCCGGCGGCGGGCACCAACGTGCTGCGCACGTGGACGCTGCGCCACGGGGACGCGGAAGCCGCGCTGGCCCGCGCCGAGAAGGTCTACGACGACGTCTACGAGAGCCCGCCAGCCAGCCACGTCCCGATGGAGCCGCACGTCGCGGTCGCGGCGTGGGAGGACGACGAGCTGCAGGTGTGGACTTCGACGCAGAGCCCGCACGCAGTGCGGGAGACGCTCGCTGCGGCGTTCGCGCTGCCTGCCGAGCGCGTCCGGGTTCACGCCCTCAACGTCGGCGGCGCCTACGGGTCGAAGGTCGTCACCACCATCGAACCTCTCGCGGCGCTCGCGGCACGCCACGTCGGCCGCCCGGTCCGGCTGCGACTCGACCGGGCGGAGGTGTTTCACACGCTCTCCAAGCACGCGGCGCGAGTCCGCATCCGCACGGGTGTGCGCGGTGACGGGAGGATCGTCGCGCGGGTGATCGACGTCGTCTGGAACGCCGGCGCCTATGCCACCAACAGCGAGAGCGCCGCCGGCTACGGGATGGTGCGCGCACCGGGACCGTACGACGTGCCGAACGTCGCGGTCACCTCGACCGCCGTCTACACCCACACCGTCCCCTCCGGGCCGTTCCGCGGCGCGATGACCTCGCAGCTGTGCTGGGCCTACGAGTCGCAGATGGACGACATCGCCGCCGACCTCGGCATCGATCCCGTCCGGCTGCGGGAGCTCAACCTGCTGCGCGACGGCGGCGTTTACCCGACCGGCGAGGTCATGCACGACCTGCACTACGACGAGGTGCTCTCCGGACTCCAGTCGGAGCTGGAGTCGATCGACGTCGCGCCGGTCCAGCCCGGTCACGCCAGGGGACGCGGCGTCGCGCTCATGATCAAGAGCACCCTGACCCCGTCACGCAGCGAATGCAGGCTGCGGGTAGCCGCCGACGGGACCTACGAGCTGTTCACCGCGAGCGTCGAGATCGGCCAGGGCGCCCACGCCACCCTGCGCGACCTCGCCGCCGCCGAGCTCGGGGTCGCCCCGGACCGGGTCGTCGTCCGCCACCCCGACACGGCGTGCGCCCCGTACGACTCGATGACCGCGTCCAGCCGTACGACCTTCGCGATGGGCTCCGCGGTGCGGGACGCAGCCCGGCAGGCGCGGCGGAGGCTGGACGACGGCAAACAGCCACCGTTCGAGGTGACCGGCACCTGGGGGTCGACCGGCGGCCTCGGGAGCCTCGACGAACACGGCCAGGGCACCGCAAGCACGCACTGGCACCAGGGCGGCGTCGCGGTCGAGGTCGACGTCGACCTCGAGACCGGGCGGATCACAGTCGTGCGCGCCGCGGGGGCCTGCTACACAGGCCGGACGGTCAGCCCGATCCGCGTGGCGCACCAGAACGAAGGCGGGATGATCTTCGCGTTGGGGCCGGCACTCTTCGAGGAGCTTGTCTACCGCGACGGGCAGATCACCAACCCGAACCTGTCCGACTACTCGCTTCCGTCGTTCCGCGACGTGCCACGGATGCGCAGCGCGGCCGTCGAGGCTCCCGGCGCGGACGTGCACGGCGCCGGTGAGATGACCGTGCCGCCGATGGCCCCCGCGATCGGCAACGCCATACGGGCCGCCTGCGGTGTTCGCCTCCGCCGGCTCCCCATGCACCCGGAGCGCGTGCTACGCGCGATCATCGAACGAGACGAGGAGCGGTCGGAGTGAGCAATGACGCCGAAGCCCCGATGAGCACCTGCGCGCTGACGGTGAACGGCGCCGCCGTGTCCGTCCCGCAGGGCGAGCCGCTGGCACACACGCTGCGGGAGCGGCTCGGGCACCACAGCGTCCGGGAAACGTGCGGGATCGGGGTGTGCGGCTCGTGCACCGTGCTGGTCGACGGGCGCGCGGTCAGCAGCTGTCTGCTGCTCAACGGGCTGGTCGCAGGCCAGGAGATCGTGACCGCAGAGGGTCTCGCCGAGTGCGGCGGCGGTCCGGTCCAAGAAGCGTTCGTCGAGAACGAGGCGTTCCAGTGCTCGTACTGCATCCCGGCGATGACCGTCGCCGCCCATGCCCTGCTGGCCGAGAACACCGACCCCGACGAGGCTACGGTGCGCGAGCACCTGGCCGGGAACCTCTGCCGGTGCGGGACCCACCCGCGCATCCTGGCCGCGGTCATGGCCGCGGCAGGGCGGATGGGGCCGGCCGCCACCCTGGCCCGGCTCGGCTACGACGTCGGGGACGCCCCGCTCCCGTCCCGACCCGCCCGGCCGGTCACCGATGCGGCCGGCCTGCTGCACGTATCTGGCCAGATCCCCCTGCGGGGCGGGGCGCTCCTGGCGACCGGCACCATCGGTGCGGACGTCGATCTCGACACCGCGCGGCGCTGCGCGGCCCAGGCCGCCGCGAACGCGCTGGCGCACCTGCACTCCCACGCGGGAGGGCTCACCCGGATCCGCGCCGTGAAGCTGACGGTCTTCGTCGTCGGTGCACCGGGCTTCACGGGCCACAGCGAGGTCGGCGCGGCGGCATCGGACCTGCTCATCACCGTGCTCGGGGAGCACGGGCAGCACAGCCGCAGCGTGATCGGCGTCGCTGGGCTTCCCCGCAGGAGTCCGGTCGAGGTGGAGCTGGTCGCGGCGCGGCTGGACCCGGGTGCATGAGGCGCGCCACCCCGGGTCCGGCCACGGTAGCGCGGGCTCAATCGCCGGGTCCGTCGGGCGGGATCGGCGCCGCGGTCCCGGTGACCTTCACCCGCTCGTCGCCCGCGAGCACGTCGACGACCAGCCGGCTCGGCCGGCCCATGTCGGCGCCCTGCAGGACGGTGACGCGCGACGGGACGCCGACCAGGCCGAGGTCGCGCAGGTAGCCGCCGAACGCGGCCGCGGCCGCCCCGGTGGCGGGGTCCTCGACCACTCCCCCGGGCGGGAACGGGTCGCGGGCGTGGAACAGCGTGGGCGACTCGGCCCACACCAGGTGGGCGGTCGTCCAGCCGTGCCGCTCCATGAGCGCGGCCAGCGCGGCGTAGTCGTAGTCGAGCGCCGCGAGCCGGGCGCGCTCGCGCACCGCGAGCACGAGGTGGTCGTTGCCGGCGTGCGCGACGTGGGCCGGGTAGCGCGGGTCCAGGTCGTCGTGCGCCCAGCGCAGCGCGACCAGCGCGCCGTCCAGCTCGTCGGCGCGCGTGGGCCGGGTCCGGGTGGGCACGCTGGTCAGCGTCGCGGTCACCCCGTCGGCCGTGATCTCGGTGTCCACCGTGATCGGCCCGGCGAGGGTGGACAGGTGCAGCGTCCCCGCCCCCTGCCGCTGTGCGATCGCGACCGCGGTGGCGATGGTGGCGTGCCCGCAGAACGCCACCTCCGCCCGCGGGCTGAAGTACCGGACCCGGAAGTGGTCCTTCTCCTCGCCCGCCTCGACGAAGGCGGTCTCGGAGTAACCGACCCGCGCGGCCACCTCGACACGCGCGGCGTCGTCGAGCCCGCCCGCGTCGAGGACGACCCCGGCCGGGTTGCCGCCGCGGCCGGCGTCGGTGAACGCCGCGTACCGCAGGACCTCGGGCGTGGTGTCCGCTGGATGGATCATGAGCACCTCCGATCCCATGCTGGGGGTGGGATGCGGCGGGGTCCAACGACGATCCTCGATGGGTCCCATCGGGGAACGGAAAAGGGGCGGGATGGACACCGAGTTGCTGCGCACGTTCTGCGCGGTCGTGCGGACCCGCAGCTTCACCGCGGCGGCCCGCGAGCTCGGGTACGTCCAGTCCACGGTGACCGGGCACGTGCAGGCCCTCGAGCGGCGGCTCGGCGTCCGCCTGCTCGACCGGCTCCCGACCGGCGCGATCCCCACCGACGCCGGGCGCAGGCTCACCCCGCTCGCCCGGCAGGTGCTGGACCTCGAGAACCGCATACGCACCGAGGTCCCGGCCGACGGCGACGAGCCGGCCGGCCCGGTGCACCTGATCGCGCCGGAGTCGGTGTGCGCCTACCGGCTCCCCGCCCTCATCACGCGGCTGCGCGCCGAGGCGCCGCAGGTGCGCCTCGTGCTCACCCCGGGCGGCACCGCCGCGGCGCTCGCGGCCGTCCGGGACGGGACGACCGACGTCGCGGTCGTGCTCGAGCCCGTGCTCGCCGTGCCCGACCTGGACGTCCGTACGGTCGGCACCGAGGCCGTGGTCCTGCTCGCGGCCCCCGCGGGCGACCGCGCGCGGCGTTGGACGTGGGCCGACCTGGCCGAGCGCGAGACCCTCCTGCTCGAGGAGGGCTGCAGCTACGGTGACCAGGCCGCCCGACACCTCGTCGCCGCCGGGCAGCCGGCCGACCGGCGCACCCGCTTCGGCAGCGTCGAGGCGGTCAAGCGGTGCACCGCGGCCGGCCTCGGCTGGACGGTCCTGCCCGCCGTCACCGCCGCGGCCGAGGTCGGCGCCGGCGCCCTCGAGGTCCTCGACGGCCCCGCCCTCCCGGCCTGCGCGGTCCACGTCGCGACCCACCCGGACCGCACCCGCGGGCCCGCGGTCCGCCTCGTCCTGGAGCGGCTGCGCGCGCTGTGGGCCGACCCGCGCTCATGACGACGCGGGTGCCGCCCCGCGCCAGGCCGTGAACAACCCGCCGGCGAGCCCCTGCTCCCCGGCCGCGACCCCGGCCGTCCCCGTCGCCCGAGCGGGCAGGTGTGCGGTCGTCCCCGCGGGCCGATCGGGTCGGCGGTATCCGGTAGTGCTGCTGCTCGGCGTGTCGTTCGCGCGAATGCGCTGGTCAGAGCATCCCGTTCGGGACGGACCCCGGATCCGGCACGGGCTGCACCACGTCCCAGTGCTCGACGATCTGGCCGTCCTCGAACCGCCAGATGTCGACGTCGGCGGTTCCGCGCTCCTGGCCCGGTTCGATCATCAGGTAATGCATCACGACGTAGGGCCCCTCGGCGATCGTGCGCTTGAGCTCGAGCCGCGCCCGCGCGACGGGCGCCTTCGTGATGTGCGCGATGAAGGCGTCCCGCCCGGACGGGTTGCCGGGGCTGTGCTCGACGAAGTCCTCCCGCAGCAGGGTGTGCAGCACGGCGGTGTTGCCCCGGGCGAACTCGGCGAACCCGTCGAGGGCGAGCTGCCTGTTCCGTTCGGTCTCGGTGGAGGTCATCCCCCGACCCTGGCCACGGCGCCCGTGCCCGTCCATGACGTGACGGGTAGTTGCGGCGCAGGAGATCATCGGGTGCCGGCCCGACCCGGGCCGCCGACACCGAAGGGCCTTCGTCGCCGACCATGCGCATCGTCATCATCGCCGTCGGGACGACCGGGGACGTGCTGCCCTACACCGGGCTCGGCGCCCGGTTGCGGTCGGAGGGGCACGAGGTCGCCATCGCGACGCACGCCTCCTTCGAGACGGCGACGTCGACCACCTCGGCGGGTGCCGGCGGCGGCGCTGCTGAACCCCGGGCAGGATCTCGAGACCCGCCGCGGCCGGCCGGTGGTGGTGCGCCACCGCAACGAGCTGCCGGCCTGCCACAACCTCGAACACGAGGACATGGCGATGATGGCCACGATCAGGACGGTGTGAGCGTCCCGCGACCGGGAGCGCGAGCCTCCCGCTCGGTCAGCGTCCGCGCGGGTCGTGCGGCGGGTTCTGCGGCGGGTTCTGCGGCGGGTTCTGCGGCGGGATGCGCGGGATCTCGGTGGTGAGGGCGTCGCCCGCGCCCATCCGGTCCGGGTCCCTCCAGTTGGGGTCCGAGAAGTACCGCTTGGTCTCGGCCACGACGACGCCGGACAGCACCAGCAGGCCGATCAGGTTCGGCACCGCCATGAGGCCGTTGGCGACGTCGGAGAACGTCCACGCGAGGCTCAGCTCCGAGGTGGCCCCGACGTAGGCGATCAGGACGAACACCACTCGGAACGGCACCACGGCGCCGCGGCCGATGAGGAAGTCCATGCAGCGCTCGCCGTAGTAGGACCAGCCGATGAGCGTGGTGAAGGCGAAGAACATCAGGCTGATCGCCACGATGTAGCCGCCGATCGGCGCCAGCGCGGGCGAGATCCCGCCGAACGCCTCGCTCATCGCCCAGTTGGTCATCAGCGCGCCGTCACCGGTCTCGGCCTGGGTGTCCCAGGCGCCGGTGACGATGATGACCAGGCCGGTCATCGAGACGACGATGATCGTGTCGATGAAGGTCTGGGTCATGGAGACCAGCGCCTGGCGCACCGGCTGGACGGTGCGGGCGGCAGCCGCGGCGATACCACCGGTGCCGAGGCCGGACTCGTTGGAGAACATGCCGCGGGCCATGCCCTGCTGCATCGCCAGCATGAACGTGGAGCCCGCGAAGCCGCCGACCGCCGCGGTGCCGGTGAAGGCGTCGGAGAACACCAGCGCCAACGCCGCCGGGATGTCGGTGACGTGCACCGCGAGGACCAGCAGCGACGCGAGCACGTAGATGACGATCATCAGCGGCACCGCGCCCGCGGCGAACCGGCCGATGCTCTTGATGCCACCCAGGATGACGGCGCCGACGAGGATCACCATCCCGACGCCCGAGACCCAGGTGGGGACGCCGAAGGTCTCGTCCAGCTGGCCGGCCACCGCGTTGGCCTGGGTCATGTTGCCGATGCCGAACGAGGCGATGGCGCCGAAGAGGGCGAACAGGAAGCCCAGCACCAGCCCGACCTTGGCCCCGGAGCTGCCGGGCCCGAACTTCTCGGCGAGCCCGTGGCGCAGGTAGAACATCGGGCCACCGCTCATCTCGCCCTTGGAGTCGGGCCTGCGGTACCTCACACCCAGGAGGGCCTCGCAGTACTTGGTGGCCATGCCCAGCAGGCCCGTCACCCACATCCAGAACAGCGCACCGGGACCGCCGACACCGACCGCGAGCGCCGCACCGGCGATGTTGCCGACGCCGACCGTGGCGGCGAGCGCCGTGCTCAGCGCCTGGTAGTGCGAGATGTCGCCCTTGCCGCTCGCCTCGTTGCGGCGCACGAGCGCGAGCCACAGCGCGTGGATCAGCACGCGGAACTGCAGACCCCGCAGCCGGATCGTGAGGTACACGCCGACGACGAGCAGGAGTGGGATGAGGAAGAACGGCCCCCAGATGAAGGAGGACGCGGCATCGAGGGCCGACTGGATGGCGTCTGTCATTACGAGGCCCCTCGTCGTGGGAGAGATGTCGGTGACAGGTGGCGAGGACGCGCATCATCGCAAGCCCTGCCATCGATCGGGGTCGCCGAATGTGGTGGTCGCTGAGCGTAATGTCGGGTGATCATAGCGGGAGCCGTTCACCCTAACGGAGGTGCCGTCACCCGGGCGGACCTGAACCTTCGGCGAGTCGCCCGACCCCTCGGTCGAGAGCGTCGGCGAGCCGGCGTTCCACGCCGCTGCGCGCGAGGACGCCCGCCCGACCGGGCGGACAGGTCCGGGGCGCCGGGGTAGATTGCCGACAACCGGCAGCACATCGCGACTCGACGCGGGACCGACGGGGGTAGGAGTGGCCGATCACGGCAACCAGCGGCGGGCAGGAACCGCCGCGGCGACGGTCCCCGAGGGCCCGTGGCTCACGGAGGTGGCCGAGGCGGCGTGCCGGGAGGTCGGCGAGGTGCCGATCGAGCTCCTCGGCGGCTACCTGCCCCTCCTCGCCGACGCCGCGACCACGGGGCGCGAACCGGCGACCACCGAGCTCGACGCGATCGGCTTCCTGGGGCGGCGGGCGGCCGAGGCGGGCGTCACGGCGGGCACCGCCGTGCAGCTGTACCTGGCGGCGGCCCGCCGCCTCTGGCAACAGCTGCCCACGGTGGTCCGCTCCCAGGACAGCGAGGTCGTGCGCGCGGCGGCCGCCGCGGTCCTGCACGTGGTCGACGAGGCCGTGGCCCGCCTGGTCGAGGGCTACAACGAGGCGCGCAGGCAACTGATCCGGTGGGAGGAGACGCTGCGGCGCGAGTTCATCGACGACCTGCTGCGCGGCGACGCCGACGTCGGCAGCCTCGTCCAGCGCGCCGAGCCCTTCGGCCTCGACATGGCCCGACCGCACCAGGTCGCGCTGGCGGCTCCGTCCGACCGGCTGGACGAGACCGAGGCGTGGATCAGCGCGCTGGAGCGGGCCGTCGTGCAGTGGGCGGGTGACCGGGACGTCCTGGTCGCGACGAAGGACGGGTGGATCGTCGCGATCACCCCCGCCGACGGCGACGTCCCCGGCTCCCGCACCGGGCCGAAGACGCTCGGCGACCTCCTGCTCTCCGAGCTGCAGCGCTCGTCGCGCAGCGGGCCGTGGCGCGTTGCGGTGGGTCGCCCGCACGTCGGGTCGTACGGCATCGCGCGCTCCTACGAGGAGGCGCGCGAGGGGCTGACGATGGCGGTGCGGCTGCGCCTCGAGAGCCCGCTCATCCAGGCCGAGCAGCTGCTGGTCTACCGGGTCCTGCTGCGCGACCAGCCCGCGATCGCCGACCTCGTGCAGTCGGTTCTCGGCCGGCTCGTGCACGCGCGCGGTGGGGCCGAGCCCCTGCTCGCCACCCTCGACGCCTACTTCGCCACCGGCTGCGTCACCACCGAGACCGCCCGCAGGCTCCACCTGTCGGTCCGGGCCGTCACCTACCGCCTCGACCGGATCACGGCGCTGACCGGCTACGACCCCACCGACCCCGCGCAGCGCTTCACCGTCCACGCCGCCGTGCTCGGCGCCCGGCTGCTCGGGTGGCCGCAGCGCGACCTCGCGATCGAGCGCTGACGCCGGGAACCGCCGTCCGATTTGCCGGTTTTTGCCGGTGCCCGGCAAGGAGCAGCGGGGGTTTTCGACCGGCGCCGACCCCTGCCGCGACCTGCGTGGACGGGCACCGTGGGGTTGTCGGGGCCGGGCAGCCCCGTCGATCGAGCGAGGCAGCCCGTCCCGAGGGACTCGACCGCCGAGGATGCGCCGTGTTGAGCGAACGCGAATGGAAGATCCTGCACGAGTTGGAGCACCGGTTGGAGGCCGAGGACCCGGCCCTGGCGCGGTCCTTCTCGGACGCCGGATGGCGCTGGGCTTCCTCGGTGACCTTCCCGCGCCTGGACCAGCTGCCGCGGTGGGTGTTCTCCACGGCGTTCGCGCTGTCGGTGGCGCTCAGCATCCTGATGCTGGCGGCGCTGGCGCCGTGGTCCGCCGCGCTGTTCATGCTGCTGGCCATCGCGTCCGCGGCGCTGCGGACCCGCTACCACGGCGAGCCGCACGATGCGTCGACGGCACGGGCCGCGAGGTGCGACGAGTGAGCGCGGGCGCCTGGTAGAACCGCGCCGGTGACGACCGAGGCGAACGCGCTGCTCGTACTGGACCTGATCGGCACGTTCGCCTTCGCCCTCAACGGCGCGCTGACCGCGTTGCGCACGGCCCGGCTCGACATCGTCGGCATCGTGACGCTCGGCATGATCACCGCCCTGGGCGGCGGCATCGTGCGGGACGTCCTGCTCGACAGCCTGCCGCCGGCCACGTTCAGCGACTGGCGCTACCTGGCCACCGCGGCGGGCGGCGGCCTGATCGCCTTCGTCGCGGGCCGCAGGCTAGAACGGCTGAACACGCCCATCACCGTGCTGGACGCCGCGGGCCTCAGCCTGTTCGCCGTCACCGGCGCCGGGAAGGCCCTCCAGCTCGGGATGGGCCCGGCGCAGGCGGTCATCGTCGGCGCGATCACCGGGGTCGGCGGTGGCACGCTGCGCGACGTCCTGATCCGCCAGATCCCCACCGTGCTGCACAGCGACCTGTACGCGATCCCCGCGCTGATCGGCGCGGGGGGCATCGTGGTCGCGACGGCGCTCGGCGCCGACCACGCGCCGGCCGCGGTCGGCGGTGCCGTGCTGTGCTTCGCCATCCGCATGGTCGGGGTCCGCTACCACCTCAACGCGCCGTCCCCGCCCGGCGCGCCGGAGCCGGGGGCCGACGATGCGTGACCGCGCGGTTTCCCGGACGCCGCATCGCGGGTACTGGCTGGCTCGACGACACCCGTCTTCCACCCGTTCCCGAGGAGGGCCCACGCCGTGAGCGCTGCAGACCCGACCACATCGACGCGGCCGCGGGTGGTGGTGGTCGGGGGCGGTTTCGGCGGCCTGGCGGCCGCACGCGAACTCGCGGGCGCCGACGTCGACGTGCTGCTGCTCGACCGCGACCCGTACAGCACGTTCCAGCCGCTGCTCTACCAGGTGGCGACCGGGGCGCTGAACCCCGGCGACGTCACCTACGCCCTGCGCGCCTTCGCGGGGCGGCACCGCAACATCCACTTCCAGCGCGCGACCGTCACCCGCGTGGACCCGGCAGGCAGGCGCGTGCACCTCGACAGCGGCGCGGAGATCCCCTACGACTTCCTCGTGCTCGCCTGCGGCGTCACCGCGAACTACTTCGGCATCCCCGGCGCCGCCGAGCACGCCCGCACGATCTACACGCGGGCCGAGGCGATCCGGGTACGGGACCGGCTGCTGAGCAACCTCGAGGAGTTCGCCCAGGGCCGCGAGCACGCCACCGAGCCGGTGACCGTGGTGGTCGGCGGCGGGCCGACCGGGGTGGAGATGGCGGGCGCGCTCGCCGAGCTGCGCAACACCGGCCTGTCGAGGGCCTACCCGGAGGTCGATCCGCGGCGGGTGCGCGTGCTGCTGGTCGAGATGACCGACGAGGTGCTCGGGCAGTTCCACCCGTCACTGCGCGCCTACGCCGCCGACGCGCTGCGCGAACGGGGAGTCGAGCTGCGCCTCGGGGTGGCGGTGAAGGAGGTCCACCCCGACCGCGTCGTGCTGAGCAACGGCGAGGAGGTGCCCACGGCGGCCACGATCTGGGCGACCGGCGTCGAGGTCTCCGACGAGGTCTCGCGCTGGGGGCTGCCGCAGGGCCGCGGCGGGCGCATCCAGGTCCGGCCCGACCTGCGCGTGGAGGGGTTCGACGAGATCTTCGCCGTCGGCGACGTCGCCGCGGGGCGCGACGACCCGCTGCCGCAGCTGGCTCGCCCCGCCATCGACGGCGGGCGGCACGCCGCCGCCCAGATCCGCAGGCTGCTGGCCGGCGAGGAGACCAAGCCGTTCACCTACTTCGACCGCGGGGTGTCGGCGACGATCGGGCGCAGCGACGCGGTGATCCAGCTGCCGCTGGGGATCCGGCTGCGCGGGCTCCCCGCCTGGCTCGGCTGGGTCGGCATCCACGTCCTGATGCTGATGGGCGGGCGCAACCAGTTCGCCACGATGGTCAACCTGGCGGCGCGCTACCTCACGTGGCGGCACGCGCCCAACGTGATCGTCGGCGACCCGCCGTCGCGCAGCTGACCGTGCTCGACCCACGGACCCACCGACGCCACCGCATCCGCAACGTCGCCCAGGCGGCGCTGCTGTTCGGTGGCATGGCCGTCGTGCTCGGCGGGCTCGCCCTGCTGCTGGCCGGGGCGATCGGCGTGCTGTGGGTGCTCCTCGCGTTCGCGGTCGTGGTGGCGCTGCGACCCCGGGTCCCGCCGCGGTGGCTGCTGTCGATGTACGGCGCACGCCCGCTGCCGTACGCGGTCGCGCCCGAGCTGCACCACTACGTCGCGGCGCTCGCCCAGCGGGCGGGGCTGCCCGCGACGCCGCGGCTGTACTACGTCGCGAGCCCCATGGCCAACGCGTTCGCCGTGGGGCGGCCCGACGACGCGGCCCTCGCCGTGACCGACGGGTTGCTGCGCAGCCTCACCGCGCGGGAAGTGGTCGGGGTGCTGGCCCACGAGGTCGGCCACATCCGCGCCGACGACCTGTGGGTCATGAGCCTCGGCGACGCGGTCGGCAGGCTCACCCACGCGCTCGCCTACGTCGGGCTGCTGCTCCTGCTGCTGTCGCTGCCGCTGACCGCAGCCGGCGGGAGCTCGCCGCTGTGGCCCGCGGTACTGCTCACGGCGGCCCCGACCGTGGTGACGCTGCTGCAGCTCGCGCTGTCGCGGTCCCGCGAGTACGACGCCGACCTCGAGGCGGCCGCGCTGACCGGCGACCCGGAGGGGCTCGCGTCCGCGCTGGTCCGGCTGGAACGGCTCGAAGGGCGGATCTGGGAGCGCGTGATCGTCCCCCGCAGGCGGGCCCCGGACCCGCTGCTGCTGCGCACCCACCCGCCGACCGCGGAGCGGGTCCGGCGGTTGCGGCAGCTGGTGCCGCGGGAGGAGCGCCGCCTCGGTGACTCCCGGCGGATCCCTCCCGCCGGCTACCCGCCGGTGCGGTCGCCGGCGCGGTTGCGGCCGCCCGGGGTGCGGTGGTGAGGCGCCCGGCCGCGCGGACGCCCCCGCCGCCGCCGCGCCACCAGCCGGCGACCCACCAGCTCGTCCCAGCCGACCGGGCGGCGTGGCAGCCCGAGCAGGCGCCCGACGCGGCCGCGCACGTCGGCCACCCCCGCGACCCAGCCGTCCGGCCGCGGGCGCAGGCCGATGTCCCCGACCTGGGTGACGTCGCCGGACCGCGTCACGACCGGCTTGCCGATGATCGATCCGAGCAGGATCCGGTCGTCGTTGTCCTTGTCGCGCAGCTTCTGCAGCCCGGCGGCGTCCACCAGCACCTGCTCGTCGTGCCAGCGCCGCACCGCCGACGCGGGCGCGAACAGCCGCAGCCCGCCCACGTCGGTGACCAGGCCCGTGACCACCGGCCCCTGTGGGTCGTCGGTCCGCCGGGCCGCCACGTCGTCGACGTGACCGAGGTGCTGCTCCTCGGGGCCGACCACGGGTTTGCCGATCAGCTCCCGCAGCCAGAGCGTCCGCTCACCCCGGTCCTCGCCCCGGCCGCACCGGCGTGGCGAGGTGCGGCGGGCCGTCGTCAGGTTCCCGGTCATGTCCGCTGCTCCTCCCCACCCGTGCGTCGCTCCTCGGCTCGGCGGCGGTGGCAGTCCAGGCACCACCTCGTCTGCGGGACGGCGAGCAACATCTCGATGGCGATGTCGGCGCCGCAGTCGGCGCAGCGGCCGTAGCGCCCGGTCCGCATCGCCGACAGCGCGAGCTCGATGTCGGCGAGCGCCCTGCCCGCGTTCGCCGCGACCAGCGCGTCCACCTGAGCGCGGGCATCGTCCTGGGGTGTGGGGGCGCCGTGCGACCGGGCTCGCGCGGCCATCGAGCTCAACTGCTCGATGCGGAACGCCCGCTGGCGTTCGAGCGCCTCGCGCAGCTGAGGCAGGTACCGGGCGAGCTCGGCGCGCCGCCGACCCCGGGTCCGCGCCACCCGCGCCCGGGACACCACCGCATCCATCGCCGAAACCACGCTCCTCGCCGAACACCGGTCTGCACCGGAGTTCACGTCTGTTGGGCGTGCGGACCGGAGGCAGGGGACGGCCGAGGGTCCGCACGCCCTGCCCGGCGCACCGGGCACTTTCACGTTGCCTGCGTCACCGCCGCACTGCAGGGGCGCCCACCGGCCAACTCGACCCCTCAGTCTTTGCCGATCCCCGGCAAAGACCGCCCCTACCGGACGCCGCGCAGGCCCGCCGCCCTCGCCTCCTCACCGGTGAGCGGCTGGAGCGGGTCGACGCGCAACGACTGGGCGATGACGATCGCGGCCAGCTCGCGTTCGTCGCAGCCGGGCGCGACCGGGATCACCGGCCCGTCGTCGTGCGCGGGCCCCACGCTGGTCTCCCCGGAGTCGAGTCGCTGCCGGACCCGGACCGTCCAGCGCGGCTCGCGGCCCTCCCGGCCCCGCGGCTCGGCCCAGATCGTGCGCACCCCCGGTCGGGTGTCGAGCGCGCAGGGAACCCCCGCCGCTCGCACGATCCACGCCACGATGCCGAGGTCGGGCACGCCCGGCGTCACGCCGGTCTCGGCTCGGCGGTGAGCGCCCGTCCGTAGGGTACGGCCTGCACGACCTGCACCGTCATCTCGTTGCCGTTGGGGAGCGTGTAACTGCGCCGCTCCCCCTCCTTCGCCCCGACGAGCGCGCGCCCGAGCGGGCACCCGGGCGAGCACACCTCGATGCCCAGCAGCTCGCCCTCGTCCCGCTCGGCGAGCAGGAACGTCTCGGTCTCGTCGTCGTCCTCGTACCGCACGGTGACGACCATCCCGGGCTCGACGACCCCGTCGTCCGGCGGCTCCTCGCCCACCACGGGGTTCTGCAGCAGCTCCTGCAGCTTGCGGATGCGCTGGTTGCGCTCGCGCTCCTCGGCGAGGTCGCGCTCGTCCTCCGGGTCGCGCGCGTTCTGCACCGCTCGCTGCTGGATCAGCTCGCGCAGCTCGGCGCTCAGCCGTTCGTACGCGTCCCTGGTCAGCCAGACCCGCTGCGGCTCGGTCACCGTGACTCCTCGATACGTGGGGTTCGCACGCGCGCTCCGGCCGCGCCGGGAACGGGGCGGCGGGCGCCGGGTACGACGAAGAAGCACGACCCGCGAGCGGATCGTGCCCCGCGGCCGACCATACGACGCCGCCGGTGCGCGCGCAACGACGTGCACTGCCGGTAACCGGCAGCAGCCGGCCGCGTGGAAACCGCAATAATGACCCTGACCTGCGGATCTTACATCCGGACAAGCAGTTCGTTGCCGACGCCCGGCAGGTTCTGACCCGTGAACATTGCCGTTGTCGAACCCTGCCGCCCCGGAGCGGCGGACGGACAGTGGGCGGCGTAGGGACGAGGAGGAGATGCTGTGGTGAGCCCGCAACGGGTCGCGGTCGTCGGGGCCGGCATGGTCGGGCTGAGCACGGCCTGGTTCCTGCAGGAGCGGGGCGCCGAGGTCGCGGTGTTCGACCGGACCGGGGTCGCGGCCGGTGCGTCGTGGGGCAACGCGGGCTGGCTCGCCCCCGCGCTCACCACGCCGCTGCCCGAACCCGCCGTGCTGCGGTACGGGCTGCGCGCCGTCTTGAGCCCTCGCTCCCCCGTCTACGTGCCGATCCGCCCCGACCTCGCGCTGCTGCGCTTCCTCGTCGGGTTCGCCCGGCACTGCACCGGGGCGCGGTGGCGGCGGGCCATGCGGGCCTACGTGCCGCTCAACGACCGCGCCCTCGACGCCTTCGACCTGCTCGAGGCGGGCGGGGTGGCGGCGCCGACGAAGGCCGCCGAGCCGTTCCTCGCCTGCTTCCGCACCGAGGCCGACCGCCGCACCCTGCAGGCGGAGCTCGCCGAAGTGGAGGAGCTCGGCCAGAAGGTCGACGTCGAGGTGCTCGACGGCGCCGAGGCCCGCAGGCGCGAACCCGCCCTGACCGAGGAGGTCGGGGCGGCGCTGCAGCTGCACGGCCAGCGGTTCATCGACCCGCCGCGGTTCGTCGCGGCGCTCGGCACCGCCGTGCAGGAGCGCGGTGGCGCGCTGCACACCGGTGTCACCGTCCACAGCGTCGTCGACCTCGGCGGAGTGGTGGCGCTGCACACCGACGAGGGCCTGCACCGGTTCGACGCGGTCGTCGTGGCCACCGGGGCCGAGCTCAACCGGCTCACCGGCAAGTACGGCGTGCGGCGCCTGGTCCAGGCCGGGCGCGGCTACAGCTTCAGCGTCCCCGCGCCGCGGATCCCCGCCGGCCCGATCTACCTGCCGACCCAGCGGGTGGCGTGCACGCCGCTTTCCGGGCGGCTCCGCGTCGCCGGGATGATGGAGTTCCGCCGCGCGGGCGAGCCGCTCGACCCGCGCCGCATCCGCGCGATCGCCGACGCGGTCCGCCCCTTCCTGCGCGACCTCGACCTCGACGACCGCCGCGACGAGTGGGTGGGCTCGCGGCCGTGCACGGACGACGGCCTCCCGCTGATCGGCCCGACCCGCTCCCGCCGCGTGTTCGCCGCGGGTGGGCACGGCATGTGGGGAATCGTCCTCGGCCCGCTCACCGGGCAGCTGGTCGCCGAGGCCGTCCTCACCGGGCGGACGCCGCCGGAGCTCGCCGCCACCGACCCGCTCAGGTGACGGTCTGCAGCGCGCCGGGTGCGATCGACACGGCGACAGGCGTGCCCGCGTCGAGGTCGTGCAGCTCGCCGTCGATCTGCATCGGGGTCGGCTTGGTCGTGCGGAACCAGTAGTCGCGCACCGTCGGCTGCGGGCCCAGCCCGCGCACGGCGGCCTTCACGGCCGTGCCCAGCACCCGCCACTTCGCGGTGTGCCGCAGCATGATCACCTCGAACCGGCCGTCGTCGGGCCGCCCGTCCTCGCTCAGCGTCGCGAACTTCGCCATCTCCGGGATGTTGGCCAGGATCAGGCTGTCGAACGACTCCCGCCCCTGGTCGGTCTCGATCTCGAACGGCCGGAACCGGGAGAAGGTGCGCACCGTCGAGACGATCTCGCGCAGCGAGCCCTTGCCGCCCCGCTCCAGCTCCAGCGCCACCGCCGGGGTGATGCCCAGGCCGACGTAGGAGTGGGCGTAGCGGACCTCCGGCTCGTCGTCGCCGATCGCGAGCCGCAGCAGGTCGATGCGGCTCGTGTCGCCGGCGACGATCGAGTCGGCGAGGGGGCGCTCCCGGGTGACGCGGCGGTGATCGTTGGCGTTGCCCGCGGCGAGCACCGCCGCCGACGCCGAGCCCGTCCCGGCCGCCATCACCCCGTTGACCACCTCGTGGTAGCCGCCGTCGCCGCTCACCGACACGACCAGCGGGCGGCCCGCCAGGGCCTCCTCGCGGGCGATCTCGACGGCGTGCCCCGCGTACTCGGTGGGGCGCAGGTGCACCGGCAGGTCGGGGGCCCGTTCGCCGAGCTCCGTCGCCAGGTTCCGGGCGCGCGCCTCGGCGTCGCCGGTGCTGTGCGGGTTGAACACCAGCACCACGGATTCGAACGGTCGTGCCATCGGCGTCCGCGGTCCTTCCTGGACGGGGGCGGTGGGCTGTCCACCACCGATCCTGCCCGCAGGAGGGCCGGGCCGCTCGGTCCGCACGGGTCAGGCGCGCAGCCTGCGAGCCACGACGGGGATCACGATCGCGGCCGCGACCACGTGGGTCAGCATCAGCACCGCCTTGGTGCCGGTGGCGGCGTCGACGAGCACGTCCGGCACCAGCGAGAGCGCGGTGAGCGCCACCGTGGTGCGGATCCAGGTGCTGCGCGGGCGCCGGGCGAACCGGCGCAGCCCCAGCGCGATGACGAGGCCGACGACCGAGAAGATCACGGTCAGGTTCGCGAACCCGAACAGCGGGATCGGTGCGCCCGAGATGTCGAGGCCGATCCCGACCGCGGAGGCGGCGGCCGCCACGGTCGGGGTGGCGACGGCGGCGCCGACGGTGGCGACGGCGCCGCCACGCAGGAGCGATCCGGACGTGGGGACGGCGGTGGCAGTGGGGGCGGCGGGAACGGTGATGGCGGGCACGGTGGCCTCCGGCGGTCTCGGACCGGCCCCGTGCCGGTCTCATGCCCACTGAGACCGCCGGTGCGTGCGGAACTCATCGGCGGCGCCGGGAATCCGCCACCGCCGATCACGCCGACACGGTGTTGGCGAGCGTGCCGATCCCGTCCACGGTGATCTCGACGGTGTCGCCGGGCGCGAGGAAGCGGTCGGCGAAGTAGCCCACGCCGCGGGGCGTCCCGGTGCAGATCACGTCGCCCGCCTCGAGCGTGTGGAACCGCGACAGGTGGGCGACGAGGTCCTCGAACGGGTGGAGCAGGGTCGAGGTCCGGTAGTCCTGGCGGAGCTCGCCGTTGACCCGGGTCTGCAGGCGCAGGTCGAGGGGCCGCGGGAACTCGTCGGCCGTGACCAGGCAGGGCCCGAGCGGCTTGAAGGTGTCGAAGCTCTTGGCGCTGCCGTCGGAGACCGCCGGGTCACCGTTCACGGCGCGCATCTGGACGTCACGGGCGGTGACGTCGTTGACGATCGTGAGGCCCGCGATGTGCTCCCACGCCTGGTCGCGGGGGACGTCGCGGGCGGCGCGCCCGATGACGACGGCGATCTCGCCCTCGTAGTCGAGCCGGTCGGGCGCGAGGGCAGGCGGCGTGATCGGCTGACCGTGGGCGGTGATCGCGGATCCGGCGACGAACCGGAAGACCGGCTCCGTCGGGAAGGCGACGTCCCCGCGGCCCATCGCCTCGAGCGCCTCGCGGGCCTCCTCGCCGTGGCTGGGGTAGTTCAGGCCGACGATGATGACCTTGCCCGGCCGCGGTACCGGCGGCCCGAGCACGACCTCGCCGAGCCCGACGGTCTCGCGCGCCGCGGCGTGCCGGGCGGCTTCCGTCCCCGGTCCCTGCAGCAACGCGCCCACGTCGGCGACGGGCAGGCCCAGGATCGACAGCGTGCCGGGCCGGTCCTCCCGGCCGACGCCGCGGTCGGTGGTGTACAGGCGCATGGGTCCTCCGCGTTCAGGCCGGCGCGCCGACGGCGGTGTCGGGGCTCGTGCGGGTCTTCAGGACGAAGTCGAAGACCGCGGTGTGGAAGGGGCGGTCGAACCCGTGCGCTGCGATGTCCTCGGGGTCGTCGTGCAGCACCAGGTCGGCCTGGGCCGAGGGCGGGACGACGTACGGGCCGATGATGTCGAGGGGGATCACCGGGTCGCCCGCGAAGTAGATCTCCCCCCGGTACGGCTTGAGCAGGTCGGGGTGGTGGATCTCGAAGTGGATGTGGGCGGGCCGGTAGGTACTGCGCCCCAGCGCCGCGGCGGCCGCCGACACCCGTTCGACGAGCGGGGGCGGGACCTCGGAGTAGGGCACCGGGGTGATGGTCGTGAAGCGGTAGCGGCCCTCGTCGTCGGTGAGCTGCCTGCCGCGCAGGTGGTACGGGGGCTGGGTGCTGGTGCCGAAGCCGGAGTAGGTGCCGTCGTCGCCCGCGTGGTAGATCACCATCTCCGCACCGGCCAGCGGGTCGCCGTGCCCGTCGAGGACGCGGCCGGAGGCGATCAGGGGCACACCGGGCTCGTCGGGGCGCATGGGCAGCCGGCCCGGGTTGTCGATCAGCGGTGAGCCCGGGAGGTAGGTCGGGCTGTCGACCTCCTCGGAGACCGTGTAGCCGCGACCGCCGTCCTGGAAGACGTCCCCGAACAGCGGCTGCGCGGCCATCGCCAGCGTGATGCCGGTGACCTCGCGCGTCTCGAGGAGGAAGTCGAGCACGTAGCCGATGTCGTCGAACGTGAGCCCGTGCTCGGCGTGCATGCGGGCCACGGCGTCCTTGAACGCCGCCACCAGCCGCACCGCGCGGTGGTCGATCTTGGCCGGGTCGATGGCCCATGGCGGGAGCGTGCGCGGCGGCATGGCGTGGTCCTTTCCGGGAGAGGGAGCTAACTGGAACGGCCTTCCCACTTACAAGCCTCACCGTACCAGAGAAATTGGGCCGCGCGTTCCACTTGGTAGGGTTCGACCATGACGCCCGCAGACGCACCAGGTCAGCGGCGTGATGCCGGCTTGCGGGCGGACGCCGAGCGCAACCGGGAGCGGATCATGGAGGCCGCCCGTCGCCTCTTCGCCACCGAGGGCCTCGGGGTCTCCATGGCCTCGGTGGCTCGCGAGGCCGGGGTCGGGAAGGCGACCCTGTCGCGGCGCTTCGCCACCCGCGAGGAGCTGATCAACGCGGTGTTCACCGACCGGATGGACGGATATGTCGCCGCCATCCGCACGGCGCTGGCCGACCCGGACCCCTGGCACGGCTTCGTCGGCTTCATCGAGGCCGGCTGCGCGATGCAGGCCGCCGACCGCGGGTTCGCCGCCGTGCTCGCGATGCGGCTCCCGGCGGCCGCGGAGCTCGAGGCCCGCCGCGACGAGTGCTTGCGCGGTCTCGTGGAGCTCATCGGGCGCGCCAAGGCCGCGGGCGGCCTCCGGCCGGACGTCACCCCGGAGGACGTGGTGATCCTGCTGATGGCCAACGCGGGCGTCGTGGACGCCACCGGCGAGGACGCCCCCGACGCCTGGCGACGGCTCGTCGGGTACCTGCTGCGCGGGTTCGCTGCGCCTGGCGCGCCGCTGCCGGAACTGCCCCGGTCCCCGGACCCGGCCGTGCTGCACCGCGCGATGGTCCGCGCCGGGCGGGCCTCCGCGGCGGAGGACTAAGGGCCGCTGCGGCGCATCGCGCGGACGCGGTCCTCCCGGGTGGCCCGCTCGAACTCCGTCTCCTGCGCCTGCGGCTCCCCCGCGCCGTCGGGAAGGCGGCGGATCGACTCGAAGGTGTGGAACGCGGCCAGCCCGGCGAGCGCCGGATCGACCGCTTCGAGCAGCTCGCGGAACCGGCGCAGGGCGGGCTCGGCGAGCCGGTCGTAGATGTCGGCGTAGCACTCCCGGGCGGCCGCGCGGGGCCAGCCGGGCGGGAGCAGTTCCGCGGGCAGGCGGGGGTCGGTCAGCTCGGCGTGCCGCCACTCGGCGGTCAGCTCGGTGCGCACCCGCAACGCCTCCCGGGGGGCCACGTCCCCGGCTCGGACCCGCCGGCGCACCGGCTCGTAGCGCTCCAGGAACCCGCGGTAGCGCCCGGCCGGGTCGCGCAGGTCGAAGGCACGCGCGACGATCGCCTCGGGCGGCATGCCCTCCAGCTCGGTGCGGAAGACCGCCGCCGCGTCGACCCCGTGCCGCCCGAGCGCGGCGCGGGCGGCCGCCCGCCGGTCCCGCGGGGAGACCCACAGGCCGTCGAACAGCGGGCCGAACCCCTGCAGCCGCAGGTCGTCGCGCAGGTTGCGGCGGGCGTCCCGGTCCTCCTCGGGCACCGAGTAGGCGACCCCGGTCCAACGCCCGTCCCACGGCTCCTCGGGGCCGACGTCGAACAGCGCCTTCAGCCGGGCCACGATCGTCTCCGTCGACCGCGGCGGGATCCCGTACGCGGTGGTCCGGCCGGACTTGGTGCGCCGCACCAGCCCCCGCTGGGCCAGCCGCCGCATCGCGGCCCGCGCGCTCGCCGGGGTGATCCCGAACTCCCCGAGCACGGCGATCAGCGCCTGGGAGGGGATGGGCTCGGACCGCCAGTACCAGTAGTCGCCCAGCGCGATGACCAGCAGGCGCTGGGGCTCGGGTCCGAGCCGCGGGCGCGGGGGCCCGCCCGGTGCCGCCTCGGCGGCCATCGCGAACGCCCGCACGGGGGCAAGCGTAGATCGGCCGTCAGGTTCCCCCGCCGGGCAGGACGAACTCCAGGTGGGCGGAGACGATGCCGAGCTCGGGCATCCGCGCCCCCTCGCGGGAGCCGACCGCGGTGAACGACGCGGTGCGCGCGAGCAGCTCCTCCAGCGCGATCCGCAGCATCAGCCGCGCCATCGGGGCCCCGGGGCAGCGGTGGCGGCCCCGCCCGAACGCGAGGTGCTCGGCGATGTTGGGCCGGTCGAGGCGGAACTCGTCGGGGTCGTCGAAGACCGTCTCGTCCCGGTTGGCCGAGGCGTAGGTCAGCGTCACCGGCTCGCCGGGCAGGATCTCCCGGCCGAGCACGACGGTCGGCTCGACGACGGTGCGCGCGAAGCCCCGGTACGGCGCGTAGAGCCGCAGGAACTCCTCCAGCGCCGCCGGGATGAGCGCGGGCTCGGCCCGCAGCCGCTGCTGCAGCCCGTGGTCGGTACCGAGGTGGGTGGCGATCGAGCCGATGACGATCGGCGGCGCGACCATGCCGACCACCAGCGACTGGCGCAGCGCGCCGACGACGTGCTCCTCCTCCAGCGGTTCGCCGTCGACCCGCTGGGCGAGCAGCGAGCTCGCCGGGTCCTCGGTGACGGGGCGCGGGCGCTTCCGGCGGTCGGCGACGAGCGCCCGCGCCATCTCGTACATGCGGCCGCTCATGGAGTTGACCACCTCGGCGTCCTGCAGCCGCCAGGCCCGCACCCACCGCGCGGCCGTCTCGGCGAGCTCCGGGGCGAGCTCGGGGTCGAGGTTGAGCCACTCCGTCGTCACCCAGGCCGGGTAGAGGGCGCCGAACTCCTGGGCGATGTCGCCGGATCCCCGTTCGAGCATCGGGGTGAGCACGCGGACGGCGTGCTCGCGCAGCGCGGGCTCCATGGCCGCGAGCCGCCGCCGCGAGAGCGTCGCGTCGAGGGCCTTGCGGAACGGGGTGTGGCGCGGGGCGTCGAAGTTCAGCGGGGGCCGCCGCAGCCCGCGCGGGTCGCTGGGCACCACCGCCTTCACCGAGGAGATGAACCGGGCGTCGTCGAGGGCGGCCGCGCGCACCTCCCGGTGGGTGGTGAGCGCCCAGAAGCCGCCGTAGGCGTCGGTGTGCGCGACCGGGCAGCGTGCCCGCAGGTCGCGGTACAGCGCGTGCACCTCGTCGGGGTCGTCGGTCGAGGTCGGGTCGAAGTCCTCGGGGATGTGGCGGTTCACGGTCGTGGGTCCCTCCAGTTCGCCGCGAGCTCGCCCGTGGTGTCGGCGAGCCAGCGGTCGGCGTCTGCGGCCAGGTGGTGGCGGCGCTCGACGAGCCGGTCCAGGACGTCGCGCGCCGCGGTCAGGTAGGCGGTGGGGCCGCCGTAGCGCGCCACCAGCTCGTCGGCGGTGAGCGGGAACTCGTGTCCGCGCGCCCAGTGCGGCCCGTCGGTGATCACCCGGATCCGGGCGAGCGGCAGCTCGACGGCGGGCAGCCGCAGCCCACCGAGCGGGTGCCCCAGCTCGTCGCGCACGAGCCGCCCGCGGGAGTCGGTCGCGAGCCACGGGGCGGGCACCGGCTCCCGGCCGTCCCGCAGCCACGCGACGAGGGCCTCGAGCAGCGCGTGGACGACGTGGGCGTGCGGGAAGCGGCTCCACCGCGCGCCGGGCGGCGGGGCGTTCGCGGGCGGACGGTCACGGGAGTCGACGTGCGCCATGCCGGGCACCTCGTAGCAGCGGTAGGCCGGGCTGGTGCAGTCCCGGTGCGCCAGCCCCCGGCCCTGGCCGGGCAGGCCGGCCGCCGCACGCACCGATTCGATCTCCGACTCGGCCACGAGTTCCACGGTGGGCAGGTCCAGCTCGGCCGGGAGCGCGGGGCCGCCGCTGTGCAGGGCGAGCAGGCCGTGCGGGCGGGCCGCGCGGGCGAGCGGGCCGCCGGCGGCGGCGAGGCACGCGTAGCGGCGGATGACGCCGCCGGTCTGGGAGGCGCCGGCGAGCACGATCGTCTCCGCCCGCACGCCCGGCAGCCCGCCGTCGCGCAGCAGGGCGAACACCGCGGTGAGGATCGCGAACAGCTGCGGGCTGCTGTCCCACCACTGGCGGGCGAAGGCCTCGGAGGCGCGGCGGAGGTCGGCACCGGGTGCGACCTCCGGCCGGGCGTCGGACGGCGTGCCGGCCAGGCGCACGCGGGCGTACCGCCGCGGGTCGCTCGCGACCATCCGCCGGTACGCCGGCGTGGTCTGGCAGGCGACCTCGACCCAGGCGTGGCCGCCGCGCAGCAGCTGGGCGCGGGCGTGGCCCCAGACGGGGCGGCCGCCGGCGAAGTGCATGGGCTCCACGACGACCACCCCGGACGCCCCCGGCCCGGCGGGGCGGCGCACCAGGAGCCGGGTCCGGAACGGCTCCCCGCACGCCGCCCCCGACAGCAGGAACTCCTCCTGCCGGTAGCCGACGTCGCCGAGCCGGTCGGCGTCGACGTCGTCGGCCCCGAACGCCCGCCCGGGGTCCGGGAGCGCGTCGAGGTCAGCGGGCCCGGTCATCCGGGTGCGGCCGCCAGCGTCGCGAAGGCGCGGCCCCACGGGTCGGTCCGCGGGGACGTCGCCACCCCGTGCCACCACCGGACCCGTTCGTCGACGAACCGGCTCGTCGCCTCGAACCCGTCGTCGCCGAACCGCAGCTGGGTGCGAGCCGTCGACGTGTACTCCGGCCACCGGACCTCGGCGGCGAGGTTGTTGTTCGGGTCCCCGGTGCGGGCGAAGGCGGCCAGCGCGCCCCCCATCACGTGGGCGGCACGCTCGTGGGCGGGCCCGGAGACGGGCATCTCGCCGCGCCCGGTGGTGCGGAAGAACGCGGGCATCTCGATGCCGTGGAACGCCCCGAGCGGCCGGGCGTGGTCGAGGTCGCACAGGTAGCTGTGGACCCGGCCGCCGCCTGCGAGGTGGGCGGCGGCGAGCCGCGCGGTGCGCACCGCGAACTGGTCGCTGAGCAGGTCCATCAGCAGGTCGAGGGTGCGGCGCCCGCCGCCGCGCGCGCGGTAGCCGGCGACGATCCGCTCAGCGGCCGGTGCGTCGTCGACGCCCGCCGCGGCGATCCGGACCGCGGTCTCGTCGTCGACGTCGAGCTCGGGGTCGAGCCAGCGCCGGTGTTGGGCGAGCATGAAGCGGGCCTCGTCGAGCGCCGTTCCGGTCAGCAGCGGGACGTCGGCCGCGACGCCCGCGGCGAGCGCCTCCTCGGGGTAGGCGGGCAGCGACGGCGTGCCCACGACCGGCGCGAACAGCATGCCGTGCTCGGTCGGCTCCCGGCCGACGCCCATGCGGGCCTGCACGTCGAGCAGCCGCTCCAGCGGCAGGTCCCGCAGCGCCGCCGGGTCGGCGCGGTCCAGCCCGAGCAGGTGCAGCGCCCGCTCGGCGACGAGCGTGGCGCGGCCCGCATCCTTCAGGCCGAACGGCGGCCCGCCGTGGACCGCGGCCCGGTGGAACAGGCCGCGCGCCGCCGGCGAGGTGAGCAGGGCGGTGACCTTGGCGCCCCCGCCGGAGTGGCCGAAGATCGTCACGCGGCCCGGGTCGCCGCCGAAGCCCGCGATGTTGTCGCGCACCCACTCCAACGCGGCGACGAGGTCGAGGAGGCTGGGGTTGGCCTCGAACCCCCACTCCGCCCCGCCCAGCTCGGCGAGGTGCAGGAACCCGAGCAGGGCGAGCCGGTGGTTCACCGACACCACGACGACGTCCTCGCTGCGGGCGAGGGCGGCCCCGTCGGTGGTCGGGGTGTAGCCGCTGCCGACGAAGAACCCGCCGCCGTGGATCCACACGAGCACCGGCCGCGCGCCGGTGAGCGCGGGCGTCCACACGTTGAGGACCAGGCAGTCCTCGCCCGGGTCGCCGAGTCGGGGTGGCCCGAACTGCGGCGCGACCGGGCCGGGGGCGACCGCCTCCCGGACGCCGGTCCACGGTTGCGCGGGCTGCGGGGGCAGGAACCGGCCCGCGCCGCTCGTCGGCGCGGCGTACGGGATCCCCAGGAAGCGGTGCACGCCGTCGTCGGTGATGCCCTCCACCGCGCCCTGGGCGGTCTGCGCGATCGTCGTCGTGGCGGTCACGGCGCGGGCCTCCAGGTGTGGGTGCCGGTCGGGTCGATCACCGAGTAGTAGGCGGGGAACCGATCGGTGAGGGTGATACCCGCGACCCCGCGGGAGAGCACGATCAGGTGCACCCGCTCGACGGGCGCGAACCAGCCCTTCTCGGCCAGCAGCCGCACCAGGTCCTGCCATGCGGCCCCGCTCGCGTCCGCGGGTGCCGACGCGAACTCCTGGTACGCCGCCTCGATGTCGGGGTCCACGGTGTCGAACGGGTTGGCGAGCACGTCGGTGCGGGTCAGGCCGCGCGCCATGCGGAACGCGGGCCCGTTGGCCTGGAACATCACGGCGGGCACCTCACCCGCGGCGAATTTCTGGTTGAACTCCGAGACCTCGGACTCCTCGTTGATCGTCATGGTGATCCCGACGCTCGCCAGCGACGTCGCGATCGCCTCCGCGTAGGGGCAGAGGTTCAGCACCGTCGCGCAGGTGACCTCGAAGGAGAAGCCGTTCGGGTAACCGGCCTCCGCGAGCAGCCGGCGGGCCCTCTCCGGGTCGTAGGGGTAGATCGCATCCATGGCCGGGTCGAACCCGTCGTGCTCGGGCAGGCCCATCTGGGACGTCGGCTCGGCGAACCCGTCCGGGTTGATCGCGGCGGAGATCGCCTCGCGGTCGATGGCGTGGTTGATCGCCTGCCGGACCCGCACGTCGCCGAGCGGCGACGCGAGCGCGCCCTCGCGGTCGAGCAGGTAGAGCCCGACGACCCGGCCGGGCACCGACCGCACCTCGATGCCGGCGCGCTCGGCCGCCTTCGCCGTGCTCGGTGCGCCCATGGCGACGTCGAGCTGCCCCGACGACAACGCCGACACGACCGTGTTCCGGTCGGAGATCACGTGGACGACGACCTTGTCGTAGACGACCCCGTTCGGGTTCCAGTAGTGGGGGTTCGGGACGTAGGTGTAGTGGTCGCCGGTCACCGTTGCGGCCGGGTCGAGCATGTAGGGGCCGGTGCCGTTCGTCGCGGCGTCGAGCGATCCGGGGTCGTCCATGCCGGCGGGGGCGGCGACGAGCCCGGCGGCGTACTGCTGCGACAGCACCTCCGGGAGGTCGGGGGCCGGTTCGCTGAGCGTCATCCGCACGGTCCGCGCGTCCACCGCGCGGGCCTCGGTCATCGTCGCCAGAAGGGGGCTCTGCGTGCCCTTGGCGTCCTTGAAGTAGTGCAGCCACCGGGCGACGCCCTCGGCGGTCATCTCGGTGCCGTCGCTGAACCTCACCCCGGTGCGGAGCGTCAGCTCGAACTCCGTGTACCGGTCGTCGACCCACTGCCACGACTCGGCCAGGGCCGGCACCAGCGTGCCGTCGGGCTGCTTGAAGATCAGCGGGTCGTAGGCGAGGGTGTTGTAGATCAGCGACCCGCCACCGCCGGACTTCGCCGGGTCCAGGCCGGTGATGGGCGGGCCGGAGAACTGGATGTCCAGCGTCGTGTCGCCGCTGTCGGCGGCCGCGCCGCCGCAGCCGGTGAGCGCGGCGGCCACCAGCGCGAGCGCGGCCAGCGCCAGCGCGGGCCGGCGCAGGAAGGACGTCATCGTTGCACCTCCACCAGTGCGGCGGCTCGGGCCCGCCGTCGACGTTGGGCTGCGGGGTCCGGGAGCGGGGCGGCGTCGATCAGCGCCCGCGTGTACGGGTCCTTCGGCGATCGGTAGACCTCGGCGGCGGGTCCGGACTCCACGACGCGGCCGCGGTGCATCACGTACATGCGGGCCGCGAGGTGGTGCACCAGCGCGAGGTCGTGGCTGATGAGCAGGTAGCTCATCCCGTGCCGCTCCTGCAGGTCCACGAGGAGGTTGGCCACCTGCGCCTGCACGGACAGGTCGAGCGCGCTGGTCGGCTCGTCGCAGATGAGCAGCCGGGGGCGGACCATCATCGCCCGCGCGATCGCGATGCGCTGCCGCTGCCCGCCGGAGAACTCGCGCGGGTAGCGCTCGGCCGCCCGGGCGTCGAGCCCGACCTCGTCCAGGACGGTGCGGACGCGCGCGTCGACCTCGCGCCGCGGCAGTCGGAGGTGGGCGACCGCCTCGGCGAGGATCGCCCGGACCGGCAGCGCGGGGTCCAGCGAGCTGTACGGGCTCTGGAAGACCGCCTGCGCCCCGGCCTCGACCACGCTCCCCCGGCGCCGGGGGTCGATCGCGCGGCCGTTGACGCGGATGCTGCCCGCGCTGATCGGCACCAGCCCCAGCACGGCCATCGCGATCGAGGTCTTGCCCGAGCCGGACTCGCCCACCAGGCCGACGGTCTCCCCCGCCGCGACGGTCAGCGAGACGTCCTCGACGGCGCGGACCCGGCGCTTGCGCGGCCCGTAGTCGATGCAGATCCCCCGGACGTCGAGCGCGGGCTCAGCTTCCGGCACCGGCCACCTCCTCCCAGCGGATGCAGCGGACCTGGCGCCCGTCGGCACAGGTCGTGAGCGGGATCGGGCCGCGGCCGCACTCCTCGGTGGCGAACGGGCAGCGGGCCTGGAAGCGGCAGCCGCGCGGCCACTCCGCCGGCGCGGGCACCCGCCCGGGGAGCGCGGTCAGGCGCTCCCCGGGGCGGGCCGCGGCGGGGTTGGCGGCCATCAGGCCGCGGGAGTAGGGGTGGCGGGGGCCGGCGAACAGGTCGTCCACCCCGGCCACCTCGACGACCTGGCCGGCGTACATCACCACGCAGCGGGTCGCGATGTCGGCGACCACGCCCCAGTCGTGGGTGACGAAGAGGATGCCCAGCCCGGTCTCGGCCTGCCGCTCGCGCAGCAGGTCCAGCACGCCCTGCTGCACCGTGACGTCGAGCGCGGTGGTCGGCTCGTCGGCGACGAGCACCTTCGGCCGCCCGGCGAGCGCCCGCGCGATGCAGACGCGCTGCGCCATGCCGCCCGACAGCTCGTGGGGGTAGCGGCGCAGCACCGACTCCGGGTCGCGGATGCCGACCTGCCGCACCAGCTCCAGCGCACGCTCCCGGGCGGCCTTGCGGTCCACCCCGGTGTGGCGGCGCACCGATCCGGTGAGCAGCGCGCCGACGGTCAGCGTCGGGTCCAGCGCCGCGACCGGCTCCTGGAAGATCATCGCGATGCCGGCGCCGCGAGGCAGGTCGGGGCCGCGCCCGGTCAGGTCGTAGGTCGTCCCGTCGAGCACCACCGTTCCGGCGTCGACGTGGGCGGTGCTCGGCAGCAGCCCGGCCGCCGCCCGCGCGGTGACGCTCTTGCCGCACCCGGACTCCCCGAGCAGCGCCACGGTCTCCCCCGCCGCCACGCTGAGCGCGACGTCCTGCACGACCGGGTGGCGGTCGGCGCCGTCGCCGAAGCTCACGGTCAGCCCGTCGAGCACCAGCACCCCGGCGTCGGCGGGCAGGGACCGCGACCGGGCCGCCGTCTCGGCCGGGGCCGGGGCGCGCCGCCCGCGGGTGGTGGGCGGGCCCTGCCACCGCTCGGCGAGGGCGTCGCGCAGGCCGTCGCCGACGAACCACAGCGCGATCACGACGAGCGCGATCACACCCCCGGTGGGCACGAGCAGCCACGGCTGCCGGTGGATGGACTCGGCCGCGGTGCTGACCAGGTTGCCCCAGGTCGGGGCGGGCGGCTGCGGGCCGAGGCCGAGGAACTCCAGGCCGCTCTGCGCGACGATCGAGATGCCCGCCACCAGCGTCAGCTGGACCACGACGACGCCGGCGAGCTTGGACCGCACGTGCCGCCAGATGATCCCGGCGTCGCCGATGCCGCTCACGCGGGCGACGTCGATGTACTGCTCGGCGCGCACGCCGAGCACCACGGAGCGCACGACCCGCGCGACGGGCGGCGAGATCAGCAGTCCGAAGAACGCCATCGCGACCGTCATGTTGTGCGGGAAGACCGCGAGGACGGCGAGCAGGAAGATCGTCGACGGGATGGACATGACCCCGTCGAGCACCCAGCCGACGATCCGGTCCAGTCGGCCGGCCCGAAAGCCCGCGGCCATCCCGACCGGTACCCCGACGACCCCGGCGATCAGCACCGACAGCGCAGCGGGCCCGAGGGTGTTCGCACCGCCGTACAGCAGCCGGGAGAAGACGTCGTAGCCGAGGTTGTCGGTGCCCAGCCAGTGCGCGGCCGACGGGCCGGAGGAGGCGTCGGCGAGGATCGCCTCGCTCTCGCCGTAGGGCGCGACGACGGGCGCCGCGACGCAGGCGAGCGTCAAGAGGAGGAGGAATGCCGCCGCGACGACCGCGCCCGGCTTGCGCAGGAATCGGCGCAGCAGGCCGGGGCGCCGGGCGGGCGCGGCGGGCGGCGCCTCACCGGCGGCTGGGACGGGGGTGACCGGCGCGCTCGCCTCGGTCGGAGTGGGTGCTCTCACCGCAGCGCCACCTTCGGGTTGATCCGGCGGTAGGTCAGGTCGAGGACGAGGTTGACCAGGACGACGAGCACCGCGAAGTAGAGGACGACGCCCTGGAGGGTCGGGATGTCGTGGGTGGCGGCGGCGCTCACCGCGAGGCCGCCCAGCCCGGGCAGCCCGAAGATGGTCTCCACCAGCACGGTCCCACCGAGCGCCCCGACGAAGTGCAGGCCGACCATCGCGAGGATCGGCGCGGCCGAGTTGCGCAGGGTGTGCCGGTAGACGACGGCGAGCTCGCTCACCCCGTCGGCGCGGTGCGCGAGCGTGTACTCGGCCGCGAGTCCGCTGAGCATGGCGTCGCGGGTCTGCTTGGCCGTGCCCGCGACGCCGCCGATCACCATGCTGAGCACCGGGAGCGCGAGCGAGCGCGCCCAGCCGGCCGGTGACTCGGTGAGCCCGACGTAGCCGATCGCCGGGAACAGCGGGATCGTCACCGCGAACAGCGTCACGAGGATCAGCGCGATCCAGAAGGTCGGCAGCGCGTTGCCGACCACCGCCGCGAGATCGACCAGCCGGCCGAGCCACCCGCCGCGGTGGGCGCTGATGCAGCCGATGAGGACGCCGAGCAGCGAGGAGATCACCACGGCGGGGATCACGATCGACAAGGTCACCCCGAGCCGCTGGTTGAGCGCCAGCGCGACGTCCTGGCCGTTGACGATGGAGGTGCCGAGGTCACCCTGCAGCGCGCCGGAGAGCCAGTTCCAGTACTGGACCAGGAAGGGGGCGTCGAGGCCGAGCTCCCGGCGCAGCTCCTCGTACTCGGCGGGCGTCGCCTCCGGCCCGGCGAGCACCCGGGCCGCGTCGCCCGGTGCGATCGCGATCAGCGTGAACGTGACCAGCGAGACGGCGAACAGCAGCGGGACGGCGAACGCCAGCCGCCGCAGAACGATCATGCCCATGCGCGCTCCCCGGTCGTCGCGCGGTCGAGGAAGGTGACGTGCCGCCCGCGGCGGGTGAACCCGGCCGCGAGCCCGGCGTCGCGGGTGATGCGCTCGACGTAGTCGACGGTCGCGTCGGAGCCCGGCACCGGGACCGCGTCGGTGTCGAGGTGGCAGGGGATGAAGCCGGCCTCGACGATCCCGCCGGCGTCGACGACGACCCGCGCGATCATCGTGTGCCGGGAGTCCCGGGGGAACGGGAACGGCGCCCGCCCGGGGTCGGGGGTGAAGAAGCCGATGCTCGGGGCCCGGCTCGGCCGCGGCCGCTTCCCGCCGAGCGGGTCGGTCTCGGCGGTGTAGGCGGGCACGAAGTGGTTGATCCCGTGGAAGATCGGGCGGCCCCGGTACACCTCGACGCCGCGCAGGATGTGCGCGTGGTGGCCGATCACGACGTCGGCGCCCGCCTCGACGGCGGCGCGCGCGAGCGGCCGCTCGTAGCAGGCCAGCGTCGCGTGGACGAAGCCCATCCCCTTGTGCAGCGACACGCAGACGACGTCGACGTCCGCGGCGAGGGCCGCGATGTCGGCCCGCATCGCCTCCTCGGACTCCGGCTCGACGCTCGTGTACTCCGCGGGCGCGCTGCCGGGCGAGGCGACGTCGAGCTCGTAGTGGTTGATCACGCGGACCGGGGCGACGCCCGCCTTGACCGGGGTGGCCCACGACTCGCGCGGTCCGACCGCGTTGTAGCTCAGGAACCCGAACGTGATGCCGTCCCGTTCCACGACGGCGGGGCGGCGGGCCTCCTCGATGGTCGCGCCCGCACCGACGGGCCGCATGCCGCGCGCGCGGACCGCCGCGACCGTGTCCGCGACGCCGAAGGGGCCCTGGTCGAACATGTGGTTGCTGGCCAGCGTGAGGACCTCGAACCCGGCGTCCGCGACGGCGTCGAGGTGGGCGGGCGGGCACGCCGGGGCGGGGATGTCGACCACGCACACCTGCCCCCGCTCGGTGTGCGGCCACTCCAGGTGGCCGACCGCGATGTCGGCGCCGGTGAGGATCTCCCGCGACGGGGCGAAGAACCGCGCCGGTTCGGGCGCGGACAGCATCAGGTCGCCGACGAACAGGACTTCGACGGGCATGGTCACCAGCTCCCGGTCGTCGCGGTGGCGGGTGCGAACAGGTCGCGAACGGACGGCGCGGAGCCGATGTCCAGCAGCCGCGCGGCGAGGTGCTCGGGGTCGGCGGGCGGGTGCGCCGCATGCGCGGCGCAGTCGACGAACTTCGCCACGAGCGCTCCCGTGCTGATCGGTGCGTCCGGCCCGCCCGGCGGGCGGATGATCTCGAGCGTCCGCTGCCGGCCGTCGGCGTAGCGGAGGGTGAGCCGACCGGAGGTCATCCGGGCCGGGGTGGCCCACGTCGGCTCGGGGTGGAAGGTCACCTTCCGCGCCACGGCGAGCACCTCGGGCCGGCCCAGGCGGTCGGGGGCGAAGGAGGCGAGCTCCACGGCGCCGTCGACGAGGGCGAGCGCCACCGTGAACGGGAGGCTGAACTTCGCGTCGATCGCGGTGCGCGGGGCGCGCTTGGCCATGAGCGGCTCGGCGAGCATCCGGTTCACGGGCGCGCCGACGAGCTCGATCGCCTCGACCGCGGCCAGATCGGCCTCGGCGCGCAGCCGCAGCGCGGCGGCGATGAACGCGTGGGTGCCGCGGCAGCTCGGCCAGGGTTTGAAGGCCACGCGGGTCCCCCCGAAGTCCTCCCCGAGGCCGTCGAGCAGCGCGCCCGCGTCGACGTCGGCTCCCGCGTAGGCGGCGAGGAAGCCGGCCTCCCCTTCCAGCGGGGCGGCGAACCCGCGCACCCCGCGGCCGGCGAGCTGCACCGCGCGCACCGCGGCGTGCGCGGCGAAGGCGTCGCGGATCCCGCGGATCACGCCGTCCGGGCTGTGCTTGACCTCCCCGCTCGCCGTGGCCTGGGAGACGACGAGCGACAGCGCGTCGACCACCTCGTCGGCGGCGAGCCCGGCGAGGAACGCGCCCGCCACCGTCGCCCCGATCGCACCGGCGAGGGGCGGTGGGTACCAGCCCCGCTCGGCCATGCGCTCGCCGGCGACGGCGGCGACCCGGCAGGCGACGTCGCTGCCGATGGCCACGCTCGCCAGCAGCGCCGCCCCGCAGGCGTCGTGCTCCTCGGCGAGCGCCAGCGCCGCGGGGACGACCTGCGCGTTCGGGTGGACCGGAAGCCCGTCCACCGCATCCTCGAAGTCCAGGGCGTGCGCGAGCGCCCCGTTGGCGAGGGCAGCGGCGGCCGCGGGCGCCCGGGTGCGGTCCCACAGCAGCGTGCTCACGCCGCGGCCGGCCTCCGCGCGGACCAGGTCGGTGAACGCCGCGGTGCCCTCGCCGAGCCCGGTCGCCGCCAGCGACACGCCGACGGCGTCGAGCAGGGAGCGGGCCGCGGCCGCCTTCGCGGCCTCGGGCACCCGCGCCTCGGCGGTGCCCGCGACGAACTCGGCGAGGCGCCGAGACACACCCTGCGCGCTGCGCACACCCATGTGCACCTCCGGGACGAGCCGACACCGGCAGCCCGAGGTACGCCCGACCTCGCGCCTGTATCAGGAAGGCTGATACAGCCTGGCAGCGCGAAAGGTTGTTGTCAACGGTTCGATCGGACGGATTTGTGTCGCCTATTGCGACGCCGGCTCGGCCACCGGCGGGAAGGCCGTCGCCCGCGCCACGTCCTGCCATTCCCGGACCTCGGCCCGGACGGACTCGAGGTGGCCGAGGATCCCGTCGACCGCGTCCGCACCGAGCGGGAGCCGCAACGGGGGGCGCTCCGCGTCGAGCGCGGCGAGGATCGCCGCGGCGGCGAGCGCGGGGTCGCCCGGCTGCACGCCGTCCAGCCCGGTGATCATCTCGCGGGTGGGCCCGACCGTGTCGTCGTAGTCGGCGATCCGCGCGCTCTGCACGAGCGACGGCCCGGAGAACGCGGTGCGGAACGCCCCGGGCTCGACCACGACCACCCGGATGCCCAGCGGGCCGACCTCCGCGGCGAGCGGTCGCACCGAGGACGCGACGGTGGTCGAGCGCGGCAACGCCGAGGTGCTCGTGCACGTCGACGCCTCCACCGGCGCCGCCCGCCCAGACAACGGCTCCGCGCCGGCCCCCCACCACCGCGCGACGACTCGCCTGCGATGCGAAGGTCCAGCTCCTGCTCGACGACCGGGCCGGCAACCGCAGGTACCTCGGCCGCTCCCGCCGCTTCGCCCCCGACGCCCAGGTGCGGGCGCTGACCGCGCGGGATGGAGAACAGCGCCGATTCCCCGGGTGTTCACACACCCCGTATCGGAACCCGCACCACATCATCCCGTGGGAGCTGGGCGGTACGACCGATGTCGACAACCTGATCACGGCGACGAAATCGACCGCGGGGAGTGGGTGTTCCGGCGCCCCGACGGAACACCCGTTCCCGGCGCCGAGCCGCTCACCGGGAAGGCGGAGAGCCTGGTGGAGATGCACACGGCGCCGGCCTGCACATCAGCCACAGACGATCAGCTCGACACGGCAGGGCGACAGCCTCGACGTGGAGCACGTCCTCGGCCTGCTCCTGCTGTCGACGCGGATCCCAGCGGCTGCGTGGAAAGCCGGGTTCCAACCCGAAAGAGCGGGATCGAGGTGTGCGAAGCGCTGCGCTGCGGCTCACCGACCGAACGCCCGCCACACCACCCCACCGATGGCAGCGGCCACCGCCAGCACGACCACCGCGACAGCCGAGAACGCCATGACGGCGAGCGCGAGGACGAGCCCGACGACCGCCGCCCCGACGCCGTTCATCGGTCCTCACCCCCGGCGTCGACGCGCACGATCGCGACCGGGCAGTGCGCGCGGTACAGCACGGCGTGGCTCACCGAGCCGAGCGCCAGGCCGGCGAAGGCGCCGCGGCCGCGCGAGCCGACCACGACGAGCTGGGCGCGGCGGGACTGCTCCACCAGCGCCTGGGCGGGGCGTTGCCGGGTGACGACGCGCTGCACCGGAACGTCGGGGTACTTCTCGCCCCAGCCGGCGAGGCGCTCGGCCAGCACCTCCGCCTCCTCGGACTCGATGGCGTCGCGGTCGAGGAGCGGGGCCACGTCGATCTCGCTCACGACGTCGCGCCAGGCGTGCAGCGCGATCAGGGAGACGCCGCGGGCCGCGGCCGCCTCGTACGCGAACCCGAGCGCGGGGTCGCTGAGGGGTGAGCCGTCCACGCCGACGACGATCGGGGCGGCGGGTTCGGGGTCCTGCTCGCCGCGGACGACGACCAGCGGGGACTTCGCGTGCGTGCCGAGCCCGGCGGCGACCGAGCCCAGCAGGAGGCCCGACACACCGCCGAGGCCGCGGTCGCCGATCACCACGAGCTGGGCGCGCTCGGACTCGGCGGCGAGCACGGGGATCGGGTAGCCGACCACGAGCTGCTGCTCCACCTCGAGGCCCCCGACCGCCTCCTCGGCGGCGGCAGCGGCGTCGGCGAGGTGGCGGCGCGCCTGGTTCAGCATGATCTCCCGGTAGCTCGCGCCGAGGTTGACCCTGCCGATCGGGTGGTTGTGCGTCCACTCGAACGCGATCACGACGCGCAAGGGGACGCGGCGCCGGGCGGCCTCCGCCGCGGCCCAGCGCACCGCGCGCAGGGCGGTCTCCGACCCGTCGACACCGGCCACGACGGTCCGCCCGCTGTGTGTCTCCATGCCTCGACACTCCCCCGGTAGCGGCCGGTTCGGGCAGGTGCGCCCGGCCTCCGCTGCGGGGGCCGTTCGACCCGATCCGGGCCGGTCGGACCGGGTCGGCCCGGGCGAAGGTCCCGGGCCCATCGGGACCCGTGACCTCGAAGGCGCCCATCCGGAGACCCTGCCGAAGATCGGTCCGGGCCCGTGACCCTCGGGGTCATGAACCTCGACCTCGCCCGGTGGCAGTTCGCGGTCACCACCCTGTACCACTTCCTGTTCGTCCCGTTGACGATCGGGCTCTCCGCGCTCGTCGCGGGGATGCAGACGGTGTGGGTGCGCCGGGGCGACGAGCGCTACCTGCGCATGACGAAGTTCTGGGGGAAGCTCTTCCTGATCAACTTCGCCATGGGCGTGGTGACCGGCATCGTGCAGGAGTTCCAGTTCGGGATGAACTGGAGCGAGTACAGCCGGTTCGTCGGCGACATCTTCGGCGCGCCGCTCGCCATCGAGGGGCTGCTCGCGTTCTTCCTGGAGTCGACGTTCCTCGGCCTGTGGATCTTCGGGTGGGACAAGCTGCCGCAGAAGGTGCACCTGGCCTGCATCTGGCTCGTCTCGATCGGCACGATGCTCTCGGCCTACTTCATCCTGGCCGCGAACTCGTGGATGCAGCACCCGGTCGGCTACGTGGTCAACGAGGCCACCGGGCGCGCCGAGCTCACCGACTTCGGCGCGGTGCTCACCAACTCCACCGCGGTCGGCGCCTTCCTGCACACGATCGCGGCCTGCTTCGTGACCGGCGGCGTGTTCGTGCTGGCGATCAGCGCGTGGCACCTCGCGAAGGAGCGCCACGTCGACGTCATGCGCCCGTCGATCCGGATCGGGCTGGTCGTCACGCTGATCGCGGCGCTGGGCACCGTCGTCACCGGCGACCTGCAGGCCCGGCTGATGACCGAGCAGCAGCCGATGAAGATGGCCGCCGCCGAGGCGCTCTACGAGACCTCGGCACCCGCGTCGTTCTCGCTGTTCACCATCGGCACGCTGGACGGGTCGCAGGAGCTGTTCAGCATCCGGGTGCCGGGGGTGCTGTCGTTCATGGCGACCGGCACGTTCGACGGCGAGGTCGAGGGCATCAACGACCTGCAGGCCGCGGCCGAGCGGGCCCACGGCCCCGGCGACTACCGGCCGATGATCCCGGTCACGTACTGGACGTTCCGGCTGATGATCGGGTTCGGGCTGCTGGCCGGGCTGGTCGCCGCCGCCGGGCTGTGGTTCACCCGCCGCCGTGCGCGCGGGCCCGTGCCGCGGTGGTTCTACCGCGCGGCCCTGCTCACCCTCGTGACCCCGTTCGCCGCCAACAGCGTCGGCTGGATCTTCACCGAGATGGGCCGCCAGCCGTGGCTGGTGTTCGAGGTGCTGCGGACCGCGGACGGCGTCTCCCCCGAGGTCGGGACGGCGAGCGTGCTCACCTCGCTGATCGTGTTCACGCTGCTCTACGGCGTGCTGGCGGTGATCGACGGCCTCCTGATGGTCCGCTACGCCGCCGAGGTCCCACCCCCGGCGCCGGCCGCCGAGGGCGAGGACGAGACGGCCGGCGTGCCGAGCGCACTCGCCACGACCTACTACTGAGTCACGAGGACGCACCCCAATGGCACTCACCGACATCTGGTTCCTGCTCATCGCCGTCCTGTGGACCGGCTACTTCGTCCTGGAGGGGTTCGACTTCGGGGTCGGCATGCTGCTGCCCGTCGTGGGCCGCACCGACAACGACCGTCGGGTCGCGATCAACACGATCGGCCCGGTCTGGGACGGCAACGAGGTGTGGCTCATCGTCGCGGGCGGCGCCACCTTCGCCGCCTTCCCCGAGTGGTACGCGAGCCTGTTCTCCGGGTTCTACCTCGCCCTGCTGCTGATCCTCCTCGCGCTGATCCTGCGCGGGGTGGCGTTCGAGTTCCGCGGCAAGATCGACAGCGAGCGGTGGCGGCGCAACTGGGACCGCGCGATCGTCTTCGGCTCGCTCGTCCCCGCCCTGCTGTGGGGCGTGGCGTTCGCGAACATCGTGCGGGGCGTCCCGCTGGACGCGCAGCACGCCTACACCGGCACGCTGCTCACGCTGCTCAACCCGTACGCGCTGCTCGGCGGGCTGGCCACGGTGGCGCTGTTCGGCCTGCACGGCGCGGTGTTCCTCGCGCTGAAGACCGAGGGCCCGGTCCGGGAGCGCGCGGTGGACGTCGCCCGCCGCGGCGGCCTGCTCGCCCTCGTCGTGGGCGGCGCGTTCCTCGTCTGGACCGAGCTCGCGCACGGCGCGGGCTGGACGGTCGGCGCCGTCGCGGTGGCCGCCGCGGCGCTCGCCGGCGGGCTGTGGCTGGTGAACCGCCGCGACGGGTGGGCGTTCGCGCTCACCGCGGTCGCGATCGTCGCGGTGACCGTCACCCTGTTCGGCTCGCTCTACCCCGACGTGCTGCCGTCGACGATCGACCCCGCCTACAGCCTGACCACGACGAACGCCGCCTCCACCCCGTACACGTTGACGATCATGACGTGGGTGGCCGCCGTGTTCACCCCGATCGTGCTCGCCTACCAGGGGTGGACGTTCTGGGTGTTCCGGCGCCGGATCCGGCCGTCGGACATCCCGGCGTCGTCGGGTGTGCCCGCGACGGCGCGATGAAGCCGCTCGACCCGCGGCTCCTGCGGCACGCGGCGGCGGCCCGGCGCTACGTCGGGCTGGCCGCCGCGGTCGCGATCGCCACCGCCGTGCTCGTGCTCGCCCAGGCGCAGCTGCTCGCGGACGGCATCACGGCGGCGTTCCTCGGCGGCGCGACGCTCGCGGACCTGGCCCCGCTGCTCGCGGGGCTGCTCGCCGTGGTCGCGGGGCGCGCCGTGCTCGCGTGGGCGGGCGAGGCCGCCGCGCACCGGGCGGCCGCGGCGGTGATCGGCGAGCTGCGGGCGCGGTTCGTCGAGCACGTGCTGCGGCTCGGGCCGCGCCACCGCGACCTGCCGCCGCGCGGCGAGCTCGCGACCACCGCCACCCGCGGCCTCGACGGCCTCGACGGCTACTTCGGCCGCTACCTGCCCGCGCTGCTGGTCGCCGCGGTCGTGCCCGCGGTGGTCGCCGGGCGGATCCTCGTCGCGGACTGGGTCTCCGGGCTGGTCATCGCGGTCACGGTGCCGCTCATCCCGCTGTTCATGATCCTCATCGGGCTGCACACCGAGCGCTCGACGAAGCGGCAGTACCGGGCGCTGGCCGTGCTGGGCCACCACTTCCTCGACCTCGTCGCCGGCCTCGAGGTGCTGGTCTGCTTCGGCCGGGCGGGGCGGCAGGAGTCGCGGCTGCGGGAGCTCGCGAACTCCTACCGCCGCGCCACCATGCGCACCCTGCGGGTCGCTTTCCTGTCCGCGCTCGCGCTGGAGCTGCTCGCCACGCTGTCGGTGGCCCTGGTCGCCGTCTCGATCGGGCTGCGGCTGGTCGAGGGCCGGCTCGACCTCGCCACGGCGCTGCTCGTGCTCGTGCTCGCCCCCGAGGTCTACCTCCCGCTGCGCGCGGTCGGGGCCCGGTTCCACGACTCCGCGGAGGGCCTCGCCGCGGCGAACGAGGTCTTCGCCGTGCTGGAGACGCCCGCGGCCGGGGGTGGGGCCCGCGTCCCCGCCCCTGACCCCTCCCGGGAGCCGATCGCCCTGCACCGCGTCCGCGTCGACGGGCGCGGCGGCCCCGTGCTCGACCGGTTCGGCCTCGTCCTGCCGCCCGGCACGGTGCTCGGCGTCCGCGGGCGCAGCGGGGCGGGCAAGTCGACGCTGCTCGACCTGCTGCTCGGGCTGCGCACCCCCGACGCCGGGCGGATCACCGTCGGCGGCGTCGACCTCACCGACATCGACCCCGACGACTGGCGGCGCCGGGTGGCCTGGGTCCCGCAGCACCCCGTCCTGCTCACCGGCACCGTCGCCGACAACATCCGCCTCGCCGACCCCGACGCACCACCGGACCGGGTGGCCGCGGCGGCGCGGACCGCCGCGCTCGACGTCCCGCTCGACGCCCGCGTCGGCGAGGACGGCACGGGGCTGTCCACCGGACAGCGCCGCCGGATCGCGCTGGCCAGGGCCGTGCTCGCCGACCGGCCGCTGCTGCTGCTCGACGAGCCGACCGAGGGCGTCGACGCCGCCACCGAGGCCGCGATCGTCGACGCGCTGCCCCGCGTGCTCGCCGGGCGCACCGCCGTGATCGTCAGCCACCGCGACGCGGTGCTGGTGCACTGCGACCGGGTGCTCGACCTGACCCCGGTCCCCACCCGGCGACAGCCCGACGACGCCCGGCCGGCCGACGCGGAGCCGGTCACGGTTCGGGCGGCCGCGCCGGCATCTCCGCCGGCACCTCCGCCCGCGACGAGCGCGGACCACGCGGCCCTCGGCCCGCTGCGCTGGTCGCTCGCCACCGCCCGACCGGTGTGGCACCGCCTCGGCCTCGCCGTGCTGCTGGGCGCGTTGGCGCTCGGCTGCGGCGTCGCGCTCACCGCCACCTCGGCCTGGCTGATCTCCGCCGCCGCGCTGCACCCGCCGGTGCTCGCGCTGCTGGTCGCGATCGTCGCGGTGCGCACGTTCGGCATCGGCAAAGGCGTGCTGCGCTACGCCGAGCGCCTCGCCTCCCACGACGCCGCGCTGCGGGCCTCGAGCGAGCTGCGGGTGCGGATCTGGAAGGCCCTCGTCCGGCTCGGGCCCGCCGTGACGGCCCGCCAACGCCGCGGCGAGCTGCTCTCCCGCCTCATCGGCGACGTCGACGCCCAGCAGGACCTGCTCGTGCGGGTCGTGGTCCCGGCCGCAGCCGCGGCCTGCGTGGGGCTCGGCACCGTCGTCGGGTTCACGCTCCTGCACCCGGGGGCGGGGCTCGTGGTCGCGCTCGGGCTGGCGCTCGCCGGGGTCGGCGCCCCGGCCGCCACCGCGTGGGCCGTGCACCGCAGCGAACGGTGCACGGCGGCGGCGCGCGGCGACGTCGTGGCGCGGGCGGTCGAGCTCCTCGACGCGGCGCCCGACCTGATCGTCTTCGGCGCCGCGCAGCGGTACCGGGCCGGCCTGGCCGCGGCCGACGCGCGGCTGACGGCGCTGCTGCGCCGTGCGGCGACCGCGCGAGGGCTGGGCAGCGGCGTCGCCGAGCTCGCGATCGGCGCGACGGCGGTGGTCGCACTCGCGGTCGGGGTCGCCGCGCTGCGGGCGGGGTCGCTGCCCGGCCAGGCGGTCGCCGTGCTGGCGCTCACCCCGCTGGCCCTCGCCGAGGTCGTCGCGGCCCTCCCCGACGCCGCGGTCCGCCTGCTGTCGGCCGTCCCCGCCGCGGCTCGGCTGCGCGCGCTCGAGCAGCGCCCGCCGTCCGTGCCCGACCCGGCCTCCCCCGTGCCCGTCGCGCCGCCGTCGGCGCTGGCCACCGAGGACCTCGCCGTCCGCTGGCCGGGGGCGGCCGAGGACGCCGTCCGCGGCGTCGACCTCGACCTGACCCCGGGCACCCGGATCGCGCTCACCGGGCCGTCCGGGTCCGGCAAGTCCACCGTGGTCGCGGCGCTGCTGCGCACCGTCGCCCCGAGCGCAGGACGCATCCTCGCCGACCACCGCGACGCGCGCGAGCTCTCGGGCGACGACGTCCGCGCCGGCATCGCCTGGTGCGGGTCGTGGACGCACCTGTTCGACTCCACCCTGCGGGCCAACCTCCAGCTCGCCGCGCCGGACGCCGACGACGACGAGCTGGTCCGGGCGCTGCGCCGGGCCCGGCTCGGCGCGTGGTACGACGCGCTCCCCGACGGCCTCGACACGCACGTGGGCGAGCACGGCGGGACGGTCTCCGGCGGGGAGCGCCAGCGGATCGGGGTGGCCAGGGCGCTGCTCGCGGACCGGCCGGTGCTGCTGTTCGACGAGCCCACCGCCCACCTCGACCCGGCGACCGCCGACGCGCTCGCCGCCGAACTGCTCACGGCCACCGCGGGGCGCACCGCGCTGGTCGTGACGCACCGCCCCGAGCAGACCCCCGGCCTGCAGGAGGTCCGGCTCGACCCCGAATCTCGCCCGGTGACCTCCGGCCTCGCGGCCGCGGGCCCTGCGCCCCTGCCCGGCTGACCGCGTGGAGGCGACCCTCGAGCCCGACGCACGAGGGAGTGACAGTCATGAGCACCGGCCCCGAGCGCCTCGCGGCGCCACCCGAGACCCGCGACGACGACCCGCCCATCAGGTCGGTGATGAGCCGCCACATCGTCGCCATCACCCCGGACGCGTCGGTCTCGACCGCGCTCGCGCTCATGGCGTCGGCCGACGTGCACCACCTGCCGGTCTTCTACGGCAACCGGTGCCGCGCCGTGCTCCGGGAGACCGACGTGCTCCGCCACCTCGCGAGCGGCCGCTCCGCGCCCGCCGACCGGGCCGCGACGCCGGTCGGCCGGCTGGTCCGGCCGGTGACGTCGGTGGACGAACGCGCCCGCCGCTCCGACGCGGCCCGCTGCATGACGAGCGCGGGCACGGACGTCGTGCTCGTGATCGGCCGGCGCGGCCTGGTCGGCATCGTGACCGCCGCCGACCTCGTCCGGTCCCTCGCCGCGGACCCGCCTCAGAGGTCGTTGCCCGCGTAGGACAGGTTGAAGCTCTTGTTGACCAGCGGGAAGTCCGGGACGATCGTGTCGGCGAGCGCCACCGGCAGCGCGGGCCAGTTGAAGAAGCTGGGGTCGACGACCTTGAGCCGCGCGACCGTGCCGTCCACGGCCAGCTCGACGCGGTGCACGATCGTGCCGCGCCACCCCTCGACGATCCCGACGCCCGAACCGGCCGCACCGCTACCCGCCTCCGGCCGGCGGCCGGCCGGCACGCCACCGAGGTGGGAGACCAGCGCGGCGATCATGTCGACGGACGCGGCGACCTCCTCGGCGCGGACGCTGAAGCGGGCGAGCACGTCCCCGCCGGTGTGGCGGTGCTCCGGCCGGGAGAACGCCGCGGAGAGCGTCGGGTGGTCGTGGCGGGCGTCGACCTGCAGCCCGCTCGCGCGGGCGACGTAGCCGAGCGTGCCGAGGTCGGCGGCCTGCTCGCGGGTGAGCACGGCGGTACCGGCGAAGCGGTCGCGGACCACGCTGTGGTCCAGCGCGAGGGTGACGACCTCGTCGACGTCGCGGGCGATGTCGACGAGCTCGTCGGGGTCGGGCAGCCGCAGCACGGTGGCCGTGCCGATCCCGACCGCGCCGCGCAGCAGCCGGTGGCCGGTGACCTGGTCGTTCAGCCGCAGCAACCGCTCGCGGATGCGCAGCGCGTGCGCGTTGAGCACGCCGTGGCCGACGTCGTTGCACAGCGCCCCGATGTCGGCGACGTGGTTGTAGAGCCGCTCCAGCTCGAGCACGACCATCCGCAGCCTGCGGACGTCCTCGTCGACGGCGATCCCGGTGGCGTCCTCGACGGCCTGGCAGAACGCCAGCGCGTGGCCGACCGTGGTGTCGCCGCTGACCCGCTCGGCCACCGGGAGGGCGTCGGCGGGCAACCGGCCCTCCACGAGCTTCTCCAGCCCGCGGTGGACGAACCACAGCCGGGCCTTGAGCTTGAGGATGGTCTCCCCGACCACCGAGAACCGGAAGTGGCCCGGCCCGATCATGCCGGCGTGCACCGGGCCGACCGGGATCTCGTACACGCCGGCGCCCTCGACCTCCCGGAACGGGAACGGGCCGTCGACGTCGCCGAACTCCGGCGGCGCCCCGGCGTCGGAGAGCATCGGGAACCAGCCGCGCGGCCAGTGGAAGTGGCGCACGAGCCGCCGCGGCAGCGGGTGCCCGACGGGCACGATCCCGAACAGGTCGCGCATCTCGCGCTCGAACCGACCGGCCGGGAACGACAGCCCGGCGAGGCTCGGCAGATGCGGCTCGTCGGGGTCGACCGGGACGTGCAGCTCCGTGCGCGCACCGACGTCCGGGCCGGTGAACAGGTACACCGCGCGCAGCCCGCCGCCCGCGGGCCGGTCGTCGTGGCCCGCGACGAGCGCGAGCCGGGCGCCGCCCTCCAGGAGCTCGGCCGCGCGGTCGGGCAGCTCGTTCGGGCGCAGGGTGGGGTGGGGGGTCACGGCGGTCATGGCGCTCCGGTGAGGATCTCGGCGGCCGCGGCGAGCAGGCCGGTCAGCGGGCCGGTGGTCAGGCCCAGCGCGACGCAGGCCGCGAGGCCCGCGACCAGCGCGACCGCGGTGGCGCGGGGCAGCGGCTGCGGCGCGGGGGCCGCGCCCGGGCCCTCGCGCCGGGGCCCGAGCACCATCCGGCTGGTGTGGTTGACCAGCGCGGCGCCGATCACCACGACGAGCAGGAGCGCGGCGGCGACCGCCCAGCCCGTGCCGGACCCGAAGCCGGCGCGGGCGATGCCGAGCTCGCTCGCGAACAGGCTGAACGGCGGCAGCCCGATCAGCGCGAGCACGCCGAGCCCGATGCTCCCGGCGAGGACGGGCTGGCCCGCGGCGAGGCCCCTGACGTCGGCGATGCGGCTGGTGCCGGTGAGCTGCAGGACGCGTCCCGCGCCGAGGAACAGCACGCTCTTGGCCAGGCCGTGGCCGAGGACGTGCAGCAGCACGGCGGCGGTGGCGAGCGGCCCGCCCACGGCGGCGCCGAGGGCGAGCAGGCCCATGTGCTCGATGCTGGAGTAGGCGAGCATCCGCTTGTAGTCGCGCTGCGCGATCAGCAGCGACGCCGCGATCACCAGCGACGCGAGCGCGGCCGCGAGCAGCAGCGCGCGGGCGAACCCGGGGCCGAGCACGGCGTCGGAGACGACCTTGACCCGCAGGACCGCGTAGAAGGCGACCGACAGCAGCACGCCGGACATCAGCGCCGACACCGGGGCGGGCGCCTGGCTGTGGGCGTCGGGCAGCCACGCGTGCAGCGGCGCGAGCCCCGCCTTCGCCCCGAACCCGACGACCAGCAGCACGACCGCGATGCGGGTGACGCCCGGGTCGAGCTGGGGCGCCGCGACGGCGAGCGCCGCCCAGTCCAGCCCCGCGCCGGTGCCGGAGTGGGCGGAGGCGTGGTTGAGCACGACGATGCCGAGCAGCGCCAGCGCGATCCCGGCCGAGCAGATCACCACGTACTTCCAGGCCGCCTCCACCGCCGCGCGCGTGCGCCGCTGCCCGACCAGGAACGCGGTGACGATCGTGGTGCCCTCGACGGCGACCCACAGCACGCCCAGGTCGGCGGCCAGCACCGCGAGCGCCATCGCCGCGAGGAAGGCCTGCACGAGCACGACGTGGCGGGTGGCCGTGCGCGGCTCGATCCGCCCGGCCGCGAGCTCGGTCGCGAGGTGCGCGGGCGTGGCCAGCGCGACCAGCACCGCCACCGCGGCGATCGCGATCAGCATGAACGCGCTCACCGCGTCGGCGCGCAGCAGCGGCCCGGCCTCGAGCGGCCCCCGGACCACCACCTCCCGGGCGAGCAGCGCCGCCGCGAGCAGCGACAGCACCGCCGCCACCGCGGCCAGGCCCGCCGTCGCGCGCCGCCATCCGGCGGCGGCGTAGCCGAGGGCGCCGAGCGCGGGTACCGCGAACGGCGCCACCACCAGCAGGGTCTCCATCAGTCGTGCAGCTCCCGCAGCTCGTCGAGGTCGGTGTCGCCGAACGCCTCCCGCATCCGGCCGGTGAGCACCTGCAGCACGAGCACGACGAGCAGGACGTCCAGCGCCACCCCGATCTCGACGACCAGCCCGATGCCCGAGGTGGTGAGGAAGCCGACCGCCGTGATGCCGTTGTCCATCAACAGGAACCCGACCAGCTGCGACACCGCGTGCCGGCGCGTCACCAGCACGAGGAACCCGATCAGGACCACGGCGATCGCGAACGGGACCGCCCGCGACGCCGGCGTCGGCGCGAGATCCACCAGCGGCCGCGACACGGCGAGCGCGAGCAGCGTGAGCGCGGCGGCCGCGAGCAGCGACGTGGCGACGTTGATGACGGGCCGGGTCTCGCGCTGCACCTCGCCGGCGCCGGCGAGGGCGCGGCGCAGCAGCCACGGCAGCACCGCGCCGCGCAGCACGAGGCACCCGACGGCCACCGCCGCCAGCTCGGCCGAGCCCTCCTCCCGGGCCAGCGCGGCGACCAGCGCCGCGAGCGCGACGCCCTGGACCGCGAAGACCCGCACGATGACCGGCAGCTCGCGCCGCCACAGCACGAGCACGGCCGTGAGCAGCAGGGCGCCGGCGGCGAGGTTGAGCAACTGGATCGCGTGCACCACTCACCCCAGGACGTAGGCCGCGGTGACGGCGAGCACCGCGAGCAGGAACGAGCCGGCCAGGAGCTCGGGCACGCGGAACAGCCGCAGCTTGGCCAGGAACACCTCGGCGCAGGCCAGCGCGGCGCCGAGCGCCCCGACCTTCACCGCGAAGGCGACCGCGCCGACCAGCAGCGCCGGCACGCCGGGTTCGGTGGCCACCCCCCACGGCACGAACAGGTTGGCCAGCAGGCCGAGGTACACCGTGAGCCGCATGGCCGTGCCGAGCTCGACGAGCGCGAGCCGCGGTCCGGCGTACTCCAGCACCATCGCCTCGTGCACCATGGTCAGCTCCAGGTGCGTCGACGGGTTGTCCACCGGCAGCCGCCCGGTCTCGGCGATGATCACCATCGCGAGCGCGACCGCGGCCAGCAGGCTCGCCGGGGACACCACCCGCGCCGGGTCGTCGAGCGTGGAGCCCACGATCTCCGGCAGGCTCGTCGAGCCGACCCGCACCGACAGCGCGAAGATCGCCACCAGCGCGGTGGGCTCGACGAGGGCGAGGATCGTGACCTCGCGGCTCGCGCCCATCCCGCCGAACGCGGTCCCGGTGTCCAGCCCGGCCAGGGCGATCGCGACGCTGCCGTGCGCGAGCAGGGCCACCACGACGATCAGGTCGGCGACGGCGGGCAGCGCCGACGCGGTGCCGACGAAGGGCACGACGACCGCGACCACCAGCGTCATCGCCACCATCAGCACCGGCGCGACCCGGAACATCTCGCTCGTGCCGCGCGGGGTGATGGTCTCCTTGCGCAGCTGCTTGCGCAGGTCCCGCCACGGCTGGGCGATCCCGGGGCCCGCGCGGCCCTCCAGCCGGGCCCGGACCTGCCGCATCATCCCGAGCAGCAGCGGGGCCCCGCCGACGACCAGGACGGCCTGCAGCAGGCCGCCCACCAGCCCGAGCGCGCTCACCGGGTCACCACCATCAGCACGAGCAGGCCGCACAGCGTGGCGAACCCGTAGGTCAGGTAGCGGTGCACGCTGCCGTCGGCGAGCCTGCGCCCGGCCCGGCCCCATCCGCGCACCGCGGCGAGCACGGGCTCGTAGAGGCGGTGCTCGACCCGGTCGCGCAGGGTGCGCCGGTAGGCCACCGCCCGCACGAGGTAGCGGGACTCCTCGTAGTGGGTCACGTCGACGTCCTGGTCGGGGGCGAGCACGTTGTCGAACACGCGCTGCAGCGGCTCGGCGAACGAGGTGGCGGTGTACTCCATGCGGGCCGACATGGGCCCGCCGCCGCAGTCCCACAGCCGCGCCCGCCGGGCGGACCGCCGGGAGACGACCGCGGCGACGAGCGCGGTCGCGACGGCGAGCGCGGCGACCAGCAGCAGCGGTGACATCGTCCCCGACACGCCCGTGAGCTGGATCGTCACCGCGCCGGTCACCGCGGGGCCCGAACCGGTCACCCCGCCCGCGACGCCCGCCACGGCCGGGAGGACGACGGTGGGCAGGACCGCGAGCCCGACGCAGGCGAGCCCGGCCAGCGCCATCCCGGCCAGCATGGTCGGCGGGCTCTCGTGCGCCTCCGCGGCGGCGGCGCTGCGCGGCCGGGCGAGGAAGCCCACCCCGAAGGCCTTGACGAACGTCGCGACGGCGAGCCCCGCGGTGAGCGCCACCGCGCCCACCGCCACCGGCAGCACGATCGACGACGCCACCACCGTGCCGCTGCCCGCGCCGTGGACGAGCGCCTGCAAGAGCACCCACTCGCTGACGAACGCCGCGCCGGGTGGCAGCGCCGACGCCGTCAGCGCGCCCAGCCCGAACGCCACCGTCGTGAACGGCATGACCGGGCGCAGCCCGCCCATGGCGTCGAGGTCGCGCAGGCCGGTGCCGTGCAGCACCGAGCCCGCCGCGAGGAACAGCAGCGTCTTGAACGCGGCGTGCGCCACCACGTGCAGCAGCGCGGCGGTGAGCGCCAGCGCGGCGAGCACGGCGTCGCCGCTCGCGGCGAACATGCCGCCCGCGCCGACGCCGACCAGCACCAGCCCCATGTTCTCGGTGGTGGAGTAGCCCAGCAGCCGCTTGAGGTCGCTGCCCACCGCGGCCTGCAGGATGCCGTACACCGCGGACGCGGCGCCGAGCACCAGCACGGCGAGCCACCACCACGGCGCGCCGCCGCCGAGCAGGTCGAACCCCACGCGCAGGATCCCGTACACGCCGAGGTTGACCATCGCCGCCGACATCAGCGCCGACACGTGGCTGGGCGCCTCGGGGTGCGCCCGCGGCAGCCACGCGTGCAGGGGCAGCACGCCCGCCTTGGAGCCGAACCCGACCAGGCAGCAGACGAACACCAGCCCGGCCGTCTCGGGCGCCCGGGCCTGCTCCCGCACGGCCGCGAACGAGCCGTCGCCGGTCGCGCCGGCCAGCACCAGGAGCCCGACGAGGATCGCCACGAACCCGAGGTGGGTCATCACCGCGTACCAGCGGCCCGCCGAGGCCACCTCGGCGCGCTTGCCGTGCTCGGCGAGCACCAGCAGCAGCGACGCGAGCGCCATCAGCTCCCAGCACACGAGCAGCGTGCCGATGCTGCCCGCGGCCGGGACGAGCAGCAGCGATGCGACGAACACCGGCAGGGCCGCCTGCACGGCGCGCCCGTCGAGCCCGCCGCGGGCGTAGCCGATCCCGTACACGCCCGCCGCCACCGCGACCGCGCCGGTGACGGCGAGGAACACCCCGCCGAGCGGGTCCACCGCGAGCTCGACGCCGGTGAGCGGCAGCAGCCAGGGCAACGCCGCCGACCAGGCGACGCCCGCCATCGCCGCCACCCCGGCGAGGGTGGCGAGCGCACCGGCCGCGGCGACGCACGCGCCCACCACCACGGGCCGGACCGTGCGCGGCACGACGAGGCCCGCCACGCCCCCGCCGAACCCGGCGACGAGCGCCGCGACGAGGGCAACCCCTGTGACGTTCATCGGCCGGTCAGGCCCCTCAGCGCCGCGACGATGGCCTCCGGCCGGGGCGGGCACCCGGCGACCTCCGCGTCCACCGGGACGATCTCGGAGACCGGCCCGACCACGCCGTAGGCGCCGGCGAACACCCCGCAGTTGCGGGCGCAGTCGCCCACCGCGACCACGACCCGGGGCCGCGGCACGGCCTCGTAGGTCCGCCGCAGCGGCTCGGCCATGTTGCGCGTGACGGGCCCGGTGACGATCAGCGCGTCGGCGTGCCGCGGCGAGGCGACCAGCCGCGCCCCGTAGCGCTCGGCGTCGTGGACCGGCCCGAAGGCCGACCCGATCTCCACCTCGCACCCGTTGCACGACCCGGCGTCGACGTGCCGGATCTGCACCGAACCGGAAAGCGCCGGGGCGGCCGGGCCGGCCTCCGGCGCGGGCGGCGCGGGCTCGGCGACCCGCCCGGTCCGCCGGATCTTCCGCCAGAGCCCGATCACGACGAGGTCCTCTCGTCGAGCAGCTCGAGCTGGCCGGACAGGACACCGGTGAGGATCGACCGGGCCACCGCCAGCAGCTCCGAGACCTGCGGGCTGGTCAGCGCGTAGTACATCGACGTCCCTTCCCGGCGCGCGGTCACCAGACCCGCGCGGCGCAGCACCGCCAGCTGCTGCGAGAGGTTCGCCGGCTCGATCTCGATCTCCTTGAGCAGCTCCGACACGGCGTGCTCCCGGACGCTGAGCAGCTCGAGCACCCGGATCCGCACCGGGTGGCCGAGCGTTTTGAAGAACTCGGCCTTGAGCTGGTGCAGCGGCGTGCTCACGGCGTCTCCCTCGGCCTTGGCGGTCTTCGAAGTTGCGAACGTTAGCAACTGCTGAAGACGCTCCGATCACCGGATCGGGCTACCCGGTGCCGACGCGGCGCGCCCACCACTTCTCGACCGCGACGATCGGCACGACCACCGCGCCCGCGGCGGCGGCCAGCGCCCACTGCGCCGGCGTGAGGTCGGCGGTGCGGAACACCGCCTGCGCCACCGGCAGGTGCACCACGGCCGCCTGCAGCACCAGCAGGACCGCGATGCCGACGAAGACCCACCGGTTGGACGCCCATCCGACGGTGCGCAGCGGCGCGGTGCGGGTACGGCACATCACGAGGTAGAAGATCTGGAAGAACGCGATCGAGGTGACCGCGAGGGTCTGGGCCTGCGCCACGCCGTCGCCGCGGGCGAGCAGGAACAGCGCGATCGCGACCGCGGCCATGAGCGCGCCGACCCAGATCGTGCGCGTGACGACGAACCGCGACAGCAGCGGCTCGTCGCGCCGCCGCGGCGGCCGCTCCATCGCCCCCGGCTCGAGCACCTCGAACGCGATCGGCAGGGCCAGCGACACGGTCGCCACGAGGTTGATCCACAGGATCTGCACCGGCTCGATCGGCAGCACCGGCACTCCGCCGACCACGGGGAACGCGAGCACCGCGACGAGGACGACGAGCGCCTCGCCGCCGTTGGTGGGCAGCGCGAAGGCCAGCGCCTTGATGAGGTTGTCGTAGACGCGCCTGCCCTCCTCGACGGCGGCGCGGATGGTGGCGAAGTCGTCGTCGCCGAGGACGATGTCGGCGGCCTCCTTCGCGGCCGCGGTGCCGGCACGCCCCATCGCGACCCCGATGTCGGCCTGCCGCAGCGCGGGGGCGTCGTTGACGCCGTCGCCGGTCATCGCCGTCACCGCGCCACCGGCCTGCAGCGCCCGCACCAGCCGCAGCTTGTGCTCGGGGGCGACGCGGGCGAACACGTCGGTCGAGCGCACGCGCTCGCGCAGCTCCTCGTCCGAGCTGCGCTCGATCTCGGCCCCGGTCATCGCGGACGACTCGCCCTCGATGCCCAGGTCGCGGCCGATCGCGGCGGCGGTGGCCGCGTGGTCGCCGGTGATCATCTTGACCCGGATCCCCGCGCGCTTGCAGTCGGCGACGGCGTCGACGACCCCGGGCCGCGGCGGGTCGATCAGGGCGACGAGGCCGAGCAGCTCGAGCCGCCCGCGGTCCAGGACGGCCTCGTCCGCCGCACCGGGCGCGCGGGCGACCGCGAGCACCCGCATGCCGTCGGCGGCGTAGACGTCGAGGGCGCGCTGGGCCGCCGCGGCCACGGCGGGGTCGACGCGGGAGAGCAACACCTCCGGCGCCCCCTTGAGGAACGTCACGGCCGCACCCGCAGGCGTGCTCGCCATGAACCGGCGCTGCGGGTCGAACGGCACGACGGCCCCGGGCGGGCGCTCGGCGAACAGCGCCGCGAGGTCGATCCCGCCGCGCTCGGCGGCCACCAGCAGCGCCCCGTCGGTCGGGTCGCCGAGCACCGTCCGCTCGGCCCCCGCGCCGGACAGGTGCGCCTCGTTCGCGAGCGCGCCCGCCTCGAGCAGCGCCCGGACGGCGTCGTCGAGGCCCGCCGTCGGGGTGCGCACCCGCATCCCCCCGCCCTCGGCGTAGCCGACGCCGGAGAACTCGACCTCGCCGCCGCCGGGCACCCACGCCCGCCGGACCACCATCTCGTTGCGGGTCAGCGTGCCGGTCTTGTCCGTGCAGATGACCGACGTCGACCCGAGCGTCTCCACGGCGGGCAGCTCGCGGACCACCGCGCGGCGCCGCGCCATCCGCCGGACGCCGATGGCGAGCGCGATCGTCACGATCGCGGGCAGGCCCTCCGGGATCGCCGCGACGGCCAGCGTGATCGCGGCGAGGACGGCGTCGGCGGGCGGGTAGCCGCGCAGCAGCGCCACCGCGAGCAGCACGGCGGCGACCGCGCCGATCGCCCGCGTGACCAGCGCGCCGAGCCGGTCCATGGCGGCCGTGAGCGGCGTCCGGGTGACCTCGATGCCGCCGAGCAGGCCGGAGATGCGGCCGAGCTCGGTGCGGTCGCCCGTCTCCACGACGACCGCCTCGGCGGCGCCCGAGGTCACGATGGTGCCGCCGTGCAGCATCGAGCGCCGCTCCCCCAGCTCGGCGTGCGGCTCGACGGCGACCGGGTCCTTGTCGACCGGCACCGACTCGCCGGTGAGCGCGGACTCGTCGGCCCGCAGCCCGTGCGCCTGCAGCACGCGCAGGTCCGCGGCCACCCGGACGCCCGCCTCGACGGCGACCACGTCCCCGGGCACGAGATCCTCGGCCGGGGCGTTCGTCCACCGCCCGTCCCGGCGCACCCTGGCCGGCTCCGAGACCAGCCGGGCGAGCGCCCGGATCGCGCGGCCCGCGCGGTACTCCTGCACGAACCCGATCACCGCGTTGAGCACGACGACGCCGAGCACGACGGCACCGTCGGCGACGTCGCCGAGCGCCAAGGCGATGCCCGCGGAGATCAGCAGGGCGTAGATCAGGGGGCTGGCGAGCTGGCGGGCGAGCACGGCCCACGCCGACGGGCCCTCCTGCCGGGTGAGCCGGTTGGGCCCGTGGTGGCGCAGCCTGCGCTCGGCCTCGGCGCTGGTCAGACCGCCCGGGTGGCTGCCGAGGCGGGCAAGGGCCTCGTCCGCGCTCACCGCGTGCCACGCCGGGCGTGCGGGATCACGGACGGTCGGCTGCACGCCTCCGACGATCCCCGCCCGCCCGGCGCGCGCTCCAGGGCCGGACGTCGGCGCGGGTACCGCCGTTCGGCCCGGGTCGGCGGGCGGTCAACGGGCCTGGATGGCGGTGATCGCGATCGTGTTGACGATGTCGGTGACGGTCGCGCCGCGGGACAGGTCGTTCACCGGCCGCGCGAGCCCCTGCAGCACCGGCCCGATCGCGACCGCGCCCGCGCTGCGCTGCACGGCCTTGTAGGTGTTGTTGCCGGTGTTGAGGTCGGGGAACACCAGCACCGTCGCGCGGCCCGCGACCGGGCTGCCCGGCAGCTTGGTGCGCGCCACCTCGGGGTCGACGGCCGCGTCGTACTGCACCGGGCCCTCGACGGGCAGGTCGGGGGCGCGCTCGCGGACCAGCGCGGTGGCCCGGCGCACGTGGTCGACGTCGCTGCCCGAACCGGACTCCCCGGTCGAGTACGACAGCATCGCCACCCGCGGCTCGATCCCGAACATCTCGGCCGTGCCCGCGGCGGAGATCGCGATGTCGGCGAGCTGTTCGGCGGTGGGGTTCGGCACCACGGCGCAGTCGGCGTAGACCAGCACCCGGTCGGACAGGCACATGAGGAAGGCGCTGGACACCAGCGACACCCCGGGTGCGGTGCGGATCACCTCGAACGCCGGCCGGATGGTGTGCGCGGTGGTGTGCGCGGCGCCGGAGACCAGGCCGTCGGCGTGGCCCTGGCGCACCATCATCGTCCCGAAGTAGGTCGGGTCGGCCATCAGGTCGAGCGCCACCGGCACCGCCACCCCCCGGTGCCGGCGCAGGTCGGCGTAGGCCTGGGCGAACGGCTCGCGCCACGGCGAGGTCACCGGGTCGACCACCCGCGCCGCCGAGGTGTCCACCCCCAGCGCCGCGGCCCGCGACCGCACCTCGTCCTCGCGACCGAGCAACGTGAGGTCCGCGACGCCGCGCAGCAGCACCTGCTCGGCGGCCTGCAGGATCCGATCCTCGGTGCCCTCGGGCAGCACGATGTGCCGCCGGTGCGCGCGGGCACGCTCCAGCAGCTGCTGCTGGAACATGAGCGGGGTCGTCCGGGTGGGCCGGGCGACGGCGAGCCGCGCGCGCAGCCGCTCGTGGTCGACGTTGTCCTCGAACAGCGCGATGGCCGTGGCGACCTTGCGCGCGCTGTCGGCGGTGATCGCGCCGCGCACCTCGCGGACGGCGGTGGCCGTGTCGAACGTGTCGGTGTCGACCGCGAGCACCGGGATGCCCGCCTCCTCGAACCCGGGGGCGAGCCGGCGCACCGGCTCGGTGACCATCCCCCCGGACAGCAGCAGCCCGGCCACCGACGGGTACCCGGCGGACGCGCGCGCGGCGAGGATCCCCGCGACGATGTCGGCGCGGTCCCCCGGCGTGATCACCAGGTCTCCCTCGGCGATGCGGTCGAGGAAGGCGGGCAGGCCCATCGCGCCGACGATGATCCGCGTGACCTCGCGCGGGGCGGCGGGCGCGACGACCGGGCGGGCCCCCAGCCGGTCGGCGATCTCGGTGACGGTCGGCGCGGCCAGCAGCGCCACCTCGGGCAGCACGCCCCACACCAGGTCTCCCACCGCATCGGGCATGCCGGCGCGCACCGCGTCGACCTCGGCGGCGGGGACGCGGTTGGCGAGCACGCCCAGCACCGCGCAGCCGCGGTCGGCGAGCACCGCGACGCCCTGGTGGGCTGCCCGCAGCACCTGGTCCGCGCGGCGGGCGCGGCCGCCGACCACCAGCAGGACCGGCGCGGCGAGGTTGCGGGCGACGTCGACGTTGAGGTCCAGCTCGACCAGCGGGGACGCGGAGGTGAAGTCGCTGCCCTCCAGCAGCACGACGTCGGCGTCGGCGCCCACCCGCGCGCACCCGTCCAGCACGCGGGCGAGCAGCTGCTCGTACTCGTCGCGCGCGTCAGGGAGGTCGTCGGCGGTCAGCGCGAACGACTCGGCGTAGGCCTGCCCCAGCCGGTAGCGGCAGCGGACGAGCTCGACGTCCGGGTCCGGCGGGTCGGCGGCCGCGACCAGCGGCCGGAACAGCGCCATCCGACCCGCGTGCCGCGACAGCACCTCGGCCAGGCCGAGCACCACCGCCGACTTCCCGGTGCCGGCCTCCACCGCCATCACGTACACGTGCCGGGCCACGGACCCATCATCGACCGGCGGACGACGGTCCGCCCGGTTCGCGGTCTCCCGGCCGCCGCCCGCGGGTCGAAGGACCCTGCCCGCTCCCCGCGCTGCGCGGCACCGTCGCTGGTGCAAGGCAAGCAGACGCCGAGGGAAGGACACGGCACATGGGCAGCCTGATTCGGCGGGACCGCGGCGCGGACGCCGCCGGCCGGTTCAACCGGATGGACCGCATCTTCGACGAGTGGATGCGCTCGTTCCCGATGCGCAGGCCGTTCGGCTTCGCGTGGGACTGGCCGGGCGAGGACCTCATCCGCGTCGACGAGTACCGCGACGGTGACACCGAGGTGATCCGCGCCGAGCTGCCGGGCATCGACCCGGAGCGCGACGTCGAGCTCACCGTGGCCGACGGCATGCTCCGGATCAACGCGGAGCGGCGGATCGAGGACCGCACCGAGGACAAGGGCTACCTGCGGCACGAGCTGCGCTACGGCAGCATGAGCCGCACCCTGCCCCTGCCCGACGGGGTGAACGAGTCCGACATCAAGGCCACCTACAAGGACGGCATCCTGGAGATCCGCATCCCGGTTCCGCAGCGGGCCGAGACCCCGCCGACCAAGATCAAGGTCAAGCGGGCCTGACCACCCGCACGCACACGAGGAGGGCCCGTCCGATCCGGACGGGCCCTCCTCGTGTGCGTCTTCAGTGCCTGTCCCTGTCTCAGCGCCTGTCTCAGTGAGCCTGTCTCGGTGAGCCTGTCTCGGTGAGCCTGTCTCAGTGGGTGCCGGTGTCGACGTGGACCAGCAGGCGCGGGACCACGCCCAGGGCGTCGCGCCACCGCGGGCACGCGCCCGTCGCCGCCAACTCGACCGGGCCGGCCAGCACCGTTCCCGTCCAGCCGAGGGCCGTGGCCGTCCACAGCAGCCGCTGCAGGGCCGCACCCGCCCGCAGATCGCCCGCGGGCGGATCGTGGTCGGCGCCGAGCAGGGCCACGATGCCCCCGGGCGGGACGGCGTCGGCGTCGACGGGGATCAGCGACAGCAGCCGGTCGCGCTCCTCGGCGGTGACCGCCGTGCGCAGCCGGACCCCCTCGGTGTCGGCGGCGGTGCGCAGCAGGCCGCGCGTGGCCGTGACCGGGGCCGGGGCGCCCGGGCGGGCCGCGGAGCGCGCGATCCCCGCGGTGAGCAGCACCCGCTCCACCCGCGTCGGGGCGGCAGCCATCCCCGTGCGCACGACGGCGAGGACGCTGCGGGCGTGGCCGCCCGGTAGCAGGCTGGTGACCGGCCGGAACCCGGCCCACGCCACCGCCAGCCGGACGGACAGGACGGCGGCGCCCGCGGCCACCCGGGTCGCCGCGGCGACCGGGCCCGCCACGTGCGGGGTACCCGCGCCGTGCACCGCCGTCATCGAGCGGTCTCCGGTGACCCACCAGCGCCGAGCGCCCGGGATCACGTGCGACGACGCCGCGGCGCGCAGCGCCTCCAGTACCGGTCCCGGCACCCCCAGGACCCGGACCTCCGGCTCGGTGGTCGGCTCCGCGGCAACCACGGAGTAGAGCGCCGGGTCGACGGAGGCCGCGAATGCAGCATGTTCGGCCGTCACGCTGCCAGGTTGGCCGCCGGGGCGGCGCCGCGACGACGGTCGCACGGCCCCGCCGGCCCGGGCCGTTCGTCGGTCCGTCGGCCGGCCCCGGCGCGACCTCGGCCCGCCCGGGTACGGGTCCTCCGCCCCTGCCGGCGGCCGCCCGCGCGACGCAGCCTGGGGCCACGGACCCGAGACGAGGAGATCCACGTGGCCACAGGCGAGGATGGAGAGCAGCACGCGGCGGTCCACGAGACCCACGTCGGGGTCGTGCTGCTGCTCGGCGACCGCGCGTACAAGCTGAAGAAGCCGGTGCGCACGTCGTTCCTGGACTTCGGCACGCCCGAGCGGCGGCTCGCCGCGCTGCGCCGCGAGCTGGCGCTCAACCGCAGGCTCGCCCCCGACGTCTACCTCGGGCTCTCCCGGCTGTCGGCGCCGTCGGCCACCGGCGAGCCGGGCGACGACGGCGGGGCCGAGCCCCTGCTCGTCATGCGCCGGATGCCCGCGGCGCGGCGGCTGTCGACGCTGGTGCGCCGCGGCGCCGACGTCGACGCCTCCTTGCGCGCGCTGGCCCGCCTGATGGCCGCCTTCCACGCGCGCGCCGAGCGAGGGCCGCGGATCGCGCTCGAGGGCGACCGGGAGGCGCTGCGCGCCCGCTGGCTCGCCAACACCGAGGAGCTGCGCCGCCACGAGCCCGACCTGTTCCCCGCGGGGTCGGCGGACGAGGTCGACCGGCTCGTCACCCGGTTCCTGGCCGGCCGGGGCCCGCTGTTCGCCGAGCGGCTCGCCGACGACCGGATCGTCGACGGGCACGGCGACCTCATCGCCGGGGACGTGTTCTGCCTCGACGACGGCCCGCGGGTGCTGGACTGCCTGGAGTTCGACGACCATCTGCGGTTCGTCGACGCGCTCGACGACGTCGCGTTCCTCGCCATGGACCTGGAGCGGCTCGGGCGGCCCGACCTCGGCGAGCGGTTCCTCGACCTCTACGTCGCGTTCTCCGGCGACCGCGCCCCGGCGTCGCTGCGCCACCACTACACCGCCTACCGGGCGGGGGTGCGGGCGAAGGTCGCGTGCATCCGCCACGCCCAGGGCGACCCGGACGCGGGCGCCGAGGCCGCGCACCACCTCGCCATCGCGCTGCGCCACCTGCGCGAGGGCGCCCCGCGCCTGGCCCTGGTGGGTGGCCTGCCCGGCACCGGGAAGACCACGCTGGCCGGGGCGCTCGCCGACCGGTTCGGCGCCGTGGTGCTCTCCAGCGACCGCATCCGCAAGGAGCTGGCCGGCATCGACCCGACCCGCTCGGCCGCCGCCCCGTTCGGCGCGGGCATCTACGCCCCCGAGCGCACCGAGGAGCTCTACGCCGAGCTGGTGCACCGCGCCGAGGAGCTGCTCCGCCGGGGCGAGTCGGTGGTGCTCGACGCGTCGTGGACGTCCGCGACCCGCCGGGCCGCAGCAGTCGCGGTCGCCCGCCGCACGAGCAGCGAGCTGCTGCAGCTGGAGTGCCGGGCCGACGCCGCGACGACCGCCCGCCGCATCGCCGCCCGCCGCGGCGGCCCGTCCGACGCGACGGTGCAGGTCGCCACGCTGATGGCGGACGCGGCCGACCCGTGGCCGGAGGCCGTCGCCGTCGACACGGCGGGCCCGGTGGAGCACGCGCTGGAGCGGGCCGGGCACCTGTGGCGGCACGCGGCGGGTTGACCGCCGGTCAGTGACGATCGGGCCGATCCGAACAGGGCCGTTCGGCCCCCTTTCGTGGGCCGACTGCGGCTCGCGCGAGGGGGTACCCGCGACTACCGTCGTCGCTGTCCCACCGGATCGAAAGGCCTACCGCCGTGACCATCTCCGTGTTCCTGCTCGACGACCACGAGATCGTCCGGCGCGGGATCGCCCAGCTGCTCGAGGGCCACGATGACATCACGGTCGCGGGCGAGGCGAGCACGGCCGCGCAGGCGCTGGCCCGGATCCCCGCCCTGCGCCCCGACGTCGCCATCCTCGACGTCCGCCTGCCGGACGGTGACGGCGTCACCGTCTGCCGCGACATCCGCTCGGCCGTCACCCCGCCGCCGGCGTGCCTGATGCTCACCTCCTACGCCGACGACGAGGCGTTGTTCGGCGCGATCATGGCGGGAGCCTCGGGTTACCTGCTCAAGCAGGTCACCGGCGTCGACCTCATCGGAGCCGTCCGGACGATCGCGGCGGGCGGGTCGCTGCTCGACCCCAAGGCCACCGCGGCGGTGCTGGAGCGGCTGCGCAAGGGCGACGAGCCCGTCGACCCGCGCTACGAGTCGCTGTCCCCGCAGGAGCGGCGCATCCTCCACCTGATCGCCGACGGCCTGACCAACCGGCAGATCGGGGCGGAGATGTACCTGGCCGAGAAGACCGTGAAGAACTACGTGTCGTCGCTTCTGCACAAGCTCGGCTTCTCGCGCCGCACCGAGGCCGCGGTCTACGCCGCCGAGCTGCGCAAGAACGGCGGCTACCGCTGACCGTCGCTGGTCCGCCACCTGAGGGGCCGTTCGCCCGTACCGCGGCCGCCGTCGCGGGGTGAGGGTGGGCGCGCGAGCGCGGGCACAAGGGCCCGCGCTCCCGAGCGACGGCTGGATGTGACCGATGACGACCGCATTCCCCGAGACCCTCGGCCTCGCCCCCGACCGGGTCGAAGCGCTTCTGGTGACCGTCGGGCAGGCGCCGTCGCTGCACAACGCGCAACCCTGGCGGTTGCGGCTGGAACCGGCCGCCATCGAGCTGTACGCCGATCCGGAGCGCAGGCTCCCCGCCGTCGACCCGGAGGACCGCGAGCTGCGCATGGGCTGCGGCGCCGCCCTGTACAACCTGCGGCTAGCGCTGCTCGGCGACGGGATCCGGCCGGAGGTCACCGTCCTGCCCGACCCGGACCGGCCGGACCTGATCGCCGTGGTCCGCCACGGCGGGACCACCACGGCGACCCCCGAGCAGCTGCGGCTGCTGCGCGCCGTGCCGCTGCGCCGCACGAACCGCCATCCCTTCACCGACGAGCCGGTGGACCCGCCCGCCCGGGCGGCGCTGCGCCGCGCGGCGCTCGAGGAGGGCGCCCGGCTGGACATGGTCGACGACCCGGGCCTGCGCCGGGTGTTGCGCGAGATCGCCGCCCGCGCCCACCGCGCCCAGCTGGCCGACCCCGAGTTCCGGGCCGAGTTCGCCCGCTGGACGGCCCGCGCGGACGACGAGGCCGAAGGGGTCCCCGCGATCGCGGGCGCGCCCGCCGAACCGCACGACCGCTGGGTGCTGCGCGACTTCACCGGCGGGACCCGGCCCGGGCGACAACCCGGCAAGGACTTCGAGGAGGAGCCGCTCATCGCGGTGCTGACCGCGCACCTGCCCGGCCGCGCCGCGGACGTGCAGGCCGGTCAGGCGCTGCAGCGGGTCCTGCTCACCGCCACCGCGGAGGGCCTGGCCACCTCCTTCCTCTCCCACGTGGTGGAGGTGCCGCACGCCCGCGAGGAGGTGCGGCGCCTCGTCCGCGGCACGCGGGCCCCGCACGCCGTGCTGCGCATCGGCCACGGCTGGCCGGTGCCCCCGACGCGCCGGCGCGACCCGGCCGACCTCATCGCCCGGTAGCCGTCGCCCGGGGGCGGCGGGTCACAGGAGGGTGCGGCGCCACGTCGGCTCGACCCGCGCCCACTCCTCCTCCCACCGCCGCGCCGTGTACCGCGCCGTGAGGTGGCGGACGCCGAGCCACGCGACGAACAGGGGCGTCCACCCCGCGCACACCACCCCGATCGCTGCCACGAACCCGCCGATCACGGGGCTGGCCGGGTGCGCAGGGGCCGTGGTGGGCTCGCCGTCGGGGCCGATCCACACGGCCACCTCGGTGCCCGCGGGCTGCGAGCGCAGCGGCTGCACCTTGCCGACGTGCTCGCGCCCGTCGCGGTCGACCCAGCGCGCCTCGACCTTGGCGGGCATCCGCGCGTACTCCGCGTACACCACGTGGGCGTCCTCGAGCAGCACGGCGCGCGTGCGCCACGCGGTGTCGGCGGCGCGCTCCGCCCGCTCGGCCTCCCTGGCGTGCACCCCGAACCCGGTCAGCACGGCGAACACGAGCACGAGCAGGGCAGCCCCGGTCAGGAACCACGCGACGGCGTCCTCGACCCGGTCGACGGCGCGGCGCGGGAGCGGCCCGGGGACGGGTGCGCGATCCGGGTCAGGGCACGGATCACGACGCATGGCGACCCCCTCCCTTCACGGTCGGTGTGGGAACACTGCTCCGGCGGGCGGCCTGCGCGGAAGCGCCGGAGGCCCTGGTCGCGGGGGGCGAGAGTCCTGCCCCGCCGGGACCACCGCCGCTGGCCGGAAGCGCCGGTCCGGGCGGATCGTCGGCGGGGAAGGAGGAACTCCGACCTCCGTCGCCACCGCAACCGAGGAGCAGGGATGACCGAGCGCGTCGCTTCGGGCAGTGCCGATCAGCGCCGGGTCGATCAACGCAGCGTGATCAGCGCGCTGGAGCTGGCGGCGCACGCCCCCTCGGTGCACAACAGCCAGCCGTGGCGGTTCGTCCTCGGGCGGACGACCGTGCACCTGTACGCGGACGTCGACCGGTGGCTGCCCGCGACCGACGCCGACCGCCGCGACCTCGTCCTGAGCTGCGGCATCGTGCTGCACCACATGCGGATCGCGCTGGCCGCCGCGGGGATCCGCGCGACGGTGCACCGGCTGCCGAACCCGGACGAGCCGGACCACCTGGCCGCGCTCGAGCTGTGGCCGGAGCCGCCCGCCGACGCCGACCTCGGGCTCGCGAGCGCCATCCCGCGCAGGCGCACCGACCGCCGCCGCTTCACCGACTGGGAGATCCCGCGGGGTTTCCTCGACGAGCTCGCGGACGCGGCCGCCGGGCACGGCGCGCTGGTGCGGCACGTCGCCGAGGCGCGCGGCCGGTGGCTGCTGCTCGAGGCGATCCGCGAGGCCGCCGAGGCCCAGGCCGCGGACCCGGCGAACCGAACCGAGACGGCGCTGTGGAGCGGCCGCGTCGCCGACGACACCGGCGTGCCCGCCGCCAACCTGCTGCGCGAGCCGGGCGGCACCTCCCGGCGGTTCACCGCGGGCCTGCTCGAGCAGCCCGAGGCCCCCGAGGAGGACGGGGCGGCCCTGCTCGTCCTCGGCACCACCTCCGACGACCGGCTCTCGCAGCTGCGGGCGGGCGAGTCGGCGAGCGCGGTGCTGCTGCGCGCCACCGAGCTGGGTCTCGCGACGTGCCCGCTCAGCCAGCCGCTCGAGGTCGCCGACACGCGGGCCACCATCCGCGACGCGGTGCTGGGCGGGACCCTCTGCCCGCAGCTGCTGCTGCGCGTCGGCTGGGCGCCGCTCGGTTCGGAGCCGCCCCCGACCCCGCGCCGACCGATCGCACAGGTGATCGAGCGGCGGGACGGATGAGCGCGAGATGAACGCGACAACCACCGCACCAGGCGCCGGAACCCGACCGGGCCCCGGCGCGTCACCCGGCGGGACGCTCGTGGTCGTCGGCGACGAGGTCCCCGGCTGGGCGCTGCGCCGCAGCGCCGAGGCCGCCCGGCGGGTCGAGCGGCGGGCCGCCCCCGCGCACCCGGCGGACCCGGCGTCCTGCCGCCGGGTCGAGGAGCTCGCCGAGATCGGCGTCCGCGCCGCCCGCCGCGGCGACCCGGTGCTGGTCCTGCCCGGGCCGCACCGCGGCCGCGCCCGCCCGCCCCGGGTCGTGGCCGCGGTGCGGTCCTTCCCCGACGACGACGGCGTCCTCGCCGAGGCGGCCGCGTGCGCCGGCCACATGGGCGCGGAGCTGGTGGTGGCGCACGGGCTCCCCGCGTCGTTCGGCGAGCACAGCGTCGGCATCGACGCCGCGGCCGGCACCGCGGGCGACCTCCTCGCGGCGGCCGTCCGGGCGGCGACCCGCCGCGCCCCCGGGGTCCGGGTGCGCGGGTGGCTCGCCCGGATGCAGCCGCACGAGCTCGTCGGCGAACGGCTCGACGCGGACCTGCTCGTGCTCGGCGGCCCCCGCCGGGGCGGGCCGCTCGGCCTCGTCGCGCGCAGCGCGCTGTTCCACGCCCCGTGCGCCGTCCTGCTGACCCCACGGGCGCCGGCCCCGGTCGGCGCCGGCGGTGGCATCCGATGACGGCCGCGACGCTCGCCGACGCCGTCACCGACGCCCTCCGCGCGCCGTCGGTGCACAACACCCAGCCCTGGCTGTGGCGGATCGGCCCGGAGGACGTGCAGCTGCACGCCGACCCGCAGCGCCACCTCATCGCCACCGACCCGGACCGCCGCGACCTCGTCATCAGCTGCGGGGCGGCCCTGCACCACCTCCGCGTCGCCCTCGCCGCGCGCGGCCTGCACGCCGAGGTCCACCGCCTCCCCGACGCCGACGACGAGACCCTGCTGGCCACCGTCACCGTGCGGCCGGGCGGCGACCCGGCCGACGCCGAGCTGTTCTGCGCGATCGCGCGGCGCCGGACCGACCGGCGCCGCCTGAGCCGCCGCCCCGTCCCGGCCGACCACCTGCGCGCCCTCGTCGAGCAGGCCGCCCGCAACGGGGCGACGCTGGTCCCGGTGACCCGGCCGCAGGCGCGCGAGCGGCTGCTCGCGACGATCGGGACGGCCGCGCGGCTGCAGAGCGAGGAGGCCGGCTACGCCGCCGAGCTGCGGATGTGGACCCACCGCCTCCCCGGCGGCCACGACGGGGTGCCCGCCACCCACGTCGCCGCGCCACCGGTCGGCGCCACCGCCCCGTCCCCGCTACGCCGCTTCGGCCCCACCGGGCTCGCCCAGCCGACGCAGACGCCGGGCCGCGGCGCGGGCGACGACGGGGCCGAGCTGCTCGTCCTCACCACGGCCGCCGACGGCCCCGTCGACCGCCTGCGCGCCGGTGAGGCGGCCAGCGCGGTCCTGCTCGCGGCGACGAAGCTCGGGCTCGCCACCACCCCGCTCAGCCAGGCCACGGAGATCGACGACACCCGCCTGCGCATCCAGCGGGACGTGCTGGGGGTGCCGGAGCGGCCCCAGCTCGTCATCCGGGTCGGGTGGCCGGCGCAGGGCGCGCCCGAGCTGCCCGCGACGCCCCGCCGCGAGCTGCGCGCTGTGCTGTTGCGCTGACCGAGTTTGCTCCGACCGGGCGCGTCAGGGCCGCACGACGGCGACCGGGCAGGGCGCGCGGTGCACGAGGGCGTTGCCCACCGACCCGAGGACCAGCCCGGGGAACCCGCCCCACCCGTGCGACCCCACGACCACGAGCTGGGCCTGCTGCGCCTGCTCCAGCAGGCGGGGCGCCGGCCGCCCGCGCACCAGGACGCGGCGCACCGGCACGTCCGGGTGCTTGCCCGCCCACCGGGAGAGGTGCTCGGCGAGCCGCCCGTCCAGCGCCCGCAGCTCCTCGTCGGCCACCGCCGCGGGGTCGGCGAACGGGTCGTAGCCGAACGGCGCCGCAACCTCGTGCCACACGTGCACGGCGACCAGTTCCACCCCGCGGCTCGCGGCCGCGTCGAAGGCGAACGCGATCGCCTCCTCGCTCCAGGTGGCCCCGTCGACGCCCACCACGACCGGCAGCCGCTGCTCCTCGCCCGGGTCCCGTTCCTCCCCGCGGACGACGACCACCGGGCACGGCGCGCCGGCGGCGAGCGCGACGCCGACGGACCCGGCGAACAGCCCTTCGACGCGGCCGAACCCCCGGCTGCCCACGACGAGCACCTCCGCGCTGCGCGCCTCCGCTCCGAGCACCGCGCGCGGCGAGCCGACGACCACCTCGGCCTCGACCTCGGTGCACGGCGCCACCCGCAGCGCCTCGGCCCGTGCCTGCGCCAGCTGCGCCTCGGCACGGCCGCGCAGCATCTGGTGGTAGTCGAGGCGGAAGCCGCCCGGCCGTTCGCCCGGCCACCCGAACGCCGTGACCAGCCGCAGCGGGGTGCCGCGGCGCCCGGCCTCTGCCGCGCCCCACCGCACCGCGCGCAGCGCGTGATCCGACCCGTCCACCCCGACGGTGACCGTCCTCCGGCCGACATCCGTGCTCATCGGGCTCCCTCCGCTCGTCCGCCCCCACCGTGGCGCTCCAGCGGGGACGGCCGGTAGCGCCCGCCGCCCCGCCACCGGGGGCCGTTCGCTCGTGCGCGGCCGGGACTTCCGTCCGTCCCCGCGCGGCCCTCCGGCGGGATGACGGGGCCGCCACCGGGCGCGAGGGTGGGGGCGTGACCACCGACCGCGAGCGCGAGGCCGCCGAGATGCAGGTCCTCACCGCTGACGAGTGCTACCGGCTGCTCGCCACGCAGCAGGTCGGCCGGCTCGGCGTCAACGCCGAGCACTACCCGCTGATCCTCCCGGTCAACTACGCCCTGGACCGCGAGGTCATCGTGATGCGGATGGCGCCCGGCACCAAGCTCGCCGCCGCCGACCACGCCAACGTCGCCTTCGAGGTCGACGAGATCGATCAGCGCACCCGCTCCGGCTGGAGCGTGCTGGTGCGCGGGCTCGCCGAGGAGGTCACCCCCGCCCACCGCGCCGAGGTGATCGCCCGCACGCACGGAACCGGCCTGACCACGTGGGCGCCGGGCGAGCACGGCCACTGGGTGCGGCTGATCCCGCAGGCGATCAGCGGGCGGCGCATCGTCCCCGGCCACCTGCTGCCCGCGTTCGAGGACGCGGGCTACCTCTGATCGGCCCGCGGGACGGCGAAGGCCACCAGCAGCGCACCGGCCAGCAGCGCGATCCCGGCGCCGGTGAGCAGCCCGACCCACACCCAGCGCAGCCCCGGCGCGGTCGCCGCGGCCGACAGGTCCGCGACCACGGGCCTGCCCCCGTCGGCGTTCATGACCACCACGCTCCAGCGCCCGTCGGCCGCCCGCCACACGAGCCGCTGCTCCCCGGTGCCCGCGGCCGACGCCGCCCAGAACGGCTGCGCGGCCGGTGGCCCGGCGGGCGGGCCGCCCGTGATGTGCACCTGCACCCCGTGGCCGCCGTCGCCGATGTCGGCGAGGCGGTCGCGGTCGACCGCGCCGAGGTAGCCCGCGACGTCGGCGGCGGGGCCGATCCCGACGAACACCCCCTCCGGGTCCCGGCCCGCCGCGCGGATCCGCAGGTCGCCGAGCACCGCGCCCAGGTCGATGCCGCCCGCGCCGTCCCGCAGCTCGACCGGGTCGAACACCAGCGCGTACCCGCCGGACGTGTACTGCCGGAGGGGGCCACCGATGAAGCCCTCGGCGTCGCGGCCCGCCCGGTCGGCCGCGAGCAGCGCGATCCCACCAGCGGCGGCGCCCACGCCGCCCACCAGCAGCAGCGACCCGAGCACGACCGAGACGATGCGCCCGGCCGTCCACCCCGGCCGCCGCGGCGGGCCCGACGGCGCGGGCGGCGGGCCCTCGGCCACGGCGAGCGCCCCCGGCTCGGCACCGCCCAGGTCCAGCCGGAACGGCGGGTAGGCGTCGGTCATCAGCGCCGCGTAGGCCGCGACCCGCAGCACCCAGCGGTGCATGCCGAGCAGCAGGTCGAACACCCCGCGCGGGTAGCGGCCGGTGAACAGCAGCGCGACGGCGGCGAAGAAGGCGAGCAACCCGATCAGCCCGCCCGCGAACGACCACACGCCGTCGGTGTCGGTCCCGGTCGTCCACGCCCCCGACCGGTGGGCGGCGTAGGTCCCCCCGCCCATGAAGAACGCGATGACCAGGTAGTGCGGCAGCGCGAGCAGCCACCACTTGACCAGCACCAGGCCGCGCGACAGCCGCTCGGGGTAGGCGATCTCGAGCGTCGCCGGGTAGTCGGGCGCCTCCCCGAGCGTGAACGGCGGGTAGCGGTCGGTCCCGAGCGCGCCGTAGGCGTAGTAGCCGACGCGCCACGACCAGCGCAGCACGCCGACGTTGAAGTCGAAGATCGCGCGCGGGTAGCGGCCGGTGACCAGGATCGCGAGGAACGCGACGACGCTGAGCACCGCGAACGCCACCCACAGGAACGCGAGCACCACCGCGTGCGGCAGCACGAGCAGCCACTTCACCAGCCACAGCCACCGGCTCAGCGGGGCGTCCAACCGCGCGGTCACGCGCACCGGGCCGACGGCCTGCGACGTCATGACCCACCACCTCCACGCGCCCCGGCTCCGGCGCCGCACGGCGTGGGGAGATGCTCGGCGGGGGTGAGCGGGCGTTACACGGTCCTCCGGCCCACCGGGAGCGGGCCGGAGGGCCGGGCCGCGGTGGGAGCGGCTTCCGCGGGCGTCAGGAATGTGGCTTTCCTGAAGCGCAGCGTCAGGAATGTGGCTTTCCTGACGTTGAGGGCCGGGCCTTGGTCGGGTCCGCCGAGTAGTCGGTGACGCCCACGACGTTGCCCCACGCGTCCGCGTACTCGACGACCCATCCCGTGCGCACCTCGAACGGCGGCGCGATGGGGGTGAGCGGGCAGCGCCGGGCGAAGGCGCGCGCGTCGGCCACCTCCAGCCAGACCCTCGCCCCGTGCGGGGACGACGATGCGGTCTTGCCGGGGACGCCGCGCACCAGGAGGCCGGGGCGCTCGTCGCCGATCGCGTAGAGGACGATCCCCGCCTCGGGGAGCGCGAACCGCTCCGCCAGGCCCAACGAGCCGTAGTGCGCGCGAGCGGCGGCGAGATCGCCGACGTCGATGAGCACGTTGTCAATCCCGCGGATCATCGGCCCACCTCTCCATCCCGAACAACGACACCGCCTCCTCGAACGCGGCCGCGACGCGGGCCAGCGCCCCGGGGTCGGCGCTCACCGAGCGGAGCCGGCCCGGGCCGACCGGCGGCACGCGCGCGAGCAGTTCCCGCCCCTCCGCCGTCGCCGTGACGAGCCGGCGGCGCCGGTCCGCGGGGTCGGCGCGCAGCGTGACGAGGCCGCGTGCGGCCAGCCGGTCCAGGGCCTGCCCGAGCGTCGCGGGGTGCATGACGAGGTGCTCGCGCAGCTCCTTCATCGGCCAGGTCCCGCGTTCCGCCACGATGCGCAGGAGGGCGAGCTGCTCGCCGGTCACGCCGAACGTGCGCTCGACGTGCCTGCCGAACGCCGCGGTGGCCTGCTGCAGCCGGTACCAGGCCCGGATGAGCCGCAGCGCCTCGGGTGCGGGCGCGTTCACGAGATTATTATGTATCACATAATAACGACGTCAGAGCGCAGGCGGCGGTCCGATGATGTCGATCCCGTAGGCGTCGGCGATCTCGGCCAGCCGCGACGGGTCCTCGCCGCCCGCGGCCGCGGTGAACCGCTCGAACGCGGGCCCGTGGTGCAGGGTCAGGTAGCGGGCGGTCTCGCTGGTGATCACGAAGCCGTGGGGCCGCCCCGCGGGGAGCACCGCGGCGGCGCCCGCGCCGGCCTCGTACTCCTGCCCGTCGACGATCACCCGCAGCGTGCCCTCGAGGACGAGGAAGACCTCCGAGTCGTTGCGGTGCACGTGCATCGGGCTGCCGTGGCCGCGGCCGGCCTCGGTGTCCATGAGGGCGAAGGTGCCCGCGGTGTCGTCCCCGGAGACCCGCACGCGGTAGGACTGCCCCAGGAAGGGGATCGTGCGCTGGGTCTCCGGCGTCGTGAGCACCGGGGTGACGATGCGGGCCGCCGGGTCGGGCTGCGTTCCGGTCATGGGCCTCGAGTCTGCGCCCTCCCCCGCCGGCGCCGCAAAACCGCGCCCTACGGGGTGTGCCCGGTCATCAGCCGCCGGTAGGCGCCGGGCGGGGTGCCATGGGCGGCGCGGAACTGCCGGTGGAAGCCGGTGGCGTCGGTGAACCCCCACCGCGCGGCGATCGCACCGATCGGCCGGTCGGTGAGCGCCGGGTCGGCGAGGTCGCGCCGGCACCGCTCCAGCCGCCTGCCGCGGATCCACGCGGCGACGGTGTGCTGCTCGGGCTCGAACAGCTTGTGCAGCTGCCGCAGCGAGATGTGGTGCGCGGCGGCGATCGCGGCCGGCGTGAGCCCGGGGTCGGCGAGGTGCTGCTCGATGTGGGCGTAGATGCGGCGCAACAGCGCGTTGCGCCGGGCGTCGGGGGGCAGCGCCGGGCGCAGGTCGAGCCGCGCGGCCACCGAGGCGGCGATCAGGTCGACCAGCGCCGCGGAGACCCGGGTGGCGTCGGCCGGGTCGTACGCGTCGGCGTCCTCGGTGATCTGCCGCAGCAGCGTGGACACCAGCGCGGCGGTGCCGTGCCGCCCCGAGAACGGGACGGCCACGACGTCGGCGACCCGGGCGGGCGGAACCGGCAGCGCCACCCGGGGCAGGATCAGCGAGACCACGCGCTTGGCCGACCGGCTGCCGACGATCGCCGACGAGGGCCGGGCCGTGTCGACGATCGCGAAGTCGCCCGGGTCCAGCCGCGCCTGCCGGTCGCCCTGGCTCACGACGAACTCCTCGGCCGCGAGCGGGATCTTGATCTCGTAGCCGTCCGGGCGCCCGGTGTCGCGGGCCGTGCGGCGGGCCTCGCCCGCGGTGGGGACCGGGCTCCCGGCGTAGGACAGGACGGCCACCTCCGCCGGCCCGAGCGCGTGGATCTCGCAGCTGGCCCGGAAGTGCGGGTGCCTGCCGCTGAGCAGGCGCAGGTCGGTGTCGAGCGCGCCGCGGTGGCGGTCCAGCCAGTACTCGAAGCGCACGTCGTCCCGCACGTCCTCGGTGCTGAACCGGACGCCCACGCCGCCGCCTCCTCGGTTCCGGTGGGAGGGGGTCACCCGGTTCGACCGTAGCCCGCCCCGGCACGGGCCGCCCGTCGCAACCTCAGCGGCCGGCTGCAACGGCCTCGACCAGGTCGAAGGGCCCCGCGCGGCCGACGATGCCGGACATGGCGAGCCCGGAGCGCGCGAACAGCTCGCGGAACTCCGCCGCCGTGCGCTGCCGGGCCCCGCGGACGTTCATGACGAGCATCTCCAGGTCCACGAGCTTCGCCTCCGGCGCCGCACCCGTCTCCGGGAGCACCGCCTCGCCGAGCAGCACCCGCCCGCCCGGCTTCATCGCCGCGGCGCAGTTGCGCAGGATGCGCACGGCGCGGTCGTCGTCCCAGTCGTGGACGATGTTGGCGAGCAGGTAGAGATCGCCGCCCGCGGGCACCTCGTCGAAGAAGCTCCCGCCCACGTACTCGCAGCGCCCGCCGAGCCCGGCCGCCTCCACCACCTGTCCGGCCACGACGTCCGGCTGGTCGAACAGCACCCCGCGCAGGCCCGGGTTGGCCGCGAGGATCGCCGCGAGCAGGCCGCCCTGCCCGCCGCCGACGTCCACCACCGTGTCGACCCACCCGAAGTCGTAGACCTCGGCGATCGCGGCCAGGGTGCCGGTCGACGCGGACGTCATCGCGGCGTCGAGGATCCGGCCGTCCTCCGGGTGCGCGCGCCGGTGGTCCCACGGGGTCGCGCCGTGCACCCGCACGAACGCCGACTCCCCGGTCCGCACGCTGTCGACCAGGCCGGTCCACGCCGCGCGGTGGAACGGGCTGCCGATCATGATCGCCCAGTCGCGCAGGGAGCCGGGCTCGTCGCGGCGCAGCAGGTCGCCGAGCGGGGTCGGGGCGAACCGCGCCCCGCCGAGCTCGCCCACCACGCCGAGGTCGGCGAGCACCCGCAGCAGCCGGTGCAGGCTGTCCGCGTCCGCCCCGACGGCGGCCGCGATGTCGTCCACGTGGCGCGGGCCGCCCGCCAGCGCGTCGGCGACCCCCAGCTCGGCCGCGACGCCGACGGCCTGCGCCACCGCTGCACCCCACGTCAGCTGCATCATCTGCGCCCGCAGCGCCCGTGACCCGTCACCCGGCATGGCTGCCACCCTCGCCGCGCCGCGCGGCGCCGTCGATGGATCCGCGTGCACGGGCACCGGCAACGCGCGCACCGGGATCAGGCCCGCTGCGGGTCCTCCAACGCCGCCAGCGCCTCCCCCGCCTCCCGCACCCGCTGCAGGTGCGCGGGGCCGCGGCGGGCCGCGACGGCCGTGGCGAGGACGTCGACGAGCACGAGCCCGGCGAGCCGACCCACCGCGGGCGTGACGGCGTCGCCGGGGTCGTCGAACGCGCGCAGGACGATCGCGACGTCGGCGAGCTCGGCGAGCGGGCCGGGCCCGCCGGTGACGGCGACGACGGCGGCACCCGCGCGCTTCGCCCGCCCGGCGACCTCGACCACCGCGCCCGTGCGCCCGGTGGGGCAGATCGCGACGACCACGTCGCCCGGCCGGCACGCCGCCGCGGTCGCGTACTGCCGGTGCAGGTCGGCGGGGGCGGTGCACGGCACCCCGAACGCGACGGCGTGCCCCGCGGCGTCCTGGGCGACGACTCCGGCGGCGCCGAGGCCCACGAAGTGCACCGCCCGCGCTCCCACCAGCGCGTCGACGGCGGCCGCGAGGGCGGCCGGGTCCAGGCGGCGGCGGGCCCGGTCCAGCCCGCGCAGCGCGTGGCCGAAGATCGCGCCCGCGAGCGCGTCGACCGGGTCGTCGGGCGTGATCGCCGCCTGCGCGGTGGGCGGTCCGAGCACGAGCGCCTGCGCGAGCGCGAGCCGGAAGGCCTGGAAGCCGCCGAAGCCGAGGGCGGTGCAGAACCGCATGACGGTCGGCTCGCTGACGCCCGCGGCCTCGGCGAGGCCCGCCATGGCCATGTGCACGACCGCGCCCGGGTCGGCGAGCACCGCCGCGGCGACCTTCCGCTCGGAGGGCCGCATCCGGTCCTGCCGGTCCGCGATGAGCTCCAGCACGGACTCCCCGGTCATGCCGGCACCCGCGGGCGGGCGGTCACGGTCGCAGCCCGGCGGCCGCCTTCGCCCGCTCGGCGATGGCGTCCCAGCGGCCCGCCGCGATGTCCTCGCGCGGGGCGATCCAGGTGCCGCCCACGGCGAACACGTTCGGCAGCGCCAGGTACTCCCCCACGTTCTCCGGGCGGACCCCGCCCGTGGGCATGAACCGCGCGCCGGTCCAGCCGAACGGCCCGTCGAGCGCCTTCAGCGTCGCGATCCCGCCGTAGGCGCCCGCCGGGAAGAACTTGATGCGCTTCGCACCCGCCTCCAGGCAGGCGCCGACCTCGCTCGGGGTGACCGCGCCGGGCACGAACGGCAGCCCCGCCTCCTCCGCGGCGGCGAGGCACGCGCTCGACGACCCGGGGGAGACGCCGAACCGCGCGCCCGCCTCGGCGGCGGCCGTGACCATGTCCGGCAGCACGAGCGTGCCCGCGCCGAGCAGGAAGTCCGGCAGCTCCGCGGCGATCGCCGCCACCGCGTCGCGCGCGGCGGGCGTGCGGAAGGTGACCTCGACGACCGGCAGCCCCGCCTCGGCCAGCGTGCGGGCGAGCGGCACCGCCGCCGCGGCGTCGTCGATCTCGACGACGGGCACGACCGCGAGGGCCTCCACCGCGGCGAGGACGTCGGACTCGGGTGCCATCAGGGCGGTCCCCTTCCGGTAGCAGCGGCGATCGCTGTAGTTCTACTACAGGGGCTGCCCGTCGGAGCGGCGCCGCTTCCCCGATCCTTGCGCCCGTGGCCGCCGGTCGGCTAGTACTGCTACATCCGGCCGTGAGGGGGAACGGGCCATGACCGACCGGTTCGCGGGGCGGCGCGTCGCCGTCACCGGTGCCGCAGGGGGGATCGGGCTGGCGATCTGCGAGCGCCTCGCCGCGCAGGGGGCGCAGGTGCACGGGCTCGACCTGAAGGGCCTCGACGCCCTGCCCGCCGCCGTCACCGGCCACACCGTCGACGTGACCTCCGAGGAGTCGGTCACCGCCGTGGTGCGCGCGCTCTACGCCGACGACGAGCGCCCGGTCGACCTGGTCAACAGCGCCGGCATCGTCGAGAACAACGTGGCGGCCGAGGAGATGCCGCTGTCGGAGTTCGACCGGATCATGGCGGTGAACCTGCGCGGGGTGTTCCTCACCTGCCGCGAGTTCGGCCGCGAGCTGCTCGCCCGCGGCGGCGGGGCGATCGTGAACATCGCTTCGATGTCGGGCAACGCGATCGTCAACTTCCCCCAGCGGCAGTGCGCCTACAACGCCTCGAAGGCGGGCGTCAGCGCGCTCACCCGATCGCTCGCCGTGGAGTGGGGCCCGCGCGGCGTGCGGCTCAACACCGTCTCCCCCGGCTACGTCGACACCCCGCTCACCGCGGGGCGGACCGACATGCACGCGCAGTGGCGGAGCGGGATCGTGCTCGACCGCTTCGCGCAGCCGGCCGAGGTCGCCGCGGCCGTGGAGTACTTCCTGAGCGAGGACTCCGCCTACTGCTGCGGCGCCGAGCTGCTCATCGACGGCGGCTTCTCGCTGCGGTGACCGAAGACGACACCCGCGTGCAACGGCCTCGGCACGACCGCCCGACGGGGGTAAGTTCCGGGGCGCCTCGCTCAGCCGATCATGACCGGAGGGGAACGCGGTGACCACCGACCACGACATCCGCTACGGGACCACGGCGGCCGACTGGCGGGCCGTCCACGAGCGGGTCGTCGCAGCGTTCGCCAGGGGCTGGGACGCGCCCGAGCCGCACGCGTGGGACGGCCTCATGGCGGAGGACATCCAGCTCAACCAGCCGCTGCTGCAACCGGGCACGACCCGCACGACCTGGCACGACGAGGCGCAGCGCCTGGTGGCGCTCCTGCCCGACATCCGCGGCGTGGTCACGGGCTGGGCGGGCAACGAGGACATCGTGTTCATCGAGCTGCGGCTCACCGCCACCCTCGGCGGGAAGCCGCTCGTGTTCTCGGCGGTCGACAAGCTGTGGCTCACCCACACCGGCACGGTGCTGCGCCGGGACTCCTACTTCGACTCGGCCCCGCTGATGCAGGCGGTGCTGCGCAGGCCGTCGGCCTGGTTGCCGTGGTGGCGCTCGGGGCTCGGCCCGTTCGCGTTCCGGCGGCGGTTCCTCGGCAAGTGACCATGGCGTATAGGAATTGCCTATAGCGCCTGCTGCAAATTCGTCTTTGCGCCCGATTCCTCCCCGGACGTAGCGTTCGACCTGCCCGAACACAATTCTTCCGCTTCGGGCCGGCGGAACACGTTCGAAAGGATCGTTGGCATGACCTTGCCCGAGAACGGGTCGGAAAAGGGAGAGTTCGCGGGACGGCGGGCGCTCGTCACCGGCGGCACCCGCGGGATCGGCGCCGCCGTGGTGCGGCACCTGCTCGACGCGGGCGCCGAGGTGCTCACGACGGCCAGGTCGGCCACGACCCCGGCCCCGGAGGGGGCGGCCTTCGTGGCCGCCGACGCGCGGACCCGGGCGGGCGCGGAGGCGGTCGCCGCGGCCGTGCAGGAGCGGCTCGGCGGCGTGGACGTCCTGGTCCACACCGTCGGCGGGGCGCAGCCGCACCGGGGCGCCCTCGCCATCCCGGACGCAGAGTGGCAGGCCGCGCTGGAGCTGAACCTCCTGTCGGCGGTGCGCGTGGACGCGCTGGTGGCGCCGGGGATGCGGGAGCGGGGTTCGGGGGCGATCGTGCACGTGTCCACGGCCGCGACCACCCCGCCGGCCCCGCCGTTCCTGCACTACCAGGCGGCGAAGGTGGCGCTGGAGAACTACAGCAGAGGGCTGGCCGCCGAGCTCGCGCCGTCCGGGGTCCGGGTCAACACGGTGAGCCCCGGGCGGACCGACACCCCGGGCGGCGCGGCGACCCGGGCGTACTGGGCGAGGCTCGACCTGGGGCCGGGCGCGATCGCCACCCCGCCGCTCGGGCGGGAGGGCCTGCCCGACGACATCGCCCACGCCGTGTTGTTCCTCGCCTCCGACCGGGCTGCGTGGCTGACCGGCCAGGTGCTCGGGGTCGACGGCGGCGAGTACCCGCGGAGCTGAGGCATGGGCGACTACAGCGACAAGACGGCGGTGATCACCGGTGGCGGCGCGGGCATGGGGTTCGCGCTGGCGAAGCTGCTCGTCGACGGCGGGGCCCGGGTGGTGGTCACCGGCCGCTCCGCGGCCACGCTCGACGCCGCGCGGTCCCTCGGGCCCCACGCGGTGGGCGTGCGCGGCGACGTCGCCGCCACCGCCGACCTGCAGGTGCTGGCCGACCGCGTGGCGGACGAGCTGGGCCGGATCGACGCCCTGTTCGTCAACGCGGGCATCGCGGCGGCCACGCCCTTCGGATCGATCACCGAGCAGGCCTACGACGAGCTGTTCGCGATCAACGTCAAGGGTGCGTTCTTCACCGTGCAGACGCTCGCCCCGCTGCTCGCGCGCGGCGCCGGGGTCGTCCTCACCACGTCGGCCGCGAACGCCATCGGGATGCTCGACACCAGCGTCTACGCGGCGGGCAAGGCGGCCCTGCGCTCGATGGCCCGCAGCTTCTCCCGCGAACTGCTCCCGCGCGGGATCCGGGTGAACGCGATCAGCCCCGGCCCGATCGACACGGGGGTCCTGGAGAAGACGATGCCCGCCGAGGCCGCGGCCCGGTTCGTGGCGCAGGTGGTCGCCGAGAACCCGATGCAGCGGTTCGGCACCGTCGAGGAGTTCGCGAAGGCGGCCGCGTTCCTCGCCTTCGACGCCACCTACACGACCGGCGCGGAGCTCTCCGTCGACGGCGGCCGCACCCAGCTCTGATCAGGACACCAGCGAGACCGGGCCGGCCTCGTACCAGGTCTCCTGGCGCAGCAGGTCGAGCAGGGCCGTCTCGGCCGGCCCCGCGTGCGGCCGGACCACGGCGATGACGGGCTGGGCCACGGCCGGGGCCAGCGGGCGGGTGAGGCGCTCGTAGCCGTGGGGCACCGCGGAGGCGGGCACGAGCGCCACCCCCAGCCCGTCGGCGGCCCAGCGCACGGCCGTGGCCGTCTGGGACACGCGAGCGGCCGTGGGCGGGTCGTCGTCGCGCAGCGCGGTCAGCAGCACGCGGTCGAGCGCGCTGTCGCGGTCGAACCGGACCCACGGCTGCCCCGCCAGCGCCCGCAGCTCGACCCGGTCCGCGGCGAGCTGCGGGTGCCCGGCGCCGAGCACCACGACGAACTCCTCGTCGCCGAGGCGGTGCGCGTTCGCCGGGGACCGCTCGCACTTCGCCATCAGCGACAGGTCCAGCATGCCGCGGCGGCACAGCCGGTCCAGCTCGGCGGCGCTCGGCTCCTCGAAGACCGTGACCTCCACCCGCGGGTAGCGGCGGCGCAGGGCGCCCAGCGCGCCGGGCAGCTGCCGCGTGCCGAAGCCCATCTGCGCCGCGACCACCAGCTCGCCCACGAGCTCGTCGGCTCCGGCGCGCGCCGTGGCCCGCGCGCGCCGCGCCGCGGCCACCGCGATCTCGGCCTCCCGCAGGAACGCCCGGCCGGCCGCTGTGGGCACGAGCCCGCTCGCCGTGCGGGCGAACAGCGCTACCCCGAGCTCCCGCTCCAGGCCGCGGATCTGTTGCGACATCGACGGCTGGGCGACGTGCAGGCGCTCGGCGGCCGCCGTCACCGAGCCCTCCTCCGCGACGGCCAGCGCGTACTCGAACTGGCGAAGGCTCACCGGCTCCCCCTTCCCGCGGCGGAGCGCGGGTCCTGTGCTGTCAACGGTGTAATCGTAGCCGCAGGAGTGATCGCTTTCGGTAATGATCAAGCTACTCGTCGTGACAGCTCTGGATCGGCGTCGTTGTGCCGGTAACGACGCGGCGGGGAACCCGGCGCGGTCGTCCGGAACCGACGAGGAGCGGAGCACGATGATGTGGTTCTGGTCCGGGGCGCCCAGCTGGGGATACGCGGCCGCGACCGCCGGCATGGCCCTCTTCTGGATCCTGGTGGTCTTCACGGCGATCGTCGTCGTGCACCACGTCGGCGCGACGGGGCGCACCCCCGTTCGGAACGCACCCGCGGAGCGCATGGCGACCGTGACGTCGCTGTGCGAGCGGCGCCGCCGCGCGGCGCCGCCGGGGCGGGCGCGCGACCTGCCCGTCCGCGGAGCCGTCGTCGAGCTGCGCACGGGCTCCTGACCCGCTACCCTGCCCCGCCATCGTGATCTCCGTCCGGCGGAGGGTGCCGGGCGTTCCAGGGGGGAGTCGACGAGGTGACCGAGCGCGAGACCGAACACCGACGCCCGCCCCTGCTGCGCGCCGACGACGAGGCCCGCTCCGAGGTCGCGCCGATCGAGCTGTTCTTCGACCTGGTCTACGTCTTCGCGATCATCCAGATCTCGCACACGCTGCTCGCGGACCTGAGCTGGCTGGGCGCGGTGCGCACGGCGCTGCTGTTCGGCGCGGTGTGGTGGGTCTGGAACTACTCGGCGTGGGCGATGAACTGGCTCGACCCGCGCAGCGGCTCGGTCCGGGTGCTCAACGCGCTGCTCATGCTCGCCGCGCTGGGCATGTCGATCGGGCTGCCGCACGCGTTCGACGAGGACGGGCTGCTGTTCGCCGCCTGCTACGCCGCCGCGCAAGTGGGCCGCGCCGCGTTCGCCGCGGTGGCCTTCCGCGGCCACGTGCTGGGGAAGAACTACACGAACCTGCTGGCGTGGAGCACGGTCGCCGCCGCGCTCTTCCTCGTCGGGGCGTTCCTGCCGCCCGGCCCGCGGCTCGTCGTCTGGTTGGTCGCGCTCGCCGTCGACGTGGCGGCGCCCCGCTTCGACTTCCGCTTCCCCGGCCTCGGGTCGGCCCCGATGAGCACGTGGCCCACCGACGCCGAGCACCTCGCCGAGCGCAACCGGCTGGTCTTCATCATCGCGCTCGGCGAGTCGATCCTGATCATGGGCTTCACCCTGTCGGAGGTGGAGGAGGTCACGGCGGCCGCGGTGCTGACCACCGTCCTCGGGTTCGTCGGGCTGTTCGTGCTCTGGTGGGCCTACTTCGCGCTCGCGGGCCACGACACCGCGGCGAGCCGCGGCGAGGGCAGCACGGCGGCGCTGCGTTCGGCCTTCGCCTACGCGCACGCGCTGATGGTGGCCGGCGCGATCGTCGTGGCGGTGTCGATCGAGCTGCGCATCAGCCACCCGGAGACCGATGCCCCGCTGGTGCTCACGACCGTGGGCGGCCCGCTGATCTACCTCGCGGGCAACGTCCTGTTCCTGCGCTCGCGCACCGGGGTCGTCGCCCGCGACCGCTACCTCGCCGTGGCCGCCCTCGTGGTGATCGGGATCGTCGGGCTGGCGCTCGGCCACTCCCTGCCAGCGCTCGCGGTCGGCGTCGCGACCCTGGTGGTCACCACGACGCTGGCGGTGGCCACGCAGGTCAGGACGACGCGCGCGCGGGCGGCGGCCTGACCCCGCCGGCCGGACCCGGCCGGATCGCCGCCGTTCCACCACGTCCCGGAGCCGCCCGAGCGGTTCGAACCGGAGATCGACCGCGGCGAGCTGCGCGACCTGCTGCCCGGCTCGTTCGAGCTCGGCGCCGTGCGCCGGGACCACGACCTGCAGGCCGCGACGGCGCCACCGCCGAGGCCGACCTCGTCGTGGAGGCCGACGGCGCCTGGTCGAAGGTCCGCCCGCGCGGTCTCGCAGGCCACGCCGCGCCACACCGACACCCGGACGTCGCCGAACTCGTCGGCCAGGGCAGCGCCGCGGCCACCGACGGGGAAGGGGGCGGTTCGCCCAGCGCAACGTGGGCGACCACGTCCGCGTGTACGTCGTCCAGCGCGCCCCGCAAGACCGGGTCACCGCGAGCGCTACCGCGACCGGTCACCCCGCCCGCGCCGGCTGCTCACCGACGACGACGGCCCCTACGTCGACCGCCCGATCTTCGCCCTCCCCGTCCCGCGCACCTGGGAACACGACCCGACGGCGACCCTCCCCGGCGACGCCGCCCACCTCGTGCCCCCGCTCGGTTCGGCGTCGACCTCGCCCCTGCTCGACGCGGGCGAGCTCGCGCTCGCGATCGCCCGCCACGACACCGTCGACGCGGCCGTCCGCGCCGACGAGCTGGCGATGCTCCTCCGCTCCACCGGGATGGCCCGGCTCCTCGACGGCGCCGCCGACGGGCCGCTGTCGACCGAGCTCCCCGGGTTCGCCACCGCCGACGGCCGCTGATCCGCCGTCACACCCAGTGCCGGTCCCCGACCAGGAACGCCTCGGAACCGCCGTCGGCGAAGATCACCTGCCCGGTGACGAAGCGGTTCTCCGGGCCCGCCAGCCAGCTGATGAGGTGCCCGACCCACTCCGGGCGGCCCGGGAACCCGCCGAGGAGCTGCGGCGCGGCCGCCTCGACCGCGGCCCGCACCCGCTCGTCGCCGAGGATCCACGCGGCGGCCGGGGTGTCGACGACACCGGGTGCGACCGCGTTGAGCGGGATGCCGGCGCCCGCCCACTCGGGCGTCGGGGCGGTCCGCCGCACCCAGGCGTTCAGCGCGCGCTTGGCGATGCCGTAGGCGGCGTCGCGCAACGCCGGATCGGCGGCCACCAGCGCGGTCGCGGTTGCCTCGTCGCCCTCCGCGCAGGCGCGGAGCACGCGCTCGTCCGCGGGCGCCAGCGACGAGGTCGACGACACGGCGACGGCCCGCGGGGCGTCGCTTCCCGCCAGCAGCGGGCGCAGCCCCTCGAGCGTCGCGACCGCGCCGAAGTAGTTCGTCTCCAGCAGCCCGGTCCGGCCGCCGCCCGCGATCGCGAGCACGGCGTCGACGCACCCCCGCTCGGCCACCTGGTCGACCAGCGAGCGGCGGCCGTCGGGCGTCGACAGGTCGGCGACGACCTCGGCGTCGTCCAGGTCGCAGCCGATGACCTCGGCCCCCTGCTCGCGGAGGATCGACGCGGTGGCGGCACCGATACCCGAGGCCGATCCGGTGACGACGTACCGACGACCGGCCAATGGGCCGCCGGGGACGCTATTGACCATGCAGTCAACAGTACCGGCGCCCGCGGGATTGCAGGAAAGCCACATTCCTGAAGGTGGGCTTCAGGAAAGCCACATTCCTGACGCGGCAGACCTGACGCGGCAGGCCTGACCCTGCCCTGCCCTGCGCGTCAGGCCTGCATGCCGTCGAGCAGGACCTCGGCGAGCGCCGCCGCGTAGGCCCCGGGATCGACGTCGGGGTGCGCCTCGAGGTAGGCGAGCATCGTGTCGACGGCGCCCTGGTAGGTGACCGCCATGACCCGCGGGTCGAGCCGGCGCAGGCTGCCCTCGGCCTGGCCGCGCCGGAACAGCTCCTCCTGCGCGCAGTGGGTCTCCTCGTAGAAGTCGGCGGCCACGTCCTCCCCGCCCGCCCGGCGCAGGTTGTGCACGATGCGGTTCAGCGCGACGAGCTCGTCCCGGCGGGTCCGGACCAGCGCCGCGGCCGCGCGGAGGGCGGCCCGGATCACGTCCGGCACCGGACGGTCCAGGTCGATGCCTGCGACGACGTCGGCCCGCAGGGCCTCCATCGCCGCCCTCGCCGTCGCGCCCATCAGGTCGTCCTTGCCGGCGAAGTAGTGCCAGACCAGCCCTTTGGCGACCCCGGCACGCGCGGCGACCCGGGTCAGCGACGCGCCCTCGTAGCCGCGGTCGGCGACCTCCTGGAGCGCCGCCGCCATGATCTGCCTGCGTCGTTCGTCCTCGCCGAGGCGCCGGCGCGGGCGGGAGGCGGACGTCATGACGCGGGCATGCTAGTGCCGGTTCGACCTGGTGCCGGTGCGACCCGGCGCCGCGGCTCACCCGGCGGCCCACTCCTCGACCGCGGCGAGGGCGGGGGCGCGCCGGTCGGGCGGGCAGGAGCTCGCGGTGAGCGAGGTCCGCGCGATCGCGGCCAGCTCGCCGCGGCCGAGCCCGAACGCCTCCGCGGCGCGGCGGTACTCCTCCACCGCGTTCGTCGCGACGAACAGCGGGCAGTCGCTGGCCAGCGTCACCGGGACCCCGGCCGCGATCAGCCGCGGCAGCGGGTGTTCGGCGGGCGACGGGTAGACGCTCAGCGCGACGTTCGACGTGGGGCAGACGTCGAGGGTGATCCCCCGTTCCGCCAGCAGCTCGACCAGGGCGGGGTCCTCGACGGCGCGGACCCCGTGGTTGACCCGGGTGGCGCCGAGCGCCTCGACGCACGCCCGCACGCTCTCCGGTCCCGCGGCCTCCCCGCCGTGCGGCAGCGCGCGCAGGCCGGCGTCGCGGGCGCGGGCGAACACCTCGGCGAACCGGCCCGCCGGGTACCCGGCCTCGTCACCGGCGAGGCCCAGCCCCACGACGCCTGCGTCGGCGTAGCGGACGGCCAGCCGCAGCGAACGCTCGGCGGCCTCGATCGGCAGGCCCCGGTTCACCCCGACGATCACGCCCGCGGCCGGCCCCTGGCCCGCCCCGGCCGCGAGTCCGTCGAGGACCGCCTCGAGCACGGCCTCGTCGGGCCCGAGCCGCCCGGAGTAGGTGGGCGGGACGACGTGCACCTCCGACCACACGACGCCCTGCGCGGCCGCGTCCTCCACCAGCTCCGCCGCGACGCGGCGCAGGTCGTCGAGGGTGCCGACGAGGTCGCGGGCCGCCTCGTAGGCGCCGACGAACTCGGCGAGGTTCGCGAACGTCCCGGTGCGCGGCATCGGCAGCCCGTAGCGGTCGGCGAGCTCCGCGGCCGTCGCCGGGCGGATCGTCCCCTCCAGGTGCAGGTGCAGCTCCGCCTTCGGCAGGGCCACCAGGTCCGGCGCGCTCATCGGCGACCGGCGGGCACCGGGACCGCGTCGAGGTGCCTGCGCAGCTGCGCGCGCAGCGCCGCGGGCATCGGCGCGGCGGGCGGGCGCACCGCCGGGTCGGCGATCAGCCCGCGCACGTGCAGGCACTCCTTGCGGATCGCGAGCGCGAGCCGCGGCTGCTGCTCGGCGTTGACCAGCGGCAGGTAGGGCAGGAACGCCCGCCGGGCCGCCGCGTACCCGCCGTCGAACCACGCCTCGACGCACGCGACGAGGCCCTCGGGGAACGAGAAGCCGGTCATCGCGCCCGCAGCGCCCGCAGCGAGCTCGTCGAGCAGCCCGATGCCACCGAGCCCGCCGAACACCGGCACGTCCAGGGTGGCGGTGAGGGCGGCGATCGCGACCGGGGTCGGCGGGGCCTCGGCCTTGACCGCCGCGACGAACGGAAGCTCGCGCACGGCGGCGGCGAGCGCGTCGGCGCCGATCGTCACGCCGCTCGCAACCGGGTAGTCCTGCACGACGACCGGGACGCCGGTGGCGGCGTGCACCGCGCGCAGATGGGCGGCGAGCACGCCCGGGTCCGGGGAGTTGACCTGCAGCATCACGGCCGCGAGCCGGTCGCCCGCCGCCCGCTGGGCGGCCCGCACCTCCTCGATCGCCGGTGCGGTCGCGAGCGCGGTGACGCCGGCGACGATCGGCAGGCCCACCGCGTCGCGGACGGTGCCGAGCACGGCCGCCCGCTCGGCCGCGTCCAGCCGGGCGGCCTCTCCGAAGACGCCCAGGACGGTGAGGCCGACGGCGCCGGTCCGCTCGTAGTGGGTGGCGAGCCGGGCCAGGCTCGTGTGGTCGACGGCGAGGTCGGGTCCGGCGAACGGGGTGGCGACCACGCCCCAGACGCCGCGCTGCAGCGCGCTCACCGGCCCGGCCAGACCGGGGGCCGCTTCTCCTGGAAGGCGCGCACCCCCTCCTTGCTGTCCTCGCTGTCGAGCGCCGCCATCAGGGCGGGCAGCCGCTGTGCGCGCGCGTCCTGCGCCGACAGGTGCGCGGTGCGCTGCACCATCTGCTTGACCGCGCGCAGCGACGTGGGGGCGCAGGCGAGGATGTCGGCGAGCCAGCGGTCGACCGCGGCGTCCAGCTCCGCGGCCGGCACGACCTCGTTGACCAGCCCCATCGCCTGCATCTCGGCCGCCTTCGCGCGCCTTCCGGTGAGCAGCATGCCCATCGCCTGGGTGTGCGGGATCCGGCGGACGAGCTGGAAGACCCCGCCGTCGAGCGGGATCCGGCCGACCCGGGGCTCGGTGAGCCCGAACTGGGCGTGCTCGGCGGCGACCACGATGTCGCAGCCGAGCACCATCTCCATGCCGCCGCCGAGCGCGTAGCCGTTCACCCGCGCGATCACCGGCACGTCGAGCGTGGTGCGCAGGCTGAGCCCGCCGAAGCCGTTCGGGTCGAGGTCGGCCCAGTACTCCAGGCCGGTCTTGGCGATCGCGGCGGCGGACATGTCGGCGCCGACGCAGAACGCCCGCTCCCCCGCCCCGGTGAGGACGACCGCGCGGACGTCCGGGTCGGCCTCGATCCGGTCCCAGATCTCGCAGAGCCGCTCGTGGGTGGGCCCGTCGACCGCGTTGAGCACGGCCGGTCGGTCGATGGTGACCCGGGCGACGTGGTCGGTGACCTCGAGCCGGACCTCGTCCCGGGGCTCGGCGCCGGGCTCGGTGGGGCGGCTCACCGCAGCACCTTCTTCTCGACCAGCGCGGCCACGTCGTCGGCCGCGTACCCGTGCTCGGTCAGCACCTCCGCGTTGTGCTCGCCCAGCCGCGGCGGCACCCGCCGGACCTGCGCAGGCGTCGCCGACAGCCGGATCGGGGCGTCGAGGGCCTTCACCCGGCCCGCGACCGGGTGCTGCATCTCGAGGATCATGCGGTTGACCGCGGTCTGCTCGTCGGCGAGCGCCTGCTCGAGGCTGCGGACCGGGGCGCAGAGGATGTCGACCTGCTCCAGCCGCTTGATCCAGTACTCGGTGGAGTTCGTGGCGAACCGCTCCCGGAAGATCGCCTGCAGCTGCGGCCGGTGCGCGGCCTGCCGGTCGAGGTCGGCGAACTCGGGGCGCTGCGAGAGGTCCTCGTCCAACTCCAGCGCGGTGGAGATGTCGCGCAGCGGGTTCTCCTTGAACGCGCCCACCATGCAGACGGCGCCGTCGGTCGTCTCGAACACCCCCGACAGCGGCATCGCGGCCCAGTTGATCTCGTAGCCGCGGTTGAGCTGCATGCAGGCCTCCTGCATCTGCATGTGCAGCATCGAGTCGTACATGGTCACCTCGACCTTCTGGCCCTCGCCGGAGGTGTTGCGGGCCAGCAGGGCGAGCAGGATGCCCTGCATGAGGTGCATGCCGGTGGTGTAGTCGCACAGCGTGGTCGGGTAGACCGACAGCGGCACGTCCTCGCTCTCCCGCCGCCACATCACGCCCGAGTAGGCCTGCGCGATGACGTCCTGCCCGCCCTTGTGGGCGTACGGGCCCGAGGTGCCGAACCCCGTGCCCGACGCCCAGATGATGCGGGGGTTGAGCTCGCGGCACTTCTCGTAGCCGAACCCGATGCGCTCCATCACACCGGAGCGGAAGTTCGAGACGACGACGTCGGCGTCGCGGATCAGCCGGTGCACGACGGCGACGCCCTCGGGCGTGCGGGTGTCTATCGACACGCTGCGCTTGTTGCGGTTGATCGACAGGAAGACCGGGTTGTCCAGGCCGGCCGGGTCGCTGATCGACGTCCGCGACAGGTCACCGACACCGGGGCGTTCGATCTTGATGACGTCGGCGCCGTAGTCGCCGAGCAGCTGCGTGCAGCTCGGCCCCATGTAGACCTGCGTGAAGTCGACGACGGTCACGCCGGCGAGCGGCTGGGTCATGATCGGACCTCCACGGGCTCGGAGAGGGTGGCGTTGGCCGACGGCACGTCACCGGGGTCGGCGCCCTGCGCGCGCATCGCGCGTTGGATCGCCGTCGGGTCCACCTCACGGACGGTGGTACCCGCGTCGACGGCCAACCCCGCGGCGACGCCCGCAGCCTGCCCCATCGCCATGCACGGCGGGATCTCCCGCGAGATGCGCTGCGCGTCCGGGGTGGCCGAGTAGTGGCGCCCGGCGACCAGCAGCTGGTCCACGCCGCGCGGCAGCAGCGCCCGGTAGGGGGTGTAGTAGTCACGGCCGCGGGCGACCGAGTCCGGGAAGTGGCGGCGGCTGGTGATGTCGTCCTTGGTCACCACGTACTCGCCCTGCAGCAGCCGGGTCTGGCGCACGCCCATCTGCTCGGCGACGTCGACGACGTAGCAGCGCTCGAACCCCGGCAGGTGCTCGCGGATGTAGTCCACGACCGAGGCGATGCGGGCCCGCGCGTCGAACTCGGCCTCGGTGAGCGACTCGGGGTCGGCGCCGTCGTAGCCGGTGAGGTGCGGGCAGTTGCACCACACCACGCCCGGCAGCGGCGTCTTGAGCCACCACAGCTCCCACGCGCCGCCGAGCATCCGCTTGATCGTCCGGTTGATCGCCCGGGCCTCGCGCGGGTTCTCCTGCTCGAACCGCTCGGCGGCGTCGGTGTCGACCCCGCCGAGCCGGAACACCAGCGTGGTCAGGTAGCTGTCGTGCACGTAGTCGGCGCCGGCGCGGGAGGCGACGTCGATGTCGCCGGTGGTGTCGATGACGACGTCGCCGAGCACGGCCTGCGGCCCCTGCTTGGTCTCGCACACCACCCCGGCCAGCCGGTTGCCGTCGAGCACGGGCCGGGCGAACCACGAGTGCAGGCGCAGGTGCACGCCCGACTCGCGGACCAGGTCGTTCGACACCCGCTTCCAGCCGTCGGGGTCGAACGCGACCGCGTAGCAGATCGGCTTCGGGGTGATGTGCTGGTGGAAGTCGAAGACCCCGTAGCGGCCCCAGCGGTTCCACGTCTCGGTCGAGGAGTACCGGTCCGACTCCGGCGGGTAGACCGCCAGGCCGATCTTCTCGAGGCGCTCGACGTACTCCGACACGATCCCGGAGACCGAGATCTCGGTGCCGTTCACCATGTCGTCGAGGACGAGCACCATGCCGCCGGAGGCCAGCCCGCCCAGCGCGGCGTACCGCTCGAGCAGGGTGACGCTCGCGCCGGTGCGCGCCGCGGCCACGGCCGCGCTCACCCCCGCCGGGCCACCGCCCACGACGACGACGTCGGAGCGGCGGACGACCGGGTCGGTCAGGTCGGACAGCTGCATCGCTTCCTCATTCACCCGCGAAGGTGCCGTCGCGGCGGCGGGCCGCCACGTAGAGCACCACACTGACAAGGGACAGGACGGCCGTGTAGGCCGGGAAGAGCCAGTCGAGGCCGCGCTGCTGCAGCCACACCAGCAGGTAGGAGGCCGTGCCCCCGAACAGCGCGACGGCCACGCCGTACCCCAGCGCGACGCCGGTGGCGCGGCAGGTCTTCGGCATCAGCGAGGTGGCGACGACGTTGTAGAGCGTCATGTTGAGCACCAGCACGACCGACCCGCCCAGCAGCACGGCGGCGAACCCGGCGATGCCCGGCTCGTGGTAGAGCAGCATCAGGAACACCGACGGCACGGCGAGCAGCCGCGTCACCAGGAACGTGCGGGAGAGCTTGTAGCGGTCGGCGAGCGCGCCGGTGACCAGCGAGCCGACGAGCAGCACCACACCGAGCGCCGTGGTGAGGGCGAACACCGCGGTGGGGTCCTCGCGGAACGTGCCGCGGGCGAGGTTGGGCAGGCCGACGTTCCACGCGTAGTTGTAGGCCTGGGCCGAGCCGACGACGAACACGATGGCGAGCAGCCCGAGCCAGTGCCTGCCGACGCCGCGCGCCACGGTGCCGGACGACGCCTCGGCGCGTTCCTCGTCGTGCAGCGTCTCCGGCAGGGCGCGGCGCAGCCAGATGACGACGACGCCGAGCGCGGCCCCGATGACGAACGGGACCCGCCAGCCCCACTCCTGCATCGCGCCCCCGCCGATGATCCCACTGGTCGCGAAGCTGACGAGCGACGCGAGCAGGATCCCGAGGTTGACGAAGAAGCTGATGTAGCCCGCGGCTCGGCCCTCGCGGCCTGCCGGGTTCAGCTCCACGGCGTACGCCGTCGACAGCGGGGCCTCGATCCCGGTGGAGACGCCCTGCAGCAACCGGCAGGTCACGAGGATGATCCCCGCCCAGACCCCGATCTGGCCGTAGGTCGGCGTCACCGCGATGACCAGCGTCGTCACCGCCATGAGGGCGACCGAGCCCAGCATCACGCGCCTGCGCCCGATCAGGTCGGCGGCGACCCCGAACAGCACCCCGCCGAGCGGCCGCACGGCGAACCCGACGGCGAAGACCGCGAGCGCGCTGAGCGTGGACGAGACGGGGTCCTCCGCGGGGAAGAAGTGCGGCCCGAGGAACGCCGAGAGCAGGCCGAAGACCATCCAGTCGTACCACTCGAGGGTGTTGCCCAGCCCGAGGCCGAGCATCGCCCTGCGCGTGGTCGCGGACGGACCGGTGGAGCGGTGGGGGGTGGCCGGAACCGTCGAAGGAGATGCAGTCATGGTGTTGGCCTTCGCATCCGGAGGACGCGCGGGGGCGCGCGTCGGACGAGGGGGGCACGCGGCAGGCCGGCGACGTCGGGCGGCCGGGGCGGCGTGTTCAGACCGCACGCGCGGCGCGTGCGCGTTGTGCGGCGGGCCGGGTGGCCCGGCGCGTCACCAGGTGGGCGGGGTGATCACCCAGATGGCTTTGCAGACTTCGTCGCCAGGGTTGACGTACCAGTGCGGTGTGGTGGACGGATAGCGGATCGAGTCACCCGGACCGAGCTCGTAGCGCACCCCGTCCAGGTAGACGTCCTTTCGCCCCGACAACACCAGCCCGAACTCCTCACCCTGGTGCCGGTAGGGGTTGGCGCTCGAGTCGTATCCGGGCGGGGTCTCCACCCAGGTCGCCTCGAGGGCACCGGTGAGGTCCGGGGTGAGCAGTTCGTAGCGGCCGCCGTCGTCCACGATGCCGTGGCCTTCCAGGCGGCGACGCTCCGACTTGCGCACCACCGGCGAGCGGTGCCGGTCGGAGACCTGGAACAGGGCGCCGACCGGAATGCCGAGACCATGCGCGAGTTGGACCAGCGTTCCGAACGACGGGTTGGCCAGCCCGCGTTCGATCTGGCTGACGATCCCGGTGCTCAGCCCGGACAGCTCCGCGAGCCGTTCGAGCGTGAGACCAGCCTCCTTGCGCAGAGAACGGACCTGGTTGCCGACCTCGCCGAGCATCGCGGCGACGGGCAGGTCCTGCCCGGGGCTGGGAGCCTTGTCGGCCATGGCGGTCGTCCTCTCCGCGTCGCGGTGCGCTTCAGAATACTGAAGCACTTCACCCGCGCAACCCTCAACCGACATCAAGTTGAAGATTTTCGCTTGGTTGTCGATCGCGGTAACCCGCCTGCAACACCCCTCCCGCCCCGACGGCCGCCGCTGCCGCCGTTGGGCGGCGCGTCCAGCGGGTACGTCACCGGCGACCGCGTCGAGGAGGTGCGATGACCACGACCGGACGCCCCGCACCGGTCCTGCCTCCGCAGGAGCGCGACGTCGGGCTGTCCGTCCCCCGGAGCCTCGCGATCAGCGCGGCCCTGGGGTGGCGGATGCTCGTCGTCGTGGCCGCGCTCGCCGTGATCGGCGTCGTGGCCGTCCAGCTGTCACGGGTCGTCGTCCCCGTCGCGATCGCGCTGCTGCTGGCCGCCCTGCTCGTCCCGGCCGTGGGCTGGCTCGTGCGCCACCGCGTGCCCCGCGCGCTCGCGACCGCGCTCGTGATGGTCGGTGGGGTGGCCGGGCTCGGCGGCGTCCTCACGTTCGTGATCGTCACGTTCGTCCGGGGCATCCCCCAGCTCGGCGATCAGCTCTCGGCCAGCGTCGACGCGGTCGTCGGGTGGCTGTCGACCGGCCCGCTGCGGCTCAGCGACGAGCAGCTGCGCTCCGTGCAGGACGAGCTGATCGAGACGCTCACCGCCAACCAGTCCGCCATCACGGTCGGCGCCATCACCACGGCGGCCACGATCGGCGAGCTGCTGACCGAACTGCTGCTCGTGGTGTTCACCCTCGCCTTCTTCCTCCACGACGGCGGCTCCATCTGGCGGTTCCTGCTGGGGGCGGTGCCGGAGGGCACGCGCGACCGGGTGGACGTGGCCGGGCGGCGCGGGCTCGCCGCGCTGGTGAGCTACATCCGGGCGACCGCGGTCGTGGCGGTCGTCGACGCCGTCGCCATCGGGCTCGCGCTCGCGCTGCTGTCCGTCCCGCTGGCCGTCCCGCTGGCCGCGCTGGTGTTCCTCGGCGCGTTCGTGCCGATCGTCGGCGCCGTCGTCGCGGGCGGCGCCGCGGTGCTCGTCGCGCTCGTCGCGCAGGGCCCCATCACCGCGCTCGTCGTGCTGGCCGTGATCATCGGGGTGATGCAGCTGGAGGGCCACGTCCTGCAGCCGCTGCTGCTCGGGCGGGCGGTGAAGCTGCACCCGCTCGCCGTCATCCTCGCCATCGCCGCCGGGCTGGTGACCGCGGGCATCGCCGGGGCGCTGCTGGCCGTGCCGCTGCTCGCCGTGCTGAACTCGGGGATCCGGTCGCTGCGCAGCGACGCCGACAAGCACACCCGGCCCGAGGACGTGCACACGAGCGAGCCCGAGGCGAGCGGGCCGGACGACCCGGAGCTGGAACGGGAACCCACGCTCGAGGGGGAGTGAGGCCGGTTCCGACCAGCGAACCGCTCCCGTTCCGACGAACGGCGCGCTGGTCGGAACCCATCCGACGAACGCGCCGTTCGTCGGGATCGGAGCCCGGCCTGCGGGGAGATCAGCGCCGGACGACGGTGTGCTTGAACTCGTTGAGCTCCGGCCATCCGGTGATCATGTCGATGATCCGCTCGATCGCCCGCCGCGACGGCGCCGGGTCGCTGCCCTCCGGGGCGCGGTCCATCAGCCGCACGAACACGGCCTCGTCGCCGACGATGAACGTCGGCACGCCCCACACGGTGTGCGAGGCGACGTACTGTTCGTGCTCGCGGCGCACCCGCTCGAGCGCCTCACCCGAGTCGATGCGGGCGAAGACCTCCTCGCTCGGCACGCCGGCCGCGGTCAGCACCTTCTCCACGACGGCGCGGTCCTCCAGGTGCAGCCCCTCGTCGTGGCGGGCGGCGAACAGCCCGCGGTGCACGGCGGGGAAACGCTCCGGGAACTCGTCGCGCACCACGACCCCCGCCTGCAGCGCGAGGATCCCGGTGTCCTGCGACGGGTCGTCCCACACGCTCACCCCGCCCTCCTCGACGTGCGCCTGCCCCAGCGAGAACGGCAGGAAGCGCACGTCCCAGCC
>NZ_DATGOP010000030.1:0-13648 GCF_035305885.1 Pseudonocardia sp.
CTTCCAGCCCGCGGATCTCTCGCCCCGGGCGTCGGCGATCCTCACCTCGCTGGTCTTCGCCACCACGCTGATCGGACGGCCGATCGGGGCGGTCATCTTCGGGGTGGTGGCCGACCGGCTCGGCAGGAGACGATCGACGATGATCTCGGTCGCCGGATTCGGCGTCCTCACGCTCGCGATCGCGCTGGTGCCCGGCTACACCACGCTGGGGCTCGCGTCGTACCTGATCCTCATCCTGCTCCGCTTCCTGGACGGCATCTGCCTCGGCGGCGGCTACACCGGCGCGCTGCCGCTGGCCATGGAGTACTCGCCCAAGCACAAGCGCGGGCTGCTCGGCGGGGTCATCCTCGCCGCGTTCCCGCTGGCCTACATCGCGATCACCCTGTGCGCGCTGGCCGCGTTCGCGGTGTTCCCGCTGGCCGGGCCCGACTCCCCGTACGCGGTGTGGGGCTGGCGGATCCCGTTCGTGATCGGCGCGCTGCTCGCGTTCGCGCTGTTCTTCTACTACAAGCACAAGGTCGCCGAGTCGGAGATCTGGGAGGCCTCGGCGGGTGCCGCCGCCGGGTCCGAGAAGGCCTCGGCTCCGCTGAAGGCCCTGCTGCGGGGCCGGACCGGCCGCACGTTCCTGCAGGTCTTCACGATGATGACCGGGTTCTGGCTGACGCAGAACCTGACCACGCTCTACCTGCCGACCGTGGTGTTGCCGGACCTCGTCGGGCTGACGAGCACCCAGCTCACCGTCACCCTGCTGATCGCGTACGCCTGCCTGGTCGGGAGCTACATCGCCGCCGGTGTGCTCGGCCAGCGCTTCGGCCGCCGCCGGTTCTTCATCGCATCCGGCATCTCCATCGTCCTCGTCGGCACCGTGCTGCTGTGGGTGCTGGTGCACGGCGAGGGGCTGCCGCTCCCCGCGATCGTGCTGCTGGTCTGCGCGTTCCAGGTCGTGGTGACCGCGCCGTGGGGGGTGGTGCTCGCCTACATCAACGAGCGGTTCCGCACCGACGTGCGGGCCTCCGGGTTCGGCATCGGGTTCAGCGTCTCGGTGGTGATCCCGTCGTTCTACGCGTTCTTCCTCGCCGGTCTGGACGCGCTGGTGCCGCCGCTGACGGCGGCGCCGATCCTGCTCGCCATCGGCGGCCTCCTGGGCGCCGCAGGCGCCTACGCCGGGCCGGAGACCAAGGACGTCGACTTCGCCGCGACCCGCTGAGCCCGGGCTCAGCTGCCCCCGTGCGCCATCCGGTCGGCGAACCGCGTGGGCCGATCCGGCCACGGCGCGTCGGCGGGGCGGAGCGCGGACGGGTCGCCCGCGACGGCCTGCGCGGCGAGCACGCCCGCCACGGTCGTGCTGTTGACGATCGTGCCGGACAGCACCATGCGCACCGCGACCGGCAACGACACCCACCGCGTGGTGAGGTCGGCTTCCTCGTCCCCCTCCACCGGCGGGCGCCCCACCTCGGTGATGCCGCGCGCCAGGTAGACCCGCACCGCCTCCTCGGTGAACCCGGGCGAGGGCGCGAGGTCGACGAGGGTGGCCCACTCGCTCGCGGTGATCCCCGCCTCCTCGGTCAGCTCGCGCTGCGCGGTGCCGAGCGGGTCCTCCCCGCGCACGTCGAGCAGCCCGGCGGGCAGCTCCCACAGCCGCCTGCGCAGGGCGTGCCGGTACTGGTGGACCATCATGATCCGGTCGTCGGCGTCGAGCGCCGCGACCGCGACCGCGCCCGGGTGCTCGACGATCTCCCGCACGGCCGTCCCGCCGCCGGGCATGACGACCTCGTCGGCGCGCAGGGCCATGACCTTGCCGACGTAGACGTCCTTCGAGGACTGGACCGCGAACTCGTGCCGGGAACCGGTCACGACGGCGCCCCGTTCACGCCCGCCTTGGCCCCGGCGGCGGCGGGCTCGCGGGCGGGCAGCTCGACGGGCAGCCGGTCGGCGGCCCGGTAGTCGAGCGCGGCCCTGACGAACGCGCTGAACAGCGGGTGCGGCCGGGTCGGGCGGCTCTTGAGCTCCGGGTGGGCCTGGGTGCCGACGAAGAACGGGTGCTTGTCGGCGGGCAGCTCGACGAACTCGACGAGCTTGCCGTCCGGCGAGGTGCCACCGAAGACGAGCCCGACCTCCTCCAGGCGCTCCCGGTAGGCGTTGTTGACCTCGTAGCGATGCCGGTGCCGCTCGGACACCTCGTGCACCCCGTAGGCCGCCGCGACCACCGAGCCCTTCTTCAGCACCGCCGGGTAGGCGCCCAGCCGCATCGTGCCGCCCATGTCGCGCTCGCCGGCCACCACGTCGCGCTGGTCGGCCATCGTCGAGATGACCGGGTGCGGGGTGCGCTCGTCGAACTCCGAGGAGTTGGCGTCGGCGAGGCCCGCGAGCGAGCGGGCGGCCTCGATCACCATGCACTGCAGGCCGAGGCACAGCCCGAGCGTCGGGATGCCGCGGGTGCGGGCGTGGCGGATCGCGCCGAGCTTGCCCTCGATGCCGCGCACGCCGAACCCGCCGGGGATCAGCACGCCGTCCATCCCGTCGAGGTGGGCGGCGGCGCCCGCGGGCGTGCGGCACTCGTCGGATTGCACCCAGACGATCTCCACCCGCGCCCGGTGGGCGAACCCGCCCGCGCGCAGCGCCTCGGTGACCGACAGGTACGCGTCCGGCAGGTCGACGTACTTGCCGACCAGCGCGATCCGCACCGTCTCGTCCGGGTGGTGGACGCGGTCGAGCAGGTCGCCCCACACCGTCCAGTCGACGTCGCGGAACGGCAGGCCGAGGCGGCGGACGACGTAGGCGTCGAGGCCCTCGCGGTGCAGCACGCGCGGGATGTCGTAGATCGACGGGGCGTCCGGGGCGGCGACGACGCCGTCGGGTTCGACGTCGCACATGAGGCTGATCTTGCGCTTGAGCCCGTCCGGGATCTCCCGGTCGGCCCGCAGCACGAGCGCGTCGGGCTGGATACCGATGTTGCGCAGGGCCGCGACGGAGTGCTGCGTGGGTTTGGTCTTCAGCTCGCCGGACGGGGCGAGGTAGGGCACCAGCGACACGTGCAGGAAGAAGCAGTTGTCGCGGCCGACGTCGTGGCGGACCTGGCGGACGGCCTCCAGGAACGGCAGCGACTCGATGTCGCCGACCGTGCCGCCCACCTCGGTGATCACGACGTCGGGGATGTTGCCGTCGGCGTCCGGCTCCGCCATCGCGCGGATCCGGTCCTTGATCTCGTTGGTGATGTGCGGGATCACCTGCACGGTGTCGCCGAGGTACTCGCCGCGCCGCTCCTTGGCGATCACCGCCGAGTACACCTGGCCGGTGGTGACGTTCGCCCGGCCGTGCAGGTTCCGGTCGAGGAACCGCTCGTAGTGGCCGATGTCGAGGTCGGTCTCGGCGCCGTCCTCGGTGACGAACACCTCACCGTGCTGGAAGGGGTTCATCGTGCCCGGATCCACGTTCAGGTACGGATCCAGCTTCTGCATGATGACCCGGAGGCCGCGGGAAGTGAGGAGCTGGCCCAGGCTGGAGGCCGTCAGACCCTTGCCCAGCGAGGACGCAACCCCGCCGGTGACGAAAAGATGACGCGTCGCGCGAGGCTGCACGGGTCTCCAGGGTACATACGAACCAGCCGGCCCGGCCAACTCCCCCGCGTGTCGCCCGGCGCGCCTACCCGATCAGGCGGCGGGCGCCGCACCCCCGGTGGCCGTCTCCGCGGTGCCGTAGCTGCCGGCGCGGCCGTCCAGCTGCTCGCGCAGCGCGAGCACCGCCGACACCTGACCGGCCCCGCTCTGGATGTCGTCGACGGTGGAGATGCGCTGCGCGATGTCGGGGTCGGCGCGCGCGACGCCCACGGCGCCGGCGGCGTCCGCGGAGCCGGCGCGCCCGGCCAGCACCGCCCCGCCGCCCACGCGGTCGAGCTGGGCGGCCAGCCGAGCGATGACGGCCGCGGCGTCGGGCGCGTCGACGCCCTCCAGCGCGCCGCCGGTGAGCACGAGCACCGCGTTGCCGGGCTGCGGGCGCTGGCCGGGCGCGACGAACCCGGCAGCCGCGAGACCGGTCAGCACCGCGTCGGCCTCCTGCGGGGCGACCGGCTGGCCGCCCGCGAGCACGATGCCGCCGAGCAGGCCGCCGACGAGGCTGCCGGTGTCGGTGGCGGCGGGCAGCTGGGCGCCGGTGGGCAAGAGCTCCGCGGTCAGCGCGCGCAGCTGGTCGCCGCGCGCCGGGTCGCCGACGGCGGGGGTGAGCGCCACCTCGCCACCGAGGGTGGCACCCGCCTGCTCCAGCAGCCGCACGACGGCCTCCCGGTCGGCGGGGTCGGCGCCCGCGGTCACCAGGGTGATGGTGGTGCCCTGCAGCTGGCCGCGCACCGCGGCGGGCCCGACGCGGCGGGCGAATTCGTCGGAGGCCCGCTGCCCCGCGGCGAGGGCGTCGCGCTCGGCGCGCAGCGTCTGCACCTGGCCCGCGAGGTCGTCGGCCTGGGCCGAGACGGCCGACAGCAGCCGGTCCGACACCCCGGCCGACCCGAGCACGACCCCGACGGCCAGCGCCAGGAACACCGCGGCGATCGACACCAGGTGGTAGCGGAAGGAGATCACCCGAACAGTCCCCCGGTCACGTCCTTGATCTGCTGCACGAGCCCCAGCCACACCTGCGTGATCCAGGCCAGCACCGCCTCGCCCGCGTCCGAGACGAGGAGGGCGGCCAGCACCGCGACCAGCGCGGACGCGGCCACCAGCAGGATCGCGCCGATCGAGATGCGGCTGCGGTAGAGGGAGGCGATCACCCGGCCGTCGACGAGCAGGCCGCCCAGCTGGAGCCGGGTGAGGAAGGTGGAGGCGATGCTGCCGGAGCGGCCGCGGTCGAGGAACTCGGCCATGCTCGCCGAGAGCCCGACCGTGACCACGAGCGACGCCCCGCCGTGCGCGGCGATGAGCAGCGCGAGGTCTTCCGGGTTGGCCGTGCTGGGGAACGTCACCGCGCCGACGCCGAGGTCCTGCACGCGGTGCAGGCCGGGCGCGTGGCCGTCGGCGAACGCCGGCACCACGACGTCGGCGCCGCAGGTCAGCGCCTCGGTGGAGATCTCGCTCGGGTCGCCGACGATGAGCTGCGGCCGGTGCCCCGCCTTCAAGAGCACGTCCGCCCCGGCGCCGACGCCGACGAGCACCGGCTTGTACTCGCGGATGTAGTGCGCGAGCCGGGCGAGCTCGGCGTCGTGGTCGTAGCCCGCGGCGACCACGAGCACCTGCCGGTCGGCCAGCTGCACCTCGACCTCGGGGACGCCCGCCCCGTCGAGCAGCATCGCCCGCTCGCGGCGCATGAACTCGATGGTGTTGGCGGCGAACGCCTCGAGCTGGTGGGTGAGGCCGGACTTGGCCTCCACCATCGCGTCGGCGACCGAGTCGACGGTCTGCTCGACGCCCTTGGCGAGCTCCAGCTCGCCCGCGTAGATCACGCCCTCGTGGATCCGGATCTTGCTCCCGTCCTTGATGACCCGCAGGGCCTCGTCGCCGACGTCGTCGACCAGCAGGATGCCGGCGGCGACGAGCACCTCGGGCCCCAGGTTCGGGTACCGGCCGGAGATGGAGGGCGCCGCGTTGACCACCGCCGCCACCTGCGCCGAGACGAGCGCCTCCGCCGTGGCGCGGTCCAGGTCGACGTGATCGATCACCGCGATCTCGCCCGCCTTGATGCGGCGGAGCAGGCCGTCGGTGCGCCGGTCGACCCGGGCGACGCCGGACAGCCCGGGCAGCGCCGGACGCGAGCGGTGCAACAGGCCGGACAGCTTCATGCACGCACTGTGACACCGGACGCCCATGATCCCGCGTAGGCACGCCGCACCGTCACCGTCGGTTCACCGCCCAATGGGGCCGCCGGCGCCGTGGGGCGCCCGTTCACCGGGCCGCGGTCGCCGCCTTGCGGCCCTTCCGGCGCGGGCCCGCCGTCCCGTTCGGGGAACCGTTCGCGGTGCCGTTCGACGCCGCCCGGTCGGCCTCCCGGTGGGCCCTGGCCGCGGCGAGGAGCTCCTCGGCGTGGGCGCGGCCGGTGTCGGTGTGGTCGAGGCCCGCGAGCATCCGGGCGAGCTCGACGATGCGGTCGGACTCGGCGAGCGTGCGGACGCTGCTGCTGGTGGAGCCGTCCTCGCGGGCGGTCTTGTCGACCACGAGGTGGCGGTCGGCGTAGGCGGCCACCTGCGGCAGGTGGGTGACCACGATGACCTGGTGGCGGGCGGCGAGCCGGGCGAGCCTGCGGCCGATCTCGACCGCGGCGCGGCCGCCCACCCCGGCGTCGACCTCGTCGAACACCATCGTGGGCACCGGGTCGGCGCCGGCGAGCGCCACCTCGAGGGCGAGCATCACGCGGGAGAGCTCACCGCCGGAGGCGCCCTTGTGCAGCGGCTGCGGCGCGGCGCCCGCGTGGGCGACGAGGCGCAGCTCGACCTCGTCGACGCCGTCCGCGCCGGCCTGCAGCAGCGTGTCGCCGACGCGCAGCGCGTCGGGCGCGTCGCGGCCGGCCTCCCGCGGGGTGACCGACACCTGCAGGCGGGCGTCGCGCATCGCGAGCCCGGCGAGCTCCGCGGTGGCGCCCTCGGCGAGGCGGGTGGCGGCCTCGGTGCGCGCGGCGGTGACCTCCTGGGCGAGCTTCGCCAGCTCGGCGGCGAGCTCGTCGCGGCGGGCGGCGAGCGCGGCGAGGGCCTCGTCTGAGGTGTCGAGGCTGCCGAGGCGTTCCCGAGCGGCGTCGGCCCAGGCGAGCACGCCGTCGATGTCGGCGGCGTACTTGCGGGTGAGCGCCTTCAGCTCGGCCTGGCGGGCGAGCACCTGGGAGAGCCGCTCGGGGTCGGCGTCGAGCTTGTCGAGGTAGGTGGTGAGCTCGGTGCCGACGTCGCCGAGCAGGGCGAGCGCCTCGGCGAGCCGGGAGTCCAGCGCGGCGAGCTCCGGGTCGCCGGAGGCGGCGAGGCGGTGGCGGGCGTCGCCGATCAGGGCGAGCGCGGCCGGCGCGTCCGGGTCGATCTCGTCGGCCCCGACCAGGGCGGCCTGCGCGGCCTGCGCCGCCTCCCGCAGGTCGTCGGCGGCGGCGAGCCTGCGGGCCAGCTCGACCAGCTCGACGTCCTCCCCCGGCTGCGGGTTCACCGACTCGATCTCGTTGAGGCCGTGGCGGAGCATGTCGGCCTCCTGCGCGAGCCTGCGGGCCCCGTCCCGGCGCTCGACGAGCTCGTTCGACACCCGCAGCCACTCCGTGCGCACCGCCCGGTAGCGCTCCAACGGCCCGGTGACGGCCTCGCCCGCGAACCGGTCCAGCAGGGCGCGCTGCTCGGCCGGGCGCAGCAGCCGCAGCTGGTCGTTCTGCCCGTGCACGGCCAGCGTGGCCTCCGCGAGCCGCGACAGCACCCCGACCGGCACCGACCGGCCGCCGAGGTGCGCGCGCGAGCGGCCGTCGGCGGACACGGTGCGCACGGCGATGAGGGTGCCGTCCTCGTCGGCGTCGGCGCCCACCTCGTCGGCGACGGCCATGGCCGCGGCGTCCGCCGTGAACCTGCCCTCGACGACGGCGCGGCGGGCGCCCCCCGCCACCCGCGACGCCTCGGCCCGGCCGCCGCCGAGCAGCGAGAGGCCGGTGACGACCATGGTCTTGCCCGCACCGGTCTCGCCGGTGAGGACGGTGAGCCCCGGGTCGAGTTCGAGCGTCGCGTCGTCGATCACGCCGAGGCCTTGGATGCGCATCTCGGCCAGCATGACCTCAGAGCCTACGGCGCGGCCCGGACAGCCCGGCTCAGTGCCGGGTCCCCGGCGCGCCGCGCCAGCCCCGCACCGGCAGGTCGAACTTGCGCACGAGCCGGTCGGCGAACGGCTGGCCGTCCAGGCGGACCATCCGCACCGGGGTGGCGCCGCGCGCCACCTCGACGCGCGCCCCCGGCGGCAGCGCGAACGTCCGCCGCCCGTCGCACTCGAGCACCGCGGGCGGGCCGTGCGGGTCGACCTCGATCGCCACCTCGCTGTCCGGGGCGATCACCATGGGCCGCGCGAACAGCGCGTGCGCGTTGCTCGGCACCAGCAGCAGCGCCTCGACCTGCGGCCACACCAGCGGCCCCCCGGCGGAGAAGGCGTACGCGGTGGACCCGGTGGGGGTGGCGCACAGGACGCCGTCGCAGCCGAACACCGACACCGGGCGCCCGTCGACCTCGAGCACCACCTCGAGGATCCGCTCGCGGCTGCTCTTCTCCACCGTGGCCTCGTTGAGCGCCCACGTGCGCGCGATGACGTCGCCGTTGGAGCGGGCGACGGCGTCGATCGTCATGCGTTCCTCGACGGCGTACCCGCCCCGGACGACGGCGTCGAGCGCGTCGTCGAGGGACTCCTGCTCGGCCTCGGCGAGGAACCCGACGCGCCCGAGGTTCACCCCGAGCAGCGGAACCCCGGTCGGGCGGGCCATCTCGGCGGCGCGCAGCAGCGTGCCGTCGCCGCCGAGCACGAGCACGACCTCCACGCCCTCGGCGCACCCCGGCCTGCCTTCGACGACCCGGGGCTCGAGCCCGGGCGGCAGATCGCCGCCCTCCACCTGCGCCCATTCCTCGCCGAGCACGCGCAGCCGGACGCCGGACCGGGCCAGCCGGTGCGCCACGGACGCGGCCGTGCGCAGGTTGGTGGCCCGGCCGGTGTGCAGGACGACCAGGATCTCGCGGGTCACGGACCCTCCTCCACCGCCGTGGCGAGCACGGCGTCGCCCGCGTCGGCGCCGGAGCGGGCCAGCCGCAGGAAGTACTCGACGTTGCCCGAGGGGCCGGGCAGGGGGCTCGCGACGGCGCCGCGGACCACGAGCCCGAGCTCGCGCGCCGCGGCCGCGACCTCGGTGAGCGCGGCGAGCCGCAGCTCGGGGCTGCGCACCACGCCACCGGAGCCCAACCGGGCCTTGCCCACCTCGAACTGCGGCTTGACCATCGGCAGCAGCTCCCCGTCGGCGGCGGTGCAGGCGACGAGGGCGGGCAGCACGGTGCGCAGCGAGATGAACGACAGGTCGGCCACGGTGAGATCGACCGGGCCGCCGATCGCCTCCGGTTCGAGCGCGCGGACGTTGGTGCGGTCGTGCACGCGCACCCGCTCGTCGCTGCGCAGCCGCCACACGAGTTGGCCGTACCCGACGTCGACGGCCACGACCTCGGCCGCGCCCCGGTCGAGCAGCACGTCGGTGAACCCGCCGGTGGAGGCGCCCGCGTCGAGGCAGCGCAGGCCGCTCACCCGGACGTCGAACGCGTCGAGCGCGCCGATCAGCTTGTGCGCGCCGCGCGACGCCCATTCGCGCTCGTCGGTCTGCTGCACGACGACCGGGGTGTCCCGGTCGACGACGGTGGCGGGCTTGCCCGCGGGGACGCCGCGGACGACGACGCGGCCCTGCGCGATGAGCTCGGCCGCCTGCTGCCGCGAGCGGGCGAGCCCGCGCCGGACGAGCTCGGCGTCGAGTCGGGCTCGGGTGGCCATCGTCGGTCACGCGCCCCCGGAGGACCCGGCGGCGAGCGCTTCGGACAGCGCGGCGTGCAGCCGTTCGTAGGCCTCGACGTGCTCGGCGAGCGGCCGGTCGGCGAGCCCGTCGAGGGCGGCCACGGCCTGCTCGACGGCCTCGAGCGGGTCGGCAGGGCGTGGCGGCGGCCCTGGCTTGGGAACGGTCATCTTCTCGATTGTCTCCGCTTCGCTCGGGCTGCTCACGCGGGCGGCGCTGGTCGGCGGACCGTCGCATCCCCGTGCCCGGCGTCATCGGGCACGGCGGCACCCGCCACGGTAGCCGAGCCGGCGGACGGACCGCCGTCGTCGAGGCCGAGGCCGCGCAGGGCTGCGGTGGCCGCGGGCCCCTCCGCGGTGACGTGCGCGGGCCCGCCGCCCGCCGCCCAGTGCGCTGCGCACAGCGCGCGCAGCGCGTCGACCGGGTCGCCCCCGGTGCCGGAGAGCACGAGCCGGCCCGGTTCGGCGACGCGGACGTCCCAGCCGGGGCGCGGTCCGATCGCCAGGTCCTCGGGGCGGGCGGTGAGCCCGCCCAGGTCGGCGGCCACGTGGTCGGGCCGCAGCCGTGGCGGCGCGGCCAGCAGCTCGGCGGCGTCGGAGATGCCGGTGAGCACGAGCAGGGTGGCCATGCCCGCTGCCCGCCCGCCCTCGATGTCGGTGTCGAGCCGATCGCCCACCATCAGCGGGTTGCGCGCGCCGCTGCGCCGCGCGGCCTCCTCCAGCAGCGCGGGGCCGGGCTTGCCCGCGACCTGCGGTTCCCGGCCCGTGGCCAGGCAGACGACGCCGACCATGGCCCCGTTGCCGGGCAGCGGCCCGCGTTCGGTGGGCAGGGTGGGATCGAGGTTGCACGCGACCCACAGCGCGCCCGCCCGGACGGCCACGGTGGCCTCGGCGAGCTGCGGCCAGCCCGTCTCGGGACTGTGGCCCTGCACGACGGCGTCGGCCTCGTCGGCCGTGGTGACGACCCGCAGCCCACGCGCCCGCACCTCGTCGGCGAGCGCCTCGGTGCCCACGACGAGCACCCGCGCCCCGGCGGGCAGCTGGTCGGCGAGCAGGGCGGCCGCGGCCTGCGAGCTGGCGACGACGTCGTCGGTGCGCGCCGGGAAGCCCAGCTCGGCGAGGTGCTCGGCGACCGCCGCCGGCCGGCGCGAGGCGTTGTTGGTGACGTAGACCGTGCGCACGCCCCGCTGCGCCGCCCCGCGCACCGCCTCGACCGCGCCGGGCACGGCCACCCGGCCCCGGTAGAGGGTGCCGTCGAGGTCGGCGAGCAGGACGTCGTGGCGGCCGAGGAGGTCGTCGCTCACCCGGATGCTCCCCCGCTCGGCTGCGCGGTGCCCTCGGGGCCGCCTGCGGCCGTGCCCGCGGTACCGGTGCCGGCAACGCCCTCGGCGGCTGCGGCGACCGCGTCGGCGGCAGCGTCCGCGGGGTCGCTGTCGGCGGCGTCGGTGCCGTCCTCGGCGCCGTCGCCGGCCGCACCCCCGGCACCGCCGTGGCCCGGGCTCTCGGCTCGGTCGTCCGCCGCCTCGGCGTTCGCGGCGGCGTCGGCGCCGGCCTGCTGGGCCTGGTCGCCCGCCGCGGCGTCCTCGGTAGCGGTGTCCGGCCCGCCGTCGGCGCGATCGTCGGCGTCGTCGTCAGCGCCGTCGTCAGCGCCGTCGTCAGCGCGGTCGGCGACCGCGTCGCCGGCGCCGACGTCGGTCCCGCTCTCCGGGCCGACGGCCTCCGACTCGGCGTCCACCGCGAGGTCGGCGCCCGCCCGCTCGGCCGCGTCGGCTGCCGGCGTGTCCTCCCCAGCCGTGTCCGGCCGACCGCCGGCAGGGTCGGCGGACGCGTCGCCGGCCTGGAGCGCACGCCCAGCGCCACCGTCCGCGGCGCTGTCGGCCCCCGCCTCGGCGGCCACGGCGACGTCGGCGCCCGCCCGCTCGGCCGATCCGCCGGTGGCGGCGTCCTCGGCAGCGGCGGCCGGGTCGCCATCGGCACGATCGGCGGTGGCGGCGGCAACCCGGCCGGCGGCCGCTCCCTCGGCGGAAGCGTCGCCTCCGTCGAGCGCACGCTCACCGCCGCCGTCGACCCCGCTCTCGGCGCCGGCGGCCTCCGACTCGGCATCCGCCGCGACGTCGGCGCCCACCCGCTCGGCCGAGCCGCCCACCGCGGCGTCCTCCGTGGCGGTGTCCGGCCCGCCGTCGGCGCGGCCGTCGGCGCCGTCTTCAGCGCGATCGGCGGCCGCATCGCCGGCGCCGGCCCCACTCTCGGCGCCCGCATCCTCCGACTCGGCATCCGCCGCGAGGTCGGCGGCCGCCCGCTCGGCCGATCCGCCGGTGGCGGCGTCCTCGGCAGCGGCGGCCGGCCCGCCATCGGCACGATCGGCGGTGGCGGCGGCAACCCGGCCGGCGGCCGCTCCCTCGGCGGCAGCGTCAGCCGCGTCGGCGTCGGCGGGCCTCCCGGCGGCGTCGGCGCCGGCCTGGGCCTCCTCGGTGGCGAGAGGCGGTTCGTCGGCCCGGTCGTCGGCGCTGCCGGCCTCGTCGGGCTCCACCTCCACGCCGAACTCGTACTCGTCGTCCGGCAGGGGTTCGCCGGTGAGCTCGGCGATGCGCTCGGCGGCGTCGGTCTCGCCGTTGTCGTCGGCGTCGGCTGCGTGCACGAACCACTGCAGCGCCTCCGACTCGCGCCCGGCCGTGAGCAGGTTGTCGGCGTAGGCGTAGAACAGCCGCGCGCTCCACGGCTCGCGCCGCTTCGGGTCGAGCTCCGGGATCTGCAGGCTGACGACCGCGGCGTCCAGCTCGCCCAGGTCGCGGCGCGCGCCGGCAGCGACGATGGCGAGCTCGATGCGCTCCGCCTTGTCCAGGTCGCGCACCTCGGGGCCGCGGCTCAGCTCCAGTGCCCGCTCGGGGCGGCCCAGGGCGCGCTCGATGTCGGCCATGAGCGCCAGGTGCCCGGGCCCGCCGCCCATGCGCCGGGCCGCGCGCAGCTCGCTCAGCGCCTCGGCCCACTGCCCCGCGTGGTAGGCGGCGATGCCTGCCGCCTCGCGGACCACCGCGATCCGCGACGCCCTCGCCCGCGCGAACCGGGCGTGCTCGAGCGCCCGCTCCGGGTCCTCGTCCACCAGCCGGCCCGCGGCCACCAGGTGCCGCGCCACCTTCTCGGCGGTGTCGCGCTGCAGGCCGCGCAGGTCGCGTCGCACCTCGGCGTCGAGGTTCGAGGCCGTGATGTCGTCGCTCAGCGGCGGCTCGGGCACCTGCGCGGCGGCCTGCACCGCGCGCTCGGTGCGCTGCTGCCGGGGCGGGGCGTCGGCGAACCTGCGCCCGGTGCCCGGCCCGCGCCGCTCCGCTCGGCTCGGCTGTTCACCGCGGCGCGGCCCGCTGCCGGGGCGGCGTGCGCGCCCCTCGTCGCGGTCGCCGTGGCGCCGCTCGCCCGCGGGGCGGTCGTCCCGCCACCCGCCGCCGCGGTCGCCGCGCCGGCGCCGCTCGTCACCCCGGTCCTCCCACGGTCGCCGGTCGCGCGGAGGACGGGCGTCCCGCCGGTCCCGCGCGTCCGCGCGGTCGGGTCGCTGTCGACGGTCGCGCTCGTCGCGGTCGCCGAACGGCCTCCGCCCGCCTGCCGGCCGATCGCCGTCCCGGCCGCGGGCGTCGCCGCGTTCGGCCCATGGCTTGCGCTCCCGGCCGGGGCGGTCGTCCCGCCCGCCAGGCGTGGGGTCCCCGCGCCTGGGGCCGCGGTCGCGGCCCTTGTCGTCGCCACGCCGCGGCCCGCGCTCGTCCCACGCCCGGCCGCTCGCGCCGCCGCGGCGATCGCCGCCGTCGCTGCCCTTCTTGCCGTCCGGCCGGCCATCGCGCCGCTCGTGCGGGCGGCGTTCACCGCCGCCGAGCTCCTGCCAGCCGGACCCGAGTCGCGGCGCGCGGCCCTTCCGGCCGCGGTCGTCGTACTGCCGGCCTCGTGCCCCGCCGCCCCGTGGGCCGGCCTTCCGATCACTGGTTCCGCGGCCGCTGTCGCGATCTTCTCGCGGGCGGTCATCGCCGGAACCATCCGCGATACTCACCTGAAGAGGATACAAAAAAGTGGGCCCCCGCCTGGCGGCGGGGGCCCACAACACGTTGAATGTCGGCGGCGACCTACTCTCCCACACCCCAACGAGTGCAGTACCATCGGCGCTGGAGGGCTTAGCTTCCGGGTTCGGAATGGGACCGGGCGTT
>NZ_DATGOP010000031.1:0-29822 GCF_035305885.1 Pseudonocardia sp.
GAAGCGGGCCGGGCGCGGTGACGGCGGTGGTCCCGGTCGGGAGCCGGACACCGCCGCCGTCGTCACCCGACCGCCGCGAGCGTGCGCAGGGCCTCGAGGAAGCACCCCCTCGCCTCGGCGGGCGCCGGGGCGAGGAAGCGCTCGTCGACCGCGGGGACCAGCGCGGATACCGCGACGAGCTCGTCGCGGCCCGCCCGCGTGAGGTGCAGGATCCGGCGCCGGCGATCGCCGTCGTCCTCCCCGCGCTCGAGCAACCCCCGGCGCGACAGCCTGCTCACCATGACGCTGGCCGTGGCCTTGTCCAACCGGAGGCACTCCCCCAGCCGCCGCTGGTCGATCTCGGCGCCCTCGGCCACGGCCACCAGCGCCGACCACTGCAGCATCGTCAACGACGTGATCGACTCCCCCCAGAGCCGTCCGTAGCGCTGCATCGCGGCGCGGACGAGGCGGCCGAGCCCCCAGGGGACCTCCAGCGGCGGCCGGACGCCGTCCGGGCTGGGGATCCGGTGCCACGCGGGCAGCTCCGCGCGTTCGGCCATGCCCACCGCCTCGAGGGTGTCGAGGAAGAGGCCGCGGGCGTCGTCGCCGAGCGTCCGCAGCAGCCCCTCGTTGCGCGCGACGACCTGCGGGGTGACCTCGTACATCAGCGCCACGGCCGAGTCGGTCGGGGTGAGGTGGTCGCGGCGGGCGTCGCGGGGGTTGCGCACCGCGGTGATCAGCTCGCGACCCGCGAGCCGCTGGACCACCGCGGGGAGCATCGTGCGGGCGAGGAAGGTGACGTCGCTGATCGCGCGCTGATCGATGCCCGGCTTGCTGACGACCGCGGCCAGCACCGCGAACTGCGCGCTGGTCAGGCCGTAGAACTGCTCCACGTCGACGGCGCGGGACTGGGCCTGCTGGACGAACCGGAGCAGCTGCCCGAGCTGTGCACCACTGCCCAACCTCGACCTCGATCGTTCGGACTCGTGCGGCCACCCTACCGCAGCGGCCGCCACCGGATTGACAAGCTGCAGCGTCCACCCTATCTTGAACGAGAGTCAAGAGAGCGCCGGCTCCCGATACGCCTCGTCACTCATCCATCCCACACGGAGAACGAGCGGCGCCCGTTCGGCCATTTGGTTCGTACGCATTCGATTTCGGTGCCCGCTCGTCGCCCACCGGAGGTTCGCGCATGTCCACCCTCGGCGGCACCCGCCTCGTGCGCTCGATCGGCCGTCCCGGCCGCCGGTCGCTCGCCCGCGCCCTGCGCGAGATCAGCTACGAGATCCTGCCGTTCGCCAGGACGGAGGAGCAGGTCCTGGCGACCGTGCCGAAGGACGTCCGGCTGACGGTGACGACCACGGAGGCCAAGGGCTTGCGCCCCACCGTCGACCTGGCCGTCCGGCTGGCCCGGCACGGGTACGCCACCGCACCCCACCTGGCGGCCCGGCTCGTGCGCGACCGGAGCCACCTCGACGACATCGTCTCCGAGCTGGAGGACAACGGGGTCCCGGGCATCTTCGTCATCGGCGGCGACGCCGCCCGGCCGGTCGGCGAGTTCCCGGACGCACTCTCCCTCCTGGAGGCACTGCAGTCGCGGGGCCACCGGTTCCGCCGCATCGGCATCGGCGCCTACCCGGAGGGACACGGCCGCATCGACCAGAGGCTCATCGAGCAGGCGCTCACGGCGAAGTCCCGCCACGCGAACCTCGGCATCACCCAGCTGTGCTTCGACCCGCGGACGACCGCCTCGTGGGCGCGGTCGGTGAAGAGCCGGGGTGTGTCGCTGCCGATCCGGGTGGGGATCCCCGGCGCGGTCACGCGGCAGAAGCTGGTCCGCATCTCGGCCGGGCTCGGTCTGGGGCAGTCGGCGCGCTTCCTCGCCAAGCAGCAGGGCGTGCTGGCCCGGTTCTTCCTCCCCGGCGGCTACAGCCCGGACCGCCTGCTGCGCGGCCTCGCCCACAGCATCGACCGGGCCGACAACGACATCGTCGGCTTCCACATCTTCACGTTCAACGAGCTGAAGCGCACCGAGGCCTGGCGACAGGACCGCCTGGCGCGGCTCGCCTGACCGCCCCGCCGTCTTCTCCAGGAGGTGTCATGAACCGTCCCGAACCGGGTCGCGAGTACGTCCTCACCCTGTCCTGCCCGGACCGGCTCGGCATCGTGCACGCGGTGTCCGGCTTCCTGCTGCAGCAGGAGAGCAACATCCTCGAGAGCCAGCAGTTCAGCGACCCCACGAGCGGGACCTTCTTCATGCGGGTGCGGTTCGGCGGGCTGGACGGCGCCCCGCAGCCGGAGAGCGCGCTCCGCGAGCGGTTCCACGCGGTGGCCGACCGCTACGCGATGTCGTGGCGGCTCGCCGACGCGGGCGTGCCGCAGCGCGTGCTCATCATGGTGAGCAAGCAGGCGCACTGCCTGAACGAGCTGCTGTTCCGCAACTCCATCGGCGACCTCCACCTCGACGTCGCGGCGGTCGTGTCGAACCACCCGGACCTGCGGGGAACCGCCGACCACTACGGGGTGCCGTTCCACCACATCCCGGTCACGCCGGACACCAAGCCCGAGGCGGAGGCCGCGCTCCTGCGGCTCGTCCGCGACGAGGGCGTGGAGCTCGTCGTCCTCGCCCGCTACATGCAGATCCTGTCCGACGACCTGTGCAAGGAGCTCGACGGGCGGGCGATCAACATCCACCACTCGATGCTGCCGAGCTTCAAGGGCGCCCGGCCCTACCACCAGGCGCACGCCCGGGGGGTGAAGGCGATCGGGGCGACCGCGCACTACGTCACCGCCGACCTCGACGAGGGCCCGATCATCGAGCAGCAGGTCGTGGCGGTGGACCACACCATGGGCCCCGAGGAGCTCACCGCTCGGGGCCGCGGCACCGAGGCGCGCGCGCTCGCCCACGCCGTCCGGTGGCACACCGAGAACCGGGTGCTGGTCCACGACGGGCGGACCGTCGTCCTGCGGTGAGGACGACGGTCCGCCGCTCGGCGCGCTCAGCGCCGGTGGGGAGCGATGCGGTAGTCCGGGCCACGCAGCAGCGCCACGCAGAGGAACGACAGCGCGTAGAGGGCGACGACGTAGGCCGCGACGAGCACGGCGGAGTCCTGGCCGACGGTGAGGGAGGTGGCGACCAGCGGGGCCAGGCCCCCGCCCAGGATCCCGCTCGTCGCGTAGGCGATCCCGGCCCCCGTGTAGCGCAGCGGAGCGGGGAAGGCGTCGGCGATGATCGCCGCCTGCGGACCGCCCGCGATGCCCTGGCCCACGCCCCAGCCGATCGCCCCGAGGAGGATCAAGGTCGGCGCCCCGGTCTCCAGCATCCAGAAGAACGGGAACGCCCACAGCCCGGCGAGGCACTGGCCCACCAGCATCGCCTTCCGCCGGCCGATCCGGTTCGCGAGGGCGGCGCCCGCCGGGACCAGCAGCACCCAGACCGTCGCGGCCACGATGGTGTAGGCGAGCATCGCCGACGGCGATGCGAACCCGCGCGAGGTGGCGTAGGACAGGCTGAAGACCAGGAAGATGTTGCCGAACGCCGATCCGGCGATCGAGACGCCGGCCGCGAGTCCCAGCGTCCCCGGCATCCTGCGCACCACCGCGCCCAGCGGCGCCCGCGCGAGCTCGCGGGCCTCGCGCGCCTTCACGAACTCCGGGCTCTCGTCGAGCCGGGTCCGCAGCACGAGCCCGAAGATGACCAACAGCGCGCTCACCAGGAACGGGATGCGCCAGCCCCAGCTCGCGAAGGAGTCGGGGTCGAGCGAGAGGCGAAGCGGCAGGAACGACAGGGAGGCCAGGATGACGCCCAGGGGCAGGCCCATCTGCGGGAACGAGGCGTAGAGGGTGCGGCGGTTCGGCGGTGCGTGCTCCAGCGCCATCAGCACCGCGCCGCCCCACTCCCCGCCCACGCCCACGCCCTGCAGCAGGCGCAGCGCGACGAGCAGGGCGGGTGCGGCGACCCCGATGACCTCGTAGGTCGGGAGCAGGCCGATCGCCGCGGTCCCGCCGCCCATCAGCAGGAGCGACGTGATCAGCATCCGCTTGCGCCCGATCCGGTCACCCAGGTGCCCCATGAGCGCCGCGCCGACGGGGCGGGCGAGGAAGCCGACGGCGAAGGTGGAGAACGCCGCCAGCGTCCCGGCCACCTGCGAGGTGTTGGGGAAGAACTGCGGCCCGAAGACGAGCGCAGCGGCGGTGCCGTAGATCAGGAAGTCGAACCATTCGATCGTGGTGCCGATCAGGCCCGCGACCGCGACCCGCGCCGGCGAGACCGAACGCGCGTGCTCCGCGGAACGATGCCCGGAGGGGGCGGTGCCGGAGAGTTTGGGAGTGGACAACGCTGTTCCTCCTCGAACTGGAATCGGTGAGCCGGCGTCCGCGACGGCTTCGGCCGGGTCGTGCTCACGGGGCGCCTCGGGTGCGGCGCGTGGGCGGCCGCTTCGACCGCGGCCGCCCGGCGCTCATGCCGGCCGCGCCGTCGGGAGCTCGTGATCGCTCCCGATCCGGGTGAAGCCGCTGCGGTGGAACACGAGCGGCGCGATCTCCGGCTCGGCCTCGACGCGCCGCACCCGCAAGAGCGCGATCAGGTGATCGCCCGCATCCACCTCGTCGTGGAGGGTGCACACGAACGCGGCGGGACTGCCTGAGACGTGGACCGCGCCCCCGTCGGTCACCGTCGTCTCCAGCCCGGCGAACCGGTCCCCGCTGCGCGCGGCCAGGCTCCGCGCCGCGGCGCCGTGCCGGTCGGCCAGGACGCTGAGCCCGAGCACGGGCAGCGTCCGCAGCACCGGCCACGTCCGCGAGGCCCGCTGGAGGCACACCGCGACCAGGGGCGGATCGAGCGAGACCGGCACGAACGTGCTCACCGCCATGCCGACGGGGGCACCGGCGTGGAGCCCGCACAGCGCCACCACGCCGGTCGGGAAGGTGCCGAAGGCCCGCCGCAGGGATTCCCCGACCAGGTCCTGCCGCCCGTCGTCCGACGGCACGTCGCGCCCGCTCACGCCGCCGACCCCTGCGTCCTCGCCGCCACCAGCCCGGCCACCGCGGGGTGCCAGTACCGGCAGAAGCTGCCGATCGCCGCCGTCGGGTCCTGGGGCGGACCGGCGACGTGCAGGGCGGGCGCGGGGCACCGCGCGCCGCGCGCCCGGAGCGCCGCCACGAGCGGCCACCCCGCCGTGCCGGACGTCCCGCCGACGACGAACGCGAAGGCGAGCACACCCGCCAGGTCGACGTCCGCGCCACCGACGTCGAGCGGCGACGGCGCCTCGACGTCGTCGATGCGAGCGGCGGCGACGACGACGTCGGGGCGGCCGGCGGTCACCGGCGCCACGAGGACGGACTCGCGTCCCTGCCCGGTGAGGGAGGCAGCGAACGCGACGGCCGGCGGTACGACCCCGGGGTCGGCCGCCAGGACTGCGGTGATCATGCGACCAGTCCTTCCCTGCTTGGTGCTGGCGGAGATGAGAAGCGCGGCGCGCGGCGAGAAACGCCGCGCGGCGCGCGGATCGGAGTGGCGTCGACGGCCGCCTCCGCGCCGTGCGCCCGGGGAGGCTCCGGGTTCGACCGCTCGCGCGGGAATGGCCAGCCACCAGCACACGACACCGGCTCACCCCATCGTTCGCCCGGCCACAGCCACCCTCGCGGGGGCATCTCTTGACTCTCGACCAAGGTTAGCGCCGTCACGTTCCCTGTCAATGGGCACCGCGATCGAAGGCTACCTACCTGGACTTCTTCGACGCGACGCCGCGCGGCTCTTCGATTGGCTCGCGTTCAAGAGGAGATCACACCCGGTCGCCGTGGTGGGCCGGGGAACGCCGACGGCCCAGCAGCATCGTGGCCCGTCGGCGGCCGGCGTGGTCGCCGGGAGCGCCGACCCGGTCGGCGGGCGGCGCAGGACGCGATCGTTCGCGCGGTGCGGGAGAACACCGCTGACGGGAAGCGGCTGGTCAGCCGGCGTTCGGTCGCTGCGCCGCGACGAGCAGTTGCATCAGGTACCGGATCATCTCGTGCGCCGGCCGGTTGTGCTCGTTGGGCACGTTCGCCCCCTCGAACACGGCGACCACGAGATCGCGGACCAGCGCGGCGTCGGTGTCGGTGCGGCTGTCCAGGCCGTGCTCGGCCAGTACCTCGTCGACCATCTGGATGATCCAGGACAGGAACGTGTTGTGGGCGGCGCGAACCGCCTCGGAGTGCACCAGCCTGTCGTGCATCGCCTGGTGCAACGGGCGGTACAGGCGCATGTCGGACAGGCCGCGCACCAGGTGGGTCAACGGATCGGCGTCCGCCAACTCGTCGTTGAGGGTGCGGATCTCGCGACTGAGCATGCGGTCCATGACCGCGGCGAAGATGTCGTCCTTGGACTTGAAGTACCAGTAGACGTTTCCCCTCGCCACGCCCGCGGCCGCGCTGATGTCGGCCATCGTGGTGCCGTCATACCCCTTGGCGAGAAACAACTCCGTGGCCGCGGCCAGCAGGTCGCCCGCCCGCTCTTCGCGAGGAATCTGCTGGCGGTTGCGCGGCATTCCGACCCCTTTCGAAGGCCCGTTACAGGTCCCCGGCCGAGTGTAGTCCGCGCGAACCGCGGACGGTCGCGCTCGGCGGGAACGGGTGCACCGTTTTCCGATTCCGGCCGCGAGTCACAGAACGTCGCGCAGTCGTTCCAGGAGCGGAATGGCGCCGGCGAGCCGACGCAGCTCGTCGGGCGAGAACTCCGCCGCGATGACCCGCGAGAGCCGCTCGTTCCACGCCGCGCGGTCACCCCGCACCCATTCCCTGCCCTCGGGTGTCGTCGTCACGATCACCCTTCTGGCGTCGCCCGGGTCGGGCCTTCGCCGGACCAGGCCCCTCCCCTCCAGCGCGTTGACCAACTGCGCCGCGGACTGGCGTTGGATCATCTCGGCCGCGGCGAGCTCGCCCGCCGTCGTCGGGCCGTCCCGGTCGATCCGCGCGAGCAGCGAAGCCTGGGCGAGCGTGAGGTCGGTGTCCTCGCGCAGCCCTTTGACCTTGCGCACGAGCGGCCCGAGACACGCGCGGAGGCGTGACGCGATGTCCAACGGGTCCGGCTCCGCCTCCGCCAACGACGCCCTCCTCCGATGCGCCCGAGCCTTCGGCCCGGCCCTGATCCGTACAGGGTGCCATCCGCAGCCGTCGCGACAATGCCGGGGACTCGACCGGGTCTCGGCACGAACCCGCCGAGCAGCGAACCCGAACACCAATCCCTCGGGTTCGCATCCGAATCGGGCGATCGGTTCTCGGCACCACTACAGCGTCGGCGTCGGATAACCCTTGCGGGCCTTGAACTCCTTGATGGCCTCTTTGATCAGGCCCGTCACCGGGATGGCGAAGTTCAGCTGGTCGGCCTCCTGCTGGGCGATGGTCAGGTCCTTCTCCGCCCACGGGATGGGCCGGGTGTCGGCCCGCTCGGCGAGGGCGAAGTTGGTCGCGCTCGACAGCACGAGCGCCTCGCGCATGCGCTCCTGGTCCACGCCGAGCCGTTCGCCGAGCCGGAGCCCCTCGTCGTTGGCCGCCATGCACGCCCAGAGGATCATGTTGTTGACCATCTTCGCGACCTGGCCGCTGCCGAACGGGCCGAGGTGGACGATGTCGGTCGCGAACGTCTCCAGCATGGGCCGGCACGCTTCGAAGATCTCCGGCTCCGCCCCGCCCAGGACGAGCATCGTGCCGGCCTCGGCGGCCCGATCGCTGCGGGTGAGCGGCATGTCGAGCAGGCCGATCTCCCGGGTGTCGACGCGTTCGGCCAGCCGACGGGCGTAGGTGGGCGAGACCGTGGACCCCAGGCCGATGACGAGGCCGGGGCGGGCGCCCGCCAGGATGCCGTCGTCACCGAAGACGACCGCCTCGACCTGCTTCTCGAACCCGACGACGATCATGACGACGTCGCTTTCGTGCGCGACCTCCTTCGGCGAGGCCAACGGCCGCAGGCCGACCTCGGCGGCGCGCCGGCACGCCTGCGCGTCGGGGTCGTAGCCGACCACGGTGTAGCCGGCGGTGGCGAGGTGCCGGCTCATCGGGCGGCCCATCGCGCCCAGCCCGATCACGCCGACGGTCCGGATGCTCATGCGTCCTCCGATTCCGGCCGGTCGGCGACCGGCCTGCGCAGGCCGAGCCGTTCCAGGCGCGGCAGCAGCTCGTCGCGGATGACGGGGAACTCGTCGATGTAGTTGACGAGCCCGACGGCCATGCCGTCGATGCCCGCGTCGCTCAGCCGCTTGAGGGTGGCCGCGACCTCGTCGTAGCTGCCGACGAGCGGGAAGCTCCCGATGCCGGCCACGTGCCGTTCCTTGAGCTCGAGCATCCGTTCCGGCGGGATGGAGCGGCTGCCCTTCGTCCGGATCGCCACGATGTGCTCCGCGGCCTCCCAGTCACCGTTCTCGTGCACGACGTAGCGGTAGTACTCCTCGGCCTCCGCGGCCGTGCGGCGGGCGAGCACGTGCCCGCTGGAGTAGCAGCCGACCGGGCGGCCGCCCGTGGCCGCGCGCAGCGCGGCGATCTCCTCGGGGAGCCGGTCGATGTCGACGATGCTCATGAACAGGCAGTCGGCGTTGCGGACCGCGAAGGCGCGACCGGCAGGCGAGGAACCGGCGCTCATCAGCATGGGCCGGGTGGCCCCGAACGGTTTCGGCTTGCTCAGCACGCCCTTGAGCCGGAAGTACCTGCCGTCGAAGTCGAACGGCTCCTCGTGGCTCCAGATCTGCTGGGCGATCCTCAGCCATTCCTCGGTGTAGGCGTAGCGTTCGTCGTGCTCGAGCATCGGCACGTCGAACATGCCGTACTCGCCCTCGTTCCAGCCCGAGACCACGTTGAGCCCGAACCGGCCGGCACCGATGTGGTGGGCGGTGACGATCTGCTTCGCGGCGAACACCGGGTTGATCAGCCCGACGTGGACGGTGCCGAACGCGGCGATCCCGCGCGTTGCGGCGAGCAGCCCGGAGGCCCACGTCAGCGTCTCGAACGAGGTGCCCTCCGTGTCGGTCTCACCGCGATAGCCCAGCCACCGCGCGATGGGGAGCACGAACTCGAGGCCCGCCTCGTCGGCCAGCCGGGCGGCGGTGAGGTTGTTCTCCCACGACGGGTCCCAGCGTTCCGGCGCCTTGGTCATCGTGAGCCCGCCCGAGCAGTTCAACCCGAACAGGCCCAGCTTCAGCGTGTTGTCGCCCCGCATGCGGCCGGGCTCGAGGGAAGGACTCATCCGTCGTCCTTTCGTCAAGGTGCGAAACGGCCGTCAGGCGCAGGTGTTGACGAGGGTGCCGATGCCCTCGATCTCGATCCGGACCTCGTCGCCGGAGCGCAGGAACTTGCCCTGCTTGTGCCCGACGCCCGACGGCGTCCCGGTGGCGATCACGTCGCCGGGCTCGAGCGTCGTCTGCCGCGACAGGTAGGAGACCAGCGCCGCGACCGGGTGGATGAGCTGCGACGTCCGGGCGTCCTGGCGGAGCTCGCCCCCGACCCAGGTGCGCAGCCGCAGGTCGTCGGGGTCGGCGAACTCGTCCAGGGTGGCCAGGCACGGGCCCATCGGGGTGAACGTGTCGAAGCTCTTCGCCGCGCTGACGTCGGCGGCCCGGCCCGGGATCCGCCCCTTCTGGACGTCGCGGGCGCTCACGTCGTTGCAGATCGTGAACCCGGCGACGAACGAGTAGGCCTCGGCCTCCGGCACGTCCGTGGCGCGCCTGCCGATGACGACGCCGAGCTCGCCCTCGTAGTCGACCTCGTTCGGGGCGACCTTCGGGAACCGGATCCGCTCCCCCGTGCCGATCACCGACGACGGCGCCTTGAGGAAGATGACGGGCTCCTCGGCGGCGCCGGTGTAGCCGACCTCGCTGCGGTGCTCCGCGTAGGCGAACCCGATCCCCCAGATCTTCGACGGCCGCGGAACGGGGGCGAGCAGCTGGGCCTGCGCGGCCGGGACCCGCTCGCGGACCGCGGCCGCGGCGATCGCCGCGACGTCGAACCCGGCCTGCAGGGCGGCCCCGATGTCGGGCGCGTCGAGGTCGAGCAACGCGACGGTCTCGCCGCCGTCCTCGAGGCGCCCGACGCCCTTCGCCGTGCTGACCAGCCTGCTCACAGGGCCACGTCCGCGTTGTCGAGGCGCAGCAGCTCCTCGCGCGGGGCGCCGGCGTGGAAGGCGGCGACGAACCGGTCGGCGTCGAGCTCCAGCCCGGACGGGTTGGCGGCGAACTCCGGGCTGGACATGAAGGCCACCTCCTCGGCCGTGGTGGCGAAGTTCGGGCAGGAGAACTCGACGATGTTCCGGTCGGGGTCGCGGTAGTAGAAGCTGGTCGCCTGGCCGTGGTTGGCCGCGCGGTGCGGGCGCGCCCCGATCGCGGCCATGTGCTCGTGCTGGGCGACGAGCTCGTCGAGCGATCCGACGCCGAACTGGAAGTGGTGCAGCCCGGGACCCGCGGCGTCGACCCCGGCGAGCGAGTCGATGCCGAACAGGGCGAGCACCTGGCTGCGCGGGCCGTCGTGGACGCGGAAGAACCCCAGCCGCACGTCCACGGCCCGCTCGGGCATCCCGGCGGGGCGGGGCGGGGCGTCGGGGTCGGGGGTGCGCTCGAAGAACGGCCCGTGCCCCAGCACGTGGGTGTAGAAGGCGGCCATCTCCTCGTAGCGCGCGGTCTTCAGGACCAGCTCGGTGAGCTGGAGCGCGACGGGGCCGGTCCGCGCCGCGCGAGCGTCGTCGGCGCCCTGCGTGGTGGTCGTCGGCTGGCTGGTCGTCATCGTTGGGGCCTCCCTGCCCGTACGCCGGCGTGTGCTCACGCGGTGGGGTGCAACGGGGTGGCCGTGCGGCGCGCGATGCGCCAGCCGCCACCCCCGTTCCGGAACTGGTGGACGGTGTCGAGGACGCGGTCCAACCGGTAGGAGCCGTCCGGCTGGCGGACGTGCAGCAGGAGCAGCGCCCGAAGCTCGATCCCGCCGTCGTCGTGCCGGGTCACGACCTCGTTGGCCAGCACGTGCGCGGTCTGCCGCGCGGAGTCGGCCTCCCGCCTGGTGAGGAACCCGCGGATCTCGGCGTGGCCGCGGAACACCTGGCCGTGCGCCTCGAAGTCCGCGTCCTCGGCGAAGGCGTCGATCGCGGCGGTGGCCCGGCCGCTGTCGATCGCGCGGAGGTAGTCGGCGACGAGCCCCCGGCACCGCGCAACCTCGCCCACCCGATCCGCCAGCGTCTCCATCGGCACCTCCTCTTGGACCGCGTTCAACTGTAGCCGCGGCGTCGCTCGTGTCAACATCACGCTGACATCCGAGGAAGATGGCCGTTCATCGCCATGTCTTGCCCAGGAAGCTCCTTCGATGCGAGCCTGACTTAGATTCAAGAGCGTGTCACAGTGGTGGCAACGAGGCCTCGTGGCAGGAAGGGGTGGCTCGTGGCGGAGCGCAACGACGGCGCCGGGCGCGGACGCGTCCTGGTCGTCGGGGGTGGGCCGGTCGGGCTCTCGCTGGCGATCGAACTGGGCTGGCGCGGCGTGCCGGTGACCCTCGTCGACCAGGGGGACGGGCGCGTGCCGTTCCCGGCGGGGGAGGCGATCTTCTCCAGGACGATGGAGCACCTGCGACGCTGGGGCTGCTCCGAGGAGGCCCGCGGCCGGTCCGCGCCGCCTCCGGACTACCCGCACCGCATCCTGTTCACGACGTCGGTGACCGGGCACGTGCTCACGGAGTTCGACTACGGCGTGACCAACCGGTCCCCCGGCGAGTACGGCGGGCTCACCCCGGAGGGCCCCGCCTTCCTGTCGAAGTTCGAGTTCCTCCCCCTCCTCGAACGGACGGCCCGGGCCCAGCCCGGGGTCGAGATCCGGTACGGCACCCGGCTGGAGTCGTTCGACCAGGACCAGAACGGCGTGCGCGCGGTGCTGCTCGACGTGGCGAGCGGCGAGGTGCAGACGCTCACCGCCGCGTACCTCGTGGGCTGCGACGGCGGGCGCAGCAGCGTGCGGCGCAGCCTCGGCGTCGAGTTCGAGGGCGTGTTCGCGCAGGGGCAGAACTACGCCGTGCACTTCAGGGCGCCGGCGCTGCTCGACCTGCTCCGGGAGCGGACCGGCGGCCCCGCGGCGCAGATCCAGACCCTCTCGTCCACGCGCCGGCCCTACATCACCGTCGTGAACGGGGTGGACGAGTGGCGGCTCTCGGTCTACCTCGACCAGAAGGAGGACCCCGGGCGCAGCGCCGCCGTGGCGTGGATCCACGAGGCCGTCGGGGCGCCGATCGACGTCGAGATCCTCGCCGCGCAGCCGTGGAGCGGGCACCGCGTGGTCGCCCGCCGCTACCGGCAGGGGCGGGTGTTCCTCGCCGGCGACGCCGCGCACCTGCTGTGGCCCAAGGGCGGTTTCGGCGCGAACACCGGCATCGGGGACGCGGTCGACCTCGGTTGGAAGCTCGCCGCGACCCTGCAGGGTTGGGGCGGGTCGGCCCTGCTCGACAGCTACGAGGCCGAGCGCAGACCGATCGCGGTCCGCAACGTGTCCGAGGCGTCGAGCAACTGGACCTCCGACGCCCAGCTCGCCCCCGATCCCGTGCTCGACCGCGCGGACTCCGAGGGCGCGCGCGCCCGCACGGAGATGGGCGCGCTCATCCGCCGGCTGCGCGGACGGGAGTTCCGCAGCATCGGGGTCCAGCTCGGCTACCGCTACGCGGGCTCCCCGATCTGCGTGCCGGACGGCAGCCCGGAGCCGCCCGACGAGCCCGACGCCTACGTCCCGTCGACCTGGCCCGGCTGCCGCGCACCGCACGTCGAGCTCCCGGACGGCGGCTCGATCCTCGACCGCTTCGGACGCGGGTTCGTCCTCGTCGTCTCCGGGGCGAGCGAGCCGTCCCCGCTCGTCGCGGCGGCGGGGGAACTCGGGGTGCCCCTGCGGGTGGTGCACCTCGACGAGCCCGAGGCGGCGCGGGTCTACGAGCGACCGCTCGTGCTGGTCCGCCCGGACGGGCACGTCGGCTGGCGCGGCGAGGAGGCCCCCGCCGACCCGGTCGAACTCCTCGACCGGCTGCGGGGCGCGGCGCACGACCAGGCGGCCACGGGCACGGACGGCGCGGCGCCGCCGGATGCGGTCGGGCAGGCGTGACGCCCGCGGCGCCGGATCAGCGGCGGCGCCCCGCCACCGGCCGGCGTTCGAAGATCGACTCGATGAGGAACCGGATCATCTCGTGCGCGGGCCGGTTCCACTCGTTCGGCACGTTCGCCCCCTCGAACACGGCGACCGTGACATCGCGAACCAGCGCGGCCGCGGCCTCGTCCTCGAGGCCGTGCTCGGCGACGACCTCGTCGACCTTCTCGACGATCCAGGCGAGGAAGGAGTTGTGGGCGTTGCGGACGGCCTCGGAGTGCGGGAGCCGGTCGTGCATGGCCTGGTGCAACGGCCGGTACAGGCGCATGTCCGAAAGGCCGCGCACCAGCTGGGTCAGCGGGTCGGCGCCGGCCAGCTCCTCGGAGAGCGTGCGGATCTCCCGGCTGAGCATCCGGTCCATGACCGCGGCGAAGATGTCGTCCTTGGACTTGAAGTACCAGTACACGTTGCCCCGGGCCACACCCGCGGCCGCGCTGATGTCGGCCATCGTGGTGCCGTCGTACCCCTTGGTGAGGAAGAGCTCGGTGGCGGCGGCCAGCAGGTCGCCCGCACGTTCCTCACGGGGGATCTGCTGACGGTTGCGCGGCACCACGTGCTCCTTCCGAGTGCGGGATCGGACGAAGATCAAGCCTAGACAGCGACCGATGGCCGGGTTCCCTGCCGGCCTACGAGGAGTACCTGTGAGCAGCGAACAAGACCCGTTCGAATCGGCGCGGACCGAACTCGTCCTCGCCAACCACATATTGGCACGACACGGCGTCGTCGACGGCTGGGGCCACGTCAGCGTGCGCAAGCCCGGCGCCCCGGACCGGTTCATCCTCGCCCGATCCCTCGCACCGGCACTGGTCACCGAGGACGACCTGCTCGAGCTGGACGTGGCGACCGGCGAGACCGTCGACGGCGGACGCAGCTACCTGGAACGGCACATCCACTCCGGGATCTACCGGGCGCGGCCCGACGTCACCGCGGTCGTGCACAGCCACGCACCCGACCTGATCCCCTTCGGCGTGACCGACACCGAGCTGCTGCCGTTGCTGCACGTCAGCGCGTTCCTCGGGCAAGGCGCGCCGCGGTTCGAGATCCGCGACGCCGCCGGCCCGGCCACCGGGATGCTCGTGGACACACCCGCGCTGGGGGACGCGCTCGGCGCGGCGCTCGGCGACGCGCCGATCGTGCTGATGCGCGGGCACGGGGTGTCGGTCGTCGGGTCGTCGGTGCGGGAGGCCGTCTACCGCGCCGTGTACGCGCGGCAGAACGCGCGGGCCCAGCTGCAGACGCTCGCGCTCGGGGGAACGCCGGTGTACCTGAACCGCGACGAGGCGCGCCTCGCATCCGCGAACGTCGACCGCAGCGTCGATCGGGTCTGGGACCTCTGGGTCCGGGAGACCGCCGGCTGATCCCGGCGCGGATTGCAGCATGGCCACCTCCACGCAACGAGGTGCTCGGCCGGGTGGCGCACCACTGCGGGGCGGGGGCACGGGGCGAGGAGCGGAACCTGGGCGGCCGGCTCGAGGGGAAGGTCACCGTGATCGCGGGGACCGGCGGCGGTCGACGTCGCCGCCCTCACCGCCTACCTCGCCTCCTACCTCGCCTCCGGCGATGCCTCGTACACCACCGGCGTCGGCTCGTCGTCGACGGCGGCCTCACCGCCGCCTGAGTTGTTATTACCAAAGGACTATGTGAAAATCCTCGTATGGGCAGGCGCGAGCTGTTGCGTACCGATGCCGGCACGGCACCTGCCATGAGCGAGAGCCGGGCGCGCGTGCTCGGCGCGCTCCAGGACGCCGCGTCGTGGCTGGGTGTGAACGAGGTGGCCGAGCGCCTGGGCCTGCACCCCAACACGGTCCGGTTCCACCTCGACGCGCTGGTCGATGCGGGGGCGGTCGAGCGGGTCACCGAGGAACGCGACCAGCCGGGCCGTCCGCGCGCCCTCTACTCGGCCCGGCCGGACGCCGACCGCGTCGGGAAGCGCAGCTACCGGCTCCTGGCCGAGATCCTCGCCGGCTACGTCGCGGCGGAGACCCCGGAGCCGGGGAAGGCGGCCGCGCAGGCGGGCCGGGCCTGGGGCAGCTACCTCGCCGACCGGCCGCCGCCGTTCCGCCGGGTCGACGCCGACGCCGCGATCGGGCAGCTGACCCGCACGCTCGACGACATCGGTTTCGCTCCGGAGCCGGACGGCTCCGGGGGGACTCGGCGGATCCTGCTGCGCCACTGCCCGTTCCGCGAGACCGCGGTGGAGCACCGGGAGGTCGTCTGCTCCGTCCACCTCGGGCTCATGCAGGGCCTGCTCGGCGAGCTCCGCGCCCCGGTCCGGGTCGAACGGCTCGACCCGTTCGTCGAGCCACACCTGTGCGTCGCGCGCCTGGCCGAAGCCGCCGTGTGATCGTCCTTCCAGACCCTGCGATCGAGGAGGTGGGGGCGTGACCTACGTGATCGCCGAGCCCTGCATCGACGTGATGGACCGCTCCTGCGTCGAGGAATGCCCGGTCGACTGCATCTACGAGGGCGCACGGGCGCTCTACATCCACCCCGACGAGTGCGTCGACTGCGGCGCGTGCGAGCCGGTCTGCCCGGTCGAGGCGATCTACTACGAGGACGACCTGCCCGAGCACCTGCAGCCCTACCTCGCCGACAACGCCCGGTTCTTCTTCGAGCCGCTGCCCGGCCGCGACGAGGCGCTCGGGTCCCCCGGTGGCGCGGCCAAGGTGGGCCCGGTCGGGGCCGACACCGAGCTGGTCGCCTCGCACCCGGTCAGCCCGTGACCTCGACGACCCCGTGCGCGCCGCGCTCGGCGTCGACCATCACGTGGGAGACGAACGGGTAGTGGCCGGGTTCGGGGAAGGTCAGCTCGACGAAGCCGCCCTGCGCGGGCGCCAGGTCCAGGCTCTGGCTGCCGCCGTGCCCGGGGGTGAGCAGGTAGCCGCCCTCCTTGTAGGTCGTGTCGAACTGGGCCCCGACGACGTGGAACGACGTGGCGCGGTTGGGGCCGGCGTTGAGCACCCAGATCCGGACCCGCTCGCCCGGCCGGGCCGGTAGCGGGCGGTGGTCGTACTGGTTCGGGTGGCCGTTGAAGACCACGGCGTCGGGCCGCTCGGCCTGCACCTTTCCCATGTCGACCGGTTCGCCCTCGGCCCCGGGGTAGAGCTCGGACTGGACGAGCACGTAGCTGCGGTCCGCGGGGGCGAGGTCCGGCGGGTCGATGACGACCGCGCCGAAGAGACCGGCCGCGATGTGCGCGGACATCGGCATCGACGAGCAGTGGTACATCCAGATCCCGGCGCGGGTCGCCGTGAACCGGTAGACGAGCGACTCGCCGGGTGCGATCGTGCGCATCGGGCCGTCCGGGGCCAGGGCGCCGGCGTGGAAATCGATCGAGTGCCCGATCGAGGCGTTGTTGACCAGCGTGATCTCGAAGACGTCGCCGACGCGGCCGTGCAGGACGGGCCCGGGGGCGGTGCCGTTGAAGGTCCACAGCGTCCGGGTCACGCCCGGGCTCACCTCGCGGACGACCTCCTCGACGGTGAAGGTGTGCCGGTGCACCCGCTCCTCGGGCGCGGGCGGCAGGGTCGGGTCGTGCGCGGTGGAGCCGGGGTCGGCGGCGAGGTCGACGCGCTGGGCCTCGGGTGCGGGTTCGCGGGTCCCCGGGGGCGTGGGCGCGCCGGTCGCGGTGATCTGCAGGACCATGCCCATCTGCCGGTGGCCGACGATCGAGCACCAGCCGGTGAGGTCGTGCCCGACCACGCCCACGTCGATGCGGGCCGACTCGCCGGGGGTCAGGCGCCCGCTGTGGTGGCCCGTCTCGAGCACGAGGTCGTGCACGTTCGCCGGGTCGGCGTTGGTCACGTCGATCACCAGCCGGTTGCCGGCGGGGACCTCGATGGTCGCGGGGGTGAAGCGCATGTCGCGGGCCGTCACCGCCACCGTGGTGGTCTCGCCGGTGGGGGTGACCGCGGGCGGCTGCGAGGTCGCCGGTGAGGAGGCCGCGGCCGCGACGAGCGTGGTGGGGTCGAACGCGGCGCCGGCGGCGACCGCCAGCACCACGGCGGCGACGCCGACCGCGGCCAGGCCGGTCACCTGCCCCCGCGGTCGGTCCGCGGCGCGCCAGACGACGGGCTCGGCGACCGGTGCGCGTTTCGCCCGCCGGGAGGCGCGGATCGCCGGGAACACCAGCGCGAGGAAGGACGCCAGGCCGGCGAGCACCAGCACCGAGGCCGGCACCCGGACCGCGCTCGGCACCGGGAGCACGCACACCAGCAGCCCGGCGTTGATCACCGCGATCCGCAGCGGGCTGCCCCGTTCCATCACGGCGGTGGCGGCGCGCACGGGTCCCGGCCCGCCGCCGAGGGCGACCGGCACCAGGTAGGACAGCGCGCCGATCAGGACCTGGGCGCCGAAGCCCGCCGCCAGGTAGGGGCTGAGCCACCCGAACCACCCGGCCGTCTCCGCCCAGGTCGGGGACGTGATCACCCCGACCGCGAGCGCGGCCAGGGCGCCGCCCAGCCACAGCATCGCGGCCAGGACCGACCAGGTGGCGTACGACCACGACACCGCGCCCCGGGTCGCGGCCAGCGACGGCCGGGCCACGACGGCGAGGCCGCCGAGGTAGCCCACCAGCCCGAGCGCCACGGCCGGCGCCGACCCGGCGAGCGCGGCCCCGGCCGCGAGCAGGATCGACGCCACCAGCACCGGCAGCGCCCGGCCCGCCGCCTGCTCCGCGCCGTCCGCGATCCGGGTCCGCAGCATCGTCGGCCACAGCGTGACCAGCGTGCCGACGACGGTCAGCCCCATCCAGCCGAGCACGTTGACGAACGCGTGGGCGAGCACCAGCCGGTCGTGCCACGGGCCGGAGGGATCCCGGGCCAGGGTCGCGCCGAGGCCGGCGCCAACCGGCAGCAGGCACGCGGCCGCCACGTAGTAGCGCACCGTCACGCCGAACCGGGACGGCAACGCGCGGCGCAGCTGCCGCACCAGCGCCAGCCCGTGCCAGATCACCGCGGCCGCGACGGCGCTCGCACCGGTGAGGGTCACCGACCAGGCGCCGCCCAGCACGCCCGTGACGACCGTGAGCACGCCGGCGTTGAGCAGCAGCAGCCGCCGGCCCTGCACGCGCCGGTCGTCCGGCCCGGGAGCGGTGTGCAGGAGGGCGTCGGCGAAGTAGCGGCTCCACACGAGGATCGCGTGGGTGATCGCGCCGAGCAGCAGCAGGTGGATCATCAGCCAGCGCGGGGCCGGCACGAACGGGTGGGCCAGCGCGACCACGACGACCGCCAGCAGCCAGCCCACCACGGGCAGGTCGCGCAGCGGCCAGAAGCCGCGGGACGGGGCCGCGCTCACCGCGCGCTCCGCGCCGCGCCGATGGCCGACGCCGCGGCCAGGACCAGGAACAGCAGCACGGCGGCGACGTTCAGCGCGCCGCCGACCTGCCACGCCGCCCGGACGCCGAGGCCGTCGCCGAGCGCGAGCCGGCCCACCAGCGACAGCTGCAACAACGCGACCGGGACGAACAGGGCCGGGTGGTACCGCACGGGCACCCGCAGGACGGCGGGCAGGATCACGGGCGCGTGCGCCATGATCATCGAGAGGGTGAAGCCGAGGAACACGGAGTGGACGACCACGTCGTAGCGGGGGCCGTCGAGGGCGGGCCCGCCCAGTAGCCAGGTGGCGGCGGCGACGGCGAGCCAGAGGTAGCCCGCGAGGATCGCGCAGGCCGCGAACCGGGCCTGTCCGGTCGCGCGGACGGTGCGGCGGGCGACGTCGTGCGCCGCGAGCCAGCCGACCACGGTCAGCAGCGCCGCCCCGAGCAGGGCGAAGCCGACGGCCGGCCACAGCAGCGCCGATACCACCCCGGCCACCACTCCCCCGGCCAGGCCCACCAGGGGGCCGTCGGCGTCCGGGCCCATCGCCACCCGCGCGAGCTCGACCCGCTCACCGGCGATGGTCAGCACGAGGAACCCGACCAACCACGGCACCACCACCGCGACCGGCACGCCGCCCCACCAGAGGATCGCAGCACCCACGGCGAGCACCGCCCCGAGCGCCTGCGCGAGCACCGCGACGTCCCGCTGCCGACGCCAGAGCGGCACGTAGATCCCGACCAGGGCCGCCGCCCCGCACAGCAGCGCGCCCTGCGCGGCGGGCAGGGGCGCCGGGGAGATCAGCAGCAGGCCGCCCAGCCCCAGCAGGGCGGGCGCGGCGAACCCGGCCGGACGGCCCCACGCGACGGCCCGCTCCAGCGCGATCAGCGCACCGACGAACCCGAGCACGAGCAGCATCCCGTGCGCCGCCGCCAGCCGCTCACCGGTGACCGGCGCGGGCAGCCCGAGCAGCACCAGCGCCGCGTCCAGGCCGGCGAGCATCGCGATCGCGGCCGGGAGCAGCAGCACCGGGACCAGCGGCCGGTGCCCGCCACGTGCCGCGTTCCCGTGCGGTGCCGCGCCCGCCGCAACGGCGCCAACCCCTTTTTCCACAGTTAGACTGTATTAATTAGTCGGCTCGGGGCTCCAGTGGGGTGTCGAGGGTCGCATCGGGGATCGACGCCCGGTCATCCCTCCCACGGCGAGAGCGGGACGCCGTGAGCGCGGACACGACGAAGCCGCTTGACCGGCACGCCGCGCCGCACCCACCCTGGACGCCGGGCCGCAGCGGCCCGCCGGGAGGGATGCACGCACATGGACGGACGGGATCTGGTGCGCCGTCGGCACATCGATCTCGAGCGCGTCAGCAGCGCAGGCTGTCGCACCCGCTGATCCGCGTCCCCGTCCCACTCCCCCGAGAGGCTCCCTCCACCATGTCACGCCTGCGCAAGCTGGGCTTCCTCACCATCGGGCTGTTCGACGAGGCCGATCCCGCGGCCGGTCACGAGACCACGTTGCGGATGATCGAGCTGGGCGAACGGCTCGGGTTCGACAGCGCCTGGGTGCGTCACCGGCACCTGCAGTTCGGGATCTCCTCGCCGGTGGCGGTGCTCGCCGCAGCGAGCCAGCGCACATCGCGGATCGAGCTGGGCACGGCGGTGATCCCGCTGGGTTGGGAGAACCCGCTGCGGCTCGCCGAGGACCTCGCCACGGTGGACGTGCTGTCGGGGGGCCGGCTCAACCCGGGGGTGAGCGTCGGTCCGCCGATGCACTACGACCTGGTGCGCGACGCGCTGTACCCGCACTCGGCCGACGTCGAGGACTTCGGCGACGAGCGGCTCGGCCGGTTCCTGCGCGCCGTCGCCGGGGAGCCGGTCACCGGGTGGAGCGGCACCGAGGGCTTCGAAACGTTCTCCGACCGGGTGCAGCCGCACTCGCCCGGGCTGCGGTCCCGGCTCTGGTACGGCGCGGCGAGCCTCGGCTCGGCCCGGCGCGCCGGCAAGCTCGGCATGAACCTGCTGACCAGCAGCGTCGTCCGCGCCGAGGGGTCCACCGACGGGTTCGCGGCGATCCAGCGCCGGCAGATCGACGCCTTCCGCACGGAGAACCCCACCGGCCGGGTGTCGCAGGGCCTGGTCGTCGTCCCGACCGACAGCGCCACACCGGAGCAGCGGGAGCGCTACGTCGCCTACGCCGCCGCCCGCACCCCGCGCACCGCGGCCCCGCAGGGCCCGGCCGGCATGCTGTTCGCCCGCGACCTGGTGGGCACGAGCGCCGAGATCGCCGAGCAGCTGCGGGCCCACGCCGGCTACCAGGCGGTCGACGAGGTCGTGTTCGCCCTGCCGTTCACCTTCCAGCCCGAGGACTACGAGCAGATCCTCACCGACATCGCCACCAGGCTGGCACCGGAACTCGGCTGGGCACCGGCCACATCGGCCGCCGCGTGAAGTTCAGGAAAGCCACATTCACGAAGCTGGGCTTCAGGAAAGCCACATTCCTGAAGGCGGGGGGCCGGTGTGCGGAACGCGCGGACGCCCGCGATCGTCGAGCTGCTCGGCCGGTGCCAGCAGCCGGGCCGGGTTCGCCACGAGCATCTGGTGGATGTCGGCCTCGGTCGCCCCGCCGGCGCGCAGCATCGGCAGCACGCGGCGGGGGATGTTCTCGTAGTGCCAGTGCGGCGCGTGCACCGCGCGCCAGGACGGCGGCGTCATCCGGCTGAAGCACGCCGCGTCGTGGGACAGCACCATCCGGTCCGCGTAGCCGAGCCGCAGCAGCGCGAGGACGGTGGCGACGCGGCGGTCGTCGGGCAGGACGTGTTCCATCCCGAACCGGTCCATGCCGATCGTGGCGCCCTCGTCCATCAGCTCGCGCAGGTGGTCGAGGTCGTCGGTGTCGCCGGAGTGCCCGATGACGACCCGCTCGGGCGGCACGCCCCGCTCCCGCAGGAACGCCAGCTGCTCGAGCCCGTTGCGCAGGTCCGGGCGGCTGTGCGTGGTCACGGTGACGCCGGTGCGCCGGTGGGCCGCGGCGGCTGCGGTGAAGACCCGCGCGACGTCGTCGGTGAACCCCTCCTCGTCGGTGACGACCTTGATCATCCCCGCCCGGACGCCGGTGCCGGCGATCCCCTCCTCGATGTCCCGCACGAAGTACTCCACGAGCGGGTCGGGCCCGTCGACGAGCCGGCCCGGGCCGTGGGTGCGGAAGAACGGCGGCAGCACGTTCGAGGTGTAGTAGCCGGTGGCGGCGACCAGGTGCACCGGGACGCGCTCGGCGACCCGGGCGAGGCGGGCGACGTCGCGGCCCAGGCCGAGCACGGTCAGGTCGACGACCGTGCGGATGCCGAGTTCGTGGAGCCGGGTCAGCGCGGTGACCGCCTGCTCGACGGCCGCGTCGGGGTCCCACTCCGGGTGCGGGTGGTTGAGGTCGAGCTCGGGGTGGCCGACGAAGACGTGCTCGTGGATCAGCGTCGGCCCGAGCTCCGCGGGCCCGACCGGCCCGCGGAACGTCGGGACGAGCGTCATGCCGCCGATCCGCGGATCGCCTCGTAGACGGCGAGCTGCTCGGGGCTCAGGTTGGCGCGCAGGTACGGCTCCACCTTGGCCCGGAACGCGGCCACGTCGACGTCCTCGACGATCTGGAACTCACCGCTGGAGCGCCACTCCTCGAGCAGCCGCGCCTCGTCCTCCTCGACGCACCCCGGCACCTGCGCGACCGCCTTCTCGACCGCCTTCGACAGCGCCTCCTGCTGCGGCGGGCTCAGCTCGTTCCACCGCGGCCCGACCAGGATCAGGTTCGAGTTCTCCTGGTGGCCGGACAGGCTGAGGTAGTCCTGCACCTCGCCGAGGTTCTGCGAGGCGATGTTGACGATCGGGTTCTCCTGGCCGTCGACGATCCCCTGCTGCAGCGCGAGGTACAGCTCCTCGTAGGCGACCTCGGTGGCGTTGGCGCCCAGCGCCGCGGCGTTCATGAGGAACTGCGGAGAGTTGGGGAAGCGCATGCGGAGGTTCGCGAGGTCCTCGGGGGTGCGGATCGGCTGGTTGGCGGTGAAGTGCCGAGCGCCCGCCGACCACGCCCCCAGGACGGTCACCCCGGTGGCCTCGGCGAAACCGTCGGTCAGCTCCTTGGACGCGTCGCTTGCGAAGAAACGGGCGAGGTGCTCGCCGTCGTCGAAGGCGTACGCGGCGTCGACGACGCTCATCGGCTCGTGGACCGCGCCCAGCGCGGAGGCGCCCTGGATGTCCATGTCGATGTCGCCGGAGATCACCGACTGGATGCGGTCGGCGTCGCCACCGAGCTGGCTCGCCGGGAAGACCTGGATGGTGAGGCCCACGTTCGCGGCCGCGACCTCGTCGGCGATGACCTGGGCGCCGCAGCGGTGCTGGGGCTGCTGCTCGGTGTAGCTGTGGGCGAGCGTCAGCTCGACGGTCCCGCCGTCTCCCCCGCCCCCGCCGGATTCGCCACCTCCTCCGCCGCAGGCCGAGGCGAGCACCAGCGGGACGGTGAGGATCGCGAGGAGCACACGGCGTCGTTGCTGCGTGGACATGGTCATTCCCTTCGTGGGTTGGCCGCGCCGATCTCGTCGGCGACGAGCTCGTCGAAGTCGGAGAACATGGCTGCCCGGTCCGCCCGCCTCCCGGTGATCAGCTCGAAGGAGTCGGCGGCCTGGTTGACCGCCATCCCGGCCCCGGTCAGCACCCGACAGCCGCGCGCGGTCGCCTCCCGCACCAGCTCGGTGATGAGCGGCCGGTAGACGATGTCGGCGACCCAGAGCCCGTCGTGCAGGAGCGCGGGGTCGACCGGTGTACCGGGGTGGGCGGCCATCCCCACGGGCGTGGCGTTCACCAGCCCGGACGCGGCGCGCAGGAGCCGCGGCAGCTCGGCGGGCGTGCTGGTGTCGAGCTCGACGTCCCACCGGCGCCGCACGGACCGGGCGAGCGCCTGCGCGCGGTCGGGTTCGGTGTCGACGACCGACAGCGCCGGCACGCCCAGCCCGGCGAGCGCGTGGGCCACGGCGGTGCCCGCCCCGCCTGCCCCGATCAGCACGACCCGGTCGAGCGCGGCGCCCGCGAGCCCGTCGGCGACCGCCGCCGCGAAGCCGGTGACGTCGGTGTTGTGGCCGCGGGTGGCGCCGTCGTGCACCAGGATCGTGTTGATCGCGCCGATGGCGGCCGCCTCCGGGGCCAGCTCGTCGACGAGCGTCGCCATGACCTGCTTGACCGGGTGGGTGACGTTCAGCCCGTCGAAGCCCAGCTCGACCGCGTGGGCGAGCAGGTCGCGCAGCTGCTCGCGGTCGAGCCGGGAGTCGGGCAGCTCGACCGCCTTGTAGGTGTAGCGGAGCCCCTGCCGTTCGCCCTCCCGCTCGTGCAGCTCGGGCGAGAGCGACGGGCCGATGCCCTGGCCGAGCAGCCCGACCAGGTAGGAACGCTGCTTCGGCCGCCCGCTCACAGCCCCAACGCCTTCGGCAACCAGAGGACCGCGTCCGGGAAGGCGATGATCAGGGCGACGATCACCAGGAACGGCACGACGAAGGGCACCGAGCCCCGGAACACCTCGCTCACCTTCGTCTGCGCGACGGAGCTCAGCACGTAGAGCACGGTCCCGACGGGCGGGGTGAGCAGCCCGATCATCAGGGTGACGATCATCAGGACGCCGAGCACGATCGGGTCGACGCCGAACCCGGCGCTGATCGGCAGCAGGATCGGCACCACCAGCACGAGCGCCGCGGTGGCGTCCACGACCGTGCCGAGGACGAGCATCAGCACCGCCGTGATCACCAGGAACGTCGTCGCGTCGCCGGTGAACCCGAAGATGCTCTCGGCGAGCAGCTGCGGCACGCGCTCCCGCGCCAGGATGAAGCCGAGCAGCGCCGCGGACGCGACGATCAGCATGATCGCCGCCGTGGTCACCACGGTCTCGACCAGCACCCCCGGAAGGTCCCGCACGCGCAGCGTCCGGTACGCGAAGCCGAGCAGGAGCATGTAGGCGGCCCCGACGGCGGCGGCCTCGGTCGGGGTGAAGGCGCCGGAGAGGATGCCACCGAGGATGATCACCGGGGCGCCCAGCGGTGCGATCACGCGCCGGCCCGTCTCGAGCACCCGCTCGAGCGAGAACTCGGTGCGCTCGAGGTCGGGCTGGCGGCGCACCTGGACGAACACCGCGACGCACAGTCCCGCCGCCATCAGCAGCGCCGGGATGACCGAGGCCGCGAACAGGGCGCCGGTCGACACGGCCGCGAGCCCCGCGAAGATCACCGCCGGGATGCTCGGCGGCATGACGGGCGCGATCAGCGCCGCCGCCCCGGTGACGCCGACGCCGAACCGCAACGGGTAGCCGTTGCGGAGCATGGCCGGGATCTGGACCTTGCCCAGCGCCGCGGCGTCGGCGACGGCGGACCCGCTCATCCACGAGAACCCGAGGCTCACCCCCACGCTGACGTAGCCGAGCCCGCCACGCACCCGCCCGAGCACGGCGAGGGCGAAGTCGACGAGCATGTCGGCGATCCCGGCGCGGTTGGCGAGGACGCCCAGCAGCACGAACAGCGGCACGGCCAGCAGCGGGAAGCTCGCGGTGGCGTTGACGATCAGCCGCAGGCTCATGCCGACCGACTGGCCGATCGCGAGCATGTAGACCAGCCCCGGCCCGAGGAACGCGAACGCGACCGGGACGCGCAGTGCGAGCAGCCCGACGATCCCGAGGCTCAGCAGCAACAGGCTCACGCCGCCACCTCGCCCGGTGTGGCCCGCGGCGGCTTCGGCGACCGGGCGAACCCGATCGCGGCCGCGACCCCGCGCACCGCGGTGCTCGCGAACCCGAGGAACGGGAAGAAGTAGAGCCAGGTGAGCGGCATCCGCAGCGACGGCGACTTCAGGCGTCCCTGGGACGCCATCAGGTCCCAGGCCTCCACCGCGAACGCCGCCCCGACGAGGGCGACGACCAGCGCGGCGACGACCCGCACCGCCCGCAGGACCGCGGGGTTCTTGATGCCGTCGACGAGTTGGAGGGCGATGTGCGAGTCGGTCGTCACCAGCACGCCGGCCACGCTGACGGTGAGCCACACGAGGGCGAAGCGCGCGAGCTCCCCGGTCCACGGCCAGCCGGACACCGGCAGGTAGCGCTGCGCGGCCTGCACCAGCACCAGCAGGAAGACGACCACGAGGGCGGCGGCGCCGATGGCCAGCTCCACCCGCGTCACGAGCGTCACCACCCGCGCCCACCGCGTGGGCGCCCCAGCGCTATCAGACATCGGCGCCCTCAGCCATCTCGACCCACGTCCCGGCCCATCGGCCACCCTCCCGGCATCGGTGCCAGCGGTCTCGGTTGGCAGGACCGTAAGGGCGGCCCGCCGACTTGGCAAGCGGTTGCCAAGTGTTGCCAAAGCGCTCGTTGTCGGAGTGTGATGTGCGCGTGGGGAACCCGACCATCTACGACGTCGCGCGCGTCGCGGGCGTCGCCACCTCCACGGTGTCGCGCGTGTTCACCAAGCCCGGCCGCATCGCGGAGGCGACGAGGGAGCGGGTGCTGCAAGCGGCGCGCGAGCTCGGCTACCAGCCGAACCCGCACGCCAGGGCGCTGACCTCGAACCGCACGCAGACGATCGCGATGGTCGTCTCCGACATCACCAACCCGCACTTCTTCGAGCTGATCCGCGGCGCGGAGATGCGGGCCAAGGCCGCCGCCTACACGCTCGTGCTCGTCAACGCCGAGGAGTCGACCCGGATGGAGCTCGAGCAGGTCCGCCGCCTCGCGCGCTCCGTCGACGGGTTCCTGCTCGCCGCGAGCCGGCAACCGGACGACAAGCTCGTCGAGCTGGCGGCGGGGCAGCCGGTCGTCCTCGTCAACCGGCAGGTCGAGGGCATCGCCAGCGTGGTCCTCGAGCCGTGGGAGGGCTGCCGGCAGATCGTCGCCCACCTGGCCTCGCTCGGGCACACCTCCCTCGCCTACCTCGCCGGACCCACCAACTCCTGGATGGCCGTGAGCCGGTGGGCGGCGCTGCGCGACGCCGCGGCCGAGGCCGGGATGAGCGCGGTGCGGACCGGCCCGTACACCCCGACGGTGGCGAGCGGCGGCGCCGCGGCCGACGCCGCGATCCGGACCGGCGCCACCGCGCTCGTCGCCCACAACGACCTGCTCGCCATCGGCGTCCTGCGGCGGCTCGCGGACCGGTCGATCCGGGTGCCCACCGACGTCAGCGTGGTCGGCTTCGACGACATCTTCGCCGCCGAGCTGTGCACGCCCACGCTCACCACGCTCGGCGGCGCCCACTCCAACGTGGGCCGCGCGGCGGTGGAGGTCCTGCTGGAGTCGCTCGGCCACCCGCGCGGCCAGGGGCCGACGCCGCAGATCGTCCTGCCCTCGCAGCTGGTCATCCGGGACTCGACGGGGCCCAGCGCCGACCAGCGACCCGACCCACGGAGGTCCCGATGACGACCCCCCGCCGCTCCATCGCGACGGTCTGCCTGTCCGGCACGCTCGAGGACAAGGTCGGCGCCGCCGCGGCGGCCGGCTTCGACGGGATCGAGGTCTTCGAGCCCGACCTGATCGCCTCGCCGTGGTCGCCTGCCGAGCTCGCCGCCCGCTGCGCCGACCTCGGCCTGAGCATCGACCTCTACCAGCCCTTCCGCGACCTCGACTCCACCGACCCCGACCGCTTCGCGCGCAACCTGCGCCGCATCGAGCGCAAGTTCGACGTCATGGCGCAGCTGGGGACGTCCACGGTGCTCGTGTGCTCCTCGGTCGCGCCCGACGCCGTCGCCGACCGCGGGCAGCTGGCCGAGCAGCTGGCCGCGGCCGCGGACCGCGCCGCCGAGCGCGGGCTGCGGATCGCCTACGAGGCGCTCGCGTGGGGCAGGCACGTCTCCACCTGGGACGCCTCGTGGGACGTCGTCCGCCGCGCCGACCACCCGGCGCTCGGGCTCTGCCTGGACAGCTTCCACGTGCTCTCCCGCGGCGGGGACCCCGCCGGCTTCGCCGCCGTGGACCGGGGCCGGATCTTCTTCCTCCAGCTCGCCGACGCCCCGCACCTGGAGATGGACGTGCTCCAGTGGAGCCGCCACCACCGCCTCTTCCCCGGCCAGGGCGCGTTCGACCTGCCCGGCTTCCTCGTGCACGTCCTCGACGCCGGCTACGACGGGCCGCTGTCGCTGGAGGTCTTCAACGACGTGTTCCGGCAGGCCGACCCCGGCCGCACCGCCGTCGACGCCATGCGCTCCCTGCTGTGGCTCGAGGACCAGGTGGCGGCCGCCCGCCCCGACCTCGGGCTGCCGGCCCGCCCGGCGGCGCCCCGGCTCACCGGGTACTCCTTCGTCGAGCTCTCCGTCGACGGGGTCTCCGGCCCGCTGGTCGGCGACGTGCTGGCCCGCCTCGGGTTCGCGCACACCGGCCAGCACCGCAGCAAGCCGGTCCAGCTGTGGGAGCAGGGCGGCGCGCGGGTGCTCGTCAACGCGTCGGTCGTGCGGCCCGCGGCGACCGGGGTCGCCGAGGTGGCCGCGCTCGGGCTGGAGAGCGAGGACCCGGGCCGCTCGGCCGAGCGCGCCACGTCGCTGCTCGCGCCGCTGCTCCCCCGCACCCGCGGGGCGGCCGAGGCGGAGCTCGCCGCCGTCGCCGCACCCGACGGGACCCAGGTCTTCTTCACCCGCACGGTCCCCGACGGCTGGCCCGCCGACTTCCTCCCGACCGGCACCCCGAGCGGCGGCGGCACCGGGCTCGCGGGCGTCGACCACGTCGGGCTGACCCAGCCGTTCGACTCCTTCGACGAGGCCGCGCTGTTCTACCGGGAGGTCCTCGGACTCGGCCCGGACGACGTCACCGAGATCCCCGCGCCGTTCGGCCTGATCCGCGACCGGGCCGTGACCAACGCCGACCGGACGCTGCGGCTGACGTTGACGGCCTCGCTGCTGCGCCGCGGCGGGTGGGCGCCCCGGGTGCCCGCGCCGCAGCACGTCGCGTTCCGGACCGACGACATCGTCGCCACCGCCCGCGCCCTGCGCGACGCAGGCGCGCCGCTGCTCACCGTCCCCGGCAACTACTACGACGACCTCGACGCCCGCTTCGACCTCGACCCGGCGCAGCTCGCCGCGATGCGCGAGCTCGGGCTGTTCTACGACGAGACCGCCACCGGGAGGTTCCTGCACCTCTACACCGAGGTGCTCGGCGGGCGCGTCTTCTTCGAGGTCGTCCAGCGCATCGGGGGCTACGACGGGTACGGCGCCGCGAACGCGCCCGTCCGGATGGCGGCGCAGCGGCGCGCTCGGCTCGCGGAGACGGCCGCCGCCGGCTGAGGAGCCGCGGCCGCGTAGCGCCGGGGGCCGCGCCCGCGACTCCTCCTCGCGTGAGCACCTCGATCCTCCCGCCCGAGGACCAGCACCTCGCCACCGGCTGGGAGCCCGACGCTCCGGCCGAGGACACCCTGGTCCGGCAGGCCGTGCTCGTCCACGCGTCGTGGTCGACGACCGTCGCGGCGGCCGCCGGGCGCCCCGCGCGCACCGGCCCGCGGTGGGCCGCCGGCTGGATCGGCGACCGCGGGGCGCTGACCAACCCCGTCGTGCTCCGGCAGCCGCTGACCGACCCGGGCGAGGTCCTCGCCGAGATCGGCACCCTGTTCCCGCCGCACGTGCCCTACCTGCTGGTGAGCGCCTGGCCCACCCCGGACCTGCGCGCGCACGGGCTCGGCCTGGTCGGGCACCCGCCGCTCATGGCGCGGCTTCCCGGGCGCGGGTCGGCGGCCCAACCGCCGCCGGCGGTCGAGGTGCGCGAGGTCCACGACGCCGAGGAGCTCGCTGTGGCCGAGCGGGTGCTCGTCGAGGGCTACCCGCTCCCCGGCGTCGAGCCGGGCGACGTGCTCCACCCGTCGCTGCTGCGGCAGGACACCCGGGTGTGGCTCGCCCGCGTCGACGGCGAACCCGCCGCCGTGGCGGCCGCGCACCAGCACGCCGGCGTCACGATCGTCGAGTACGTCGCCACCCTCCCCGCGGCCCGCGGGCGCGGCACGGCGACCGCCGTGACCTGGGCGGCCACGCTCGCCAACCCCGCGCAGCCCGCCGTTCTCCTCGCCAGCGACGAAGGCCGCCCCGTCTACGAGCACCTGGGGTACGTCGCGGTGGAGCGGTGGACGGTGTGGCTGCGGCCGGAGCGGGAGGCCTGAGCCGCGGGCGGCCGTCGGGTGGGCCTCCTGGCGGCGCCGCGAGGTCCTACTCCACGGTACGGGCGATCGGCCGCGCCATCGGCGACGACACCTCCGCCCTGGTGCGGATCGCGCAGCAGCTCGCCGACGGCACCTCCCACTTGCCCAACACCAGGGTGGCCGACCCGGAGGCCGCCGAGCGGCGAACGGGAACCCGGACTGGTCACCAACGGCATCGCGCCGCACGGACGCGCTCCTCGCCCTCGTCACCGGGCACACCGGGGACGC